>CAZMBB010000007.1:0-67096 GCA_964564575.1 uncultured Dehalococcoidales bacterium
GTTGGTGGAGTCCTTCTGGCCCCTCCTCTCCACCCGGATCACCCTCACCCTAGCCCTCTCCCGCTGAGCGGGAGAGGGGATGTGTTCGTAGTTGATGGGGTTTTGGTTGGTGTTTCGAGGGGTTGGGAGGAGTGGTGGTTTTGGGGTGACGTCCATCATTCTGCGAAGGTTCGCTTCCTTCGCAGCCCCTCCCCGGGCCGTTCGCGAACGGCCCCTACGATTGGGTTGCTTTGTGTTGCTGTTGGGTTATACGGAGTAGCCTACGGAGCCGTCGGTTCTCATGGGGATCATGTTTAGGTCTCGGGTTTCGTAGGTTGTTTTGGCGATTTTTAGGAGGTCTTCGTCGATTTCGATGCCGATGCCTGGGGCGTCGGGTAGGAGCATGTATCCGCCTTCTCGTTTGTGGTGGTTTATGAAGACGGCGTTTGCGGGGTGTTCGTCGCGTAGGGAGTATTCCTGGGTGACGAAGTTGGGGATTGAGGCGTCGACTTGGATGGCCGCGGAGGTTGTGATCGGGCCGAGGAAGTTGTGGGTTGCTAGCGCGGAGTGGTAGGACTCTGCTAGGGCGGCGATTTTTTTGACGTGGGTTATGCCGCCGCCGAGGCCCATGTCGGGTCGGACGTATTGAGGTCCGCCGCCTTCGAACATGTCACGGAACTCCCAGATGTTGTGTATGCGCTCGCCGTTTGCGACGGGGATCGCGGTGCGCTTCGCGATGCCGCCTTGCAAGATCATGCTGTCGATCTGTATGGGGTCTTCGTAGAAGAGGGGGCGGAACTGTTCGAGTTCCTGCGCCAGCAAAGTGGCGTTCATGGGTGTTAGTTTTCGGTGGATCTCGAGGATGATGTCGACGTCCTTGCCGGCGCCTTCGCGCATGGCGGCTACGTTGTCGACGGTGTCGGAGATGAGGCGTTCGACGGTCATGCTCTCGAAGCCGTTAGGCAATGGGTCTGTCTTGATTGCTGTCCAACCCTCTTCGGCGGATTCTTTTGCGGCGACGTAGAGTCCGTGGGCTTGTTTGCCGCGGTCGTGAGGGAAGGGGAGATCGGTGGCCTGCCTCGGGCCCATGAGGAGGTGGAGCCTGATCTTGTCGCGGGTGTTACCGCCTAGGAGGTCCCATACTGGTGCGTCGAACCGCTTGCCCTTGATGTCCCACAATGCGATGTCGACGGCGCTGATTGCACCGGAGAGAGCAGAGCCGCGGAAGGGTCCCATGCGATACATGTATTGCCAGTGGTGCTCGATGCGGGAGGGGTCTTTGCCGATGAGGTAGTCGCCGCATTTCTGGGCGATGGCGTCGGCGGCTTCCATGTATGCCCAGCATGAGGACTGTCCTACGCCGTAGGTCCCGTCTTCGGTCCATATTCGGACGATGTGGTGTCCGCCGGGGGAACCGTCGGAGCCACCGATGAGCATGGATTCGACTTTTTCGATTTTGGTTTTGTTGGGCATCTATTTGGTTCCGTGTGTTGTTCAGATTTGGTTGTTGTTCCGGTCTACTGATTTTGTGCGTATGTGAGTAGCCAGTCTCCTTCGAATTCTTCGTAGATAAAGACCATTTTGATTGAACCGACAGAGAAACTTGCGTTCTGCCTGATTTCCCATTTGCCGGGAGCGATTTCGGTGGGGGGAGACGTTTCCTCGGCAGTGATTTTCATGCCAAAGCTTTTGAATGGCTGCATGTTTGACTGTACCTCTGCCTCTTGCTCGTTCCAGTAGTTTTCCTCGTAGAAGGTCTTAAGCGCGTCAAGATCGTACTTGTTGTATGCCTCCCAGAATTGTGCGGTCTTTTCACGGAGATGTTCCGGGATGTCGAGCGGGTCGGTGGCTGAGGATGCGGGCTCCGGTTGTGGAGTTGCGGTCGGCGCAGGTGTGGGCGTGGGTTCGATTTGCGGTGTTGTGATCGGCGCAGGTGTAGGTGTGGGTTCGACTTGTGGAGTTGCGGTCGGTGCAGGTGTGGACGTGGGCTCGATTTTGGGGGTTTGAGTAGGTGCCTGAGTGGGCTTGGGTGTTTCGGGAGCCTTATCAGTGGTGGCGTCTTGATCTGCCTCGCCGCACGCAGCCAAGACAAGCGACAGCGCCAAGATGAGTGTGAGTGCTGTTGCCTTCTGGAGAATATGGCTTATCTCGTGTATCAACATTTGGCGCATTGTGTACGGCTCTAGTTTGATGGTGAAGGATAGTTGAGGGTTGGATATGCGTCAACAGATTCAGCATTACTAGGTTGAATTTGGTGTTTCAGGGGAGGTGAATGTTGTGCGTTTTACGCTGGCCCGAAGGTCTGATGCACGGGTGATGGGTTGTGGTAGTTTGGCATGATGCAATTGCTGAACAGGGGAGACGAGGGGCGAACTCGTCCCTTTTACGGGTGGGTGATTGTTGCGGTGATGGCGGCTACGGGTGCGGTGAGCATGGGGATGGGGTCGTTGAATTTCGGGTTGTTCATCAAGCCGATGGGAGATGAATTAGGGATTGGTCGTGCGGCGTTCGGTTGGGCGCAGACGGCTCGGATGGGTGCGAGTTCAGCGACGAGTCCGGTTATCGGATGGTTGTTGGATAGGTATGGTTCGCGGGTGATGTTGCCGGTGGCGGCGCTGGCGACGGGCGGTGCGTTGATAGGGCTGGCGTATGTGACGTCGGCGTGGCACTTGGTCGTTCTGTTTATCGTGATGGGGCTGGTCGGGATGAGCGGTCCGGGTGCGCTGGTTACGACGGTGCCGGTTTTGAAGTGGTTTGTGAGGAACCGGGGGAAGGCGGTGGCGTTTGTGGGTCTGGGGATACCGGTCGGGGCGTTGCTGTTCATACCGTTGACGCAGGTGTTAATCAATGAGATCGGTTGGCGCGGCGCTTGGATCGTTCTGGCTATCATCGGGATCGTAGTTATCGTTCCGCTCGCCGCGATCTTTGTGCGTCGACAACCCGAGGATGTTGGGTTGATGCCGGATGGCGATTTGCGGGAGGGTTCTGGTGGCGGTTCGGGATCAATGCGGATGGTCGAAGAGGTTTCGTGGACGGTGAGGGAAGCGGTTCGAACGACGACTTTGTGGCGGTTGGTGATTGTGTTTTCGATGGTTCAGCTGGCGACGGGGACGGTGGCGCTGCATCGGATCGCGGCGTTTATGGACCGGGGTATGGATCCGACGTTGATATCTTTTGCGACGGCGTTCGATGCGGTAGCGGCAGGAGGTTCGACGTTTTTGTTCGGGATGCTGGTGAAATGGATTCCGGCGCGGTTCTTGGGAGCGTTTGGGTTTTCGATGTTGGCTGGAGCGAGCGTGTTGACGATCTACGCCACGAATCTGCCTATTATGTTCGTTTCGATGTGGATCTTCGGTATGGGTATCGGCGGGATGATGTTTTTGAACAACTTCATCTGGGCGGACTATTTTGGACGTGGGAGCGTGGGTGGGATACGTGGGCTGGCGAATCCGATCAATCTGGTTGTGGGTGGTATCGGTGCACCGGCGGCGGGTTACGTCAGGGATTGGACGGGGTCGTATGATCCGGCGTGGTGGGTAGGAGTCGGGTTGATGAGCGGTGCGGCGTTGTTGATCGTTTTGACGGGTGCGCCGCGGAAGGGATGATGGTACGGTTTAACGACGGTTGGCCAGCTATTAGGAGGAAATGATGGAGTACAACGTGGTTTCGGATGATGCCCCGGAAGGAATGATGGCATTGGAGATTGCGAGTGCGGGGCAGCGTTTGGGTGCGTTCCTAGTGGATTTGGTGATATCGATAATCGTCGGGTTCGTGGGCTTCGCGATCGGCTCGGCTATGGGCCTCGGTGGAGAGATCATGAATACGGTCTTTGGGATCGTGTACTGGATCGTCGTGCTGGTCATGGTGGCCAGTCGAGGTCAATCGCCTGGGAAGATCGCCATTGGCATAAAGATCGTCAAGACGGATGGCACGCCGATCGGCTTCGGCACCACGTTGCTGCGCGAGGTGATCGGAAAGATCGTCTCGGCAATCATCCTCCTTTTGGGCTACATCTGGGTTTTGTTCGATGGGCAGCGGCAGGGATGGCACGACAAGATCGCGGGGACTTATGTGGTGAAGGTGTGAGGGGTGTGGCTTGCGCTCGCTATAGGGGGATGAGGTCTGTGAATCGTTAGAATCGGTTGTAGGGGATGTGATGGATTTGGGGATTTGGAGATAAGCGATGGTTCGAACGCAAGAAGAGATCGATGCTTCGGGTCGGCGCGCCCGGGAGATTTATCACAATCAAGTCAAACCGCTGTTGACAGAGAAAGATGTCAACCGGTTTATAGCTATCGATCCTGAAAGTGGCGTCTGGGCGATATCGGATACTGAGGATATGGCGGACGAACTCTTGAGGAGGAAGTCCGACGTTTCGCATCCGTTCTTACTCATCCACCCTAGGATCTGGATAGATTCGTTTGGCGGTGCGCGTCCGGATATGGATGTATGAATATAGGTACGGTGGTCGCTGTATCAGGGAGTTTGTATCCGACAGTCTCGATTACGGTAACAGGTGCCGCTGGATTTTCTGAGACGACCCAAGCCACGCTTGATACCGGGTTCACAGGATCAATCGCTCTGCCGCTCCATATGGTTGATCGTTTGGGCCTTGAATACGTTCGTGATCGTGCGGTTACGCTTGCAGATGGTTCTCAGCGTGACACCGCGATTTACAGAGGCAGTGTGATGATTGGGGGCGATTGGCAAGACGTAGAGGTACATTGCTCTGGGCACACTGCTCTAGTGGGGATGCGGTTGATGTATGGCGCGAATATCAGCTTTGATGCCGTTCCGGAAGGAAAAATCGAATACCGATCACTTGACTTGCCGCGGCCCCGTTGGCCGTTGCACCGAGGATAAACCTCAGGACTGCGCGCTGAACGCGTAGATCAGATCTCGATGCCGCGTTGGGTGGCTACGGTTTCTAGGTCTTTGTCGCCTCGGCCGCTTAGGAGGAGCAGGATGACCGTGGAAGGGTCTAGGTTTGGTGCCCAGTCTTTGATGTAGGCGAGGGCGTGGGATGGTTCTAGGGCTGGGATGATGCCTTCGGTCAGGCAGAGGAGGTCGAAGCCGTCGAGAGCGCCGGTGTCGTCGATGGCGACGTATTTTGCTCGTTCGATGTCGTGGAAGTATGAGTGTTCGGGCCCTACGCCGGGGTAGTCGAGGCCGGCGGATACGGAGTGGGCTTCTGTGACTTGTCCCCACTCGTCTTGGAGGAGGTATGACATTGCGCCGTGTAGGACTCCGGGTCGGCCTTTGGTGATTGTGGCGGAGTGACGGTCGGTGTCGACGCCGTCGCCGGCGGCTTCTACACCGATGAGTCCGACGGAGTCATCGTCAACGAAGCCGCTGAAGAGTCCGATGGCGTTGGAGCCGCCGCCGACGCAGGCAACGGCGTAGTCGGGGAGACGTCCGATCTGGTCTAGGCACTGGGCGCGGGCTTCTTTGCCGATGACGTTCTGGAAGTCTCGGACGAGCATGGGGTAAGGGTGCGGTCCGACGGCGCTGCCGATTAGGTAGTGGGTCGTCTGGACATTGGTTACCCAGTCTCGAATGGCCTCGTTGATGGCGTCTTTGAGGGTGCGGCTGCCGGATAGGACGGGTTCGACGGTTGCGCCGAGGAGCTTCATGCGGTAGACGTTTGGGGCCTGTCGATGGATGTCTTCTTCGCCCATGTAGACGATGCACTCGAGTCCCATCATGGCACATGCGGTGGCGGTGGCGACGCCGTGTTGTCCGGCGCCGGTCTCGGCGATGATGCGATTCTTGCCTAGGCGTTTTGCCAACAGGATCTGGCCCATGGCGTTGTTGATCTTGTGAGCGCCGGTGTGGGCGAGGTCTTCGCGCTTGATCCAGATCTGAGCTCCGCCGAGTTTTTGGCTAAGGTTCGCGGCGTGGTAGAGAGGGGTGGGTCTGCCCACGTAGTCGGTAAGGAGGTTTGAGAGTTCATCCCAGAAGGTGGCGTCTTCTCTGGCGGCACCGTATGCTTCCTCGAGTTCGGCCAGCGCGGCCATGAGGGTTTCGGGTACGAACTGCCCCCCGTATCGACCGAATCGGCCTAGGGCGTCGGGTACATCGCGCTGGATCGGGGGTGAGAGAGTCATGGGATATTGTTTGGGAATCGGGTTTGAGGTTGTCTTTTCGCAAGTATATTGCTGGGTTGATCGCGATCGTTCGGGTCAACCTAAAATGAGGTCATGTCAAACGAAGCAGAACCCCGAATACTCTCCTTGATTGCTAGCGCGACCGAGATTGTCTGCGCGCTGGGATTTCGTGAACAGTTGGTTGGGAGGTCGCATGAGTGTGACTATCCGACGGATGTCGAGGAGTTGCCCGCGGTGACGGTTCCGAAGATCGATGTTGGCGGTTCGAGTCTGGAGATCGATCAGCAGGTGAAGGATGTGTTGCGCGGTTCCGATGCGATGGATGCTGCTTATGGCGCTTTGGGTGTTTATGACGTGAAGCTGGAGGTGTTGCGCGAGTTGGATCCGACGCACATCGTTACGCAGACTCAGTGCGAGGTTTGTGCGGTGAGTTTGAGGGATGTTGAGGCAGCGGTTGCCAAGATAGTGGGTTTTCAGCCGGAGATCGTTTCTCTGCAACCGAATGCGCTAGATGATGTTTGGGGTGACATCATGCGAGTGGCCGACTCATTGGGGGCGCGGGAACGGGGCGAAGAGTTGGTTGCTGACTCGAAGCGAAGGATGGATGCGATCGTTGAGAAGACGGCGGGGTTGAATGACGTTCCCTCTGTGGCGCTGATTGAGTGGGTAGATCCGTTGATGGCGGGAGGGAATTGGATGCCGACGTTAGTGGAGATGGCGGGTGGTCGGTCTTTGTTTGGCAAGGCGGGGTTGCATTCGCCTTGGATGCGGTACGAGGAATTGCGGGAGGCCGATCCTGATGTGATCGTGATCGCGCCTTGCGGTTTTGATATCGAGCGGACTCGGAAGGACGTGCCGATACTTGAGGGGAAGACTAGTTGGGGTTCGCTATCGGCGGTTGAGAATGGGACGGTGTTTGTTGCCGATGGGAATCAGTATTTCAATCGGCCAGGACCGCGGTTGGTGGAGACGCTAGAGATTCTCGCTGAGATTTTGCACCCCAAGGAGTTTAATTTCGGGCATCGGGATGTTGGTTGGGAGCCGGTATATGCGGGTGCGCAGACCGGCTCTGAGTTGACGGCCGTGGGCTGAGTTAGAACGTGATTTCGCGTTCTTCTTCGACTTTGTCTTCGTCGATTTCGTAGCCGAAACCGGGTTCGTCGGAGACGGTCAGGTTGCCATTGTTGAGAATGGGTCCGTTGTTTTTGTCGAAGTGGTAGGCGAGTGCGGCGTGTTTTAGGAGCATCTCGACGTATGGGGTGTGGATGGGTGACTGGGATGCGGACCATGCCATGCCGACGGGGGTGACGCCTTGGTGGGCGATGGTGATGATGTCGTAGGCTGTGGCCATGGCGGAGATTTTGAGTGTTTCGGATAGGCCGCCTGCCCAGTTGAGGTCGGGTTGGATGATGTCGAGCGCTTCTGCGTCTAGGAAGCGTTTGAAGCCCCATCGGGTGTACTCGTGCTCGGCTCCGGAGACGGGGATGTTGATCTTCTCACGGATCTTGCGGTAGGAGTCGATGCGGTCGGGCATGGCGACCTCTTCGATCCATCGGGGTTGGTACTCCTCGATGTATGAGGCGAGTTTGACGACGTAGTTTACGTCCATCGATTGCCAACAATCGAGCATGATGTCGATCTCTGGGCCAACGGTCTCGCGGAGGGTTTTGACCATCTCGACGTTTTTCATGAGGCCTTCGTGTCCGGACATCGGACCGTGACGGAAGAACCATTTTTGGGCAGTGAAACCCCGCTCTTTGGCCATGGTCGCGCGCTCGCGGACTAAGCCCATGTCGGTGACGTTGTGACCGAGCATGGAGGCGTACGCGGGCATTGATTTTCGGCATGGTCCGCCGATGAGCATGTAGACGGGCTGACCTAGCCATTTGCCTTTGAGGTCCCAGAGAGCGATGTCAAGGGCGGAGATCGCCATCATCGGTTCGCCTTGACGTCCGTGTACCGAGGTGCGGTGCATGATGTCCCATAGGAACTCGGTAGCGAGAGGATCGCGACCGATGAGAAGGTCTTTCAACTGCCAGACATGCCAGTTGGTACCGCTGAAGCCGGCAGACGAGATGCCGCTGACACCTTCGTCGGTATCGATCTGAACGAATGTTTGCTCGACTTTGAAGACTTTGTCGTCAACTTGTGAACCGCGGTTGCCAATCTGTCTTCGATTCGTGCGGAACTCTTCGTAGATGTCTGTGGGCTGGAGGAGGCGGTCTTCGAAGAAAGGACCGTCGACCTCCATGTGTCCGGTGAGATGGCGTAGGCGGATGTCGGTTATTTTCATGGGGCTTTTGCTTCTGTCGGTTTCGCAGTGCTCTATTATGCTTTCGATCCCGTCGACCCTGCCAGTCAGAAATTGGCAGACATCTTGACATCAAAATTACGACGCACTATGATGTCTGATATGAGAACCACACTGACCATTGATGACGACGTTGCGGATTTCCTGAGGGAACAGAGCAAGCTTCACGAGAAATCGTTCAAGCAGGTCGTAAACGAAACGCTGCGGCGAGGGATGTCGCCGACGATGAACGACGAACCACGGAGGCCCTTTAAGGTTAGATCTTTCAAAGGCGGATTCGCGCCTGGGATAGACCCGTTAAGGCTTAACCAGCTCAACGATGAACTGGAAGTTGAGGATTATCTGAGGGAAAGTGTCTCGTGATCGTTCCTGATATCAACCTGCTTGTATATGCGCATAATGAGGACGCGCCGTTCCACCGCTTGGCTAGGAGTTGGTGGCAGGATCTGACGAATGGATCGGAGCAGATCGGAATTCCTTGGATCGTGGCTAGCGGGTTTGTGCGTACCATCACGCTCCGGAGCGTTACACCGAACCCATTGCCTGCGACGGTAGCTGTGGACTGGTTGTCGGAGTGGTTTGAACTGCCACATATCTCGGCAATCAATCCGAGCCGGGAGCACCTAGCACTGTTTCGGCGCAACTTGGACGCCGCTGGCGTGGGCGGTAACTTGGTGACCGATGCTCATATAGCCGCGATCGCGATGGAGTATCAGGCGGAGGTGCACTCAAACGATTCGGATTTCGCTCGTTTCCCGGGTTTGCGGTGGCACAATCCGCTCTGAGAATCTAGCTATGACAGCGCGCAACGCTCAAGGCGGATGGTTAACATTCCGGCGCCCAGGGGAATATCACCCACTGATCCTCGACACGCCAGAACCAGTTTGCGGCATCTTTGCGGTTTGACCGCACGTAGAGAGCGGCGACCTTGACCTCATCTGCGTGTGGTCGCACGGCGTCGAGCACCAACTTCAACGTTTCACCGGTATCGACGATGTCGTCCACGATTAAGAGACGATCGGTTTCGATATGGCGAGATGCGAATGGTTCGGGTTCGTCGACGAATTTAGGGCCTGAGTCGAGAGGGTTGTTCTGATCGTCGTAGTGTTGGACTCGGATGGCTTGGATTACTCGAACGTCGAGAATGTATGAGAGCATGGCCGCGGGAATGAGACCGCCTCTGGAGATGCCTAGGATCGCGGTGGGCTTCCAGCCGCTGGCGAGGATTTCTTGGCCGAGGGAGTTGATGGCTTGGATGTGGGTGTTCCAGGAAGTGGCGAGAGACTGAGAAATTGGTTGAGATTTGGTCACTGGAAGAGATTTCATCGGTGGCGCATAATCAGCCTAGGTTGGAAGTGTGGCGAATAACATTTCAGTCGCTCTGGAAAGCTCCCCTGGTTACGTATGCGGTACGATCGACCCAGTCTTCAGGACTGTAGTCATGCAGCAATTCTAGGATCCGTTCGACTGCTTGACCGATCGGTATGATTTGCTCAACGTAGATGATCCCGGCGACGGATAGACCGTTTTCCCATCGTGTTTGGCAGTGCGTCGGGATTGATCTGATGTCGTGTGTAACGAGAATCCGTTCGTTTTCAGAAGCCCACTGCAAAACGTAATCATCGGGGCGTCCCTGAATGACATCTTGGGCGCGGACGACATCGAGATCAGGTTGCCTAGCTATCAACCCTCTCATCAAATTGTTATTGAGGTCTTCGTCGAGAAGCAGTCGCATCAAATCGTTTTATTCGGAAGTTTTTTCGAACGTTTCATATTAGTTTTGAGAACTATAACTCTGTGCTCGCGCTATGAAGGGAGCGGTGTGCGCTCACCTGATTGAGTTCGTGCGTCATCAAATTCACGCCATGCCGCACTTATTTTCTGGCTTACAGCGAGGTATCGGTCGACACATTCCTTCTCGGCTTCGTAGTACTCGATCGCTTTTTCAATGTCGTGAGTACTGATGAGATCGAAAGCATCGTTGATCTGTTGCGGGGTTTGGCCCTGCTTGTGCAGAAAGATGATGCTTTCGAGCGAAACTCTGGTGCCCGCGAAACGAACCGCGCCGTTTTCTAGTTGGACCAGGGGCACGGTGCCTACATCAGGACTAGGTAGAGGTAGTTGAGGAGTTTCGGGCAGGTTTTGTGGCCTGTTTGCGGATACGTTAATCATTACAAATCCTGCGTTGAATGGTTACGCGTGATTGTATTCGATCAGCGGGGCTGATGATGCGCGGCGACATCAATTTACACCAGCTGTGGAGGCCGTCGGGGACCTGACTAGGAGGCGTTGACCAACGCCATGATGCGCTGCCGGAAGTTGCGGATGGTTTCGAGGACTGGTCCGATTTCTTGGACGAACTCTTGGGTGTCCATGCCTTTGTCGGCTTGGATGACTATTTGGGTGTTGCCGACGCGGGCTTGGGGTCCTAGGAGGCGTTGGAGTTGAGCTTTGGCGCCGCCTACTGGGGAGTTCATCATGATGCGGGCGCGATCGCCAGTGACGCGTACGGAGGAGCAATCGGACTGTTCAGCTAACAGGCGAATGCGTGCGGTTTCGAGAATCCCTTCGACACTTTCGGGGATCGGGCCGTACCGGTCGCGTAGTTCCTCGCGTAGTCCGTCGATTTCCTCTTGACTGCTAGCCCAAGAGAGGCGTTGGTGGAAGGATAGGCGTTGGGCGAGGTCTTCGATGTATTCGGGAGGTACATTGTCGTCAATGCCGAGGCGAACATCGGCGCGGATCATGCTTGGGGGTTGCCAATCAGCCTCTCCGTTGCTCATCAGCTTAGGTGTGCGACCGTTGGCTCGATTGTCGGTGCGCGGCGAACCGTTTTCGGTGGCTGATGCCATATTTTCAAACGAGGCTTCGCCGTTAGGTGATTGCTCCATCTTGCGGCGGAGTTCCTCGACGGACTGGGATAGCAGTTGGGTGTAGAGGTGCAGACCTATTGCGGCGACGTGCCCGCTCTGTTCCGCGCCGATGACGTTGCCCATGCCTCGTATCTCGAGGTCTCGCATGGCGATCTTGAAACCTGATCCGAGTTCGGTCGCTGCGAGGATGGTGTTGAGACGTGCGTCGGCCTCTTCGGTGAGGGATTTGTTGGGTTGGACTAGAAGGTAGGCGAATCCCTGTTTGGCTCCGCGGCCAACGCGTCCTCGGATGTGATGAAGCTGGGCAAGGCCGAAACGGTCGGCATCGTCGACGATGAGAGTATTTACATTGGGCATGTCGATGCCGGCCTCGATGATTGTCGTGCAGACGAGGACGTCGTATTCGCCTCGCTCGAAAGCGGTGACCACTTCTTCGAGTTGACCTTCAGGCATCTGTCCGTGCCCGATCGTGAAAGAGGCTTCCGGGACGAGTTCTCTCAATCGACGACTGACGCGTTCGATGCCTTTGACGCGGTTGTGGAGGAAGAAGGCTTGGCCGCCGCGGTCGAGTTCTCGGAGGATGGCCTCTCGGATGAGGTCGTCGCTCGATTCGGAGACGAAGGTTCGGACCGGGAGGCGTTCTTCGGGCGCGGTCTCCATGTTGCTCATATCGCGGATACCTGCGATGGACATGTAAAGGGTGCGCGGTATCGGAGTGGCCGAAAGAGTGAGGACATCTACGGCGGCTCGGAGCCTCTTCATGTGCTCTTTGTGCCTAACGCCGAATTTCTGCTCTTCGTCGATCACGACAAGCCCGAGGTCGTTGAAGGCTATGTCGCGCTGGATCAGACGGTGAGTGCCGATGATGATGTCGATCCGGCCGTTTGAAAGCCTCTCCAAAATATCTTGCTGTTCGTCACGGGAGCGGAAGCGTGATATGACGTCGATCTCCACAGGGAAGGGCGCGAGCCGTTCCTTGAATGTGTCGTAATGCTGTTGGGCCAAGAGAGTGGTTGGGACTAGCACCGCGGCTTGACGACCGTTCTGTACGGCTTTGAATGCGCTGCGCAAAGCGATCTCTGTCTTGCCAAAGCCGACATCTCCGCAGATGATGCGGTCCATCGACTTTTTGCCCTCCATATCTTGCTTGACGGCTTGGAGAGCAGTGAGTTGGTCGGGTGTTTCTTCGAATGGGAAGCTGGCTTCAAGGACGTGTTGCCAAGGCGTGTCCGGGTCGGCCTGGATACCCTTGGCCAACATCCGGGCGGCGTAGATACCGAGGAGTTCGTTGGCGACGATTTCGGTTGCGCGTTTGGCGCGGCGTCTGGCAGACCGCCACTCTTGAGTCCCGAGCCTAGACAGTCGCGGCGCGTTCTCGCCGCCGCCTTGGTAGATCTGGATGCGGTCTATATGCTCTGTAGGTATGTATACGCGGTCGTCTTTGGCGTATTGGAGGATCAGGTGTTCTCGGCCATCGGGTTCTTTTGTTTCGGTGCCGATGAACTTGGCGATGCCGTGATCGACATGAACGACGTATACGCCGGGTTGTAGCTGCTCAAGTTGCGGGCCACGTCTGGCTGCGCGACGGTGGGTGCGCCTTCGCTGCTTCCTTATGCCGAATATCTCGGCGTCGGTCAACACACTTATGGTTTCACCATCATCGAATTCGAGCGCAAACCCTGAAGTTGCATAACCTTCAGCGATTACAACCGATGACTTCGTTTTTCTCGACTTCGTTTTTCTTACGGGCGACGCTTCACCGTCTTTGCGCTCGTATTGCGACTTGATGCCTGCGTCTTCTGCGAGTTCGTAAAGTCGCGCTGGATGACTAGTGATGGCGACAACTTGGCTGGCGCCTTGTTCGATGGAGCGAGCGAGCGCGAGCGTGGGATCGTCCAAGACGACATTGACGGGATCTTCTCCGTCGTCCGTCAACGCGGAGGGATCGATGCGGTTCGTCGGCAAATGGTGTTTGATCGGGAGCGGTCGTTTGTCGCCTAAATCTAGGGCGTCGATTCCGAAGGGGTCGATCTCCAATCGGTGACCGATCGTCTCGATGCTCTGCGCGAGGTACGGCCAATCGATGTGGGGGACGGGGAAGTTGATCGGGACCTCGGCGCGTCGCTCCTTGACGCGGCGGGTTTCTTCCAGACGGCGATCGATACCGGTGGCAGCATCTGCGATCATGCGTGGACGCAGGGCTATGACGACGGAATCGTTAGGCAGGTAGTCGAAGAGGGAGCCTCGGTTGAAGAATCCCGCGTAGAAGGCGAGTTCGTTGTCGATTTCGCCCTCTGACACCAAATTCAGCTCATCGGACAAGCGACGAGCGGAGAGACGAGTGAAGTCGATATTGTCGGTGTTGAGTGCTCCGATCGAGTCGCGGATAGATTGGGAGTCGACAAAGCTGGGCAGTTCTTCGCGGGCGGGAATGACGCGGATGGAGTCGATATCAGCGAAGGATCGTTGCGTCTCGATGTCGAAGAGACGCATCGTATCGACTTCGTCGTCGAAGAGTTCGATGCGGATCGGGTGGTTCGCGCCTACTGGGAAGATGTCGATGATGCCGCCTCTACGAGAGACGGTTCCCGGTTGTTCGACGGTGGGTAGCACTTCGTAGCCGGACCGCGTCAGGTGTCGCATCGTCTCGACGATGTCGATCTGGTCGTCGATCTTGATCTCGCGGTTGATGGTTTTGAATACATCCGGTTCGATGGTTTTTTCTGCGAGTGCTTGAACCGATGCGATCACTAACGGCGGGTCGGCGTCGGACTGGGCGTGGCCGCGGAGCGCGTCGAGAGCGATGATGCGTCGATGGGCGGTGCCGCGATCGGGTTCGTATCGTTCGAAGGGGATGCCGCCGGTTTCGATGAAGTGATGGATCGGTGACCCATCTTCATCGATGTCTGGGGTACCGGTCCAAGTGGGGAGTTGATCGACGATTCGTTGCGCGGAGTCGGGATTTGGGGTGATGACGAGCGTCGGTACTTGCATCCGTCGCCAAACCGCGGCTAAGAGGAGGGGGTTCGCCGGTTCAGGACATATTGTGGGGACGTTTGCCCGCGGGTGCGAAAAGGCTTGCCCGATTGAGTCGAACTCGGCGGTTCCGATTAGTCGATCGGTTAGAGATGCTAGGAATGGTTGCTGTACGTTTCGGGGCATGGGGTGTGCGCACGCGCGGTAAAACCCGCAATTAGGTTGCGGGTGTTCTTGAAGTCCGATTCTATCCTCATCTGGGGTTAACCGAACTCTATCGAGAGCGTTTCGAGGCGAAAACGGCAACCTTATAATCGGATTCATGGCCCGTGTCTCCACCTCTACAGATACCGATTCGGGCGCGATCAAGCGTTCTGTCTTCAAGTTGGGGACGAATATCGTGACACGGGATTCGGGGGAGTTGGATGAGGAGACGATCTCAGGTCTTGTCGGTCAGATCGCGGAGGCGCACCGTTCGGGGCTGGAGGTGGTGATCGTATCGTCGGGTGCGGTGGGTGCTGGGATGGACACGTTGGTCAATCGCAGCCCGAAGAGCCGCGGCAGATTGCGACGACGAAACGTTACCGCTCGTCAGGCAGCAGCAGCAATTGGTCAGGTTGATGTCATTGCTCTGTACAAATCGCTTTTCGGCAAGTTTGGGATCGAAGTTGCCCAGACGTTGCTCTCCCGCAGTGTCCTGAACCAACGCGAGGGATATCTAAACGTCCGAGGCACGATGGAGATGCTGCTGGAAGCCGGGATAGTCCCGATTGTGAATGAGAACGACGTTGTGGCAGTTGAGGAGATCGTCGGCGTCATCTACGGCGATAATGATCGACTATCGGCGATGTTGGCGAACGTGTTGGATGCTGACCTGCTCGTGCTGCTGGGAGAGATGGATGGTCTCTATACTTCTGATCCCCACAATGACCCCGACGCCGAGTTGATACACGATGTGTACGAGTTGACCGATGAGATCAGGAGTTTCGCCGGCGGCCCGAGAGACGATCGTGGTAGCGGCGGGATGCGCAGCAAACTGGAGGCCGCAGAAGTTGCGATGCTCTCAGGTGTTGACATGGTGATCGCTGACGGCCACGAAGATTACATCGTCCGGAGGGTGCTGAACGAAGAGAAGGTGGGGACAAGATTCCATTCACTGGTTCCCCCATCCGAAAGTCGTAAACGCTGGCTGCTCACTGGCGGCACTGAAGCTAAAGGCGCCGTGACTATCGATGACGGCGCGGTGAAGGCATTGGCCAGACGAGGCAACAGTCTTTTGCCGGTTGGCGTGACTGATGTTGATGGAGAGTTCGAACGTGGGGATATCATTGGTGTCAAATCTCTGTCGGGAGTGAATGTCGCTTGGGGCATCAGCAACTACTCGGCATCAGACACCCGGTTGGTAATGGGCAAGAGATCAGGGGAATTGCCGGATATTCTCGAAAGCTACTTTGGTCGGGAAATAGTGCATCGCAACAACATGGCTCTCGGCATCGTGCCGGACAGCGAAGGTGAATACGTAGAAGGGAAGAAATAGAGATGGTCACCGTTGAAACTGTTCGAACTGATCAGGATTTGTCCTCGGTCGATTCGCCATCGGAGAATGGCGCTGCGAGCGTAAACATGCGCGCTATCGGCGAGGCCGCGCGGGACGCGGCGGGGGAGTTGGGATGTTGCACCGCTGAACAGCGTGACAAGGCGTTGAGGACTCTTGCGTCATCACTCGTTGAGAACGGCGGTCGCGTTTTGTCGGCTAACGAGGCGGACATTGCCGCGGCTCTTGCAGGTGGTCTGGATGAGCACGTGGCGGAGCGGATGGAGTTGAACGATGCCCGAATCGCCGATATGGCAAAGGCGGTTTTGAGCATTGCGGATATCGCCGATCCTGTTGGCGAAGTGATCGATGAGAGCACGGCCTACAACGGGATGACTTTAAAGCGTGTCCGGGTGCCGCTAGGTGTCATCGGCGTTATCTATGAGAGCCGCCCCAACGTGACGATCGACATTGCGGCCTTGTGCATCAAGGCGGGAAATGCGGTGATCCTGCGTGGCGGCAAGGAAGCGATACGCACCAACTCGGCTCTGGCAGCGTTGGTTCGGGAAGCTGTTGTGGATGCTGGTCTACCAGACAACGCGGTCCAGTTCGTGGAATCGACCGATCGCGCGCTGGTAGGGGAGATGTTGGAATTGGAGGATTACATCGACCTGTTGGTGCCGCGAGGCAGCGCGGAGTTGGTGCATATGGTGGCTGAGAAGGCGAAGATGCCGGCTGTAACTGGCGGTATCGGCGTCTGTCATGCATATGTCGATAGTTCTGCGGATCTGGGCAAGGCGGTTGATGTCGTCTTCAATTCCAAGGCGCAACGTCACACGGTCTGCAACGCTCTGGATACTTTGCTGGTCCACGAGAGCGTGGCGAAGGGCGTCTTGTACGAGTTGTCCGGTATGTTCTCCGAAGCCGGAGTTGAGATCCGGGCCGATAATCGAGCTTGGTCCCTTCTCGGTCCGAAGCGAAAGACGGTAAAGGTTCTGCGAGCGAATGAGGACGACTTCGGGACGGAGTTCCTGGCGCTGATCCTGTCGGTCAAGGTTGTGCGGAGTCTAGACGATGCGCTTGAACATATTCGGCGCTACGGGTCGGGACATTCGGAGGCGGTGATCGCAGAAGACCCGGAGGTGGTCGAACGTTTTTTGAACGAGGTGGATGCATCGGCGGTCTTCGCAAACGCGTCTACAAGGTTCAATGATGGCGGTGAGTTCGGGTTAGGTGCCGAGGTTGCGATCTCGACCAACAAGCTGCATGCACGCGGCCCGATGGGGATCCGCGAAATCATGTCCTACAAATGGGTCGTCACCGGTGACGGCCATATCCGGACGTGATCGACTGATGGAAGTCCCGCATCCTTATTCTGTTCCGAAAAGGTGCGAACCACGACTCGCTACATGCGGGAAGAATCGAATCTAGGTAGGCGTACATGACGATTTACACGCTTCAACGAGAAGTGCGGACACCACAGTCGGAGTCGTATTTCGTGGTGGATGCCGAGGACCGAGACGTGGGCCGTCTCGATGTTCACTATCCGCAGGGGATGGTCCACGCTACGCTCATCGTGCGAGAGAGTCTCACCGACGAGGATCTGCGGGACATCGTGAACCGCTTCATCCAGGAGATGAACCAGCTGGTCGGAGTCGATGGTATAGAGGTTGCTGTGCACGCTTTCCAAGGTGAAGAACGCGGCGTGTTCCATAACGATGACCTCAATGAGCGTCGCAACGGAAACGGGCACTCTGCCAACTGACCGCGACGGCTCCCTGTCCAATCAACGGATAGGGATAGCCTGAGTATCAGACAACGATGTTGAAGAGGCGGCCGGGGACGTAGATTTCTCGGCGGATCTGCTTGTCTTGGGTGTGACGGATCGCACCGGGAGAGGCGAGTGCGGCGGCGGCGATCTCTTTTTCTCCCGCATCGACGGGTACTGAGATAGTGTCCCGCACGCGGCCATTCACCTGAACAACGATCTTGACGGTGTCGACGGTGAGTTTGGACTCGTCCCACTCTGGGAGGAGTTGTTGGTGAACGGAGAACTCCCAACCGTTGCGGAGCCACAGTTCTTCGGCGATGTGGGGTGCGAGGGGTGCGAGATGCAGGAGCAATCGCCGTATGCTGTCTCGCCAAAGTTCCGGAGAAACGCCGCCGTTGTCCCAAGCCTCGTTCAAGTGGTTGACATAGGTCATCAGCGATGCGATCGCTGTGTTGTATTTGTAAGACCGCATATCTTCAATGACTCGCTTGGTCGCGTTGTGCGACGCCATGTCGAGCGCGCGGTCGGCCGTTGCGTCGTCGCCGATCAACTCTCTGTGATCACGGAGGCAGACGTCCCATACTCGGTGCAACCAACGACGGATACCGTTGATGCCCGACTCGGTCCATGCGCCACCTTTGTCCCATGGGCCGAGGAACATGAGATAGCACCGAAGCGTGTCCGCGCCATATTCTTGTACCAACGGGTCGGGAGCGAGCGGGTTGGAACGCTTCGAGATTTTGCCCACATCGGTCGTCAATGTGCCGTGGCTGAAGAGATGGACGTATGGCTCGTCGAAGTTCACATAGCCCATGTCTCGCAGCGCACGGTTGAAGAAGCGGGAATACAGCAAGTGCATTACCGCATGTTCCATACCGCCAGTGTATTGATCCACGGGAGCCCAAGACGCTGCGACTTCGGGATCGAACGGGTTTGCGTCGTCTTGGGGGCTTAGGTATCGCATGTGGTACCACGACGAGTCCATGAAGGTGTCCATCGTGTCGGTCTCTCGCTTGCCGGGTCCGCCGCAGCTGGGGCATGGCGCGTTGAGGAAACCTTCATGCTCGGTGAGAGGTGAACGCCCAGATGGTTTGAATGCGGCGTCGGCTGGGAGCTCGACCGGGAGGTCTTCGTATGGGACGGGTACGGTCCCGCAGTCGTCGCAGTAGATGACCGGTATGGGAGTGCCCCAGTAGCGTTGGCGCGAAATCAGCCAGTCGCGCATGTGATATGTCACGACGCGCTCGCCCCAGCCATTCGCTTCTATGGCGTCGGATATCGCCTCCATGCCATCTTGACTAGGAAGACCGTCAAAATCGCCAGAGTTGACCTGAACACCAGGTGCGATATATGCAACCTCGAGTTCACCGCCGTCCCAGTCCTCCGGCGCGACGACGACTCGGATCGGGAGGTTGTACTTCTTGGCGAACTCGAAGTCTCGTTCGTCGTGGGCGGGGACGCCCATGACTGCGCCTGTGCCGTATGTCGCGAGGACGTAGTCGCCTACGAGGATTGGCACGCGCTCGTTGTTCAATGGATTGATGCAGTACGCGCCGGTGGGAACACCGGTCTTTTCCCGGACAGCGGAGGTGCGTTCGATCTCGGTCTCACGAGCGGCGGCGGCAACATATTCGTCAACGACGGATTTATGATCGGGTTGCGTCAACTCGCTGACTAGAGGATGCTCGGGTGCAAGGACGACGAAGGTAACGCCGAAGACAGTGTCTATGCGGGTGGTGAAGGTGCCGATCGATTTGGTTTCGAGACCATACTCGGAGATGTCGAACCGGATGTTCACGCCTTCGGAGCGTCCGATCCAGTTTTCCTGGCTGACGATGACCTTTTCCGGCCATTCGATGCCAGACATGTCGAGCATCTCATCCGCGTATTTGGTGATGGCGAAGTACCACTGCGGCATATTGCGCTTGACGACCACTGTTTCGCAACGCTCGCATTTGCCGTCTTTAACCTGCTCGTTCGCCAGCGTCGTCTGATCTTCGGGGCACCAGTTCACCGCACCGTCGGAGCGGTACGCGATCCCGTTCTCGAGGAATTTCAGGAAGAAATATTGATTCCATTTGTAGTACTCGGGATCACAGGTGATTATTTGACGCGACCAGTCGTACGAGTTTCCCATGAGCTCGAACTGGCGGCGCATGTTTGCGATGTTGTCGTAGGTCCAGAGTTTCGGGTGGACATTCCCTCGTATGGCTGCGTTTTCGGCAGGGAGTCCGAAGGCGTCGAAACCTTGGGGATGCAAGACGTTGTAGCCTTCCATCCGCTTGAAACGAGCGGCTGCATCACCACCGCTGAACGCGAACCAATGGCCTATGTGAAGGTCGCCCGAGGGATAGGGGAACATCGACTGGACGAACCACTTGGGGCGGCCGTTGTCGTCGGGATTCCAGCGATAGATGTCGTTTTCCTGCCAAAGTTGGCGGATACGGAGTTCGATTTCGGTGTGATCGTAATTTTTGCGCAACGAGTCGGCGGAGCCAGAAGTATTGACTGAGCTGTCTTGTAGGGTGTCGGACACTGTAGCCATCGACGCTGCTCCGCGCGGTTATAGACCGCGTCAATCGTTAGCAAACTTGAACTTAGTCGATTCTAACGTAACGTCAGGTGGCAACTTCTGAAGCTTGTTTCTAGAATGACTCAATCTCCTCGAATGGATTCCAAATTCGCTTTTGCACGCCGTGGTCGGTTGCTCAAACCGCGAATTACGAAGAAATTGACAAAAACACTTGACAACATTCGACAAATGTGCGATATATAACAGTAGTGACAGACGCAAATCCGAGAAATTGGAGGGTAATCCTAACGATGCCAAAGCCAAGATCCAAAACCCGTGAGGTTCGACGCCAGATCTGGGAGTTCATTCGCGACTATAGGCGCGAAAACCTTTACGGTCCGAATCTGCGCGAAATCGCGCACGCAGTCGGGATCAGTTCTGCTTCCAACGTCAATTATCACGTGAAGCCGATGATCGAACAAGGACTGCTTTCGGGCGACAGCAACGCGCGGTCCCTCAACGTCAAGACCGGTATCCCGATCCTCGGCACCGTTGCCGCGGGTGACACCGTCGTGATGCCAGAGGCCGTCGAGTGGGATCAGGTCGGCGAGTTCGAAACCATTGAGTTTCCAGACTGGATCGTCGGAAACGTTCGCGAGCCCTTCGCACTTGAGGTCGTCGGCGAGTCTATGCTCGATGCCGGCATCATCGAAGGCGACGTGATCATATTGGAGCAGACCAGCCGCGCCAAGCGAGGCGACATGGTGATCGCTCACATCAAGAGCAATGACAGCCATACCGTCAAGCGCTACTACCAGAACGGTCCGCTCGTGACGCTGCAACCCGAGAACAGCAGTTACGAGCCAATCGTCGCCGAGGCGGACGACGTTCAGATCCAAGGTCGCGTTATCGCCGTAGTGCGGCGCTACTGAGGTCGATTGGACCAAACGAATCCCCTTCGCCCCGGTTCCGTAATATTGCGGGTCCGGGGCGAAGCCGCGTACGCGACTCAACAAGAACGCGTCGTTTACAATCTAGTTTGACATTGCGGCATCTAACTTAACCGCCCCACCTAAAGCCAACTTATGGCAAGGCTCGGAACACCATGTTTGGAAGAGGCATAGGCCCGCTCGAAATATTCCTGATCGTTGTGGTGGTGCTCATCATCTTCGGTGCCGGGAGACTCCCCGAGGTCGGACGCGGCATCGGAACCGCCATCAAAGAGTTCCGCGGAAGCATCGGCAACAAGGACAATGCCGAGACGACCGACGGTGAAAAGGCTGAAACCGACACCGAGAAAAAGGCTGATTAACTTCCGGCGTCTGCTACGCCTCGTTCCGTAGCGTTTTCATTCTTCGGCTCGCGGACGGCCAATTTGGTCAAAATCAGCCCGAGTTCAAACAGGACGACCACGGGCGCCGCGACCATCGTCTGTGTCACGGGATCGACAGTCGGTGTCACGATCGCCGCGAGCACGAAGGCGAAGAGAATCACCCAACGTCGTTGCTTCGAAAGTCCTTGCGGTCGTATAACGCCTAGCTTGGCGAGAAGGAACATGGCGATGGGCAACTCGAATATCAGCCCCATCCAGACCGTCAGGGTCGTGACCAGCGTTACATAGGAAGACAGTCGGGGCGTGACGAGCGCGATCTCGCCTCCGAACTGCAAGAGGAAGTGGATGGCGGGCGGAATTAACAGGTAGTAGGCGAATGCTGCACCGGCCACGAACAGCAAAGTCCCTCCTGGGAGCAGCAGATAGAGCATTCGCCGCTCGTTACCCTTGAGGCCTGGCCTCACGAAAGCGATCACCTGGTACAACACGATCGGAAACGCGGCTGCAAACCCGACCAAGATCGACACCTTGGCGGTCACCGTCCAGCCCTCGGTGATGTCGAGTTGCACGAGACGGGCTGGATCATCCGGCCGCACACGTTCCAGAGCTTCAATTGCGGGTTGTTGGACGAAATCCTGTATCGGCTTGTAAAAGGCGAACGCAAGGATCGTCGATATCAAAATCGCAGCAATCGCGATGTAGAGCCGTTTCTTGAGCTCCGCGAAGTGCGACATCAGCTGGTCAGGGCGATCTTTCACGGCGTTGTTTCGTTCCGCTGTGAACTATCTGCCGCGTCAGGTTCGCTCTCTGCTTCTTCCGGCTTTGGGGCGGGCCTCTTCGGTCCCGGTGCCGTTCTTGAGTATCCGCCGGGCCGAACGACTGATCTAGCGAGTGATTTGAAGTCAGCGGCGTCGGTGGTGATGCTGCGAGCATCTTCTTGGATCTGGCCGAGTTCGGATGTCAGGTCACGGACATCATCAAGGATCCCGTCTTGGTCTAGCCGTTCGCGAATTCCCTCCATATCGACCGCTTCTTCTACCATCTGCGTCAGTTCCTCGCGCTGGCGACGCAGTTCCGTCAGATATTTCCGGGCCATGCGAGCGCCTTGAACCAATCGTACCGGCCCAACGACGAGAAGTGCGACAAGGAAAACGACGATGAGTTCGAGACCGCCAATGCCGAACAGATTCACGATCCATTCCCTCGTTCATGTGAGGCGCAGGTGACGTAGACATGCGAATCGGCGAATGTGCAGGCGTCGGCTGGCAGCAAAGCGCGTACAGCGCATAACGGCAGGCCAACCACGTTCAGATAGCAACCAATCACGGATTCCGCTGGATTGAACTGGGGGTCCTGGACACCATAGGCACCGGCGCGGTCAAATGTAACTCCAGTGGCGATGTATGCATCGATCTCGTCATCACCGTATTCGCGCATGTCGACTTTTGACGTTACCGAACATGCCAGGGTCTCACCGCGCTGACGAAGCGGCGCATAGGTCATCGCGACTGAAGTGACTACCATGTGCTGACGGCCTCGCAATTCGCGAAGCATCGATTCCGCTTCTGCTCGATCGAGAGGCTTTCCCAGTGGACGGTCATCTAAAGCGACCGTGGTATCTGCGGCGACGACTACAGTATCCCAAGGCATCCTGTTGCGTGTCGCGTCTACCGCGGCTTTGAGTTTTGTCTCGGCGTTGCGCCACGTCAACCGTTCCGCATCCGGTTCATCTTCCGGGCCAATCTCAGCGTCACCTGCCGGACCGTTCTGAACAACGAAAGTCAAGCCGGCGAGGCGCATGATGTCTCGCCGGCGCTGCGACCCGGAAGCCAGCACGAACCGGCGACGCTCGCCGGAATGCGTTGACTGGCTGCGCGGTGGGGCAGATGTGAGCAAAGTCGACATAGCAGCGGCACTTCTGCCTGCAGTCGTCTGAGGACCTTAACCTTCCAAAAGGGCGAGGGATTCGACATGCCTAGTCTGTGGGAACATGTCTACAGGGCGAACTGATACAAGTTTAAACCCGCCTTCGCAAAGGGCATCGATGTCACGTGCCATGGTGATCGGGTTGCACGACACCATCATGATCCGGCGAGGCGACAGAGCCTTTAGGGCTTCCAATGCTTCAGGATGGCAACCGATGCGCGGCGGATCAATGATCGCGACGTCGATCTTCAACCCTGATTGAGCGAGTTCCTGTGCGGCCATCTCAGCTTTCGCTTCGATGAACTCGGCGTTGTCAACATCTGCGCAGTTGATCCGAGCATCGGCCACCGCCGACGCAGATTCTTCAATGCCAATCACTTTTCTCGCATACGGCGACAGAAGACGGGTAAATGTTCCGACCCCGCAATAGAGGTCCACGAGCGTGTCATCACCACCCAGTTTCAGCATCGCCGCGATCTCGTCGATGATCTTCGCAAGTTGAGCGGTGTTTATTTGGAAGAACGATGAAGCGGCAACTTGAAACTTGGCTCCCCGCACCTCCTCGACATACTGTTGCCGACCCGAAGGGACATCCTGAATCTCCGCAGGCAGCAGGGGTTGGATTATCACATCACCGGTATTAGCCCCTACTCTGATTGAGAACTGCGTCATCCGATCGAGACGTCCTTGCAACTGTGCCAACGTCTCGTTTATTCGGTCGTCCATGATGAGGCACTCATCGATCCGGACGAACTGCCGGCTGTCGGCATTCATGAAACCCGCGATACCGCTCTCCCCGCCGCGTCCGACGGTGAATCGGGCGTGGTTCCGGTAGCCGAACTGTTCAAGTGACGGCAAGGTCTCTTCGACTTCGACATCACGAAGGGTTTCGTAAGGCTGCAACGCGGCGATCACCAGGTCGCGTTTGATCTCGAGCTGTCGAACGTAGTCGATGTGTTGCCATTGGCACCCGGAACACTTGCCGAAATAACGACACTCGGGTTCGACCCGATTCACGTCCCTCGTTGATACGTCGTCCACGAGCGTAGCTATGCGATCCCGATAGACCTTTACCACGCTGGCGGACACCGTCTCTCCTAGGATCGCTCCGGCAATTGTCACCGGTGCGCCTTTGTAATCCGAGGTCGCCAGACCGCGCTCGTCGAATTCTCCCGCCTCGAGGGTCAATGTTTCGCCGATCTCGAGACCGAGGTGCGTCGTGAGATCAGGACCGCGATAACGGTTTCTGTGTTTGCGTTTCGCCATATTGAAATGTACCGATCAACGGACTTCACTCGTCATACGACCACTAGATTCAAACCGTCGTACTCGAGTTGAATCTCAATGTACAACTGCTCTGTTTGATACCCTGAGAACTATCGAACGGCGTTCATCTGCTGTCCCAGCTGCCACCTCGCTTTGGTTCAAACGCTACCAGAACTCACCCTCAAACCTTCGAATGCCTCGCAGAACGGTGCGAAACCACGCGTTCGGCGGCGGTTGCCGGAGTGGTTCAAGGTCAAAGCTCCGGGCGGGGAAAATTACACCGATCTGAAGAGGCGATTCCGCGGCTCTGCCCTCCACACCGTCTGCGAGGAAGCTGCCTGTCCTAACATCGGCGACTGCTGGGAGCGTCGGACCGCCACCTTCATGATCTTGGGCGATACCTGCACCCGCGCCTGCTCATACTGCAACGTCAAGACGGGTTGGCCAGGAGAGATCAATGTCGATTGGGCGGAACCGTTCCGTTTGGCTCAGACCGTCAACGCGATGGATCTGAAGTACACCGTAGTCACGTCAGTCGACCGGGACGACCTGCCGGACTTTGGATCGTCGATTTTTGCGATGACGATAACGCAGGTCCACCGACTCGCTCCAGAGTGCAAGGTGGAGGTTCTGATACCCGATTTTGGGGGCGATCTCAACGCCTTGAGGCGCGTCGTCAACGCTGGACCTGAAGTCTTAAACCACAACATCGAGGCACCGCGTCGCATCTTTAGCAAGGTTCGCCCCAAGGGAAACTACGACCTCTCACTGGAACTCATCCGCCGTGTCAAAGAGGTTGACCTGAACATGCCGACCAAATCTGGCATGATGGTTGGTCTAGGCGAAACCAAAGACGAGGTCTACCAGACGATGCAGGACCTTCGAGACGTCGACTGCGACCTCTTAACCATCGGTCAGTATCTCAGGCCATCCGACCGACATCACCCTTTGATCCGCTTCTATCATCCGAGCGAGTTCGGGGAATTCGCACGCGTCGGTATGGAGATGGGATTCAAGCACGTTGCATCTGGTCCATTGGTAAGGTCTTCGTATCATGCTGACGAGCAGCACGAATCTGCCATCGACGCGCTTCTGACGAAACGCGCCTGAACCTCTCAACGTATTTCATTTCCTGAGAACCTAGGAGATGAAGTCACACAACGCATCAATCCTCGTACGTCAAAGCGCGCTCACGGCCGCGGTATTGGTGGCGGTCATCGTTTCGGGATTTGCGGCAACAACCATCGTTGCTCAAACAGACCGCCACAGCTCCGTCACCGGCTATTACGGGCTGGATGACGACGGTCTGCCCATGGTTGACCGGCGGGGAATCATGCTCGTGTTCGACGGCGCGATTGCACTCGAAACTGTGTCTGTAGATACCTTTCGAGTGTCGTTAAATGACGGATCTTTTGCCGATGTAGTCGAAACCCGAGTTGCAGGTCGATATGTGTTCTTGCGGCTGCGAAACGAGTTGGCTTCCGATGCAACGCCTATCGTGGGCATCGCCGAGGGAGAGGAAATAGAGGACTTGGCCGGCAACTCGACCAATCGGCGCAAGTTGGGTTTTGTGCGGATCAAGGATGGCATCGCGCCGCGGTTGACTGTCACTTTGAGCGGAGGATCGGGGTTAGGCACTGGAGATGAAGGCCCGGATCGGTTAACCAACAAGTTGATCAACATTCATGTGACATCGGACGAATCACTACAAGGCGCTCCACGCATCATCGTTGTTTGTAGCGAGCTCAACTGGGTAGAAAATGACGGATCGCGGCAGATCAATCGCGACATCGATGATTTCATCAGCAATCGCAACGGTCCTCATGCGCAAAGACCAAGCGAACCGATTGGGACAATCTATACCTGCGGGTACGATGCAAACAGTGACGGCAAAGATGACCCGTTCGAGTTGACCGAGAATGCTGCACACTCCAGGTCAGGCAAAAACTGGGAATTCACTTGGAAAAACCTGCCAGGCGCCACCCGAACGCTCCGAGACGGACAACTAGGGGTCGTAGCACACGCTCGCGATCGTTCAAGATACGAGCGATTCGGTAAGACCGTTTCAAACTGGTCGACCGCCGTATCCAGCTTCGGGCTGGACACGAAATTCGACACGACGCCAAATGCGCCTGGCATCCGCGTGCACCCGCCAAACGGATCGGTCGTTCGAGAGGAACGCCCCTTCGTGTTGCTCGAATTCCCGACAGAGACTACGGTAACTCTCGGCTCCGTCAAATTCGATGGCATGGAAATCGTCGACGAGTTCGAAATCGTCAGGAACAACGAGTTCGTCTATTGGCCATTGAGCATGAACCAAGGTAAGCACAAAGTTGAAGTCGACGCTGTCGATGCCGCCGGGAACGAAATCAGCTTCGATTTTGAATTCGTGACGACACAGCGCGGTGATTTCGTATTGCCATTGGTTGCTGGTTGGAACGCGGTGTCTGTACCAGCTGATCCAGTTGATCCGAACATTGAGGACGTCTTCACCAATCCGGCGATCGAAGCGGTCATTTCATGGTACCCGTATGAACCTGAGGGACCATGGGCGTTCTCGACTCGGGACGGCGACTCTTGGAAACCTTGGCGAGCTGGACGTGGGGTTGACAAGATCCGCGTTGGTTCTGGTTACTGGGTCAAATCATCCAGATTCATCGAACAACCGATCGCACTAACCCAACATAGTTCAGCGGTTGAGCGTATGGAGTACGATCCGTGTCCATCGTCGGGTGATTGGTTTTTTGTCGGGGTCACCGACGAAGACGGTGATCAAACTCAAAATCATTTCGGCGAACCATTGAAAAGGGGTGACGTTGCCATCACTGTCCAGGAGTACTTGGACAAGTACTTTTCCCTTGCCTTTTCGTGGGATCCGATTGAAGCGAAGTACCGGAAGTTGACAGAGGATGATGTAGTCGTTATCGGCGAAAGCATTTGGTATCGCGACGGAGGTTCGGCTTCTTGCCCATGACTGTTGACGATTCGTCGAGAAACGGAAATCCTAAAACTCAGCCGTCCTACTCTCGCAACGGATCGATTACTGTCAGAAACGGAAATCGGTAGAAGTCGGTGTCGCGGGTGCAGATTTGGCTGATGCCGTGTTCTCGCATCAGAACCGTGGTGTGGACGTCGTGCAATACGCTGCCTCGCAGATTTGGGGACTCCTCTAGCGTCTGTGACCAAATTTCTAGATGCCGATCCGTCTCGGTCAACATGTAAAAGCTGCCCGTCGCCAACAGGGCGTCGATGAAACTCAACGCGCTCTTGGTATCCCAAGGGACCTCGTGCACGCGAGGGTGGGTCGTAACTCGAACGAATTCGTAACTAACTCCCCAAGTCAGATATTTGGGCGAAGGGTCCTCAATGAGTCGGTCAAGATATTCTCTGCAAACGGTATGGAACTCGGAATCGCCCTTCGCGGCATAAACCAAAACGTTCGTGTCTATTACCAAGGCGGTTTCTCTTCGTCGAATAACTTGTACAACTCTTCTCGATTGGCGATGTCAACCAGTTCTCGACCGCCTTTCCACGACGGCAACTTCGGCGCCCCAGTTTTCGTCGAATCCTTCTTGTCTCCGCCGTTGGCGATCATGTGCCTGATGCCAGATTCCACGATCTCGGTCATCGTGACCCCACGCCGCGCCGCCTCGACGCGGAGTTGCCGCATCAGCGCATCATCGATATTGAAGGTGGTCTTCATACTGCGAACCATATCACCGATATGGTTATATGGCTCTAGCGCACTGCCTTAGACTGAGACTGAACCTCACATCCCATGTCCACCCTCTACATCGTTGCCACGCCAATCGGCAATCTAGACGATCTCACCCTTCGCGCCGTCCGCATCCTCCGTGAAGTCCCTATGGTGATCGCGGAGGACACCCGCGTCACTCGCAAAATCCTGGATCATATCCAGACCAATCCCAGAATCGTCAGCTTCCACCGCAGGTCGTTGCGGAGCGATACTGATCGTATCGTCGGTTATCTGAGTCAGGGAGATGCTGCGCTGGTGTCTGATGCCGGCACGCCGGGTGTTAACGATCCGGGCCAGAAAATCGTTTCCGCCGCGGTCGCTCAGGGTCACAACGTTGTTCCAGTGCCCGGCCCATCATCCGTCATGGCGGCGCTATCAATCAGCGGGTTTTATGTTGATCAATTTGCTTCGTACGGGTTTCTACCGTCTGCGGGGGGAAAGCGTCGTCGGTTCCTCAGAGAAATCGCTCAACAACCTATAGCCGCAGTCTTTTTTGAAACGCCCCATCGTCTGACAGCTGCGCTCCAAGATATTGCAGATGCTCTCAACGACCGCCAATTGACGATCTGCCGTGAAATGACAAAGCTTCACGAGGAGGTCTGGCGGGGCACGGCGTCAGAAGCTCTTGAGCATTTCGACAACCCGCGAGGCGAGTTCGTCATCGTTGTCGCTCCGCTTGATAGAGGTGAACGCGGCCCGCGATCTCCTAGCGATAGAAACGCCAAAAAACAAATCCTAATCGCTGCATCGGAGTTGGCAGATCGATACGACTCACGCCGCGATCTGGTAGACGCCGTGGCTGCTAAAACTCAACTGCCCAAAAACCAGGTTTACGAGACCATACATCGAGATTCTTAGCCTCCAGAATCAAAGGTTCAAATTCTGTTGGCAAGTAAAATCGAAACGAAGTGCCGCGCCGCTTTTCCTAAATCGACGATCATGTGACAAGCATCCGCGGTCTGAAGCGAGTCTCTAAGCTTGTCAAGAAACATCCTCGTCTGCGTAGCCTGGCCCTACGTCAACAGCGAACCCCATCTCGGCCACATCGCCGGGATGAATGTCCCTGCCGATATCTTTGCCCGTTATCACCGTATGGCAGGCAACCGCGTCGCGATGGTTTCTGGAAGCGACATGCACGGCACGCCCACGGCGCTGAAGGCGGTAGACGAGGGCGTGACTCCTGAAGACATCGCGTTTCGCTACCACGAGATCTGGGCGAACTGCATGGAGCGGATGGGTTTCTCTTATGATCTCTACACCCATACCCATACCAAGATCCATGAGGACGTAGCGCAGGATATACTCCTGACGCTCGATAAACACGGTTACATCTACGAAGACACTCAATTGATGCCGTTCTCCGAGTCGGAGCAGCGCTTTCTCTCGGACCGTTTCGTGGAAGGGACTTGCCCGGTTTGCGGCTTCGACGGGGCCCGGGGTGACCAGTGCGACGACTGCGGTCGCACCCTCGATCCCACTGATCTCATCGACATCCGCAGCATCCGCGACGGCTCCACACCTGTCTTCAAAGAGACTACTCACCTGATGATCAAGTTGAGCGCGTTCCAAGAACGCCTTGAAGAGTGGGTGAAGACGAAGAACGACTGGCGGCCCAACGTCAGAAATCAGACCTTGGGCTTCCTCAACGAAGGTCTCCACGACCGCGCCATGACGCGCGACATCGAGTGGGGCGTTCCAGTACCCAGCGATCGTTTTGAAGGCTATGACAAGAAACGCATCTATGTCTGGTTCGAAGCGGTTATCGGATACTTCTCCGCGACCAAGGCATGGGCCATCAATTCTGACAATGAGGATGATTGGAAAGAGTTCTGGCACAACACGGACGCTGAGTCGTACTACTTCCAAGGCAAAGACAACATCCCGTTTCACACCGTCCTTTGGCCCGCAATGCTCATGGGTTACGGCGGGTTGAATCTGCCCACCGATGTTGTTGCCAACGAATACTTGAACCTTGATGGTCAAGGATTCTCCAGCAGTCGAAACTGGGCCGTCTGGCTACCCGACTACCTCGAACGATACGATGTTGATCCGCTCCGGTACTATCTGGCGTCGATAATGCCCGAAACCTCCGACTCCGATTTCACTTGGGAAGGGTACCTCGCGGCGAACAATAACGTTCTAGTAGCCACATTGGGCAACTTTGTTCATCGGACGCTCACTATCACGACTCGCAACTTCGACAATCAGGTTCCTGATCCGGGTGAGCTTGGCTCTCAGGACCAATCAGTTATCGATGCTTGCTCACAAGCCTTGGACGACGTGTCGGAATCCATCGAATCGCGGCGTTTCCGACGTGCGCTTTATCAGGCGATGGAGCTGGCGCGCGTGGGCAATCGTTATCTCGATTCCGAAGAACCGTGGCGAACCGTGCGGTCGGATCCTGAAAAAGCGGCAAAAACTCTCTGGACGGCGTTAAACGTCATCTCGACATTGCGCACCCTGTTCTACCCATTCATCCCGTTTTCGTGCGACAAGATGCACGATCTGCTAGGGTTTGACGGGGCTACGGCCACCGATGGTTGGAAACGACGCGTCGTTGAACCGGGTTCACCACTTCCGACACCAAAACCCCTTTTCCGCAAACTGGACCCTGAAATCGTCGAACAAGAGAAGGAACGACTCCTAGCACAACAATCTGGCGAATAATAACAACGCCGCAGCACTCCATCACTTCCGAAGCCATGACCACGCTCCAGACGACATCCACGCAGGACATCTTCGCCCCCATCGCAGAAGACCTTGACCGCGTAGTAGATGTCATCACGCAGCTCAGCATCGAAGAGATAGAGCGTTGCCCGGCAGGGATCGATGCTCTCGAAACGCTTGATGAGCGTCTTGCTCACGTGATGTCGACGCCGGGCAAGAAGATGCGGCCTGCAATGACGTTACTCGCATCAAAGTTGTGGGGAGTGGTTCCTGACGAAAAAATGATCAGCATGGCGGTAGCGGTAGAGTTGCTGCACATTGCGGCGCTGATACACGACGATACGGTCGACGACGCGGATGTCCGGCGCGGCAAGGCTACGGCGGGTTTTTTGTGGGGCAATAACTTCGCAGTCCTCCTAGGCGACTACGTCTTCGCCACTTCCGCGAAGTTCGTCTGCGCTACCGGCTCCGTTCGACTGATCTCTCGTTTCTCCGAGACGATCGCGGAGCTCGCTCGCGGCGAACTGCATGAAATGGTCAGCAACTGGATCTTGCCTGTCACAGCCGACGAATACTTTGCCCGCATCTACGACAAGACAGCATCGCTGTTTTCAACTTCCGCTGAGAGTGGAGCCGTACTTGGTGGTGCCGACGAAGATTCGATCACCGCGCTGCGGGAATATGGCTACTACCTTGGGATGGCGTACCAAGTTAGGGACGACGTCCTCGATTACGAGTCGACCACCGACGAACTAGGCAAACCTGCCAACCAAGACATCCTCGCAGGCAAACTCACATTACCCGCCATATATGCATGTGAAGACCCCGAAGGTGCAGCAGCTATTGAGAGTTTCTACAACCTTCCCGAGCGCGAACGCGAGACTGCGCTAGGCGAGTTGTTGGACCTGATCAGAATCAAGGGTGGCGTGGAGCGCGCCGAAAAGACAACGGCTGACTTCATCGAAACTGCGGTCCAACGGCTCGAAGTTGCACCCCCATCCCCAAGCCGAGACTCATTGGCATCCATCGCGTTACGCGTCAACTCGCGGTAGAAGCGCAGCCGCTAAACTCAGTCGCGCTTATCGTCAATCGGTCGACAGGAATTCATGACTGAAGACCATGTATCGCCACAAGAGATCATCAACGAATTAAGCGCGATCTACGGCGAGTTTGAGCAGATTCCACGATACAACGCTCTCGATGAACTCATCTTCACCGTCCTGACCCAACACACTTCCGACCTCAACGCAGAAAAGGCGTTTGACCGACTGCGTGAAACCATTCCTACATGGGATGAGGTGATGGTGGCGGATCAGCAGGCAATCGCCGATGCGATCTACCACGGCGGGATGTCGAACCAGAAATCGAAGCGGATCAAGGACATCCTCGCCGACATCCTAGATCGACATGGTGAGCTAGAGATCGAATTTCTCAGGGAATACCCCTTGGAAGAAGCCAGAACTTGGCTGATGGACCTGCCCGGCGTAGGCCCCAAAACCGCCGCCGTAGTTATGGCTTTCGCACTTGGGATGCCGGCGTTTCCAGTGGATACCCACATCCACCGCGTCTCGAAACGTCTAGGCCTGATCGAAGAGAAGACAACGGCGGATGCTGCGCATCCCATCTTGGAAGCGAAAGTCGCGCCTGACCTCCGCTTTCAACTCCACATGCAACTGATCACGCACGGTCGACAGATATGCAAGGCGCGTAGGCCGTTGTGTGGAGAATGTCCATTGTCTTCAAGGTGTCCGTCTAGTACTGTTTAACGTCATTCCGGCGAAAGCTGAAATACACATAGGATGGGCATGACGTGGTGCCCCCGAAAAGTCTCTAAACCCTCAGGCTCCGCCGACGGATGACCATGTAGACCGCGACAAGTAAGCCTATAGTCAAAGCACTCGTGACGACAACGATGATAAGCATTCCCAGATTAGTTCCTCTACCCTCCATCTCCAACGTTGTTGCTATAGGCGTGGCGGTCAAAGTATGCGTGGGAGTAATCGTCGGTGTCGGCGATGGTGTCGCGGTAAGGGTGGCAGTGGGTGCCAATGTCGGAGTATGAGTGGGAGCGACCGTCAGTGTTGACGATGGTGTCACGGTAAGGGTGGCAGTAGGTGCCAATGTCGGAGTATGAGTGGGAGCGACCGTCGGTGTTGACGATGGTATTGCCGTAGGGGTGTTGTTAGGTGTCAATGTCGGAGTATGAGTAGGGGCGACTGTCGGTGTTGGCGCGGGAGTGTTGGTCGGCGTGTGCGTCGGAGCGATACTCGGCGTGGGAGACGGTTTTGTCGTAGGTGTGTTGGTCGGCGTCGGAGTAGGAACGGGCACCGGCGTTGCAACAGCAGTCGTCGACCAGGGACCCGGTCCCAGAGCATGTACGGCCCGAACTTGAAAGTCGTACTGCGTATCGGGGGTAAGCCCGCTGTGCGTGTATTGCATCGCGGCGCTGCCAAATGTCCATACATCTTCAACTACGGTCCAGTTCGATTCCATTGTCTCGTCGTCGGAGATCTCGATATAGCGCAGATCATAGGAAGTTACGGTCAAGTCGCCTTGGTTCTCAGGCGCGCTCCATGAAAGTTCAACGCCCGGCAGAGCGTTTCCTGTTGCCGTCAGCCCCCTCGGTGCGCCGGGCGATCCTGTCTGACCAGTGTTTTTCAAGGATTGCGACAAACCACCTATAGCGATCGTCGCCCGTCCGCCCGTCGCCTCGTAGAAGTTGTAGGCGTTGAATTCGTCCGTACCGGCATGGCTGAATTGGGCTATATCGCTGCTCACTTTATCCAGTCGGCCCTTGGTGAGAGGGTTGTCTTCGTCGATCAACAGAATGACCGCGGCCTGAAAGTCCCGTTGAGATCGGGTGTAGTCAGGAATTCGCTTTCCATGCTTCGAAATGAGGTCTTCAATGGTGTACGTCTTGACTCTGCTTGCGGTAAATAGCCAATCTCCGTCAATGGGGAATTCGAAATCGTCCGGCCATCGACCGTCTTCCGCCACCCACAAGTCAGGAACTTCTTCTGGCGGTATGAGTCCCGCCAAGTACAGCTCGATAGGACTGTAAGGTTTATGATCCCCTTCTCGAGCAGTGTCAGGAACAAATGGCCCGACCGAATATTGTCTATCGCCATAGTCCACTAGGTCATCAATTTCAAATCCTCCCAGTAGTCCGTTCGCGCTGCTGAAACCCCAATGGGCACCGTAATTGGTCGGAACAATGAAGTTCGCCCATCGATGGATCAGTTCATGCAGCAATATGTTCTGAGACGTGCCTTCGATTTCTCCAAGATGGATAGCTCCTTGGAGCTGGCCATCTGATCCCCACTTCCTATGGTCAGAAAGGATAGCTGTGCCAATTCCTCTCGTATCGTTTGTTACTGCGAAGTACGCACCACCATAAGGAAGCTTGAACTCCTCGGCGCTCAGATCAAAAACAGACAGATTGGAGACAAATATCAGAAAATCGAAATCATCGCGGAAATACTCATAAAAACGGGCTGAGTAGCCTCTTATGGGCACTGAAGACTCGTTAAGTCTCTCCCCGACCGGCAGTACGAATAGATTGTCGTTGTAAAGCAAAGGGTCCCCGTTCACAGTGAGGACTATCTCTATATCTGCACATTCCGGCAGATTGTCGATGTCAGTAGATGAGAGGGCCTCACGTAACAGGAGTAGGGATTCTGGAATGCACACTAACGGGTTATTTCCGAGCCAAAGACTTGTAAGATTGGGCAGGCTTCCAAGTTCGGACGGTATCTCGCCGCTCAATCGATTACTCTCGAGGTTTAAATCAGTCACGCGTCCGTTAGAGTCGGTGCGGATGCCGTGCCATTGGCTGATCGGCTTGTCGCTCAGCCAGTTCGTGTTGTTGGCCCAGTTCGGGCCGTCGGTAGCGTTGTAGAGAGTAACTAGAACATAGCGGTCGTTGGTTGTCTGCGCGTTGTCAGAATGTGCCAATCCGACATGCCCGATGCTTGGGAGCAGCACGACGACAAGGGCTGTGAGGACGACAAAACTTGATCCGAGCTTCACGTCGGTCCGTTAGATCCTTTTGATTCGAGTCTTTACGAAACTTCGAAAAGAACGGGATAAGTTTACAGCGGTCCCGGGATCACGGTTGAGGTAGCATGTCCCCACGAGGTGAGATCATGAAAATAGTCTCCGTAGAAGCCACCAAAGTTAACTATCCGCGCCTAAAACCGACGACGGTGCCGCGCCCCGGTCCGTCGCGCGGCGATCTGAACGCGCAGGCGACACCGCTTCGACGCTACACCAAAGAACCGGACTTCGCTTTCAGTCGGAAGATACCTGGAGGCGATCGCGACGTTGGTTGCGTGGTGACGTTAGAGGACGGCACTTGGGGTTTCGGTTTTACCGATCACGGACGCACTACGGCGTCGCTCATCGAGGACTACCTTGCTCCTGTCATCGAGGGGCGCGATGTGATGTCTACCGAGACGCTGTACGACCTTATGATCCGTTCCACATCCGGTTTTGGAACCAACGCGCTCGTCGCATACGCGATCGCAGCTGTCGATCTTGCTCTATGGGATGCCAAGGGGAAGCTGCTGGAAAAACCCGTCTACAGTCTCCTTGGCGGAAGCACGGACATCTTGAAGCCGCTTTATTCAACCGGCAACGATACGGCTTGGCAGAAGGAACTCGGCTTCAAGAACTTCAAACGTTTCAGTCCATACGGACCGCCAGATGGCATTGAAGGCATCAATCGGCTTGAAGAGGAGATTGCCGAGGCCCGTGAACTCGTTGGCCCCGATGCGGAGTTGATGCTCGATTTCTGGATGGGGCTAGATGTCGGGACGGCGGTTCGGACTGCTGAGCGATTGCGCCCTTACGACCTTAAGTGGTTGGAGGACGCCTTCCTGCCGGACACCTTGGACGAGTATGAGCGATTCCGAGAACGCGTTCCATGGCAGACGCTGGCAACCGGCGAGCATTGGTACGGCATCTATCCGTTCTTCCACGCTGCGAAGGAGGGACTGGTAGACATTCTCCAACCTGACATCATCTGGTGCGGCGGTCTGACCCCACTGATCAAGATCTGCCATGTAGCGGAATCGGCAGGGCTATCTGTGATACCGCACGGCAGCGGTGGGACTGCTTATGGTCAGCACGCGTGCTACGGACTCGCAGCTGTCCCGATGATCGAATGCAGCGGGCCGGTCATGACTGAGGCTGGAGTTCCTCTGCACGAAAAGGACCGATTGCCGGGGACGGTGGCGCCGTTTGAAGGTAAGTTGAAGCCTAGCGATGAGCCGGGGTTTGGGCTAAATCTCAAACGGGAGTGGTTCCCGCTGTTCTTTGACTAGCGGCGTTTCAGTCGGTCTTGTGCACCGCTTCTAGCGACTGAATAATCCCGCGCATGTGTCCGACGCAGTAGGCGATGTATTCGCGTCCCTCGGGGCCGTCGGTGGTGAGACGCATGATGTGGTCGTAGTCGATGCAGCCTTCGTAGTTGATGTCGTACAGTGCTTTGGCTACTTCGTACATGTTGAGGTCGCCTGAATCGGGGATGACTTCCATGTAGCCCTTGTTCTCGGGTATGGTGCCAATGACGTTGCGGAAATGGACGTGGAAGAGTCGGTTCTGCTCTCCGAAGTGTTTGATGCCTTCGAAGATGTTCTGTCCGGATTCGTAGCGAGTGCCGACGCAGAAGGTGACGCCGTTCGCTGGTGAGGGTACCTCGCTGAACAGTCGGTCGAACGACTCGAATGAGTTGATGATGCCCGGGTATCCGTTGAGCATGGGCACTGGCGGGTCGTTGCCGTGCGTCGCTACCTTGACGCCGCCCTGTTCGGCGACCTCGCAGATCGCGGTGTAGTGCTTGATGTGGCGCGCCCATAGATCCTCTTCGTCGGGAGCATCAGCGGCACGCGGTGTCGCCAATGCTTCAGTCAGATCGAACTTGAGATGCTTATATCCCCCTCGACCTTCGACGAACTCGGGTATCCGAGGAAGATTCGGATTGCTCACCCCCGATGTATAGGGCTGAACACCAAGAACCGGGATGTCGAACTCAGCGCAAAGCTCCGCGTTTATGCAGGCGTTTCGCGTTTCCTGTTCAGCGTTGGGGCCACCCAGATAGACATCATGAAACTGTCCAGAAAGACAGTTCGCGCGCTCGATCACCTGTCCAGCCTCGCCGAGTTTGTCGACCACCATCGCCATCCCGTCTCGGCTGGCGGCTCCTCCTGACTCCATATACCCCGGCACCATGTCCATCGTGATGTCCACCGCGTCCACGCCGATCTGCGTCAAGAATTGCAGATCCTCCGGTCGATCCAGCCAATCCGGGCTGATCCGTGTTCCAATCCTCATCATCACTGTTGCCTCCTGCTTTGAGCTTGCAGACATTGATACCACACTCTCGAACTACATCGGATAGATTCGGTTATTCTGATTGATTGCTGAAAGACCAAAACTTCACCCAATCGCCACAGGATCGCTCATGTCTGTCGACAACACGCCTAACCGCCCCAACATCATCCTCATCCTCGCCGACGATATGGGGTATTCCGATCTTGGATGTTTTGGGGGCGAGATCGACACTCCTAACCTCAATCGGTTGGCGGAGCAGGGCGTACGCTTTTCGCAGATGTACAACACGGCGCGTTGTTGTCCATCACGCGCATCTCTTCTAACCGGACTGAATCCCCACCAGACCGGGGTCGGTCATATGGGCAACACCATCGAGGGCGAGCCGTCTTATCAGGGGTACCTCAACAATCGATGCGTGACTATTGCCGAGGTGCTTAGGGATGCTGGGTACCGCACTGGTATCTCTGGCAAGTGGCACTGCGGGGGTGATCCCGAACGCGCGGATGAAGGGCATCCTCAGCTTCAACGAGGGTTCGAGCAGATGTTTTGGTTCGAGGGTGGGAACGGTTACTTCAACCACACTCGCTTCTTCATCGACCGCACAGCGGTCGAAGCATCGGGCACCGATTATCTGACTGACATGATCACCGATCATGCGGTCCGGATGGTAGACGACGTGCAGAACGATGATCGTCCGTTCTTCCTGCATGTGGCGTACACCTCTCCCCACTGGCCCCTGCAAGCCCTTGAAGAGAACATCGAAAACTACCGCGGCAAATACGACCACGGTTGGGATGCGACGCGCACAGCGCGTCATGAACGTTTGAAGGCGATGGGTGTTCTCGATGAAAAGTGGGAGATCGCGCCCCGCGACGAAACAGTCGTCGCATGGAATGAGGCCGAGGACAAAGAGTGGGAAGCCATGCGAATGGCCGTTTATTCTGCTCAGGTGGAGCGCATGGATCAAGGGATCGGCAAGATATGCGACGCCTTGAAGTCTAATGGTGTTGAGCGAGATACGGTTGTGATTTTCCTCTCTGACAACGGAGGGTGTGCCGAGTTTTTATGCGAGGACCGGGACAACTCAGGTGTGGATGAGTCGCGGGTGTTGCCCTTGACGCGAGACGGTCGGGAAGTCCGGGTCGGCAACTCGCCCGACATCACTCCCGGCGGTGATGACACTTACATGAGTTACGACACTCAATGGGCGAATGTGAGCAACACTCCATTCCGACGTTTCAAGCGCTGGACACACGAGGGCGGGATAGCTACTCCGCTTATCATCAACTGGCCTACGGGTATCGGTGAACAGGGCCGCGCAGGCACTATCTCTCACACCCCAGTCCAACTGATGGACCTCAACGCTTTGTGCATAGATCTCGGAGAAGGCACATACCCGACCGAGTTTCGGGGGTACGAAATTACTCCGCACGAGGGGGAGAGCTTTCGACCGGTTCTCGAAGGTGACGACAACTGGTCAAAGCAACGTCCTTTGGCGTGGGAGCATGAAGGCAATCAAGCGGTACGTATCGGCGATTGGAAACTCGTTCGTGAACACACCAAACCTTGGGAACTCTACAACCTCGAGCAAGACCGGACGGAGATAAACGACCTTGCGGAGGGTGATCCCGACCGCGTCTCTGAACTCGCCTCACAATACGCCGAGTGGGCGGAACGTGCCGGAGTTGGCGCGTGGCCTCCAGGTCCCAGAGGAAGTTGGTACTTCCCCGGCATGGCAGGGGATGGCATCTTCACCATGCGCGGTCACGGTCATGTCATCCCACGCGGTTTCGTCCGATCTGCCGCCGATGCTCAGGGCTAGTCCGCCGCAGGATTAACGCCCGTAAAGCCGTTACCCACCGCACCAAGGAGGAGCATCGCAAGAATGGATCTGTTGACGAAGAACGCCCAAAGAGTGGTCTCAAGCTCGATCTTCGAGTACTTCATCATTGCTCTGATACTCCTTAGCGCGGCCATTCTAGGACTACGCACCGAACCTGAAATCGTCGACCGATACGATGCGCTACTGACCCTGGGCAATCGCATCATCCTCGGCATCTTCATCATCGAGGCGCTGCTGAAGATGCTCGCTCTCTGGCCTCGTCCGCTCGACTACTACAGAGACGGTTGGAACATCTTCGACTTCAGCGTGATCGTCTTCTCGCTAGTTCCCGCCACGGGCACATTCGCGCTGATCGCCCGGTTGGGTCGTCTGCTGCGCGTTCTTCGCCTCATATCCACGATAGAAGACCTCCGGCTGATCGTCTCCGCGCTTGTCCGCTCCATTCCGAGTGTCGGACACATCCTGATGCTGATGAGCATCATCGTTTATATCTATGCGATTATCGGCATCCAGCTTTTCCAAGAAGGCGATCCCGAACACTGGGGCCACATCGGAATAGCCATTCTCACTCTATTCGAAATGATCACGTTAGAAGGTTGGATCGATGTCAACGCAAAGGCAATGGAGATCAATCCGTACGCCTGGATATACTTTGTGAGCTTTGTGATTGTGGGGACGTTCGTGGTTGTGAACTTGTTCATAGCGGTAGTGATCAACAACCTCGACCGTGCTAAGGAGGAACGGCTTAGGGAACTGCAGCCTCCGGCATCGCGGGAAGAGCTTCTCCAAGAGCTTCGAGCGACTCAGGAGAGCCTACGTCGGTTGGAGACGAGGATTTCGGATTATCCGGCGGATTGATGTCTTTTGGGGTATTCCCTGCTCGCGTTGCAGGGCAGGTTTGAAACCTGCTCCTACCAGGTCGGGGCCCGCGACTACTGGATCGCCCAGTTATCTATCCCGGACTGGCGGAGGACCTTCTACAAAGTCGTCGCCTGAGCCGTCTTCGGGGGCGAAGCCTAGTTCGGTTTTGGCTCTGCTGATGTCGAAGATTTTCCACTTATTGTCGGAGGTTGCGTAGTAGATGCCGTACTTCAGGGATTCTGGAGCGTCGATAGAGAGGCTGACGATTTGTGCGACGTCGGCGTGGCTCAGCCATAGGGATAGTGCGAAGGGCGAAAAGGTGGGGTCGTCTGTGGATATGACCCATCCGATTCGGAGGTGTATGGAAGAGACGTCGTGGTAGTCGTTGTAGTAGCTTCCGATTGCCTCACCAAATGCCTTTGAGACGCCGTAAAAGCCGTCTGGCCGGATCATGGTGCCTTCGTCGACCAATGGATATGTTCCGGCTTCCAACTTGTCGAATTGACCAGAACCGACGAGGCTCCATGGTTCATCCAGGTAGTTTCCGCCTGTGGCATGGTTTGAGGATGCGAAGATGACCCGTTTCACTCCCTCGCGACGACTTGCTTCAAAGACGTTGTAGGTTCCGACGAGGTTGTTAGGCAGCACTGAATCCCACTCGGCGTACGCAGAGCGGTCGGCGGCCAGGTGGACCACGGCATCTACCCCTGCAAATGCGGGTTGCATGGCGTCTAAATCATCTAACGACGCGACATGAGACGATACGCCGTCCGCTTCTTTCAGATCCAGGGAGGACAATTCATAGCGTTCGCCCAGCCGATCAATCAGGATTCCCCCTATCAATCCAGCGCCTCCGGTGATCAGTACTTTCTTCTTGCCGTTGCCTTCAGCCATCAGTTTCGCCTTCCGAGTTCAATCCCATTGTGGCGCTCCGCCACGCCTCATAAGAAGGATAATTTCGCCGCGTGGAACTTATCTCATGGGTTGAGCGTCTAGATAATAGTGAGCAACTAAACGAAGGAACAATCATGAACGCTCCTAGATTGAAATTCCGCGCAGTGCAACCGCGAGTCGAAACCATCTCGGCTCTGAAACTGGTAATGTTCGTCGCGCTCTTAGCCTCTATGGCGCTCGTGTTCGCCTGTGGCGGAGGCGAAGAACAATCCGCCTACTCCTTTGGTCGCCCCGGTCAACCCGGTGCTCCTGGGGCTCTCTTCGCCAAAGACGATAGTGCCGCCATTGCAACAGTGGTTGTCGAAAGGGCTGTTGAGATCGAAAAGGAGGTTATGGAGGAGTTTGCGGCAGAGGCTATGATGCTCGAATCGGAAATGCCGGCACAAATGCCAGCAGCACCAGCCGCCGCAGCTGCAAAAGTCGCACAGCAGCTGGGACAAAGCGTCGACATCTCGATCCAACCGACGAATCGCATCATCGTCCGCAATGCCGACTTGGTCGTCGAGTCGAACGACCCCGCAGCGACGATAGATGCTATCGGCGCTCTTGCCGTCTCCCGCGGCGGCTGGGTGGTCAACAGCAACACGATCGAAGAGGGTTCCTACTACCACATCACCGTCCGTATCCCGGCTGAGATTCTGGACTCCGCGATTGAGCAAATCTCTTCAAACGTCGCGAAAGTCGTTTCATCGCAATCCGACTCTACCGACTTCACGGAGGAATACATCGACCTTGGCGCACGTCGTTCCACGGTCCAAGAGACCGTAGATGCCCTCACCACGCTTCTCCGAAACGAAAACTACGACTCGGTCCAAGAGCTTTTAGAAGTCCAGCGCGAGATAACGAATTGGCAGTCCGAGCTTGAACGCATCGACGGTCGTCTGGCCTTCATCAGCGAATCGGCTGCTTATTCCCGTCTGACGGTCACCGTCAATCGCTCGCCCGTGCCGATGCGAGTCGATGTTGGCGAGGATGTCCACGTAGGTATCGGAGTCGGGCGCAAGTACACCGCTCGCTTCTATCCGCCGGAGGACTACGACAACTTCGAGATTACTTGGGATTTCGGCGATGGGTCTGCACCGCAAACCGTTTACACAGGTCTTCGCACAGAAGGCGAAGATGGCCTCCTGAGCGTCCCGGTTCCTCATACCTACCATTCAGACGAGTTCGCGCCCCATGTGGTGACCGCAAGGGTCAGAGCATTCTCTGATCACGGGTTGGCCGAGGGCGAGGACCAGCTCTGGGCCAACGTCTCGGAACTGCCTCGCATAGATGCTTTCGTAACTGCATCTCAATGGGATGTCGAGGAAGGCCAACCGGTCACTCTAACCGCGTCTTTCAACCATCCAGAGACGCTCCGCAACGTCAGATACACATGGGACTTCCGGGATGGCTCTCGGGTCGTTGAAGGCACTGTCTCTCCGGGAGATACCGGCATCGAAATCGAGCACGTCTTCGATCGGCACCGTCCAGAGTCGTACCAAATAGTCTTTGAGATCCGAGGGGACAGTGATGCTGGCGAGGTCGAGGAGACCCTTTACGCCCATATCTACGTCTACCCCGGGCCGGAGATCGAATCGTCCGACTTCAACCCCGGTGGCACGGCCACAAACGCGATCAACGCGCTCATAGGTGTCGCATCCTTCGCTGGAAACGCGGGCATCTGGCTGGCTATCACTTCGCCCATTTGGTTGATCTTGGGCGCGGCGGCCTTCTTCTTCGTTCGCTTCATTGTCCGTCGTCAGCGCAATGTGCAAAGCGTTGTCTACGTGCCGACTGATGGTGGGGACGATTCTGACGAAGAGAACCCTGACGAAAGGTCGAGTTCAGCGTAGCGTATCTGCCTGCTGCCGTTGTTGCGGCGCAGGTCGAGATATTAAGGGCTCGGGGCCAGCAATGGTCCCGAGCCTTTTTCTTTTCTAAGAGGAGCTGTGTGTTTTGCGATCTGTGTGGATTCCTGCCTTCGACGGAATGATGTTGCAGTGGTGGAACAAATTCGCGAGTCGTGTCGTCTGTTCTTCAGTGATCTGAAAAGAAAGTCCTGGAGGACACATAGAGATGCACAAGAATATCGAAGCGAAGAGGCTCTGCAATTCCAAATCGTTGATCGCAGTAGCGCTTGCACTGGTTGGTGTGATGGTTGCCGCAACGATTGCATGTTCGGGAACGGAGACAGTCGTTCAGACCGTAGTGGTTGAAAAGGAGGTTCCGGTTTCGGGCGATACGGTTATCCAGACCGTCGAAGTCGAGAAAATCGTTGAGGTTGAGCGCAACGTGATTCAGACCGTTGTGGTCGACAGAGAAGTGCAGGTGGCTGGGGAGACTGTAGTTCAAACCGTTGTCGTTGAGAGGGAAGTTGAGGTTCCGGGCCAGACGGTTGTTCAGACCGTAGTGGTGGAAAAGGAAGTAGCGGTTGAAGTTGAAAAGGAAGTGATTCGTGAGGTTGAAAAGATCGTTGAAGTGGAGACGGAGGCCCATGTTTCTCCGACTTCTCCAGCCGCTCCCGCTGCGGAAAGTTCATCGCCGCCACCGCCGAGGCAGCCTTCTCAACCCGGAGCGACTACATTCCAGAACACCACCCGCTCCAACTTCGCGCTCACCTCGGAGGACGACACCTCCACATTTAGCCTCGACACCGACCGGACGTCGTTCCAACTCGCTCTGAACTGGGCGCGCTCCGGTTACGAGGTCGATCCGGCGTCGGTCCGTGCTGAAGAGTGGATCAACGCCTTCAACTACGGCTATGAAATGCCGCGCCACGATGATTCGTTCAACATCACGACCGACGTCATCGAGCATCCGCTTGACAATGGTCTGCACCTTGCACGGATCGGTTTCCAAGCCCCGGAGATCTTCGCCGATCTTCCGCTCAACGTGACTCTCGTCCTTGATGGGTCTGGCTCTATGCGGGACGGCAACCGCGTCCAAATCGCAAGAGACGCTGCGGATGCCATCCGCAACAGTCTCGGACGCGATGATCGCATGTCGGTCGTGCACTTCAGCGCAACCGTCATAAATCACTTAACAGTTGACGACGACTACCCTGATTCTCGACGCGTCCGCGATTCCATCCAAGGTCTTCGACCTGGTGGCTCAACCAATGTCCAAGCTGGGCTGAACCTCGGTGTGCAACTCGCCGATGACATGCGACGTCGACGTCCAGATGCTCTCAACTACGTCATTCTGATGTCGGACGGAGTGGCAAACGTCGATGCGACCAATCCCTTCGCGATCCTCGAGTCGGCCGCGGACTACAACCCTGACAACCCGTTGAGGCTGATCACCATCGGCGTGGGTATCAATAACTACAACGATGTCTTGCTGGAGCAGCTCGCGCAGCACGGAAATGGTTGGTATCGGTACCTCAGCACACCGGAAGAGGGCCAGACTCTCTTCAGCCGGGAGAACTGGTTGGCTTTGTCGGTGCCGTTCGCAGATCAGACCCGAGCGCAGGTCGTGTGGGACGATCAACTCGTCCGTAGCTGGCGAATGATCGGGTATGAGAACCGCGTCACCTCTGACGAGTCGTTCACGCGAGCCGAGAAGAAATTCGCGGAACTCCCAGCCGGAGCCGCGACGACCGTCTTCTTCGAACTCGAACTTGTCGACCGTTACTCGCTCGGTCACGTCAAGAGTCCATTGGGCGAGGTTGAAGTCCGATGGGTCACTCCACGAACTGGAGACAACAACCGTCAGCACGAAGAGATCGAATCTGAGCTCTCGTCAAGGGATGCCAGAACCGACTTCGGGGCTATCGTAGCTCTTGCAGCCGATCGCTACAGCGGTTTGAACGACTACCGAGGTGAACGTCCTGCGGATGTTCATGGCGACCTTTCCGACCTAGCGCACATGCTACGCAACGTCGGATCGCCGATCGCGGGCTCTAACGCGTACCACGACTTTGAGTTCGTTCTTAACTCGCTAGTGGGAAGCGTGGAGGTCGTCGAGCCGGCGCCTAGGACTGGGTACAGCAGGTAAACCTAACGCTATGATCACTCCGCGATTTGCATAAAATCTCGCGGAGTGGTCATCGAAGAACAACACACCCGCATCGACGCTTTCGTCGATCACCTGATTAACTTCGACGACTTCGGGATCAAGACCGAAGTCGTCGATTCGTCTTCCGCGTCAGACACGCCGCCTCTGCGCTACTACATCAACGAGTTCTGGACTTCTACTCAACGCGCCGGCCATGCACTCCACGAAATCAGCTACCGCGCGTGTTTCAAGCCTCAACTGCCTGAGTTCTTCATCAGCCGCCTGACTCAGCCGTCCGATATCGTTTACGACCCGTTTATGGGCCGCGGCACTACCCCGATCCAAACCGCGATCATGGATCGTCAGCCCGTTGGCAATGATGCCAATCCCATCTCAATGATGGTCACACGACCACGCTTGAACACACCTTCTCAATCGGAGGTCGAAGAACGTCTCAACGAGATTGACTGGAATTCCACCGAACCGACGGACCAGGACCGACCTTTCACAGCCTTCTACCACGAAAGCACGCTCCGTCAAATCACATCTCTTCGAGAGTGGCTACGACGCCGGGGAGATTCCTGTGCCTTTGACCACACCGACGATTGGATACGCCTAGTCGCCATCAGTCGCCTCACAGGACACTCTCCGGGCTTCTTCTCGGTCTACACGCTCCCACCGAACCAAGCAGCTTCCATCGAAAGCCAGAGACGAATCAACCAGCGACGCAACCAGACCCCACCTAAACGAGACGTCAAAACTCTCATCGCGAAGAAGAGTCAATCCCTGCTTAGACACGGCGAACTCAATTATCCAGGGCCAGTACTGACCTGCACCGACGCGCGCAACACCGATCACATCGAAGACAACGCCGTCGACCTCGTCGTGACATCGCCACCGTTTCTCGACACTGTCGACTATCTGGCCGACAACCATGTGCGAGCTTGGTTTGCCAACATCATCATCGACGAAGGCAATATCGAGACGACTGCAAACCCGAAAAACTGGCAAAACTTCACTGCACAGACCCTCCGAGAACTCTGTCGAGTCGTCAAGCCCGGCGGCATCATCTGTTACGAAGTAGGCGAAATCCGAAACGCCACGCTGAACCTCGAAAACCTAGTCCACGATGCCATCCAAGCGGCAGGCCTACCTGTCCACATAATTGGCGTCCTTGTCAATCAGCAAGAGTTCAGCAAGACAGCGAACGTTTGGGGCGTCACCAACAACAGCAAGGGGACTAACACCAATCGCGTTGTGATGATGGCCGTGTTGGAGTGACCTCTCTGTCACTTCGACTGGCAACTATCGCGGTGATACTATTGTGGTCACAAACGATCTAGTTCATTCAGTCTGATAGGAGATTAATTTGGCTACAGTGCACGACAATGTGGTCGCGTACGATGATCTGCGTGTGGATCTTGAGGCGCGACACATGGGTGAATGGGTTGTGATCCACGATGAGCAGTTGGCCGGGATCTATCCTGATCTACAAACCGCCGCCGAAGACGCAGTTGAACGGTTTGGACGCGGCCCGTATCACATAAAACAGATCGGCGAACCTCCATTTGTGATGACACCGGTAGTGTTTTTCGGCCCGCAAAATGCGCGTGATTAATCTTGAAGACTCCGGCAACCCACACGACCTTTATCGCTTGGGCCCCGTAGCCAGATTGAGAATCGGGTTTACGATCAACGATCTATCGCCGAACCTCGAAAGCGAATTGTTTATCGCTCTGATCGATACGGGAGCGACCAATAGCTCGATCGACGTCTCCATTGCGGAAGATTTGCGTCTCCCAATAATCGGCGATCCTGAGAATCAAGTCGGTGCCAACGGACCATTCAAATCGCAACCGGTACTCGGTTTCATAGAAATCGTCGACATCGCGGCTTTTGCGTATCGAAGATTCGGCACGCTACCGCTTATCGAACACGGACTGCCATATCACGCCGTTCTAGGTCGGGACTTCTTGAGCCAAGGGGTCTTCACATATGACGGGCCGCGAGGTACTTGCGGATTCGATTTCGAGTAACCGGCGGGTTTTGCTTCCTTAGAACGGCAGGCTGGTCGAGAAGTCGGGGACACCTTCCCACCGACCTCCCCCGCTGGCTCGTTGCACGGCGATCGTCTTGATCACATCAGGGTTCGTAAGTCCATGCGGCGCACGACCCGTCAACGCGAAGCTGACATTCTCTGCCTGCTTCTGTCCGCACTCCTCGAGGAACGTGGGCGAGTAACCGGCGAGGTGAGGCGTGACGTAGCAGTTGTCAAGGCCCAGTATCGGATCTTCCGACGAAACAGGCTCGACCTCGGTGACGTCAATGCCGGCGAAGGCGATCTGACCGTCACGCAATGCAGCGTGAAGAGCGACCTGATCGACTAACTTGCCGCGGGCGCAGTTCAGCAGGATAGCGGTCGGCTTCATCATCCCCAATGTTTCGGCGTTAATGATGTGGTCGGTCGCGGCCGTGTGCGGCGAGTGAATCGAGATGATGTCGGATTCTGCCAGCATCTCGTCAAGTTCGACGAGTTGGACACCGTAGAGGTCAGCCTGCGACTGGTAACCGTAGGGGTCGTATGCGATGATGCGTTTCGGACCGAAGCCTCGGATGCGCTGTGCGAAAGCGCGACCGATGTTTCCGAAACCAAGAATGCCGACGGTTTTGCCGCCAACTCGATCAACGGTTTCCTGGAACTCTCGCATGAGCGCGGGGTCATCGGACCATTTTCCGTCGCGGGATGCTTGCACGGTCTCGGGAATGCGACGAAGGATCGATAGGAGCATTGCCATCGCGTGGTCGGCCACCTCGACGGTGTTGACACCCGGCACATTGCATGCGAGGACGCCGAGGTCGGTGGCAGCATCGAGGTCGATCGAGTCGACGCCAACGCCCATGCGGCTGACCACCTTGAGCTTCGGGCATGCCTCCATGACGTCGCGACCGGTGAGGGGCCATGTCGCTATCAGCGCGCCATCGGCATCCTTCAACGCCTCCACGTAAGGCTCATGTTCTGTGAAGGGATCTAATATCTCTACTTCGATATCTCCCGCCGACTCGATGATGCCCTTCACATCCACGAAGGTCTCACAGGTAACCACAACTCGGAGAGTCATCTAATTTAGCCTCGCTCGATCAGTTCGTTGCCTTTGCGCCCGCACAAGTTTGGCGGTTCGCAACTATCAACCATAACCGCGATTCGTCCTCGCGTAGTGCTTGGAACTCTTAACGCTCGTCTAACCCAACATCAAGAGTGGGACATACTCCTCGCCCAAACCGTCTGTCTAAGCGGGTCGTACATTACGGATTTGGAGCCGCTATGCCTCCCAAGTTCGGGCCAACACGCGTTTGAGCGCCTCGACGAAGCCGTCCAACTCTTCGTAGCTGTGCGCGGCTGAGACGTTGCCTGCGCAACGGCTCGACAGCAGGTAGCCCTCGTTCATCATTCCGAAGAACACCATATCCAACAACTCGCCGTCGTTAGTAGCGTACGATCGGTAGTCTCGCACTTCTTCGGTGGTGGCCTGAATCGCGAACAACGACGCGGCTCCCGTAACTCCCATCGGCGCTTCCATCTCCGCTATCACATCACGCAACTTCCCACGCAGATACTCCCCCTTCTCCTCCAACTCCTCGTAGACATCCACTGTCAGCTCCCGCAACGTCGCCACTCCGGCAGCCGCGGTCATCGGATTACCGTTGAACGTCCCAGCATGTGAAACTTGGGGACCTCCCGGCCCGCTCGGATCCCACATCGACATGATGTCTTCTCGACCGCCAAACGCCCCTACCGGCAACCCACCGCCGATCACTTTGCCGAAGCACGTCAAGTCCGGTGTCACTCCGTAATACTCCTGCGCACCACCGCGCGACGCACGAAAGGCAATCACTTCATCAAATATCAGCAGAATCCCAAGCTCCGACGTGATCCGACGCAACCCATCCAAAAAATCTGGATCGGCTGGCATCATTCCGCACTGACCATTGATCGGTTCAACGATTACAGCCGCCAAATCGTCCGCGTGCTCCCTGATGATCCGCTCCGCGTTCTCAAGGTCGTTGTACGGCATGATCACGATTTCGTCTGCCGACCGCGGCGTCATCCCGTCGGTCATCAAAACCGAGTTCGGTTCCTCAGCTTCTCCTGCCAACCCCATATCTGGCGTCACACTGATCTGGACCGCGTCGTGATTACCGTGATATGCGCCCTCACACTTCGCCAGCATCGTCTTTCCCGAAAACGCGCGCGCTGCCCGGATCGCATTCAACGTCGCCTCTGTCCCCGAGTTCACAAACCGCACCTTGTCCAGCGACGGCACACGCTCGCACATCAACTCTCCCCATTCGACCACCAACGGCGTCGGTGCGGGATACGATACCCCGCGCTCCAACTGCTGACTCAACGCTTCAATCACCTTTGGGTGACGATGCCCCAAGATTAGCGTGGTCATGTTGTTGATGAAATCCACGCGCTCGTTTCCATCGATATCGACAATCCGTGAACCCTCAGCCCTAGACACATAAATTGGAAACGGCCCCCAATAGATCGAGTTCCTGGTATCCCCACCCGGCAACCACCTTTTGGCCTCCTCATGCTTAGCTCCGGACCCCGCATTCGAAGCCACATAACGCGCCTGCTCAGCGCGTACCGATTCAGAAATTCCTCGCTTAGCCATGCGCGTATGTTATCAACGCTGCCTTCTGTTGGAAGCCAGCTTCGCCAGAGATTAAACGCGCCAAAATACACTTAGATTCAACTGAATTTCTCGCTGAAACAATAACTGAACTCAACCAATGACCACCGACTCTGAAAACATCCCACCCGAACAAGAGCCGCATTCCCGGGCGATGGTCGTCTTTGCGCATCCCGACGACGCCGATTGGGGATGCTCTGGAACCGTCGCAAAATGGGCACGCCTCGGATGGGAAGTCGTTTACGTCATGTGCACCGACGGCTCCAAAGGGACCGAAGATCGCTCCTTAACCGCAACCCAACTGAGCCAGATACGTAAACAAGAACAAACCGACGCCGGGCGCGTCCTCGGTCTTAAATCCGTAGAATTCCTCGATTTCCCCGACGGATATCTTGAACCAACCATCGGCCTACGACGAGAAATCGTCCGCGTCATACGGAAACATCGTCCCCACATCCTCATCACCACAAACCCGACACGCGACCTCTCACACTCTCAGTACATCGGACACCCAGACCACTTTGCCGCGGGTGAGGCCGCACTCTCCGCTGTATTCCCTTCCGCCAGAGATCACCTCTGGGACGAGAGTCTTCTCGCCCAAGGTCTCGACGCATGGAAGGTTCACGAAGTATGGGTGATGATGTTTGGAGAAGGGTCCACCCACTGGAATCCTCTTGACGAAGAAGACGTCGAAAAAGCTATCGGTGCCATCAAATGCCACGTCTCCCAACTTGATCAGCCTGAACGCGTCGACGAATGGATGCGACGATGGCGATCCGAAAATGGAAAGAACATTGACGCCCCATTCGCCGAAGGATTCAAGCGCTTTCAACTAGTCCCGGGCTTCAGTCCCGACGATGATGATGACGACGACTAAGCGGAATGTCTGACAACCCAAAATCTGACCAGACTCCTCCCGCCTCGGACAGCAACCGCGCTCGCCAAAATCGTTCACGCCGAAACATCACCCACCCCATCCACTTCACCGACGAAAATCTCGAAAAAACCTACAACCAAAAGCGCAGCATCTCAAAAGCAAACCGCAAGTCCGAACTCCGACGTCTACATTAGCCGACCGTCGCTCTCAAAACCCGTAAATTTCCTTCGCATTACCTCCGAGCAACATCCCTTGCTCTTCCTCAGTCAGCCAGTCGAATCCCTCGCGCACGAGCCGCAACTCATCCGCCAACGAAATCCAACCATTCTTCTCTCTCAAATATCCCGGATAGCCTGTGCCCCATATACAACGCTCAATTCCGAACGCCTCAATCGCCAGTTTCACGACGTCGTGCATATCCCCATAAGGAAAGCCCTGATCTGATCGGTTGTGAACATCCGAGATCATCATCACCACATTCGGATTCCTTGCCAACTCCAACACCGGCCGATAGGCCGCCCAACCATCCGCCGCCATCCAAGGCTCCGGATACATCATGTGATCAACAATCCACGTGATTCCCTCATACCTCCCTACCACCTCCGCCATCTGCCCGACGTTTCCAACCCGATTGTGGATCTTCAAGATCCCGCCACGCTGCTCAATCGCCTCAAACATACCTCCGTTTCGATCAACATCCAAAACGACATCGTCGGGGTAGTAGTCCGGGTGAAATCTGAATCCCGACATCCCGAACTCGTCCATCCAACGCGCTGCAACTTCCGCGTTCCCCGGGTCCATCGGGTCCACCAAGCCGATCGAACGAAATCTCGCCCGCTCTCGGTTCGCCGAATCCGCGACATAGGTATTGTCCCAAGTAGACCCACTCGACTGCACTAGCACCGCAGCATCGACACCGTTCGCGTCCATGTCATCAATCAGCAACTCTGTCGGTCCAGCCTCTTCCGTCACCGCCGTCCAAGTCGGCGCGGTCGGTCCAACCGGCGCAATCGGTGGCAGTTCCCAGACATGCACATGGCAATCAATAATCATTCCGCGTTCCCTCGACTCGATACCTGCAATACCAACACCGATTATCCACCAAGCACAGAACCAATAAACTCCGGTCGCCCAACAACAAACTCATCGATCCCCATCGCCCTCCTCCCAGCCGCCTGCACCATCGTCAATCGAATCACTGACCCAGACCCGGCACAAACATAAACACCATCGTCCTCACCTTTGAAAACCTCTCCCGGCGCCATCACATCGGCAGGGCGTACCCTACTCGCCAACGCAATATCCACAAGTTTTATTGATGCCCCATCCCATGTCGTGCTAGTCCCCGGCCACGGGCAAAACGCCCGGTTCATCCGAACGATCCGCTCTGCTGAATCATCCCAATCAACCACGCCGTCCTCCTTTCGAATCAACCGCGTCACGGTAGCCATCTCATCGTCCTGAGCCCGTGGCACCAAACGTCCCTCGCTCAACTCCCGCATCGTACCAGGCAACATCCCCGCACCCATCTCGAACAACCTCTCAGTCAGTTCATCGCACCGCGTATCCAACGTGATCCCAACCGCTTCTGACTGCGACAGAATCGGCCCCGTGTCCATCCCCTCATCCAACAACATCACCGTCACTCCAGCGAACTCATCTCCTTCCAAAATCGCCGTAGCAACAGGACTCGGTCCTCGATGCTTCGGCAAAAGTGAAGGGTGCAAATTGACAACCCCAAATCTTGGGATGTCCAGCAACTCAGCTGGAATGAATCTCCCATACGCCACAACAACAAATACATCCGCCTCAACCGAGCGAACTGTCGCAACCGCCTCCTGATCCAACCGCTCAGGAGTGATGGCTGCGATACCAGCGTCTTCCGCAAATCGCGCCACCGCTGTCGGCGTCTCAACCCTCCCTCGACCAGCCCGTCGAGGCGGCCGTGTGCATACCAGTGGGACCTCCACACCTGCGTCCAGAAGAGCGCGAATCGATGCAATGGCGAAGTCTGGTGTTCCAAAAAATACCGCTCTCATCCGGTCAGATTCTCGTCATTTTTGGACATCGCGTCCCTTGATGTTCGCTAGTCCCTGCATGGAAATCGCACTTGATGCTACCACGCTAGGCTAGACACCGATTCAAAGCGGATTCGCGACTATCCACACTCTCCGACACTCCAGTTACGCCACCTGAAAAGTCAATACATTTCAGTTCAAAAAACTTGAAATTCACGGCTTTTTCCCGTTGCCAGATTCCTCAAGACTGGGTATCTTAAATATTGTTGACATTGTTTTCGGGCTCCGAGGAGGCGGCCCGAAAAACGAACAAGAGCCTGTGCGCGAAGCTGTGCCGAACATCTTTGCGTGTTGCCGATTCCGCACTTTGTGACGAAAGGACGATCTGTGCCTGATGCCGTTTCTGATAACGACGTTTACGACTTGCAGAAAAAATGGAAGACCGTTCTCGGTTTGGTCGAGGTGCAGATCGGTAACCCTGCCGACTTCAACGCATATCTGAAAGACACAGCAGCAACGTCACTCCAAGACGGCGTTCTCAGTGTCACCGTAAAAAACGGCTTCATCGCCGCTTGGATCCGCCAACGAGTCATGCGCAGCTTGCGTCGATTCGCGGATCAGGTTTTCGAGTCTGAAATCAAGATCCAACTTGAAACGATGGCCTTCATGAGCAGCGATGTTCTTGCACGCGAAGGGCTCGCCGGCGACTATTCCCAATGGGCCGACGTCCACATCAGCCGCCAACGCGCCGCACTCGCTCGCGAAAATGCCCGATTCTTCCCTGCCATCACTGACCGCACCTTCGACACGTTCGAACGCTCCGACTGCAACGCTAAAGCGATTGACGCCGCCCTCAGCGTCGCCAACCATCCCTGCGCCGAATTCAACCCCTTAACCATCACCGCCGAAACAGGGCAGGGCAAGACTCATCTTCTCAATGCCATCGCCAACCAGATGCGCCAAAACGAGATGAACGTCATCTGCCTAACTGGTGAAGAGTTCGTCGACAGCTTCGTCAAATCCTCTCGTACCGGCAACGTCGTCTCCGTCCGAGACCGCTACCGAGGAGTCGACGCTCTCTTAGTCGACGGCATCGAACGCCTCATCGGAAAAATCGGTACTCAGACATTCTTCCTCTCCATCGTCGAGCATCTGATCTCAAACCAAAAGCAACTAGTCTTCACCTTCAACACCACATACCCGATGCAGGAACTTGGTGAAGAAATCACCTCGCGTCTATCCGGCGGACTAGAGATCCAAATCGCCCCCCCTGACTTGGCCCTGAAACGCTCGATATTGAGCAACTACCTGATCCAACACAATCTCGAGCTTCCAACCGAAACCTTCGACGCTTGGGCATCCAGATTCGCGCGAAGCGTCCGGGAGATCATCGGAGGTGTGGCCCGAGTCAACGCGAATCGCAATCTAAAACCAAATCGTCAATTCGCACAATCCGCATTGTCACCAACCCTCACTATCGCCTCTATAGACGAAGCCTTGCGTGATCGACTAGCAGCCCCTGTTCCGTTGCTGCCATCATCTGACAAGATATTCGAAGCGGTAGCCGAGGTCTTTGACATCAACCCGCACGCACTCCGCCAAACCGGTAGGGGCAATCGCTCGGTAAGTGCTGCCCGTGACCTTGCGATCTATATGCTCCGGGAGAAATGCGGACTCACTAGCACCGAAACCGGCAACCTGATGGGTGGTCGCCCCCACTCAACCATCTTGGCCTCTCTGAACCGATACTCCGAACGACGCCAAACCGATCAGCAACTCGCCGAAGCGGAACGCAGAGTCGAGCGATTAATCAGTTAGAGCCTGCTTCGCGCCGACGATGTGCAGAGATTCCGGCGCCTTGAAATACCTCTCCCGGTACCATCGCAACTCCTCGATGCTCTCGAGCACATCGTCCAAAGCGCGGTGCGATTTCTCTTTCGACCGTGGCTCCTCAGCATCGGGATACCAGCGCGCAACTAATTCCTTGATACTGCTGACATCGATCACTCGGTAATGCAGGTACGACTCCAGCTTCGGCATCTCTCTTTTCAAAAACAACCGGTCAACCCAGATCGAATTCCCACACAACGGCGCTTCCCATCTGCCGACCCAACCCCTCACGAAATCCAGCGTCTGCCTCTCTGCTTCGTTGATTCCGATCTTCGAAGCCCTAACCTTGTCCATCAGACCCGAATCGGTATGCTGGCGTTCCGACCACGAATCGATATTGTTCAGATCCTCAACCGAACGATTGATCGCGATATCTGGCCCCTCGGCCAAGATCTCCAAGTTCGAATCAGTGATAACCGTGGCGATCTCGATGATCACGTGTTGCTCCTCCAAACCCGTCATCTCCAGGTCGAGCCACACCATACGTCCTTCGCCTTTTTTTTGCTCCGCCATCAATTCCGAGGATACCAGTGTCACCAACACCATACAGCGCTCATCATCTGCGACAATCAAATCACGAACACTCCGGTCTCGACCAAGGCAAGTCTGAAACCATGACATTCTGCGATGACATAGAAGCCGAATCGACACCACAACGCGAAGCAATGATGCGCCACCCATTCGTGCTAGGCATCGGCGATGGCACTCTCTCAAACGAGCGCTTCAAGTACTTCATGACCCAGGACTATCTCTACCTCGTCGACTACGCTCGTGTTTTGGCAATGGGAACCGTCAAAGCACCTGACCTAACCACAATGAGCTGGTTTGCCAGTGCGGTCGACTACATTCTCAACACCGAAATGGCACTCCATCGCTCGTACTGCGCCAGCATCGGAATTTCTGACGCCGAGTTAGAAGCAACACGCCTCGCACCAACCACCTACTCCTACACCAGCTACCTTCTCCGCGTCGCCCAGATCGGCAGCTTCGGCGAACTCATCGCCGCGCTCGTACCCTGCATCTGGGGATATTGGCGAGTCGGTGAGATGCTGGCTGATGCTGGCGAGCCAGAGAACGCCCCGCAATACACTGAATGGATTCGAACCTACGCCAGCGAAGAGTCGAAAACCGTCGCCCTAGAAGCCCGAGCCATCTGCGACCGCGCCGCCGCCGAAGCAGGCCCAACCGAGTTGGCAGCCATGCGCGAAGCCTACATCACCTGCACACGCTACGAAATCGCATTCTGGCAGATGGCATGGGACCTGGAAGAGTGGCCAGTCTGACCGGAACCGTCAACCTTCACGCCCCAATCCAACCGCTATAATTGCATCACCACGACGCACCCGAGCGGGAGTAACTCAGTGGTAGAGTATCTGCTTCCCAAGCAGAAGGTCGCGGGTTCGAATCCCGTCTCCCGCTCCATCTAATTTCCCGGCGCGTCTCTCTTAGCGGTCCTGCACCGATCCATCGAACCCGATCGGCGTGTTCAACACCTTCGGCTCTTCACCGATGTTTGCCAAGGCCTCTTCGTTCAACTCCACACCCAATCCAGGACCTTCTGGCACCGTCAGATAACCATCGATCAACTCCAACGGCTCAACTAGCAACTCAGATTTCGGCGGCTCGGACTCCCCCGTGTACTCCTGCAACGCAAAGTTAGGAATGCATGCGTCCAGCTGAACACAAGCGGCAGTTGAGACGGGCGACAACGGGTTGTGAGGTATGACCTTCACATGCTGCGCCTCGGCCATCGCTGCCACTTTCTTGCACCCGCTCAACCCGCCGCACAGGCATAGGTCAGGACGCACGTACGCGCATCCACCGTTCTCCAACAGCTGCTGATACTCAAATATGGTCGTAAACCTCTCACCCGTCGCGATCGGAATATTGCATTGCGCCTGCACCTCCGCCATTCGCGCAGGACTGTCCGGCAGCATCGGGTCCTCATAGAAGAACGGGTTGAACTGCTCCAACCGCCGACCCAACCAGATCGACTCCGCGGGGTTCATCTGTCGATGGATCTCGACGCATATATCAACGTCCGAACCCACAGCGTCCTTAACTAATCCGACACGCCTGACCGCCTCATCAGCCCACTCCGTGTACGACTTGTGCAGGTAATAGTCATTCGGAAATGGCGTGAACCTCACCGCCGTAAATCCTTGCTCTTTGGCACGGAGCGCATCTTCCGCCAACTCCTCCCCGGTCTCACCATTAACGTGCATGTAACACCGCACCTTGTCACGCGTCTTGCCCCCCATCAAGTCATAGATCGGAACTCCCAAACGCTTGCCCTTCATGTCCCAAAGCGCGATATCGATCGCGCTCAAAGCTCCTTGAACCACCGAACCCATGAAGTGCGACGAGCGATACAGCCATTGGTAGTGATGCTCGATCAAATTCGGGTCCTTGCCCACCAGATAATCGCTCATCACCTCGATCATCGTCTTCGTTGGTCGTTGCCATCCATGCACACCCCCCTCACCAATCCCGACGTACCCATCCTCAGAGTGAATCTTGATCAGTAGCCACCGGCTCCAAAGGAACGTCTCCACCTTCTCGATCTTGGTCATCAGCAGTACCCCATGCGGTTTTCTATAGCGGTTACCCAAGCAGCAACCTACCCAGCGATAGCAGTTTATCGGAAACCCAGCGCCAAATCGTCTATTCTTTCAACGCATCTCGTAACGAAAACGTGAAACACTGAGGAACCAGAACGTGCGAATTCTCATCACAGGTATCACTGGCCGCGTAGGTGCCAACGTCGCCAAACGGTTTGTGGAAATAGGACACGACGTGACAGGTTTCGTCGTGCCCGGAGATCCACAGTCCGAAAAACTAGCCCAGGTCGGTGCAGACATCGTAGAGGGCGACCTCGCATCGAGCGCCGATGTCAATGCCGCTGCGGACGGGGCAGACGCTATATTCCACCTCGGCGCAGCCTTTCAAGCCGGTGGTCCATTCACCCCAGAGCAGTACTTCGACATCAACGTCAAAGGCACTTTCAACGTCCTAGAAGCAGCGTTGCAATCAGACCGCATTCAACACGTTATTCACACCAGCACCGATGGCACCATGGAAAAATATCCGCCTGAAGGCATCGCAGAACCGATACGCGAAGACTCTCTTCCACTCGCCGCCACAGGATGGTACGGCTACACGAAGGTTCTGACTGAGCACCTTGTAGATCGCTACGTGAGAGCCGAGAACCTACCCGCGACAGTCTTTCGCTTCGCCAATGCTTGGGGTGCCGGTGAAGCCCTCAACTTCCCTCAGTTCCACATGCGCACCTTCATGGGCCAACTCGAAGGCTCAACCGACCCGGCCGCGCTCGAAGCCTATGAAATCATGTCGAAAGCCTATGACGGCGATCCTCACCTCATCATTGCCGCCGACAAAAACGGTCGCCCATGGAAGAAACACTTCGTAGAAGTTCGAGACATAATCCACGCCTACGAAAACGCCCTGATCAATCCCGCAACCTTCGGCAAGACCTACCAACTCGCATCCCGCGAACCGTTCCGATGGGAAATCATGGTCCCTTACCTTGCCGAAAAACTCAACGCGCCCTGCACCAAGGTCGACCTGCCGATCACCCCCACCTACTACGAATACGACCTCTCAGCAGCCAAACGCGACTTCAATTACGATCCTCCGTTGTCGTTATTCGACGTGATCGACGAAGCGATCGCCCACCGCGACACCGGCGAAGGCGAAATCATCCCGACTACGGTTTGAATTTCTGCATGGCGTAGTACGTCCCGAAACCAAAACCGATCAATCCGGGTAGATGCACCACAATCCCCGGTCCTATGAGAAGTTCTGTGAACATGCCTGCCATGATCTCGATCGTCATTACCTGCGTCAGATAAAACAGCAACGCCAGACCCGCAGCCAAGATTCGCAAACTCGTCGCGTACCTCGTTCCCGCAACCAGTTGCATGACGTAAGTAACGCCCATCACCCCCAAGAATTCTGCCACCCCGACCACGATCAACCAGAAGCTAGAGTTCACCCCCGCCAAAATATCGAGCGACCATAACGCTACCAACGTGACTGCCGAAGCAACTCCGATGCCCAAAGCCGCCAATCCCGCCAAAAACCCGATCCGGATCAAATCGTTCTGCGTCACCTTGAACATCACCGGTCCGCCGATCGACGCACAATCCGGGCACTTCGAACCAACCGGCGCGTAGACCATGCACCGCGGACATATCGGATCCCCGCACTGACCACAACGCAGGTTTGTCTCCACCTCCGAGTCCCGCGGACAGGTGGTCATGCTGAGTTCTGTTTCGGTCGCGTTTTGGCTCATGTCCCGTGTTTCACACTATCTGCTCGCGTCAGGCCGACTATGAACCCAAGCATCGCGCGACGCAATATCGCGGTCGAACACTATCCGGTTCCAAATCAACCTCGTCCGCGTCAACCCTTCATAACTTAACAACGATTCCTCTAATCCGCCGGATGTTGCCCGTCTGATAATCGTGATCATCGCAAAACCAACGCCGTACATCGCAACCCATTCCCCGTATCCCGCCCACAACGCCCAAACCGGCAACAAAAGCGTCGCCAACAACCAGCTAATGGATGAATCCCGCCAAGGTGTCAACGTGAATAGCACCCCAGGAATCGTAGTCCACAACACAAACAAGGGGAACCCAAATCCGATCAAAGAGCCTAGTCCAGCCGATATCCCGCGACCACCTGAAAATCTCAGAAACACCGGCCAGTTGTGACCGCATAAACCGGCTATTCCCGCAGCCGCCTGCGTCGCAGCTCCCAAATCCAACAGGGCAGCACCACTCACATAAACCGGCGCAAACCCCTTCGCGAACACATCGAACAACGCTATCGGAACTACCCACTTCTTCCCAACATGCACCGATACGTTCGACGCTCCTACATTTCCGCTCCCATACTCCCGGATGTCGATCCCAGCCACCCACTTTCCAATCAAGTACGCCGAAGGAACTGATCCGACCAGATACGCTCCCAAAACCAATGCGATGCTAAGCACTAAGTCAGGCATCTATCCGACCTTCAAAGCTGAGACTCGTCCAACCTGTATCCCACCCCGTCCACACCATGCATGTTAATCGCTCGTTCATATAACGCTCGGACAGTCCCCGGAGGAGGACCATTCATCCCGGGAACTATCTCATTCGTCGTCCCATTTGCGTGGTAATCAGAACCTCCCGACTTCACCAAGCCGTGATGCCGCGCGTAAGCCGAGTACCGGTCGATCATGTCGCTGCCGTACTTCTCGGCATACACCTCAATGCCTGCCAAACCGCAAGGCACTAATGTCGTCAGCACTTCCTCGATGTTAGATACCGTCCTCGGGTGCGCTACCGTAGCAACTCCTCCTGCCCCATGCACCAACTCCAATGCGAGAGCCCCTTCAAGTTTCCGTCGCGAAACATATCCGGGTTTGCCCGGAGTCAGATAACGCGAAAACGCATCTGCAACTGTCTCGACATACCCTCGAGCAACCATCGCCCGCGCAATGTGCGGCCTACCAATCGCCCCGTCCGCATTCGCCACTACCTCGTCCCAATCCAATGGCAACCCGATCTCGGCCAAACGCTCCACGATCTCCTCGGCCTTTGACTCCCGATCCTCTCGCAAGGCAGCCAGCTCGGTCTGCAACGCTGCATTCTCGCGATCGACAAAATGGCAGACAAGGTGGAGATCGCTATTGCCGACTCCCGAACTTAACTCGATCCCTGGAATAAACGTAATCCCCGAGTACTTCTCGCTCGCAACCTCCGCCTCATCCAACCCCGACGTCGTGTCGTGATCGGTGATAGCGAAAAAATGAAGCGAAGTCCCGCTCACAAACTCCACCATCTCAGACGGTGTCAAGACACCGTCCGACGCGTTCGTATGCAGGTGCAGGTCTTCCAGCACCTCCCACGGGGGTGCCGATCCCAGCGAAGCGCTTGGATCGTGCCGCGCCCCAGTGTTAGATGCACTCATCGCGTCGCAAACTATCGCCAGCCGAATTCAGATCGCAAATCGCAACGGCGTAACGACCTAGCTAGCTACTGCCTCCGCACGCGATTCACGGATCACGATCACCTTGATCAAACCCGGGTACTGCAACCGCTGCTCAATCGCATTCGCGATGTCATTCGACAACACACTGGCTTCAGCATCAGTCACCTTCTCCGGATCAACCAAAACCCTCACTTCGCGTCCAGCCTGAATCGCGAACACACGTCGGACACCATCGAAGCCACGTGCGACAGTCTCAAGCTCGTTCAGCCGCTTCAGGTAGTTCTCGTTGGTGTCGTTCCGCGCCCCTGGCCTAGCGGCGCTTATAGCATCCGCCGCCGCGACTATGAACGAGACCGGAGTCGTCATCTCACGATCATGGTGCTCGCGAATAGCCAACACAATGTTGTCCTGAATCCCGTACTGGGCAGCAACATCCGCGCCTATCTCCGCATGAGGCCCTTCGACCTCGTGCGTTAAGGCTTTGCCGATGTCATGCAGAAAACCAGCCGTCTTCGCAGATTGTGAGTTGGCTCCGATCTGAGAGGCCAGCATCCCGGAAAAGTGACCCACCTCAACGCAATGTTGCAAGACGTTCTCGCCATACGAGTAGCGGAACTTCAACCTGCCCATCAACTTTGTCAACTCAGGGTGCAACCCTCGGATGCCAACGTCCAAAACCGCATCCTCGCCAGCCTTTCGTACGGAAAGGTCTACTTCACGCTGCGCCTTGCGCACCGCGTCTTCAATCCGAGCCGGCTGGATACGACCGTCCTTGATCAACCTCACCAACGCGACCCGCGCAACCTCTCTCCTTATCGGATCGAAACAGGAGATCGCCACTGTATCCGGCGTATCATCCACCAGCAAATCGACGCCGGTATTAGCCTCGATCGCTCGGATGTTACGGCCTTCGCGTCCGATCAACCGCCCCTTGACGTCCTCGGAAGGTATTGGGATACTCGTCATCGATGCCTCGCCCACGACATCCGACGCGAGGCGTTGGAGCGATGCGGCTAGGATCTCACGAGCGCGGTCATCCGCCTCATCCTGATATTGAAGTTCAGCCTCTCTAAATCGACGCTTGAACTCGTAATCGTTATCGTCTTCGGCTCGCTTCAGAAGAATGTCACGGGCAGCGTCCCTCGTCATCCCTGATAGCCGCTCCAGCTCAGTCGCCGAGCGTTCACGCAACTCCTCATCCTCCTGCTTGAGCCGATCCTCCAACTCCTTCAACTCCGCCTGTTGACTCCGTAATTCCTCCGCCGATCTGTCGATCCTACGTTGTATACGTTGCAGGTTCCGCTGTTCACGACGAGATTGCCTCGCCGAATTGGCCCTCTCTGTCTCGACTTCCTTCCTGAATTCTTCCGCTCGGTTCTGTGATTCTTTGAGAATCTCGTTGCTTCGTGTCCGCGCCTGTTCAATCTGCTGCGTCAATGCATCTTCTGTAGCCTTGATGGCTCTCGAGTTGAGGCGTGCATTGCCCCAATATCCAAGCGCCACTCCGACAATCAGAAACACCAACGCAGACATGCTTGCAAGCCCGGCTACTAAGGCAGGATTCATGGATAGACTCCTCTATGTAGCCGCAGTTACCTGCGTTTGAACCGCGTCGGAACAGGTCCACGCGAACCACCGCACTGGCCAGATTTGCCGCAATCTGGGCACACTTTTTGCTCCGAATTAGATCCGAAGACGGCCAGATCGGCTTAATTGTCCGTGTGAAACGGGCTGCTTACTCAACGCGATTCACTTCGTTGCTTCTCGTTAAATCTTACGAACCGCCAACGCATTACGCAACACGCCCTAGAGACAACGTTTCAGTTGCAAACGGCATGTAATCCGCCCGTCAAACGAGTGAAACGGGCACAAAAGTGCGCCTAATCGACGAATCGCGCCTATTCAGACGTTTCTGTCGCTTCTTCAGATTCGGACTCACCGTCACCTCCGCCTTCAACTTCTTCACCTTCGAGTTCCTCATCCAAAGCAACGTCTTCTTCGATCACTCTAGGCGGTTGTACCCAAGCAATTCGGTCATCAGGATCGCTCGCAAGCGTGGCCCCTTCGGGCAGTGGCAGGTCTGATGCCAATACCGCGGAACTGAAATCCTCTAGCACTGAGCAGTCAGCCTCTAGCTCATGCGGAATGTTGTCTGGCCGAGCCGACAACACCACTTCGTAAATTCCTTGCGTCACGAATCCAGCACCACCACGAATCCCCGGCGCTTCATCCTGTCTCACGAGGATCACCGGTACCGGCGCTTCGACTGCCTGTTCAGGATCGACCCGCAGAAAATCAACATGCAACAGATTGCCAGACACAGGATGCGTTGTGACATCGCGCACCAGCGTCACATCCTGAGTCCCTCCATCCGACTCGACCGTCACCAGCGAAGTTCGTCCCGCCTCCTTCACTATATTGATCAGATGCCGTTGGTTGGCCTGCAAAGACGAAGGTCCATCGTCAAGCCCATACACATGAATAGGGATGATCCCCTGCGCTCTCAGGGCACGATTCTTCTTGCCCATCGCGGTCCTAGTCTCAGCATGAAGCACTAAATCGGCCATTTTCGGTCTGCTCCCTCCGATGAATCGGAGCGGGTTCGTCGTTTAATTCGTTCTTCGCGTCGTCTCGTCGCGCAACATCAATCACTTGCCGCACGCGACCTCACTTACAGCAATCTTCGATTCTAATCGCCACCAATCGAACTTTCCAACCCGAAATCCATCTCATTAGCTTTGAACCGAGCATATGTATACTGAGGTCAACCGATTTTCGACCCATCAAGTCAAGATTTACCCTAATCTCGGCTATCCCTTCCGACGAACCTCCAGATTCGTCCCGGTTCTCTTCATGCTCATACCGATGAGAGTGGACTATGCAGTCCGAATGCTCGTATTCCTAGCGATGCAATCGGACCAGGAATACACGTCAACATCTCACATCGCCCAGCAGCAACACATCCCCGAACCCTACCTCCTACGCATCTCCGCCGACCTCTCACGCGCCGGCCTCATCGAATCCCGACGCGGTCCAAAAGGTGGCATCCGACTAGCCCATTCACCATCTGAAATAACCGTCGGAAAAGTAGTCGACTGCGTTGACCACTCATTCGCCGCTATTAATTGCCTGTCTGATGCCGATGCATGCTTGATCTCCGGCGCATGTTCCCAACGTGAACTATGGGGCGACGTTGAGCAGATGCTCCTCGACTATCTCTTTGAAATCAACATCGAAGACTTAGCCAAAAAGCAGCAGAAACTATCAGGCACCCAAGATCTGAATCTTCAAGTCGCTGCTCCCGCCTGAATTCCTACCCCTCGATGTTCAAAGGGGAATATACGAGGATTTTTGCATCACCGTTGAACCGATGGGATAGAATCACGCTATCGGCACGAAACGTGTGACACTACCTTCAAAACTGGCCACGCACGAGTCCAAGGTCCCACAAATGCAGAGCACAAACGGTTCCGTAAACGGCAGCCAAAACGGTTTAACAGTAACCGCCGCACCAGCCCTCACCCCCGCTCAAGTCCAACGATATTCCCGGCACCTCATCATGCCCAACGTCGGAAGCGCAGGGCAACGCGCACTCGTGGGCGCCAAGGTCCTCGTCATCGGTGCAGGTGGTCTAGGCTCCCCAGTATCCCTCTACCTCGCACTCGCAGGCGTCGGTACCATCGGCATCGTCGACTTCGACGTCGTAGACGTCAGCAACCTCCAACGCCAGATCCTCCACTCAGACGCCGACGTCGGACGCCGAAAGGTCGAATCCGCAAAAGAAACCCTCGAGGCACACAACCCCGAGGTAAACGTCATCATCCACGAACAACCCATCAACGCTGACAACGCGATGGACATCGTCCCCAACTACGACATCGTCGTAAACGGAGCCGACAACTTCGCAACTCGTTACCTCGTAAACGACGCCGCGTACCTGGCCGGGAAACCCCTCGTTGACGGCGCAATCCTGGTCTTCGACGGACAAGCCGCAACCTACATCCCCGGTCAAGGCTGCTACCGCTGCCTCTTCCCAGACCCGCCGCCACCAGGCGAAGTCCCAAACTGTGCAGAAGCAGGCGTTATCGGCGCACTCCCCGGACTCGTAGGCTCCATCCAAGCCCTCGAAACCATCAAGATCGCCATGAACATCGGCGAAACTCTCTCCGGTCGTATGCTCATCATCGACGCTCTGACGATGGAGTTCCGCGAGATCAAAGTCCGCCGAAATCCTGATTGCAAACTCTGCGGCGACAACCCTGAAGTCACCGAACTCATCGACTACGAGATCTTCTGCGGCATCGCACCCCCGCAGGCGGTCGCCTGATCCCACCGTGATCCGCCCACGTCATTCCGGCGCAGGCCGGGATTCACACACGCACCGTCATTCCGGCGCAGGCCGGAATCCATGGGTGGGGCGGTAACCCATGCAACTCGCGGAACGCGGCTTCGTTGTACGAGATGTCACACACAACATCGGCAATACGTCGATCGTTGACATCTCCAAATTCAGCCCTAAACCCGAAGTCCGCCTGCTCGCCAAACTCGAATCCGAAAACCCAACCGGAAGCGTAAAAGACCGCGTCGCACTCTCCCTAATCGACCAAGCCGAAAAAGACGGACTTCTAAACCGCGACAACGGCGGCGTGATCCTAGAACCCACAAGCGGGAATACCGGCATCGGCCTGGCCATGATCGGACGTCTACGCGGCTACGGCGTCAAAGTCGTCATGCCCGAAAGCGTCAGCGCCGAACGCGTCCAGCTACTCGAAGGATTCGGCGCTGAGATCATATTCTCCGCACCAGAAAAAGGCACCAACGAGTCCATCAACGTCGCGAAAGAACTAGCACACGAAAACCCCTCGTGGTTCATGCCATACCAATACGGCAACCGCGCAAACCCTAACGCCCACTACAAATCCACCGGCCCCGAAATCGCACGCGACGTCCCCGACATCGACATGTTCGTCGCAGGCCTAGGCACCGGCGGCACCCTCATGGGCGTCGGACGCGCCCTACGAGAACACAACCCTGACGTCAAAATCGTCGCAGCGGCGCCCCATCCCGACGACAAAGTCCAAGGCTTGCGATCCATCGAACATGGCTTCATTCCTCCAGTCCTAGACCTCGACGCACTCGACGCCCGAATCATGGTCGAAGCCGAAGAATCCTTCTTCTGGACTAAAAAACTCCTCACCGACGCTGGGATCTTCGTCGGTGTCTCATCCGGAGCAGTCCTAGCCAGCGCGATTCGAGCAGCAAAACGCCTCGAATCCGGCAACATCGTCATGCTCTTCGCAGATGGCGGTTGGAAATACCTCTCAACCGGCATCTACACACGCGACTGGTCTGACATCCAAAACGAAGTGGAAGGGCAGACATGGTGGTAAACCAACTCCCATCAGACCCAATCGAACTCTGCTTTTCTACCGCAACCGACATCGCGGCATGGATCCGCAACGGTCAAATCTCCGCTCGCGATGTGATGCAAGTTCACCTAGACCAAATCGAGCGCATCAACCCCAAAGTAAACGCCATCGTCACACTCCTAGACCGCGACGACCTCCTAGCCCGAGCATCAGAGGCCGACGAAACCCTAGCCAAAAACGGCCCCGACAACGTAGGCCCTCTCCATGGCCTACCCGTCGGCATCAAAGACCTCCAACCAACCGCCGGCATCCGAACAACCTTCGGCTCCCCAATCTTCAAAGACTTCATCCCAACCGAAGACACCCTGACCGTCCAGCGATACAAACAAGCTGGCGCAATCGTCATCGGCAAAACAAACACCCCCGAATTCGGTGCCGGATCCCAGACCTTCAACGAAGTCTTCGGAACAACCCTCAACCCCTACGACCTCACCAAGACCTGCGGTGGAAGCAGCGGCGGAGCATCCGTCGCCCTCGCATGTGGAATGATGCCCATCGCCCAGGGTTCCGACTTCGGCGGCTCTCTCCGCAACCCCGCTGCATGGTCCAACGTCGTCGGAATGCGAAACAGCATCGGAACCGTCCCTACATATCCCGCGCCCCTCGGCTACACCTCCGAATCCGTAACCGGCGGAATGGCACGCACAGTAGCCGACGTCGCCCTACAACTAACCGCCCTTGCCGGCCCCGACTCCCGCGTCCCCGCATCTCTGATGCAACCCGCATCGGTCTTCGCCCAACCCCTAGACCGAGACTTCACCGGCACCCGCATCGCATGGAGCCGAACCGTCGGCGGAGCACCCATCGACCCCATCATCACCCAAACCCTCGACTCCCAACGCCAAATCTTCGAAGACCTCGGATGCACCATCGAAGACGCCGAACCACCGCTCGAAGACGCCATGGACATCTTCCATACCCTCCGAGCCGCTATCTTCGCCCACCAGCACGAAGCAAACATCCGAGACCACAGAGACCTAGTCAAACAGACCATCATCTGGAACGCCGAAGAGGGCATGAAACTAACCGCCCTCGACGTCAAAAAAGCCGAAGAAGCCCGGTCAGCGCTCTACGCCCGAATGGCCGACTTCCTCGCAAACTACGACTACCTACTCCTCCCCGTAACCTCCGTCCCACCATTCCCCGCCGACCAGGAATACCCAACCGAAGTAGCCGGCAAACCCCTCACCAACTACCTCGA
>CAZMBB010000008.1:0-64635 GCA_964564575.1 uncultured Dehalococcoidales bacterium
GGACCGGCTCGTCGAATTGAATTTGATATCGCCTTAGATAGCAGTAGAGCCGAACAGAAACTGCGATTGAACTTGAGATGAATCCCGAAGATCGCTCCGAGGCTATGGAGGCGGCGTACAAGCTGCTTGAGACGCCGCGGGCGCATCTTCGGGTGAAGTTTGAGCAGACCGAGGATTCGGTTCTGTTGTGGTACCGGGATGACGTGCTAACGGGTGTCCTCTTGGATCAGTCAGGGATGAATGCTGCTTCGGCGATGGCGGTTGCACTCGGAGTAGAGATTCCGCGAACTGGCAAATCGGTAGAGGTTCTGGCTTCGACAGGATTGCTGCATCGAGTCTTGGCGCTGTCAGATTTGGATTTCCGGAATCCGAGTTCGTTCGAACTGGCCAATCATCTTGTCGACGAAGCTGTTGACATGCAACGCGTTGCGAGGCGCAGCGGAGAATCGGGAAGTCCCATGGATCTAAGCGAGCTGGAATCGGGGATGGAGTTTGGGCCGTATGTGATCGATCTGACCCAAGCTGACACGGATGCGTATATCGATGCGACTGGTGACAGCGACGGTGCGAAGGGATTCGGCGGTCGTGTTCATCCGCTGCATCTGGACGCGTTCGTTTTGAGCAGGTTGATTGCCGAGATCGGAATCGTTGAGAATAGGATCGAGACGGTTCACGCGGGTCAGCAGATGACGGTGTACAAGCAGGTTTGGCCGGGCGATCTTGTGGTGGCGAATTCGACGCTGAAGAGTTGCTCGAACCGGCGCGGGAGCATCTGGGCGGTTTTTGAGACGACGTTTACCGAGGAGACGGAAGATCGTGTGGCTGTCTCGAGTTCCACGATCATCATGATGCCGTGACTTTCGAGGTTTGAAAGGTTCATCGATATGACTTCACCTAGTTCAGTTGGCGACCCACTGATGGGGTTTCAGCGCGTAGTTACCCAAGACCGGGTGACGGCTTACGCTGACGCGTCTGGTGACCATAACCCGATTCATCTGGATGAGGAGTTTGCGGCGACAACCCGATTTGAGCGGCGGATCGCTCACGGAATGTTGAGTTTGGCATTTGTCTGGGAGATGATGTCGGCGAACTATCCAGATGACTGGCACAAGGGCGGGACGGTGAAGACTCGGTTCACCTCGCCGGTGGTTCCCGGTGAAGAGGTGGAGGTCGGTGGATCGGTGAAACGGCTGCGGAACGTCGGCGGGGAAGATTTTATCGAGTGTGACGTGTCGGTAACTCGTCCGAATGGCGAGAAGGCTTTGACGGGTTCGGCTACGGTTCCTTTGTCCCGCACGTCTGTGCGCGACTGATCCCCGAATGGGTGCAAAGGCGGCGCGCGTATACTATTGTGAGCACCGCGAAACCTAACGGCGCGGTCAATTTTCCTTGACTGAAATGACTACTGGTTCAAGACCAAGCATGGTGGTTGCCCTCGATGCGATGGGTGGCGACTATGGGCCGAAGGTTATGGTTCCCGCCGCGTTGGAGGCGGTATCGACTGGGGATCTGGCGGTTGCGTTGGTCGGCGATGCGGAGGCGGTATCCGGTGCGCTGAAAGAAAACGGGGCCAGCAATCATCCTTTAGTCCAGGTTGTGCCATCCGAAGGAGTTGTAGAGGAGACAGACAACCCTGCTCAGGTTTTCCGCACGAAGCCTCGGGCATCTATCTTTGTTTGCTCTGGGTTGGTAAAGATGGGTAAGGCGCAAGGATTTGTGAGCATGGGATCGACGGGTGCGTCGATTGCGGCGGCTACTGTTACGTTCGGGACGATGGACGGCGTTTCACGGGGAACGCTGGGTGGTCCGATCATTGGGTATGCACCTAACACCGTGATCATCGATCTCGGTGCCAATATCGACATCCGACCGCAGCAACTGGCCGGTTTCGGGACGCTTGGTTCGGTGATGGCTCGGGTGGTGTACGGTCAGAAAGACCCTCGGCTTGCGTTGTTGAACGTCGGCTCTGAGGAGACTAAGGGCAACGAACTGGTGAAAGAAACCGCGGAGTTGTTGAAGAGATCGAATCTCAATTTCGTCGGAATGATTGAACCGTATGATTTGCCATTGGGCAAGGCCGAGGTGGTGATTTGTGATGGATTCGTCGGAAATATCGTGTTGAAACTCACGGAAGGATTGGGTGAGAGGATCGCCGATCACGTCCGGGAAAAGAGCGGCGACGACGCGTTGGCTGACGAGGTACGTTCAATGACTAATCGACTTGCGACTTTTGGAGGCGGTCCGTTGTTGGGAGTGAACGGGATTGCGGTGGTTGGTCATGGCGCTGCGGCCGCATCCGGTGTGGCGACGGCTATCGGGACTGCCAAGCATGTCATCGAAAACGATCTCGTAGGCGCACAACAAAAGGAGTTGGCTGCGTTTCTCGCTGAATCGGCCTGAGGTCGTTCAACGTTTGATCGGCTAGAAATTGGCCTTGGATTTAACAGACCAACCAAGAACCGCACTTGTGACCGGTGCGTCACGTGGTATCGGCCGCGGCATTGCCGTGAGGTTGGCGTCGATGGGCCATTCGGTGGCGGTGAACTACAACAGTCACGAGGATGAGGCGTTGGAGGTGGTTGAGGAGATACGAGATGCCGGCGGTACGGCGGTCGCCGTAGGCGGGAGCGTCGCGAGCAAGGAAGGGTGTGAACAGATAGTTGCGGCGGCAGTCGAGGCGCTGGGCCCGGTGGAGATTCTGATCAACAACGCCGGTGTGATCTCCGATAGCTTGCTGATCCGGATGAAAGACGACCAGATGGAGCACACGATAAACACGAACCTCTGGGGGACAATCAACTGCACTCGTCTGGTGGTTTCGGACATGGTCAAGGGTCGATGGGGACGGATCATCAACATCTCGTCAATCGTGGGGATACGAGGGAATCTGGGACAGTCAAATTACTCAGCATCGAAGGCGGCGATCCACGGTTTCACTTATTCGGTCGCCAAAGAGCTCGCCAAGCGGAACGTAACGGTCAACGTGGTGGCGCCGGGTTACGTTGCGACGGCGACTAGTGAGGTGATATCGGATCGGGCGCGTAAAATCCTGCTCGATTTGATCCCGATGGGCAGGTTCGGTTTCGTTGAAGAGATAGTCCCGATGGTGGCATTTTTGACGAAGGAAGAGGCTCGCTACGTCACCGGCGAAGTTATCCGGGTTGACGGCGGGTTGGCGATCTAACAGGCTGCATGGGATCGGCAGACAAATCGCTTGCCGGCAAGACCGCTTTGGTAACTGGCGGATCTCGCGGGATTGGCAAGGCGATCTCGTTGGAGTTGGCGAGACGGGGTGCGGACATTAGCTTCAACTACCTGCGGAGCCATGGGGCTGCTCGGGAGGCAGAAGAGGAGTTCGCTGCACAAGGCGCTGCTGTCTTGAGGCATCGGGCCAATTTGGCGGACGATGCGGCGATCTCGGGATTGGTTGAAGCGGTCGTTGGGAGATTTGGGAAGATTGATATTTTGGTGAACAATGCGGCGTCGGGTGTGATGCGCTCGTCGGTCGAGATCACGGAGAAGCACTGGGACTGGACCCAGTCGATAAACGCGAAGGCTCCCTGGCGGCTTGCAGCGCTGGCATCAGCGCACATGCCTGAGGGATCGAGAGTGTTCAACATCTCGTCGCCGGGATCGACCCGTGTCTTGGCTCAGTATTTTCCGGTCGGGGTGTCGAAAGCGGCTTTGGATGCGATCACTAGATTTATGGCGATCGATCTTGCGCCCAAGGGGATTGCGGTGAATGGGGTTTCGGCGGGTTTTGTCGAGACTGACGCTTTAGACGCGTTTCCGGATGATTTGGGGATCAAGGAAGTTGCGCTTCGACCGACGCCAGCGGGGCGAGCAATCCTGCCTGAAGATGTGGCCAAGGTAGTGGCGATGCTGTGTTCGCCGGATGCCGAGATGATCAGAGGACAGGTGATCGTGGTGGACGGCGGCGAGATGCTCGTGCATCGCTGAGGATTGGCGGTGCCGTCGTGGTCGGGGAGGCGGGGGTCGAACCCGCGACCTCCTGCTCCCAAAGCAGGCGCGCTTCCACTGCGCCACTCCCCGTGAGTCCAATAGTATGATTCTATGCTCTCGCGAGTTGAACATAGGCTGAGGCGACGCCGATGCGGATAATCTGCGACTTGCATCTTCATTCGCGCTACTCGTTGGCGACCAGTCCGAAGCTGGATATTCGTAGTCTGGCCGAAGCCGGGACGCGCGTCGGCATTGATCTGCTTGCGGCACCGGATTTCACGCATCCGACGTGGCGGAGCGAGATGAGAGGTGAACTGGTCGAGACTGGTCCTGGGTCTGGAATCTTCTCCGCGCATGGCAAAGAGTTCATGCTGATGAGCGAAGTTTCGTGCATCTGGAATGAAAACCGTCGTTCGCGACGTGTGCATTTCTTGATCGCGGCACCGGATTTTGACGCGGTCGATCGCATGTGTGAGACATTCGCAAAGTTGCAGGATCTGGAGGCGGATGGTCGACCGATCTTCAAGATATCGGCGCGTGAGCTATTTGCAATCATTCGCGCTGCGGATCCTAGATCCGAAGTTGTCCCTGCTCACGTTTTCACGCCGTGGTACGGGATTTTCGGTTCCAAATCGGGATTTGACTCGCTTCACGAGTGTTTTGGGGATGCAACTGACGAGATACTCGCGGTGGAGACAGGGCTATCGAGCGATCCGTCGATGCATTGGTCCGTAGCCGATTCGAAGGTCCGCTCGATAGTGTCGTTTTCCGATGCTCACTCGATAGCTTCGCTGGGTAGAGAAGCTACGGTGCTGGAAGTAGATGAGATTAGCTACGACGGAGTTGTTCGAGCTCTACGAGAGCGGACTGTTGTTGAGACTTATGAATTCCATCCTGAACATGGGAAGTATCACCTCGACGGACATCGCAACTGTAATGTCCAGTTACACCCTGAGGTCTCCGCGGGGCTTAATGGAGTGTGTCCAGAGTGTGGACGGGGGATGACGCTTGGAGTGTTGAATCGTGCGCGTTCGTTGTCAGATGGGGGATTTGTTCAAGCCCTCAAAGGTGATGACGGTTTATGGCGTGCTCCAAATGGTGAATACGCTCCGTATCGTCATTTGATCCCGCTAGTCGAGCTTTTGTCGTATGCGTTAGGGGTTGGGAAGACGACAAAACGAGTAATGGGGGCTTACACTGCTCTCACCGATGCGATCGGCAACGAGATGGATGTGTTGCTGAATGTGGATGCATCTGACATTATGGCGATACTTAGACGTGAAGATATCGCTAATGCGGTCATCCAGGCACGGTTCGACAACGTTGATGTGGAGCCGGGTTACGATGGCGTTTATGGATCGGCGGTACCCAAGCCTAGTGCCAGAAAGCCATCGTCAGAACAGGGAGTCTTGAGTTTCTAGAGGACTGTTGAAGTGCAAATCGAATCTGTTAAAGCCGTCTACCCGAACTACGAGAACATTGTTTCTTCGTGGCGCACTCATCTTTGGCAGATTGTTGTGGAGGTGCGAACCAATACCGGCATCGTCGGTTACGGGTACGGCGGTGGAGGTTTGGCGTCGTTGCCGATTGTGAATGGGCATTTCAAGGAGTTGTTGGTGGGTGCGGAGTTGAACTCGCCGGAGGATGTGTATGGGATATGGGACCGGCTCTACTACGAGTCGTTGCCGTATGGGCGTAAAGGGATTGCGATGATGGCTTTGAGCGGGGTCGATTTGGCGCTTTGGGATGCGCTGGGTAAGGCAGAGGGGAAGCCGGTTGCGGAGTTGATCGGGGGAGTACGTAAAGATCGGATCGAGGTATATGCGACGGGGTCGGATTCAGAGTGGTATGCGGAACTGGGGGTATCGGGTCAGAAGTTGACGCATAGGTGGAATGGGACTACGGATGATGCGGTGGATTCGGCTGAAAAGGCTCGGGAGGTGATGGGGGATGAGGCTAAGGTCATGTTTGATGTTTACATGTCGTGGGATTCGGAGGTGGCGGTGAGAATGGCTAGGGATTTGTCGGATTTTGATATCTACTGGTTCGAGGATGTGCTGACGCCAGATGATGTTCGGGAGTTAGGGGAGTTACGACCAAAGGTCTCCCCTATCAATCTGGCTGGTGGCGAGCATGAGTTTGGGGTTGCCGGTTTCAGGGAGATCGCTGAGCACCGTGCGTACGACATTTGGCAGCCGGATATCACGTGGTGCGGGGGAATTACGGCGGGGTTGCGGATCTGTAAATTAGCTGAGGAGTATGGGGTGCCAGTGGTTCCTCACCGAGGAGGGGAAGTTTGGGGGCTGCACCTGATCGCGGCTAATGATGCTTGCGATGATTTGGCGGAGTTGGTGATGGGGGCTAGGGACGCTGATAAGGATGACCTTTGGGTAGGTGGACCTGAGATTGAGGGCGGGAAGTTGTCGATTGGGGATGGGTCGGGGTTTGGGGTTGGGTTGAATGGGGGGATGTTGTGATTTGGGTCACTCTTTGAGGGCAGTAACGATGGCTTCGCAGGCTTGTTTGTAGATTATGGCGTCGACGTTGATGGAGATGTATTGGATGCCCAGGTCGATAAGCCATTTGCCCATTTCTACGTCTTTGGCGTAGGAGCCCACTGCCCTGCCCTGGGCTCGGGCTTTAGCGGTGGCTTCTCGGAGGGCTGACTCGACGATTGGGTTGCGGACGTCGCCGGGGTGGCCTAGGGATTGGGAGATGTCGTAGGGGCCGAGGAAGAGGACGTCGATGCCGTCTACGGTCATGATGTCTTCGAGGTTGTCGAGGCCGCGTTTTCCCTCAATGTGGACGACGGTCATGGTCTCGTCGTTTTGGCGGTCGGTGTGACCTTCGCCGTCGTCTGCGAAGTAGTTTCCGGCGCGAGTGAAGATGGAGAGGCCACGTTCGCCTAGAGGCGCGTATTTGGCGGCGTGGACGACGGATTCGGCGTCGGGGATGGAGTTGATCTGTGGGACTTGGACGCCTTCCGCGCCGATGTCTAGGGCGCGTAGGATTAGGCGTTCGTCGTTGTCGCCGACACGGATGATCGGGGCGACGCCTGTGCCTTGGGCGGCGATTACCAAATCGGTAGCGGATTCGACGGAGATTGGGCCGTGTTCGGTGTCGATGATGCAGAAGTCCATGCCGGCGTAGCCTAGGGTGTCAATCATCGTGACCGATGGGACGATGACGAATGGGCCGACGACGGTCTGCCCTGCTTGGAGTTTCTTCTTAAGTTCGCCTCGGATGGGCATATTTTCACCTGTTCCGGTTTGCTGGATTGTGTGTTTAGACCACGATCAATGGCACGATGGATTCAGCGGTTGTGATGCCGCCATGCATCGATTGTAAAGTGACTTCCTCTTCGGAATCGGAGGCGTAGAGAGACCATCTGCCTCTTGAGAGTGCGAAGAAATCACCCATTCGGGCGCGTGCGGCGTCCGAAACGAGAAACGGCGGGCCGAAGAGACCTAGTTCGATCGCTTGATTGCTTCGCATCAAATTGAACCGGTCACCCAGCGCAGCGTCGAACAATTCCTGGAAATCGCCATCAGAGCCAGGTTTGGTGTGGAAGAAGAGGGTCCGGGGTTCTCCGGCAGGTACACAGATCAGATGTTGGCTCAGAGGCGCTGAGGGAGTCAGATTCGTCCAAACCTCGTTTGGACTGTCAAGATGACCGTGGTCTGCGGTGGCGATGAACCTTGCCTTGCCAGAGAGTGCAGATCCGAGGGCTTCGACTAGGGCGGTGGCGCGCTGGACCGCAGTTCTAGTGATTGGATGAGTCACGCCGTAGGTATGGGCTGCGCTGTCGACTTCGGTCCAGTAGATGTAGGTGAAGGATTTGCCTGGTGCGCTGGAGATGGCATCGAGAACTTGATCGGTGATTTGAGTGACGAAGTCGTCCTGCGCAGAGTAGCCTGCGGTTTGAAGTTGGCCGTACATCTGCGTTGTTGTCGAATCTGCAAGGCCTTGTTCGATCACCAAAGTGAAAGAGCCGAGATTACGGAAAGGGATCATCGGTGTGAACAGCAGCTCAAGCGGGCTGAAGCCTACCTCGTGGAGCGGTTGGCTGGTGCGGGTGAGGCGCCAGGGAAGCGGCTGAATGCGTTCGCCGAGGCGAGGGATGTGAACGTCCCAACCCAAGTTACCGTGAGTTCCGGGCCATCTGCCGGTGGCGAGGGCCATCAGGTTAGGGCCCGTCGACGTGGGAAGGGTCGAGCAGATCGTACGGGTGGTTTGTTGGCGGACATAAGAAGTATCGGGGAGCGTGTCGACAAAGTTCATTCCGAATCCATCGACGAGGAGAACGACTACGTGGCCGGGCTGTTCGATGACATCATTCAAAGGTTTCGCCGCTGCGTGAGTGGCGTCGTCGAATGTCTCGGGTTGGAGGACGCCGAGGGATTTTCCGATGGCGAACCCGAGGGCGGCGTGATTTGGCTCGTCATGTTCGGGAATGATGCCATCGAACTCGTCGTCTAGGGATGCTATGAGGTCTGATTTGGAGGTGATCAATGGATTAATCTCCGTGGTTCGAGGTATTAGGAGTCAAGAATAATGGGACTTGGAGTCGTACCCTTTTAGGGATGCCAAATTTGAATTCGAAGGCGTCGGTGTTGTTTGTAGGCACCGGAACATCTGAAGGTATACCTCGGGTGACGTGTCTGACGGCTGATCCGCCGACTTGTCCGGTTTGCACGGATGCGATGCGTCCTGGGTCGAAGAATCGTCGGCGCAATACGGGGCTTGTTGTGCAACGTGAGCAGGATGATGGGCCGCCGGTGAATATCGTGGTTGATGTGGGGAAGTTCTTTTATCAATCTGCGATTGAGTTGTTTCCTCGGCATGGGATACGTAGCGTGGATGCGGTGGTGTTGACTCATGCTCATGCGGATTCAGCGGGTGGGTTGGATGATTTGAGGGATTGGACGAATACGATGCGGTTCGCGCAGGGTGATGAACATGCGGCGCTGTTGGTTCGTGGGCGGGATGCGCGGATACCGATCTATCTGAGGGAGATGGATTTGGATGTCGTTTCGAAGACGGCGTATTATCTGGTGGATCGCTCACAGATGACGAGCGGAGGGACAGTGGCGATATTGGATTTTCAGGTGATCGGGGATGATCCGTTTGATGTGTGTGGCACGGAGATCATGCCTTTGGAGGTCCCGCATGGCCCGGACTACTCGTGCAATGGGTACCTGATCGGAGACATGGCCTATATTTCCGATGCTTCGGATCTGCCGGATGGGGTTTTGGAGAGGATTGCCAATGTTGATACGTTGGTGATCGATGCTTTGAGGACGAAGCGAACGCATGGATCGCACCTGACGATGGAGCAAGCGGTGGAGTTTGCGAAAGTGATTCGGCCTCGGCAGACATTGTTAACGGATGCGGCCCATGGGATCGATCACTATGCGATGAACGCGGTTCTGCGCGATCCGAAAATCAGCGACGGTCTCGATATTCAATACGCCTATGACGGGATGAGTATCGAGATAGGAGTGGATTGAAGCGAGGTTGGTCGTAGCGACGGCCCGTATCGGCACTCAGCCTTGGGCGTCGCGTTCGGCCCGGTATTGATCAATTACAGCGTCGTCAGGTGGGTAGTATTTGCCTGGGGTGAGGTTTTCGCGGTCTAGGCGAGCGCGGATCCACTCTTCGAGATCGTCGTATTCAATCGCTTTTTGCGCGATGTCTTGGGCGACAACGCGAGGGATGCAGACGACACCATCGTCATCGGCGACGATGTAATCGCCGGGCTTGACGAGGACGCCGTCGCAGTTGATAGCGTCGTTGGTTGAGTATGGGGTTCCGACGCGTGTTCCGAGGCTGGATGTCTTGTCGTAGCCGTAGAGGGCGATGCCGTAATCCTTGACGGTGTGCATGTCTCGGATTCCGCCGTCGCAGACGAGGCCATCGATTCCTCGCTGTTTGAGACGCAGGAACTTGATGTCGCCACCGATGGACATCCACTTCGTGCGCATCGATTCCATGACGATGACGTCGCCGGGGCCGCCGAGTTCGAATGCTGCGTATTCGGGCGATTCTTCGCCTCCGGGTTTTTCGGCCATGAGGTCGGGCCGTGCGGGGAGGAACCTTACGGTGATGGCGCGGGCGACGAGGCGAACTCCGGGGTTCATTGTCTTGATGTTGGCCAGGTAGACGTAACGAGGGTCATGTCCGTTACGTGCAAGGATGTCGACGACCGCGGTGGAGTTGACAGTTTTTAGTTTTTCGATGGTTGCGGCATCGAGGACGTGGTCGGGTGTTGGTTGAATGATGGCCAAAGGATGGAGTGCTCCGTGGACAGTATCTTGAGATGTTTCGCAGGTTTTGATTCTAGATGTGCGGCTGCCCGGCGGGTTGGTCGCGATCTATCATTCGCGCGCGCCGAAATCCTCGCCTTCGTCGGCGAGTTGGGCGAAGTTCGTAATGCCGATTTCGCCTTCAGGGAACTCGGCGGTGATTCTAAGTTTGCCGCCTACCGCCTCGATGTAGGAGCGGAGGCTGGAGATATACGCATCTGTCCTTTGCTCCATTTTCGAGACGGCGGGTTGATTGACGTTTAGCTTCTCAGCTAAATCTTTTTGGGTCATAGCACGAGCTTGCCTAAGTTCGTGCAATGGCATCTCAGCGAGCGCTTTCCTAGTCATCTCGTCGATTCGTCGACTCCGTTCGGGAGAGAAGTCTTTGGTGAGCTCGCTCCATGGTTTGTGCCCAGCCATTAGATCAGCCCTTCCTTTCGTATTTCTTCGAGGTACTTGTCGTATAGTCCGTCAGCGATCGGGACGAATTGCTCGTAGAACCGATCGTTGCCGGTCTTGTCGCCTCCGATCAGGAGGATGGCAGTCCGCCTAGGATCGAAGACGTACAAGGTGCGCAACGGGTGACCACCGCTTTGAGTGCGCAACTCACGCATCGCGCCATGTCGTGAACCCCTAATGTCCGAGGAGTACGGAAAGGGCAATCTCGGCCCGAATTGCATCAACAGATTGACGCCAACATCAATCGAGTCCTGCTGCCCCTCTGTCAGGCCATGCCACTAATCCTCGAACTCGTTGGTGTATTCGACCTGCCACGACATGGTTACATTATATTCCATAAGAGGAATAGTCGTCAAATGGAATGATGACTTTCCGGGTAATGACTGGTCGCATGACCACTGATCAAGATGCCCATTCGGCGGCGAAGCGTTGGATCAGGTTGGCGATGTTTTTCGCACCTAAGATGAAGTCTTGGATGGTTATGTTTTCGTTGGGGGCGTGGATCTTGTGAGTCGGGTGGTCAATGCCGGCGGAGGTAATGGGGATGCCGAGAGTGCCGCCGAAGTCGTACATGGGGCCGGAGCCCGCCATTGTGGGGTAGATCACGGCGGGTTTGCCATAAGTCTTTTCGGAAGTCTGGATGGCCATTTGCGCCCATTTGGAGGACATGTCGGTGCGGAAGGGATGGACACCGCTGACGAGGTTGAGGGCGACATTTTCGAAGCCGTGACGGTCCAGGTGGAGGCGGACCTTGTCAAAAATGTCGTCGGGGCGCATATCGGGGACTAGCCTGAAGTCCATTTTGGCGCTGGCTTTTGCAGGAAGGACGGTTTTCATGCCTTCGCCTTGGTATCCGGAATCGAGGCCGGCGATGTTGGCGGTTGGCATGAAGAGGTGTTTGCGTGGGAGGTCTTCGGAGCCGAGGCCAGCGACGAAGGTTTCGTTGCCGAAGGTTGTACGCCACTCGTCGGAGTCGTCAGGGACGTTCGACAGGGCTTCGTCCTCAGCAAGAGTGGATTCTCGTACATCGTCATAGAAGCCATCTATGAGGATGCGGTCGTCGGTCGGATCTTTGATGGAGTTTAGGGCGTTGACTAACGTCCACACGGCGGAAGGTAGGATCGTGGCATATGAGGAGTGTGCGTCGGTTTTGAGCAGTTCGACGCTGAGTTCAACGGCTAGAACGCCTTTAAGGCCGAGGTAGATCAAGGGGCGGTTTTGTGCGTTGCGACCACCGCCTTCCCAGATGCAGGCGTCGGCGTTCAGTTTGCTCTTGTGGTTTTCAATCAGGCCCGGCAGGTTTGGGGAGCCGGACTCCTCCTCGCCCTCGGCGAAGATTTTCACATTGCACGGAAGGCCGCCCCATTCTTCGCAGAAAGCATTGATGACAGCTAAGCGAGCGGCGATATTTCCTTTGTCGTCGGACATGCCGCGACCGTATAAGCGATCGTTTTTGCGTGTCGGTTCGAAGGGATCTGTTTCCCAAAGCTCGATAGGGTCAGTAGGTTGGACGTCATAATGGACGTAGAGCATTAGTGTCGGTGGCTCAGCATCGGTGTTGTCGATACCTGAGAATTGTTGGGCGCGACGAAAGGCTTCGGTATCGGCTGGTGCGTACCCGTACACAGAAGGCAGGCCGTTGTTAGGGGCTTGGAGGATTTGAGCGTCAAAGCCGTGTTGTGTAAAGATGTCGGCGACTAGTTGAGGTGCTTTGTCGAAGCCTAGTCGCTGAGCGGAGACGCTGGGTTGACGAACCAATGTGAAGAGGGTTTCGAGGGAGCGGTTTATGTTGGATTCGATGTGGCTGTAGATGGACTGCAATTTAGGTCTCCGATCAGTTGCAAGTCTTGTCGACTATTCCTCGGCGGCACCGGGCATTCCTGGTTCCAGGGGTACGGATTCGGGCGGGACGCCGCCTGATAGGAAGCCGCCATCTACAGTGATGGTCTGCCCGTTTACGTAGTCTCCGAGGTCGGAGGCTAGGAATAGGCAGGCATTGGCGATGTCTGGAGGGACGCCGCCGCGTCGGTTCGGGATGTAGTCGCGGGCGTAGTCCACGTAGCCTTCAAGTTGACCTCGAGTGTGTTCCAGTTCAGGTGGGAGGACTCGGCTGTCGATGTATCCGGGGGCGATGCAGTTGGAGGTTATGCCAGTGCCCGCGAGATCGACGGCCATACTTAGCGCCATGCGGTTGAGCCCTGCTTTTACGATGCCGTATACGGTGTCTTGGGGCCATGCGCGGTAGCTGTGAACGCTGGAGATGGAGATGACGCGCCCACCACTGCCCTGCTTGATCATCTCATTGACGGCTCTTTGGGAGCAAAACAGGTAGCCCTTGAGGGCATGTCCGACGAGGAAGTCCCAGAAGTCTTCAGTGATATTGATGAAGTGGGGATCGGCGGATGCGACGGCGTTGTTGACGAGGATGTCGATCTGTCCATGGGCTTCGAGGAAGTCGTCGAACATTCTGGTCCGGTCGTCTGAGTTTCCGATGTCGGCCTGATGCCAAGTTGCGGTGCGCTCCATGGCTTCGATTTCGGTCATGATGCTGTCTGTGTTTTCATCGCGCTGGATGTCGTTGATGCCGATGTCGGCCCCGTTTTCGGCGAAAACGCGGGCGATGCCAGCGCCTATACCCCGTCGTGAGCCGGTGATTAGGGCTTTTTTGCCTTGTAGGAGGTTCATATCTTCAGGTCTCCATTTCATTGAGTTGATGCCAACTTTAACGCCAATTCGATAGCGGATTGAACATCTGGGAGTTGGTATTGGCCTTCGTCGGGTCTGTCCGCGGCGATTCTCGAGAAGAGGATGCTGGCTTCTGTAACGGAGATGCCAGTGGCTTTTTGAACGGCGTAGGCGTAGGCACCGAGTTGTGGGATGTATGGCCCGGCCATTTCGGATATTGAGCGGTTGAAAGTGCGATCGGTTTTGAAGTCGGCGATGCCTAAAGTTCCGTTCTCGCGGCGATAGATGAGGTCGACTCTGCCCTCGATTGTTTTGGTTGTGCCCTCGGTAGTATTTATGGGGACGGCTACTGGGGTTTCGATCCAGATGTTTTCGCGGTTCAGGGATGTTGCGTGTTTGAGGATCGGGGTTTCGAGAGTAGCAGTTGTTAAGCGCTCGATTTCTTCGACGTTTTCGGTGACACCGTGTTTTTCGGCCTCGCTACGGGCGATTTGGGCGATGTCGACGTTCGGGATTTCTAGAGAGCGTTGAATTGCGGCATGGACCGCGCTTCCGATTTTTGTCGCGGCACGGCCTCGGCCTGTAAAGTCTTCGGAGTCGGAGATGGGAGCGTCGTCGGGTTTTTCCTCGATTTCCAAGCCGGCGTCAGAGTCTGTCGATCCTTTGAGGTTGCTCGGAGAGAGCCACTGTCTGATTGAGGCGGCTGCCATGACGGTTTGGTGTTCTCGCATCCAAGTTTTGCGATCCTGAGCGAATCGGGTCCCTTCAGCGATTTCAGGTGCGGTTTTGGTTTCGTACCGGATGGTTTGCCATTTAGCGGGGGTTGGAGACCAGAGCGCAGGGTTATCGCCGCCGACGTATTCATCGATGCGTCCTGCGACGGTGCCGGTGTCCTTTTCTTTGCGGAATCGGCTGACGAAGAGATAATCTCTGGCTCTCGTGCAGGCGACGTAGTGGAGTCGAGTTTTTTCCAGGTTTTCGTCGGTGGAGTTCTGGTTCAGTATGGTTTCGTAGTTTCCCGTCTGGAAGTATCCGTCATTCTTATTGCCGCCCAGTCGAACTCCGATTCTTTCTGTGTCGTCAAGGCCGGAGTCCCAATCGGTCAGAAGTTGGGGCGTGTCCGGGTTGCCGGTACCGCACAGGTCGGCGAGGATTGCGATCGGGAATTCGAGTCCTTTCGAGGCGTGCATGGTCATGAAGCGGATTTTGCCTTCGTCGAACTCGAGTGCGGGCTGCTCACGGATAGCTTCGTCGGATTCTCGCATCTGGGCGAAGCGGATAAGACACTCCCTGAGCGATGCAGCCCCTTCCTCGGTAAAGAGTCTTGCGAGTTCGACGGACAAGTCGAGGCGTCGCAGTCCGGGCGCCGGGTCTTCTTCAAGAAACATCAATTCACGGGCTTGGCGTTCCCGTATGAATTGTTCGATCAGAACTGGTGGTTGCAGTTCGTCGCGGAGTTCGTTGTACCTCCTCAGGACTTCCATCGCATCACGGACGGCATAGGCTTGTGGATCATCGGGGAATTCGGTGGTGCAAGCGAATTTGCCGCCTGCCTTTGCCCAGCAGTAGAGATCGACGTCAGAGCAACCGAAGTAGGTTGATTTCAAAGCGCCTACAGTGGCGGGTTGATCGGATGGATCATCGATGGCGGTGAGACAGTTCAGGAGGTCTCTGAATTCTTGAGTATCGAGAACCTCTGCACCACCGATTTCTGCCGTGTATGGAAGGTGGAGTTCGTCGAGTTCTTTGGTGTAGAGGTCCCAGCTGGTTCTGGCGCGGGTGAGAATGGTGAGGTCCCCAGGACGCGAAGGCCTTTTCGATCCGTCGTGCCGGTCACGAACGGTGAATTTTCCGGCGCAGACGGCACGTGCGATTTCGGCGACTCGCTTGGCGTCGGCTTCGCGGACTTCGCCGACGTTTTTGACGTCGATTGCTTCGCCGAAGCGGTATACCCTTCCGAAGTTGTCTGATTCGGCGGTATCTTCCGCCATGTCTAGAGGTATCCAGTCGGCTTGACCTTCCTCTTCACGCATCCAGTTTCCAAAGACGTGGTTGACCCAGTTAATGATGGCAGTGGTTGAGCGACGATTTTCGCGTAGGGTGAGGTGTTGGCCGCCTGCGTCATCGTTGACGATGTCTGTCTTGACGCCTTGGCTGACTCGAACTTGGGCTCCGCGGAAACGGTATATCGATTGCTTCGGGTCTCCTACGACGAACAACGAGCCGGGGGCTATGTGGTCTTCGCCCGGTGGGATTGTGAGCAGGCGAACGAGGCGGACCTGGTTTGGGTCAGTGTCTTGAAACTCGTCGACGAGCAATCGACGGTAGCGTTCTTGGATGCGGCGACGGATAGCGCTGTTGCTTTCCAGCATGTCGATGAGCCATGTGACGGCGTCATAGTATGTGACGGTTCCGGCGCGTCGGCGTTCTTGGACTATAGTCTCGACGAACTCGGCAGCGTAGTCGATCAACTTGCCTGTGACGGCTTCGCGGGCTGCGGATCGGGCGGTCTTGATGGCATCGATTAGCGACTGTAGAGCATCGGCTGCTTCTGCTTTGCCTTCACGTCCGCCCCAGCTGGACATTCGACCGCCAGTTGCGGTGACGCTGGGCCATGTGGTGAGGATATCGTCGGCATCGTCTTCGGTTTCGATCACGCGGCCTGCGACGGAGCGCGAGTACCAATCTATCGATTCTTCGATTTTCTCGTAAAGACTGTCTCCTGAATCGCTGCAACGGTGAATTTGGTCTATGAGGTCTTCGATGATCGGCTCTAGATTTTGGATAGTCTCGATACCGATTCTTTCCGGAGGCGCGAAGATCGCGGTGCGCAGTTCGGCGTGTTTTTCGCTCATAGACTTGGCGAGTTCGCTGACTGTCTCGAAGGGGCTCGAAAGGTTCAAACGGATCGCCATCGATAGCGTCTTAGCGAAGTCCTCTTCCTTTTCGTTTTCCAACTTCTCCAATGACCATTGTTGCCACCGTTCTCGAAACATCTGGATTTCTGCGAATCCGTCTTGGACTTCGATCGCAGGCGGCAGTCCTGCTTCTAAGGGGAATTCCCTCAAAAGCGAGTAGACGAGAGAATCGATAGTTTGGAAGGCGGCGGTGTCGATGCCTTCCAATGCGGTTTTGACATGAGGATCGTGCGCGTCATCGGCGCGCAGGATTTCTAGTTCACCTCGGATACGTGAGCGGAGTTCGGAAGCGGCTGCACGGGTGAAGGTGATGGCGATGATTTCGTCGATTGCGACTCCTGACTTCAGCAGAGCGACGATTCGTTGAACCAAGGAGTAGGTTTTGCCTGTGCCAGCGCCAGCCTCAACATAGATGTTGGCGGACAGGTCATCTTGGATAACCGACAAGGTATTGGCATCTGAGCGTGTTTGCGTGGCAACTGCGTTCATGGTGACTCGCCTTCGGCCAGTGCCACGTAACCGGTCAGGGCTGGAGATGATTTCTTACGGTTCCAAGCAATCAAGCGATCGGTTGAGCAGACGTCGGAGTATGCGCAGTATTTGCAGTTCTTCCATGGAGGACCGTCCCCCCATGTGTCTCTGTCACCGGGTCTTGCTGGGAAGAGGCCGATTCGGATGCCGCCCACGACAGCGGACATGACTTCGTCGAATCGTTCATCGGTTGCTTCAAGGGATACTGGGATTTTGGGGCGTAGGCGGGTGCTACCGCTTTGGAATACGAACCAATAGGCTGCATCCACATCGGCTGAGTTTTCGAGAATCTCATTTGCGATGCGAGCATAGAGGGGTAGTTGCAGTTTGGTTCCTGACGCGGTCACATCTTTCTCGATGTCTGAGTAGCTGCTGGATCTTCCTGTTTTGAAGTCGACGACGAGGGCTAGGTCTCTTGTGGATGACAGGGCGATCAGGTCGATCTTTCCTCGGAACTGGAACGTGAAGCCGTCTTCAAGTGTCATCCCGCCTAACGAATCTTCGAAGCCGAAGGGGACTTCGGTCATCATTTCGCCTTCGTACCCGGATAGGACGTCGAGATTGGTTTGATGCCATTGCTCGAGTTGTCGGAGGATCTGATCTTTTTCTAAATCGAAGATCGCGTTGTAACCGATGTAATCGTCTCGTTGGAAACGATCAAACTCTTCGATAGCTGTTTGACGCAGGTGGTCTAGTCCTTCGGATGTTGAGTCTGGTCCAAACTCTTTCAGGAACTGCTCAAGGATGGAGTGGACGAGAAGGCCTTTGTCGAGAGCGGAGAGGGTTAAGGCGTCTTCAGGGTCGATGCGTTCATCGACGTTGAGTTCGGCAGCCAAAAAGTATCGATACGGGCACTCGGCGTAGTTTTGCAAAGCACTAGCGGATATTTGCAGGTTGAGTAGAGTGGATTGACGCGTTTCGGCGATGTTTCCGTCAAATGGTCCAAAGGCGGTTGTTCGTTTTGAAGCGGTGGCTCGTTTTCCTGATGCCAGGGCTCGGTTAGTTGGATCGGTGAGCAGTTGGTTTAATTCGGTCTTATCGGACGAGCACAGTGCCACAACTTTGAGTTGAAACTCATACTCCGTGGATGCGTTGAGACTTGAGTCGCTGAGAGATGACAAATGAGAGACGGATTCGGCGAAATCACTTTCGGGGTCCATCAGGTCTTTAACTGGAACGCTGGTCAAACCGTTCGATTTAACGACTTCATCGACGAACCAAGGGGAGGGGTAAGATTCATTGGTTGCTCCGAGAAGGGCTTTGTTCCAGTAGAGTCCTCGCAAGGGTGCGGATTGGAGCGCCAGTTGGAAGGTTTGACGTTCGAACTCGATGTGGTCAATGGTTGTGGGCAGCGTCGAGCCGTCGGCGTCTAAGATACGGCGAAGGTGGTCTGAGAGGAGCGGGTCGGGTCTGCCGGGTCTCGGTAATCCGCCTTCAGCCATCCCGAGAATGTGGATGCTACGGAATGAGTTGCCGATGCTTGCTTCAAGGGGTGCGACGAACACAGTGGAGCCCCATCCGGGGTCGCCTTGTAGTCTGGTCCGTAGGAATCTTTGAACGGTCCTGGAAAAACGATTGAAGTCGACGTAGGTGCTAGCGACTTTATCGAGGTTTCGGACTTGGGTTAGATCTTCTTGGACGCGAGTCAATCCACTTGCTGCATGGTCATCTTGTGTTCGTGGTTTGACCAGATAATTGTCGATTATTTCTTTCAGCCAATCGGCCCAATCGGCCCATGATCGCGGATGCTCGATCTGTATTAGATCGTTTAGTTCCGAGATGAAATCGCTGAGTCTGGTGGTCGCGTTGGCCATTTCGCGCCATGCTTCAGGATCGACGGTATAGTCTTCGTCTGGAGATTCTTCCGCTCGACGTGCTCGGTTGCGCATCGATCTTGAGTAGCGTTGGAGGGAGCGTCGCCATCTGTCGTCGCCTGCGAATCGGGATATTTTGGCGTTGCGTGAGGCGACTTCCCATGGGACTGCGGGGACTCTATCGCCATCTGTAGGGTCGATGACGGGCGCGGAGGTGGTCCAAGTAGTGAATGTGTCGCGGCGCATCTCGGCGGCGACCATGTGTAGGAAAAGGGAGACGAATTTTCCGGCTGGGGTTTCGGCCAGGGTCCGGGTTGAGGGGCCGCAGTTCTTGATGCCCGCGGTGTTCAGGGCGTCTTTGATGCGGGAGGCGTAGTCGTTGGTCGGATATAGGACAGCGATTTCGCCGAATTTGATGCCTTGTTTGGCATCGGCGATGATGTTTCGAATCAAGGCTCTGGGTTCATCGGCGGCGCCCACGGTGGAGTAGAAACGCGTTTCGGTTGGGGTTTCAGCATCGTTTCCGTGTTGGTCTGTCTCCGATCTGATGCGGATCGTGGTTGTCGATGAATGCCTTTCCATGCTGTCCCAGAGGCGCGTATATGCATCTGGGGGCATCGGTGCCCGTATTGCGATGATCTGAGAAGCTAATGTTGATGCGACTATGTCGGAGTCTTGAGAGACGATTTTGGCAACGATGGCCGCTTTGTTTTCTCTTGTGAGATATTGCTCTGCAGCGGCGGAGTAGTTTCGTTGGATTTCCTTAAGTTGCGGATATAGCCTGGATTGGGTGCGGTTGGCGAGCTCTTGCAGCGCGTTGCTGGAGCCTTTATCTAACCGCTCTAACTCCTGTAAAGTTTTTTGGATCGCGTTGATCGTGGATTCGTTGGTGGCGTGTTCAGTGAGCGGGCCGGGAGTTGTCAGTTGCAGTGTCGCGTTGTGGATGAGTTCGGACGCTATCAGCCTGGACATGGATGGCTTCTGTGGTTGGTCAGGTAAGGCATCGAATAGACGGTCTGCCACTTCTTCGATTCGCATGAACTCGACGTTGAAGAGGGCTTCATCGTTTTTCACGCACAGCTGGTCGGTTACAGCTCGCCTCAGAAAGAAGGCTGAAAAGATGGAAGGGGTGATTATAAGGATGCGAGTAAGAGGCGATCGCTCACGGATATGGCTGATGGTGCTAGCTATGTACGCAACCAAAGGCGTGCCGTTTGCAATTGTGGGAAGCGAAGTGTGATTCAAGGACTGTTTAATCATGAATGTTCGGTGGCGCCCCCGGTGAGAATCGAACTCACGCACCTGGCTTCGGAGACCAGTGCTCTATCCACTGAGCTACGGGGGCGTGTTTGCGCCCGTAAATGATAAACGGCTCATCTCCAATTATCGGCGAGCGAGGCTAGTGCGCGCGGACTTGGGATTGCCCGCGGCGGCGTGGCTGGCCGCCACCGAAAGCTTTGACGAGGAAGATCGGTGCGATGACTGTAGTGACGACGGTCATGACGATTGCGACGGTGAAGATATCACGGCCAATGATTCCGCTGGCGCGTCCGATTTCGGCGACGATGAGTGCGACTTCACCTCGGGGCAACATGCCTAATCCGATACGCCATGAGCGTTCTCTGCCGAACCCGACTGCCATCACTGGCAGTCCAGATCCTGCGACTTTAGTGATGATCGCGATGGCAGTGACGGCGAGCGCGAATAACGCGAGCCGTCCCAAGTTGTCGGATTCCGCGACGGCAGTCAGGTCTACCTGCATTCCGATGATGCAGAAGAAGACTGGCACCAGTATGCTACCGCCGTTTTGAATGGCGAAGATGGTGTACTCCTTGAGAACAGTTGCGGAGAGGGCCAAACCCATTGAGAACGCGCCGATAATCATGGCTAGTCCAAAGTAGACCTCAGCAACGCTTGCGGCGATAAATCCTAGGGTGATGGCGAGGACGAGGGTTGCTCCGTCGGATTGGAACCACATCGTCAATCTGGAGATGCGGTTTGCTAGAATGCTGCCAATCAATGTAAGTCCGAGCCAGAAACCGAATGCCTTGACGATAAGCAGAGCGACGGAACCACCGGATACGGTTCCTTCGGCCTCAATTGCAACGATGATAGCGACGATAACTATTCCTAGGACATCGTCTACCACTGCGGCAGCGAGTATTATCACGCCTTCGATCGAGTCGAGGCGACTGATGTCGCTGAGCACTCTTGCAGTTATGCCGACTGATGTGGCCGTCAGTATGGCACCTACGAATAGAGCGGGAATTGCGTCGTGTATCGAATCGAATGTTGCGTAGCCAAACCACAATGTGACGAGTACGCCGAGTACGAAGGGGAAGATGACACCACCAAGAGCGACTGCGGTGGCTGGGCGGATGAATTTAAGGAAGCGTTGACGGTCGGTTTCCAGTCCTGCTTCGAACAGGAGAAGAACAGCGCCTAGTTGTCCGACGAAGTAAAGGGCGAATGGGATAGCTGGTTCAACTGTGTCGCCGGCGTGTGATGCGGCTTCTGAAATATAAGGCCCCACTTCGCGAAACACCGGACCAATTCTGTCGAAGAATCGGATACCGCCTAAAGCATGAGGACCGATGATGATCCCAGCGGTTAACTCACCGATAAGAGCTGGGATCTTGAGGAATCGCTCCGCAATCTCACCGCCGACCTTTGCGGCAACGAGGATCACCGAGAGCATGATGATCAACTCGGCGGATAGGAAGAGTAGCGATTCTCCGTGCAATTTCCGGGTGTTTTGGTGGTGATTGAATTCGCCGATGCACCGGGCAAGAAGCATACACCCGCGAACATCGCTTATTTATTGTCTCGCCAGATCGCGATTCTATATCTGGGTCCAGGGTGAAGTTGAGGTTTACTAGGTAAATACCTTTGTGGGTTTGAGTACTTCAACGGATTGTTCGTAACTAGCCAACCCCAGAAAGTCGTCGTTGGGAGAGTAGATTCGGACCAGTTTTTCTTGTTTGAGTTCAGATTGATGCGGGGCCGGAATCTCGTGGCCATGCCGAAAATCTGAGACTTGATCGCCGCTGAGCATAATGGCGCCGAACATCTTCAACACCGTATCTGGTTTTTGCAGGTGTCGGCTCCAAGCATCTCCGTCGGCTTCTGCGATCAGGGCGTCGATTGATATGGCGTCCTCGATTCGGAATTCCCCTGCCCTCTCGCGTCGTAACGAAGTCATGTGAGCGCCACAGCCTAAGGATTGACCGATGTCGTGGGCGAGGCTTCGAGCGTAGAAGCCACTGCCACATTGGATTCGGAGCGAAAAATGCGGCGGATTCCATTCGGTCAGCGTCAACGAATCGATATTGATGCGTCTCGGTGGCCTGTGAATGGATTTGCCTTGACGCGCTAGCTTGTAGAGCGGTTGGCCGTCTTTTTTGATGGCGCTGAACATTGGCGGGGTTTGATCAATTTCTCCTACGAATCCGTCAACGACTGACTTAAATCGGCAACGCGAAACCCCAGCGTAATCGGACGTTTCGGTGATTTCACCTTCGGAGTCGTAGGTATCGGTAGCAACTCCGAGCTTTGCGGACATCAGGTATGCCTTGTCGCTAGAAAGGAGGTACTCGGAAAGTCGGGTAGCGTAACCGACGCATATGGGGAGCACACCGGTAGCTAAAGGATCCAATGTGCCGCCGTGTCCGATTTTGATGCGTCGTTTGCGCAGTTGTAAGGCTGATCGCAACTTTACGACAACGTCCGATGAGGTCCAACCTTGGGGTTTATCGACGTTCAAAAACCCGGTAATCGGGGCTGTTTGGATCGTCATTTTTGGAAGCGGCCGCGATAGCTCAGCGGCGGTCAGATAGGTCGGAGATGTAGTCGATCATACTCTGACCATCTTCGAGCGAAGTGTCAAGGACGAATTCGACTTTCGGCGTTCGTCGCATGTCTGCTCTGGCGCTGAGTTCGCGTTGTATAAATGCTGACCTTTGTTGAAGATATTCAATCGTGAAATTCGCGTCCGAGTTCTTAGAGTAGACGCTTACCGCTATCCTGGCGGTGGTCAAGCCGTTGTCGCAGGTAACGGACATGACCGAGACCATGCCTGGTGGCTGGAGCTCCTGGTCGATGATCTTTGCGACGATGCGTTGGATGTTGTTCTCAACGCGCTCGATACGTCTAGCCATCTTGAGTACGGAAAACGGGCGAGAGGATTACGTGCTTCCGACGTTTCGCATCTCGTAGCAGGTGATGATGTCGCCTTCCTCGTAATCGTGGAAGCCATCTAGAACAACGCCACCTTCGTAGTTGGTTGCGATCTCTCTGACGTTTTCGTCAAAATGTCGCATCGACAACACTGCACCCTCGAAGATCTCCTCTCCACGGCGCGTAACGGTCATCCGAGCATTGCGACGCAAAAGACCTGAGTTGACACGGATACCTGCGATGCGTTCTCGTCTGCCATGCGGGAAGACCTGCAAAACGGTTGCACGTCCAAGGACCACCTCTTCCTGCTCAGGTTCGGTGAGGCGCGCAGCTGCTTGTCTGACGTCGTCGATCATCGTGTAGATGATGTCGTAAGTTCTGATGGGAACGCTCTCTTGGTTGGCGAGGCGGGCGGCAGCAGGTTCCACGGACGTCTCAAAACCGACGATCATTGCATCGGATGCTGAGGCGAGCATTACGTCGGACTCGGAGATTGGTCCCGTCGCGGCGTGCAACAGTTTGACTTGAACGTCGGGTGAAGAAAGACCATCGACAGCACGACGGATGGCGTCGATAGTGCCTTGGGCGCCGGTTTTGGCGACGAGGTTCAGTTCGGCTGCGTCGTAGCTTTGGCGGTGTCGCAACACTTCAGCCAGAGTCGATGGCCGGCCTGTATCGGTACGTCGCTGTTCTTGTCGGAGGCGCGTATCGATCCTAAGTCGTGCCTCACGCTCATCTTCGACAACTTCAAATTGTTGACCAGACTCAGGAACGCCATTCAATCCGAGGATTTCCACCGCGGCAGATGGTCCAGCTACCTTGACCTCGGTGCCGAAACCATCGACCATCCGACGGACATGCCCGAATTTATCGCCGGCGACGACTGTGTCACCAGTATGCACGGATCCGGAACGAACGATGACGGTTGCAAGTGGCCCGCGGAGTCTGTCAAGATTCGCTTCAACGACCACGCCTATAGCCGGTCGATCAGGGTCAGCGGTAAACTCAGACACTTCGGCGAGGAGGAGAAGGGAATCGATCAGTTCCGAAACACCGTCACCGTTTATGGCGGAGACTGGAACCGCAAGCACGTCGCCTCCGAGGTCTTCGACAATGATATCCTGCTCAAGCAATTCGGTCTTGACTCGAGTGGGGTCGGCTGCGGGTAGGTCCATCTTGTTGACGGCGATAATGATGGGCACTTGCGCGGCTTTTGCGTGGCTAATGGCCTCGATAGTTTGGGGCATCACACCGTCATCAGCGGCGACTACGATCACGGCGATGTCGGTCGCCTGGGCTCCTCGCGCCCGCATCGCGGTGAATGCTTCGTGGCCCGGCGTGTCGATGAATGTGACGAGTTGCCCTTCGTGGTCGATCTGGTATGCGCCGATACTTTGAGTAATGCCGCCGGCTTCGGCTTCCACGACGCTGGTTCCTCGAATTGCATCAAGCAACGTAGTCTTTCCGTGGTCGACGTGTCCCATCACGGCGACGACAGCGGGGCGTGGTTCGGCGTTGCTTTCTTCTTCGTCGACACCGACGCGGTCTGATGCTTCGGATTCTTCGACCTCAGTTGGCTTGCGAACCCGGACCCCGAGACGAACCGAGACAGTAGCTGCGACCTCGAAATCTACGGAGTCGTTCATTGCGACCATCATATTCAGTCGCATAAGCTCCTTGATGATTTCGATGGGCGAACGACGAATGACCTCAGACAATTCAGCTACGCTGATCTCCGCCGGCAGGTCGACTGGTCCTGTGAATTGAACGGCTTGTCGACGGGCGGCAGGGCGATCAGCCACTGCGTTTCCCGATCTGCGTCGTCCGTTGCGTCGTTGTCGTGTTCTTTGTGATCTCGCCATGAGTGTTTCTTTTTCCCGTCCCCAACACCCTGCTAACCAGAGTTGAAGCGCGCTATCAACTGCTCAATGAAGTCTGCAGGGACTTCCATTCGGAGCTTGAGCGCTCTCCTTATCTTATCGTTTATTTTGCCTGGGTCGAATCCCGTCGTATCCAAGCAGACGTAGCAACCTCTGCCGTTCATCCTGCCGTGTTCGTCAATTGCCACCGAGTTGATGTCGGTTCGGACGATTCGAAGCATTTCCTGTTTGGGATTTTTATCGCCGCAAAGGACGCATGTTCGCATGGGCAAGTGTCGAACGCGCGACATTAATGCAGCTCCCAGTTTTTCGGACGTGGTTGTTGGCTTTATCGCCGGTTGCGGCGTGAGCTGCCGCCACGACGACCTCTGCCAGAACGCCTTCCGTCCTCGTCGCGGTACCCTGAGATGTCCTCGGCAAAACGAAGGCCAGATTCAGGCGCTTCGGTTGCTACCTCGAATTCACCAGGCAACGCCCACAACTCGTCGGAATCTATATCTTGCTCCAGGGCTTCGAGTTCGGCGGCTTCGCGCTCTGCTTCCACGCGCTCTTGTTCCTCGATCTCGAGTTCGCGTAGTTTTTCTTCCAACTCGAGGAGTTCAAGGTCGAGGTCCTCTTCAGGTTCTTCTGAGACTGGCTGCGTCGGTGGTTGTGGTCGATCGACTTGCGGAACGAAGAGGATGGGACCCGCTGGGAACTCTTCTTCTGGTTCCTCGGTTGTCTCCTCTTCGATGGCTGGCTGCGACTCCTCGGCTATAACTGGTTCGTCGATAGCTTCGGCTACCATCTCTGGGATCGGTTCATCGACGATCTCGGGTTCTGGCGTGACCTCTTCTTCTGCGACGACAAATTGCTCATCGACCGATTCGATCTCCGATTCAGGGACGTACAGCACAGGTTCGGCAGGTTCAGCTTCCGGTTCAAGTTCATGGTCTGATGAAATGGCCGCTACCGTCTCAAGTTCCTTGAGCCGTAGTCTTTCCAATTCCTCAGCGGCGACTTCGGCTTCGGCTGCTTGTTGAGCGAGGGCTGCTTCGGCTGCCAATCTTGCTGCTTCTTCTTCGGCGGCGACCCGCGTGGCTTCGGCTTCTCGTTCGCGCTGGCGAGCAATTAATTCCTCGGCGTAGGCTGCAGAACCCTTGATCTCGATGTGGTAGTTGGTTAGTCGTGTCGCGAGGGAAACGTTTTGACCATCCTTGCCGATGGCGAGTGACAGTTGGTTTTCGGGGATGATTGCCTCTACGTTGTCATCATCGACGATGACGATGTCTTCAACTTGCGCTGGTCCCAGCGAATTGGCAATAAACACGGCCGGGTCGTCGCTCCATTCCAAAATGTCGATCTTCTCACCCATCAACTCAGTTACGATGTTTTGGATTCGGATTCCACGCAAACCTACGCACGCGCCGATGGGGTCTATGTCGTGTTTGTTGGAGTAAACAGCGATCTTGCTTCTGGCACCCGCGTGGCGAGCGATCGACTTGATGTCTACGAGGCCGGATTTGACCTCGGGCACTTCGAGTTCCATCAAACGGCGGAGCAACATCGGGTGCCTTCTGGAAACGATGATTTCAGGTGCGCCCTCGCCATCAGCGTTTTGGTCGCTAACGCGGACGACGTAAAACTTCAATTCCATCCCAGGGCGGTATCGCTCGTTGGGGCTCTGCTCGTCGCCGGGCATGATTGCATCGGCCTTGCCGAGATCGATGAAAACTGTCGGTCGTTCAGAGAAAGCTTCGACGTTACGATTCGAAGCGATGCGGCGAATGGGTGCGGAGATTATTTCACCTTGTTTGTCAGCGTATTGTTCGTAAACAAGCCTTCGTTCGGCACTGCGGAGGCGTTGCATCAATACCTGAGTAACTGTGCGAGCCGCGATTCGCTGGGGCGTAAATTCGAGCACCCCGGTGATGATGTCGTCACCTGGTTGGGCGTCAGCGCTGAGTTTACGAGCTTGTTCGACGATTACTTGGCCGCGTGGGTCAATCTCGTCCAACTCTTCAACGACATGGACGACAGTATTAATGACTACATCGCCACTTTCGGGATCAAGCCTGACAGTTACATCTTGGTCTTCGGCAGCGGGATCACGGCGGTACGCGGCTGCGATGGCTTCTTCGAATGCAGAGACGACCGACTCTTGCGGAAGACTACGTTCCGCCGAGAGCTGCATTACTGCGAGCAGCATGTCGCTCTTCATCTTTGCAGGCCTCCATCGTTCGCTTCGGGTAGAACCCCAAAAAGAAAAAGTGGGCGCCCGCCCACTTCCTCAACGCATAGCCGAAACAATGCGCGTTCTTATACGTTCAACTCTATCACGTTAAGATGATGTTCGCGCAACGTTCCGACGCTCATTATTTCAATACGATGACGTTTTCGATTTGGTTTTGATCAGGACTCCAATGTGGCCTGAATCATTGCTAGCGCTTGATCGGCGGTATGAATGGTCGAATCCTTTGGATCGGCGAGACGATGTTTAACTTCGACACCGCCGTTCTGGATGCTTCGCGGGCTAACAACGACGCGCACCGGCATTCCAATGAGATCTGCATCGGCGAATTTCGCGCCCGGTGCTTCATCGCGGTCGTCAAGCAACGTGTCGATGCCTGCGTTTTGGAGTTGCTCGGCCAAAGATTCAGCTAGGGCGCGAACATCTTCATTGTTGTGCATATTGACGGCTACTATGACGACCTCAAAAGGCGCGATCGATCTTGGCAAAGTCATCCCGCGGTCGTCATGGTTGGCTTCGACGGCTGCCGCTAGGAGGCGTCCCGTTCCAATACCGTAGCAGCCCATGAGAACAGATTGGAGGTTACCATTCGCGTCATTGAACTTGACGTTCATCGCATCGCTATAGATGTTGCGGAGTTTGAAGATGTGCCCCACTTCAATGCCACGGTTTTGTTTGAGATGACCATCCACGCATCTTGTGCACCTGTGGCCTTCGACTGCGGAGGCTATGTCCCCGACGTGGTCGGCATTCCAATCTCGACCGTAGTTGACGTTGCGGAGGTGATATCCCTCCTCGTTGGCTCCTGCTAATAGATTTGAGTTTTCTACGGCTGAATCGTCGGCGATCACGAATTCGCTGGCTACACCTACTGCGGATGCTGAACCGGCTGGGAAGCCGGCGGCGGCAACTTCCTCAGGGCTTGACAAGCGAGGTTCAGAGCCATCCATCATGTTTCTGACTTTGGTCTCGTTTACCTCGTAATCGCCGCGTATGACGACTACGTACACCTTGTCGTCGATGGTGTAGAAGACAGCCTTGGCGGTCTTCGATGTGGGAACATCCTCGGCCTCGGCTAATGCCTCGATGGTCTTGATTCCCGGCGTTGCGAATTTCTCCACTTCACGGATTTCTTCCGACGAATTGTGGTTCTTGACGAATTCTGCTTTTTCAAGATTGGCGGCGTATTCGCAATCACCGGAGTTGCAGATGAGGATAGTGTCCTCGCCGCTGTCGGCCAATAGAACGAACTCTGCTGAGTCTTTTCCGCCAATGGATCCAGAATCGGCTTCGACCATCACCGCGTTGAGGCCGCATCGAGAGAAGATGTTGTGGTATGCCTGCGCCATCGCCTCGTAACTAACGTCAAGACCTTCGTCGTCGACATCGAAGGAGTATGCATCCTTCATTTCGAATTCTCGGACGCGCAAGAGCCCGCCTCGGGAGCGAGTTTCGTCCCGAAACTTCGTCTGGATTTGATAGAGGATGAGCGGCATGTCCCGGTAGCTGGTGATGCCATAACGGCCCATCATTGAGACAGTCTCTTCATGAGTGGGTGCGAGGACCATCTCACGCTCGCGTCGATCAAGAAACTGTGCGAGCGGAGGGATGTAAGTGTCGGCGCGACCGCTCTCCTGCCAGATGGACCGGGGCTGGACGACAGGCATCGTGACTTCAAGACCGCCAGCATCGTTGATCTCTTCTCGGATGATTTTGCGGATCTTTTCGAGGCTCCGTTGGCCGAGAGGCATGATGCTGAAAATACCCGCGGCTATCTGTTGGATGAAACTTGCGCGGGCGAGGTATTGGTGGCTGATGGTCTCAGCATCGACTGGGGCTTCGCGCGTGGTCTTGATATAGAACTGTGATGCTCGCATTGATAGTTTTTGGTTCCCTATGGATTATTAGAAATACGACGGTTTTTATGGAGAACTATACCCGAGACTACACGGCGAGATCGCTGAGTGGTAGGATGGGATGAGAAAGCGCAACGTCGTATTCATCGTACCGGCGTTTTTGCATTTTCGAGTTTACAGTCGCCGGGTGACTCCGTTAACGTTGCGCTCTCTTCAGATGCGATTCTAGACGACGCTGCAGTGTTCTTCACCTACTCATCAGCGTCGCGCTTGCGCTCTAGCTCTTCTTCGAACTCGTCCCAGTCGTCAGGGACGCCCGCGTTGAGAATCGTGTGAACGATCTCTTCGGGAGACGCGTCGACGGGCTCGGGCATCTCTAGTTCACGTCGCTTGCGCTCAGTCATAGTTCAACGATGTTAGCAGACTGACGAGACATGACATCGTCGTCGAGACCAGTGGTAAAATCAGGGTTGAGCGAGGGAGGTGCGACGCTGACAGAATTGCTCCGACAGCGAGCGTTCATTACCGCTCAGGGTCAGAATGGCCACTCCCTCTAGCTCATTGATGCGGAGCGTCAATCGAAGCTTGACACAGAGCTCGCTCGTCTCGCGAGTTCAAGTGGAAACCACTCCGCGCATCTGTTTCAATGCTAACGCCTCTCAAGCGGTAAGCGTCTCGTAAGTCAATCTCGCTCCCTCTGACGCTCTCAGCATCGTCGTCATCTGACTGAGCGGGTCTGCGCGACGAAGATTGTGACGAGCGACGAACTCGTCGACGTAGCGCTGCAGATGCTTCCTGCTCCAGTAGTGATACGTGCCCTTGTAAGCGCGCTTCATCAACGCCCAGAAGCTCTCGATGCGATTCGTCGTGACTGACCCGTCGACGTACTTGCGAGCTGAATGCTTGATCGTCTGATGCAGTCTCAGCATCCCTGCGTACGAGCGATGCTCGTCTGTGTAGACGACAGTCGTGATGCTCGTGCGATCTAGCACGAAGCGCTGAAGCTCAGGCTTCGACGTGTCGTCGACTGCGAGAGCAGTCACTTCGTTCGTAGCTGAGTCGTGCATTCCGACGACCGGAAACTTGTCGACTGCGCCGCGCCCTTTGTAGTAGCGCTTGTGCAGCGCTCGATTGCGAAACTTCCCGCCGATGTACGTCTCGTCGACTTCGACTGGACCTGCGCGTCTCACGCTGCGATTCTGCGTCGACATCATCTTGCGGATGCGATGAGCTAGAAACCACGCTGTCGACTGAGTGATGTCGAGATCGCGATGCAGCTGCAGAGAGCTGACGCCCTTCGGGTGGTTCGACATCATGAACATCGCAATCGCCCACTTGCGCAACGGCACTTTCGAGCGTTCGAGCACAGTCCCAGTTCTGACTGAGAAGTACCTGCGACACTTGCGACAGTGAAACGGCATCGGCTTTCTGCTCTTGCGAACAGACACTTCGCTGCTGCTGCATCTCGGACATCTGACACCGCTTCCCCATCGCTGCTTCATCATCCAGTCTTCAGCACGTTTCTCATCGCTGAAGAGCTGCATCGCTTCGAATAACGTCGTTTCCTTTCTGTTCATGTCTCGAACCTCGTCGTCTAGTGCTGTTTGCGTGCACTGTAGCAGAGATTCGTCGTCCTCAAAGGTCAGAACGAGTTGAACAGCGTTCTCGTCAGATATATGCTTCTTCATCAAGAGCGTTCCTTTCAACTTGGTTGCTCTTATCTAGCCCGACGTTCCAGCGTCGGGCTTCTTCTTGAGCGCAGTCAGATCGACTGAGCGTCTTTTACGATTCTCGCCGCGACATCGACGAAAACGCAAAGAATCGTGAAGAATAGTAGACCGACGTTGACGAATCCGCTTTGAACTCGAACACATGGAACGCGAAACATTTCCCAACATGACGCATTCATCAACCTCTTGCAAGCGTTAGAGTCGTAAGTGCTGTTCAATCGTCGAAGTTCGACGCGTCGATCAACGTGATCGACAGGGCGTTTCACGCCCCCTTCGTCGGCGCGTCTGGACGGCGGTTGAACAGCAAACGACTCTGTCCTTTGCCGCGAGGGGGTGCCTAGTGAGGTGGGGGAAGACTGAATTCATTGCCGTCGCTGTCTTTGTCGCGCTCGTCATCGTTGTGCTTGCTTCGATAGCAGATTGCAATCGCAACAGAGAGAGCGGCAAGAACATCGTATACACGCAACTTCCGTCTGCGACTTCAAGCGTGACTGCGACTCTCGGTCCGACTGCTCTTCCAACGCGAAACAGCGCAGAGCTGATCGCTACTGCTCAAGCGAAGCGAACTGCGACTGCGGAAGCTCTGCTTGCGACGCTGGAAGAGTGCGAAGAGACTGCTTCGAAAGGGAAGAACATCACCGCTGAATCTCTCGACGGTCATCGAGTGACAGTCTCGATCTTCAGCGGTGAAGTCGTCGACGAGAATGTGACAATCGCGAGCGACGAGCGTCGTGATGTCGAAGCTGAGAAGTTCTTGATCGAGACTTGCTTTCCCCTGTTGTCACGAGCGACTGACGACCACAGGCATCTGCAAGCTGTCAAGCAAGCGAAGAAAAAAGCAAACGACCTCGTCGAAGCGACAGTCGCGCCGTTGCGAACTGCGACTGCGAGAGCGCACGCTACGACAGTCGCTAGAAACGCGACTGTCGTTTCAAGAGGTGTGACGTTCAAGTGCGAGCGACTGCGTCTCGCTCAGAGAGAATCTTCGATTTTCCCAGAAATCGTGTATCAGCACGTCGCGAACATCATGCAGAACGCGCCGCAGGCCGCAGGCGTCTTCTTCGACAGCTACGACGCGAAAGTTGCTCTAGAACAGTGCCCGTGAAGATCGAGTAGTCGAGACGCTCAAGGTGAGTTCTGTTGTCTCTGGCGTTATTCTCTAAGATACGAGAGCGGCCTCAGTGACAAGAGTTTTCGTGGCATAGCCTTTCACTCGCATCGACTGATCCGCTCTCGCACTCGATTCTATCCGTGTGATCTCGCCGTGTAGACACGGGTATAGTTCTCTTTTTATGCGCCCCATCGGTTTTCGACGTATTCGTTGACCATGTCGATGAAGTCTTCAGCGATTGTCGGTCCGGACAGCATACGTTTTCGTTGTCCATCGACGAACACTGGTGCTCGGGGACTTTCGCCGCTTCCTGGAAGTGAAATGCCGATGTCGGCGGCGCGTGATTCGCCGGGGCCGTTGACGACGCAGCCCATAACAGCTACCTTCAACGTCTCGGATCCGGGGTAGCGCATTTTCCAGTCTGGGAGGTTGATGTCGATTTGCTGCTGTATGTCGCTGGCCAGTTCACGGAAGAGGGTTGAAGTAGTGCGGCCGCAACCCGGACAGGCGGTGACTGATGGGCGGAAGGTCCGGATTCCGAGCGACTGAAGGATGTCTTGGCAAAGTTTGACCTCTTTGGCTCGGTCTCCGCCGACTTCGGGTGTAAGACTGGCTCGTATCGTGTCACCGATGCCTTCGTAGAGCAAAACGGAGAGTGCGGCACTAGTGGCGACGATGCCCTTCTGCCCCATCCCTGCTTCGGTTAGTCCTAAGTGCAGGGGGATGTTTGTCAAGTTCGATAGAGTTCTGTATGCCTCTACCATCTGGCCTAGGCGAGAGACTTTGCAGGAGATGATCATTGCCGTCTCTGTGAGACCTACGTCTACGGCGGCGGCGGCGCTTGCGATTGCGCTTTCGACCAGAGCTTCGCGTTCGACGTCATCGCCGCTCAACGGATTTGGGCGTCGGGCATTTTCGTCCATCTTCTGGACCAATAACTCTTGGTCAAGGCTGCCGGCGTTCACTCCGATCCTGACGGGTTTCCCGTGATCGCGTGCTATCTCAATGAATGAGTTGAAGTTTTCGTCGTGCCTTTTACCGCGTCCGACATTGCCTGGGTTAATGCGGAATTTAGCCAGGGTTTCGGTGCATTCCGGATGGTCGCGGAGGAGACGATGACCTATGAAGTGGAAATCTCCTACAAGCGGGACTGTGCAACCAATGTCAGCTAGGCGTTTAGCGATCTCGGGGACTGCCTTGGCAGCCTCGTCGTTGTTGACAGTGATGCGAACGATTTCGCTACCTGCGTCCGATAGGAGTTTGACCTGATCGACCGTGGCTTGCACGTTAGCAGTGTCGGTGTCGGTCATTGACTGGACGACGACTGGGCTACCACCGCCGACGGCGACATCGCCGACCATTACACGGTGGGTTTTTGAGCGCGGTGAAGTTGGTGCGTCTACGAGTTCGATCATGGTTCTTTCCATTATCAGTTAGAAGAAACGCTCGCCGCCGATCAGCCGGGCGATATCGGAGAAGGAGATTACGACTATCAGGGCGATAAGCAGGACGAAACCGGTGAGGTGAACAAGGTTTTCCTTCTCGGGCGAGACGCGCTTGCCGCCGCGTATGACCTCGATAAGAACGAATGCCAATCTTCCGCCATCTAAACCTGGTATTGGAAGAAGGTTGATAACCGTCAGTGAGATGCTGAGGGTTGCAGCGAGGGTCAGGATGATAGTGATACGAGCGTTTATTGCGATGTCGGCGGTTGCGACTTCCCCTGAAAGTTGGCTGAGACCTACGGGGCCGACAGCGACGGGACCATCGAATTGCGGGTTTTTCGAGCCAGATATCGCGCCGAATATCGAGTTTCTTGCAAGGGTGATGATTTCCAGAGTTTCGTTGATGCCTTCGGGGATGGCTCGGGTTATGGGTACACCACGCGATTCGATGCGAGTGTTGATGAGTTGCAGTTGAACTCCAGCGGCGCCTTCTTGGAGGTAGGTGACCGAGCCGAGATCATGATTGAATTTGCGAGCGTCAAGGTAGTGCAAACCTCTGTCGTCGCCGGTGTCGGTGACCATGATCGTGTCGCCGATCTGAGCTGACGGAAGGAACTCAACGATCTCTGAGAGTGCTATCTGATAGAGGTCGTTGCGAACTGATCCGTCAGCGACTACAGTCAATTGATCGTTTGCTCCGACACTAGGGGTATAGACGCGGGCGACGCCGACACGCATTTGCGTAAAAGGGTCGTCGACCTCAATCACGACCTGGTGACGCGGCGGATCCCACCGAGGGATCAGGGTGACGAACTGCGTGTCATCTTCCAAATAGTGGACAGTCGGTTCAGTTGGTCTTGCGAATGGGTCTGGAATACCGCGCTGAATCTCCCAAGTCGTTTCTTGACCGAGTTTTTGGATAACCGCGTTCTGCAGATCGCCAAAACTTGTGATTGGAGTGCCATCAACTGAGATGATCTTTTGCAACGGCCTAATTCCGGCATCGTAGGCAGGTGAATTGGGCATGACGTTGGCGACTACGACGTCTCCGGCGATGTATTGAACCGGGATCAGTACTACAAAAGTAAAGACAACGAATGGGATCACGGCGTTGACCGCTACCCCGGCGACTATGACTGATATCCGTGCTAGCGCCGATTTGCTAGCCAAGCTGTTCTTCGACTCCGGGTCTTCTTCACCCTGCATCTTGACGAAGCCACCGAATGGCAACCAGTTGATGGACCAGACCATTTCGGATATGACGATGCCGTCGGCATTGATGCGTTTCAATTTCCCTACAAAAACTGACGCGGAACTTTGGGCGGTCGCGCCGTCGCTGGATTCGAACGCCCGAATATCGACGGCATCGACCTTTCCGTCTGCACGTTCCTCGCCCCATACCGTAACCATCTGCCCAACCTTCAGTTTTTCCCGTCCACCGATGGCATCGTACCGAGTCTGGGGATAGGTGTAAACGGTCGTGACCCCGGTCCATACCCCAAACGCTCTGGGTGGAAAACCGAACCCGAATTCCAAGACCTTGACCTTGTTGAGTTTTGCGACGAAGAAATGCCCGAACTCGTGCAGTATGATCAGCGGGCCCAATATCAAGAGAGCAACGATCAGGCCGAATATAAGAGTGGTGCTCATCTGGTCAGGGCGTATCCAAGCATTGCTGCCAGATCAACGTATCTCATGTCGGGTGTAAGTCGTGTCATATGCCCATTGCGCGGCTCTGATTGCGTCCTCAACTGTGAAGTCAAGCTGGTTGTCATGGGCCTTCACGGTGGTTTTGATCTCGTGCGCGATATCGGTGAATCTGATTTTGCGTGCGAGAAAGAGATCAACCGCGGCCTCGTCAGCACCTACCAACACAGCGTTGTACGTGCCACCGATCCGGGCGTACTTCATGGCGAGGTCGAAACAGGGGTATTTGCTGGGATCCATTGCTTCAAACGTCAACTCGCTCGCTTCGAGCAGATCGCATGTTGGGAGAGCATCGTTGGGCCGTCTTTCGGGGTAAAAGAGTGCGAACTGTATCGGGTGACGCATGTCAGGGTGGCTGAGTTGCGCCTTAATTGAACCATCGGACATTTCTACTAACGAGTGAACGATGCTTTGGCGATGTATGACAACATCGATCTCGTCGAATGAAGAGTCGAATAGAGACGCGGTTTCGATAACTTCAAATGCCTTGTTCATCAAGGTGGCTGAATCGATGGTTATCTTCTTCCCCATGGTCCAAGTCGGATGATTCAACGCCTCTTCTGGCGTCACATTCGCTAATTCGTCTGGCGTTTTGTCGCGGAACGCACCTCCAGAGGCAGTGATGATGTAACGCTTTGGTCTGGACTTTTCGCCGATTACACACTGCCATAGCGCACTGGGTTCGGAATCGATTGGCAAAATCGTGCCGCTATTCTCGTCAGCAATCTGCTTGAGATGTGCGCCAGCCATCACGATCGATTCCTTGTTGGAAAGCCCTACGGCTTTTCCCGCGCGGAGTGCGGCACACGCTAAAGGTAGTCCGTCAAAACCAGCGGTGGCGTGCATCACGAAATCGACTTCGGGGTGAGTTGCCAGATCGGTTATAGAAACCCGCTTGGCAGAACCGATTTCGGATATCGAATCGTCGATCGAACTGAAGTAACGGGGGGCGAATTCCTCGATCTGTTTCGCCAACTTGTCGATGTTTTTGCCAGCGGAAAGCCCGACAACTTCGAATTCGTCAGGGAATTGGCGGACTACATCCAACGTCTGCGAACCTACCGACCCCGTCGAGCCTAGGATCGATATCCGCTTTTTCATGCGAGCCATCTTTCGATGAAGTATATGAACACGAAGTTGGGTGCTAGGGCGTCCAGCCGATCCATGATCCCGCCATGACCGGGTATGATGCTGCCTGAATCTTTGACCCCGGAAAGGCGTTTGATCCACGATTCACCGAGGTCACCGGCAACGCCGATTACGGCTATCGCCAAACCCATTGACAAGATTTTAGTGAATGAATATTCGAGAGACAGCAGATTCGACAGCACCCAAGATGCAATCAATGCCGCGATGACACCTCCAATTAACCCTTCCCAAGTCTTACCAGGGCTTATTTTGGGTGCAATCTTCCGATTACCGAAGGTTCTACCAACGAAAAAGGCACCGCTGTCCGCCGCGAAAACAACTAAGATGCCGAAGGCGAGAATTTCTCGGCCTTTTTCAAGTGAGATGACAAACGGCAGCATCGTTACCGCCAAGGCGACAGCAGCGCCATAGGAGAGGACCAGGTTCTGCCTTATCTTGTCGATTAGTCGAAACCTTGCTATAGCTACGATCTCGACCAACAAAAGCAGGATCACGAAGCCGATGGCGATGGCGGTTCGATCCGCGATTACGGAATCGAAGTCAAGATACCCGAGCATGGCAGCAAATACCCCAGCGCCAGCAACGACTCCACCAGATAGCATCGCGAAGAATTGAGCCTTAATCGATACTTTCCCACCAGAAACCAACTGCCGAGTTTCCAACCCGACGATTCCTGTGACGACGACAGCGACGATCGCAACTGACCAGAAACCCAAGAACAGCACCAACCCCAGCACAGGCAGTGCGATCGCGGTCGAGATCAACCGCAACTTCAGTTCGGATAATTTGCTTGCAGGCTCAGGTTCAGCGTGATTTCTAGCCTTAGACACGCGACTAGTTTCGCAGAACTATCGCCGACGTTCAGGGCGGCCGCCGAAGCGTCGTTGACGGTAGGAATAGGCTCTGATCGCCTCGTCGACTTGCTCTTCCCCGAATTCCGGCCACATCGCTTTCGACGAGTAAAACTCGGAGTATGCCGACTGCCAGATCATGAAGTTGCTGATGCGGAATTCCCCACCTGTGCGGATGATCATGTCAGGATCGGGGATGCCGCGCGTGAATAGGTAACGGGCCACCAATCCTTCATCGATATTTTCGGGTTGAACACCTTCGGCAACGATTCGGCGGATCGCGTTGACGATTTCGTGCCTACCCCCGTAATCGAAGGCAAGATTTAACGTGAAACGGTCGTTTTTACGCGTCAACTCTTCGGCCTCTTTAATCTTTGCGGTCATCTCGACCGGCAGCCGTTTTTCGTAGCCGACATGTCGCAACTTGACGCCTTGCGAGTGGAATCTCCCGATACCGGATTCAACGGCTTCGGTTGCGAGTTCCATGATGGCTTCAACTTCAGTTGTGGGGCGATCCCAGTTTTCCGTCGAAAACGCGAAAAGGGTCGCCTCTTTGACTCCTCGCTCCGCCAGTGCTCTCGTGACACGTTCGATATTTTCGTATCCGGCGCGGTGTCCTTCAGCTACCGTTAACCCGTTCTTCTCAGCCCACCGTGCATTGCCATCCATGATGATTGCTACGTGATAGGGGATCCGGATTTCAGGCGGCGACCCGTTATTCGATGAATTCGGGACCACCGAAATGTCGAATTCAACCCTTTCCGAACTCATATCGACCCGAGGAACTTAAGCAATAACCTCAATCCGTTTCTAGAAGCGGCCATTTATGCCAAGATTTGCGCTTCCTTTTCGGATAGCAACTCACCCACTCGGCCAACAGCTTCGTCAGTTAGATCCTGCAACGATTTCGAAGCCCTTATGCAATCGTCCTCAGGCGCTTCGCCTTCACTTTGGATATCGCGAATCATGCTTTGGGCGTCTCTTCGGACGTTTCGGATCGACACGCGTGCATCTTCCGCGCGTCGGCGAGCCATTCTCACTATATCCCTGCGGCGCTCTTGAGTAAGTTCGGGCAATATCAATCGGATTGTTTGGCCATCGACTTGGGGATTCAAACCAAGATCGGAGGTTTGAATGGCCCTGACGATTGCAGCGGCTGCTTCCGGGTAAAACGCCTCGATTTTGATCGTCCGAGCGCTCTCTACAGCGACAAGTGCGAGTTGATTCATCAACATCGTGTCAGTCATGCCGCCCATGTCGATGCTTACACGCATCCTGTCAACGAGGGAGGTCGACGCTTGGTTGGTTCTATATCCATCCAAGTCATCCTGGAAAACGCTCACTGAGGAGTTCATGCGGCTTTCCGCATCTTCCAAGGTTTCTTCCAACATCGGAGCACCTCTCTTGGTTTGTCGGAAGATAATGTTAAATCGCCTGAACGACGTTTGCCGACGTTTGCGAACGTACCACTCAAAAGTAGCTGATTGTCTCAGGCGTAAACCTGCGCCGCCTGTTGCGGCATGTGCAGCTGCTCTCCAGCAGCGTCTATAGTGATCCGAGTCCCCACGTGCCCACCGCTGACAATGCCTGCCAGATTGCCCGGTTTAAACATGTCGAACACTAGGATGGGCATCTTGTTATCCATTGCCAGCGACAATGCGGTTGAATCCAGCGCGCGCAGTCCTAGCTCTAATGCCCTGTGATGGGTGATGTGATCGAACTTCTTAGCGGCAGGGTCCTTCGCAGGGTCGGCATCGTATATGCCGTCAACGCCGTTTTTTGCCATTACGAGCACTCCGGCGTTCATCTCGAGAGCGCGTAGACTTGCCGCGGTATCAGTGGACATGAAAGGGTTGCCCGTTCCCGCCGCGAAGATGACGATACGCCCTCGTTCGATGTGGTGCAGGGCGCGCGACCTTACGTATGGCTCGGCAACGGTCGGCATTGGAATAGCGGTCATAGTTCTGACCGGCGCACCGTCACGCTCAAGCTGGTCGTGCAGAACGAGAGCATTCATCACGGTTGCCAGCATTCCGGCATGGTCCGCGCTGGAGCGATCCATCCCTTGCGCCTCGTAATCGGCTCCGCGCCACATATTTCCGCCACCTACGACAACCCCGATCCCGACACCAGCATTGTGGACTTGACTGATCTCACCGGCGATATACCTGACGGTGTCGTAATCGATACCAGAGGTCTTGGCACCTTTAAACGACTCGCCGCTGAGTTTCAGCAAGATGCGGCTGTAACGCGGCGTCAACCGCATGCTGTGATGCTCCTTTGCTTACTCGCCGAGAGCGAACCTCTCGATTCGGCCAATCTTGACGTTTTCGCCGACTTTTGCGATGAGCTCTGTGACCAAATCTGCGACCTTGACGCTATTGTCACGGATATACATCTGATCGAGCAAGATTTCGTCTTCAGAGACTTCTTCAACGTCGTCGGGAACCGAATCTCTGTTGACGTAACGGGGGTTCATCGCTGCGACCTGCATCGCCAAGTCGCGTGCAAGGGCCTTGAACTCGGGGGTGCGAGCCACGAAATCGGTCTCGCAGTTGAGTTCCACTAGAGACCCAACCCTTGAGCCCGTGTGGATGTAGGCCTCGATTACACCTTCGGCGGCATCGCGTCCGGCGCGCTTGGCAGCGGACGCAAGTCCCTTCTCCATGAGTGCCTGGGTCGCGGCTTTCATGTCTCCGTCGGCGTCCTCAAGGGCTCGCTTCGCGTCCATGATTCCAGCACCAGTCTGGTCGCGCAACTCCTTGATTTGCGCGGTGCTGATATTAGCCATTTCGTGACTGCTCCATTTCGATTGATTGGGTTCGTGCTATTGGTCGAAAGTTCATTCTGCCGAATTTTGCTGTTTTTGCCGTTCTGCAGCGGCAGCGCGGGCTGCTGCCATTGCTGCTTCTTGCGCATCGCGTTCGGCTTGCATCGATTCTCTTTCGCGTTGCCTTTGTGCAGCGAGTTCCTTGCCTTCAGAGATAGCGGCGGCGATGTGGCTCGAGATCAAAGAGATCGACGCGTGAGAGTCGTCGTTACCAGGAATCGGGTGGGTGATGCTTGTAGGGTCGCAATTTGTATCAACAATCGCCACTACGGGGATGTTGAGATCGTTAGCTTCCTTGACGGCGTGTTTTTCCCGGTCAATACCGACCACATACATTACGTCTGGCACTTTCGAGATCTCTTTTATCCCACCGAAGAACTTGTTCAATCGCCTCACTTCGGTTTGCTTCATCAAGAGCTCGCGCTTGGTATGCGCCTGCACCTCACCTTTTGCGAAGTCTTCTTCCAGCTCGATGAGGGCTTGAATACGCCGGGAGATTGTTGCGAAGTTGGTTAACGTACCCCCTAGCCATCGAGAGGTGATGTAAGACGCATCAACCGATTTGGCCAACCGCTCCATCTCGTTCTTGGCCTGCGGTTTCGTGCCTACCATCAGGCACTCGCCACCACTGGCGACGATCTCTCTGACTGCCGCTTTGGCATGTTCAATCGCCTCTAGCGTCTTATCCATGTCAAGGACGTGACGCTTCTGGTGCTTTAGGCGGATGTAATCTCGCATCTTCGGATGCCATCGTTTCGAAAGATGTCCGAGATGCACTCCAGCGCGATAGAGCCCTTCAACGGTTAAAGGCTCTAGTTCATCGATTTCTTCGGCTGCGACCTCTGTCTCGACAGCCACGGTTTCGGTCGTCAAGGTTTTAGGGTGATCTCCTGAACGTCGTGTTTTCTGCGTTTCTTGGGCGCGCGAAGCGCCGCCAAAGCGTCAAAATGACCTTTGGAACCAATGTTCGATGGTATCACACGATGCTTGCTCAAAGACGGCAAACCGCTCCTCCCCTTGCATATTGTGCGTCTAAATTCCGGTTTGAGTCGTTATTCTTTACAGCATCACCGGTGCCGCACCTCAGGTCCGTAAACGTATCCATCCTCTCTAGCCCGCTGGAGCCATGACATGAAGTTGCTAGGCCAAAACGCCCAACCTACATCGCCGGCCCAACTCGTCGCCGCGATTGGTGCCGTATCTCTTTTGGTTATCGCCTTCGCAATAGGTGTCGTTCAGGGCCCTGGGGCCAACGACGCTGTCGGCAACGTCCTCGGGATCCAGAGCACCTCGACTTCCTGGGTAACCAACCTCGGCGACCTGCTTCCCTTCGGGTTCGCGTTCGTCGCGGGTATGGTCGCAGCGGTGAACCCCTGCGGATTCGTGATGTTGCCCGCGTACCTCACGATATACCTCAGAGACGCGTCAGATGTAGATGACGACACCAGTTTGGCAGGCGCCGCGAAACGAGGCTCGAAAGCGGTCTACGTGAGTTTAGCTATGGGCTTGGGGTTTATCGCATTGTTCGGGACGGCTGGACTTTTGGTTTCAGCGAGCCAGGAACTCGTCAAAGAGGCATTGCCTTGGATCGGCTTCACGTTGGGCATTCTCATGGCATTGATCGGCGCGTATATCCTGCTGGGCGGCAAGATATACACAGGCGTCGCGCAGAGGATGGCCGATCGAGTCGGCGACCCCCGAGTTTCCTCCCTAGGTGGGTATTTCCTGTTCGGAATAAGCTATGCTCTCGCCTCGCTTAGTTGCACCTTGCCCATATTCCTTAGCGTTGTGACGAGTTCCTTTGGACGCGAGGGGTTCCTTTCGGGATTGATTCAGTTCGTTGCATACGCCGGCGGTATGGCATTCCTTATCATGATCGTGACGATCGGAATCGCTCTCTTCAAGAGCGCGATCTTGAATCCGCTCCGGCGCTCGATGCAGTACGTCGAACGCGTTTCTGCGGTGATTCTCGCGGTAGTTGGAGCCTACCTAGTGTTCTACTGGCTGACCGAAGGCGATCTCTCGACCTACTTTGGCGCTAGCTAGAAGCGCGAATGGCGTGAGTTCGGTTGTTACGCTGCTTCGACAGGATTGTGCAGCACGCCGATCTTGTCGATTTCGACCGTCACGTCCCCGCCAATGTTGATTGGGGGAGTAGTGCCCGAGGTGCCAGTCCACAGCATGTCGCCCGGCTCAAGGGTGACGTATCGACTGATAAAGCTGATCGCCTGATTGATGTTGAAGATCATCTCTGACGAGTGACACTTCTGCCCTTCAACACCGTTCACTAGTCCTCGAATGCTGACGTCGTGCGGGTCGATGTCAGTGACTATGAACGGTCCAGTAGGGCCGAAGGTGTCGGCAGACTTCGCGCGCCACCACTGTGTGTCGGCGTCAGGGCCGCCCTGCCAATCCCGGGCGCTCACGTCGTTGCCGGCCGTGTAACCGAAGACGTAGTCGAGAGCATCTTCTTCGCTGACATTCTTGGCCTGCTTGCCCATGATGACGACAAGTTCGGATTCGCACACCACTAAGCCGGAATCAGCGGTCAGTTTGATGGGGTCGCCGGGACCGATGATCGCTGTTGGTGTTTTGTAGAAGGGTTCTGGACGCGTAGGCTCTTGTGCGCCAAGAAGGTGCGAGCGGTAGTTTCGAGCCAAGCACAGCATCTTGACCGGATTAGGGTTCGGCGCAAGAATCTTGACATCGGCCAATTTGTACGAGTTGCCCGTCTTCTCGTAGGACTGGTCTATCGGCGAGTTGGAAATCTCCGTTACAGAGTTGTCATCCTCGACGATGCCGTACGACGCACCGTCACCGTTATCGAATCTGACGAACTTCAATCTTCGGCTCCCTTGTTGCTGATTGTCAGAAGTCTCCTCGCAAGTGTAAGTCAAGCAGATTAAGTAGCGCGGGTTCAATTGATCCCGAACGTTTGCAGATAAAATCCACACAGCAGAGCGACCAGATTTTCGAGGGTGAGGAACATGCTGGACATCAAGATAGTCGGTGGGACGGTGCATGATGGTAGTGGGCTACCGGGGGTACAAGCCGATGTGGGCATAAAAGGCGACACAATCGAAACAGTCGGTGATCTCGATGAAGCTGAGGCCAAGTCGACCATCAACGCAACCGGCAAATCTGTAACGCCCGGTTTCATCGATCTGCACACCCACTCTGATGCCTCATTCCTAGTCGACCCGTTAGCAGATTCGAAGCTGACGCAGGGAGTAACCCTTGAATACATCGGCAATTGCGGGATGAGTTTCTGCGCGCCCCTTTACGGCGCGGCGAAAGATCACCTCAAAGAGCGCTTGACCCGAGGTGGCGAAGGCACCTTCGAAGTCGATTGGGAAGATTTCGACGGATATTTGAATGCTCTGGAACAGCGCGGGTCAACTATCAACGTTGCAACGCAGGTCGGCCATGGCACGGTCCGATCATCGGTAATGGGGATGGATAATCGCGGGCCAACCATTGACGAACTTGCCCACATGGTGCGGTTGGTCGAGGAGAGCCTTGACGCCGGCGCGTTGGGAATGTCCACAGGACTGTGGTACGCTCCTGGGTCCTATTCCCTGACCGATGAAGTCATCGCATTGAACCAACCTGTTGCCGACCGAAACAAGCTCTATTCCTCTCACATCAGATCGGAAGCAGACGATCTCTGCGGTCTCTTCCCTGCGCACGCCGAGGCGATCGAGATAGGACGCCGTACCGGAGGTCGGATACAGGTTTCACACGTCAAAGCGGTTGGCCCTAAGTTCTGGGGACGCGGACCCGAGATATTGGAGGGATTCGAACGCGCTCGTGATGAAGGAATTGATGTTGCCGGCGACCAGTATCCATACTCGTGGTCGAGTACAGGTTTCAGCGGAGCGATGTTCGCAAGGTGGTCGCTGACGGGAGGCAGGCAGGCGACTCTGGATCGTCTGCAGGATGACGACCTACGTGCGATGATGCGTATTGACACCGATTACTACATCAGCCGCAACCACGGCGCAGTCGGTTCAGTCGTCGCTCATTTCCCGCCTAACCCAGATTACGAAGGCATGAATCTGGAAGAGATCGGAGACGAGATGGGTTGCGACCCTTCGGAGGCCGCGTTGCGCCTTTACGAGCAGTCGGACGGATCGTATGTCTTGCACTCAATGGAAGATGTAGATGTAGATGCGATTGCACAATGGCGATTGATGGCGGTCTGCTCAGACGGTAGCTCTTTGCGAACCAGCGGTGCATTGTCAAGCGGTAAACCCCACCCCCGCAGCTACGCAACAAACTCTCGTTACCTTGAGAACTTCGTCAAAGAGCGAAACCTGGTGTCGTTGGAAGAGGCGATATACAAGATGACGGCCCTAGGCGCACAACGGCTTCAACTGACGCGTCGCGGCCGCATCGCTCGAGGCATGTACGCCGATATCAACGTGTTCGATCTAAACAACGTCAAGCAGAACAACTCCTTCATCGATCCGCATCAGTACTCGACAGGAATGGACTACGTGATCGTTAACGGCGTTCCAGCGATAGCAGACGGCGAAGTCACAGGCACGACGTCGGGCAAAGTCATTCGAGATTTCGACGCGTAGTCGGCGAGTAGATCTGACTAATTTAGGAGCGAGGCGAGACATGACTTGGGACTTGGTTATCAAGAACGGCACGGTAATAGATCCGAGCCAAGGACTGCACGACAAACGAGATATCGCTATCTCCGGCGGCAAGATCCGCGCTGTCGAGGAGTACATCAGCGACGGAGACGCTCATGACGTGATCGAGGCGGACGATTTGATCGTGACACCCGGATTGGTCGACTTGCACGTCCACGTCTGGTGGGGAGTTGCCCATCTCGCTGTCGAAGCAGATCCCTCCTGCCTATACCGAGGCGTCACAACCGCCATCGATGCAGGCTCTGCAGGTTCGAACACCATATCCGGGTTCCATCGCTACGTCATGCAGCAGGTCGATACGCGAGTTCTTGCATTCCTGCACATCTCGGGTATGGGCCAACTGGACAACGAAATCGGTGAGCTTGAAGACGTCAGGTGGGCACGCGTCGAAAAGGCTGTCGAAGCCGCGAGGAATTTCCCGGAGGTGATTGTAGGCATCAAAGTACGGCTATCCGAAGCTATTTTGGGTTATAACGACCTGACCGCGATGGAACGCGCCCTAGAAGCGTCGAGCCAGCTTCGTAAGCCTTTGATGATCCACATCGGCGGGACGGTCAATCCAGTGGAACGATACCTTGAGCAGTTGCGTCCCGGAGATATCGTCACGCACAGTTTCACCGGCAATCCTCCGGGTATCGTGGACAACACCGGCAAAGTGATAGATGCGGCACGCGACGCGATGAACCGCGGAGTTAACTTCGATGTAGGACACGGTGCTGGATCATTCTCGTTCGATGTAGCGGAGAAGTGCGCCGCCGACGGGTTCGGTCCCGGCACTGTAAGTTCAGACGTCCACCGGTACAACATCCGAGGGCCGGTCTACGACCTCCTGACGACCCTGTCGAAATACCTCTATCTCGGGTATTCGCTGGACGAAGTGATCGCTTTCTCCACCCAACGTCCCTCATCCGCGATTGGGATGACCGACACCATTGGTTCGCTTCGGGTAGGTGCCGATGCTGACGTATCGATAATCAGATTGTTGGAAGGCGACTTTGAGTTGACCGATGCCAAAGGCGCGACCAGGCAAGGCAAGCAGATGCTAGTGCCAGTTGAAACGGTTCGCAACGGCCGCCGTTATCCTCCGCATCACTCAGCTCATCCACATCTGGTAGGTCATCATCACGGGCACTGATACCCAAACGGTCGAAGCACCGCACGATCCGCTGTTGCGGATGGATGCGGTGACCAAGCGTTATGGCGCGGCAACCGTTCTTGACAACGTCGCGTTGACCGTCGATCCCGGTGCCGTCGTCGCGATCGTTGGCGCTAATGGCTCGGGCAAAACGACCCTGCTGAGGATTGCAGCAACGCTTACCTCTCCCACTTCTGGATCTCACTCCGTAAAAGGGATCGACGCTGTAAAACGCGCCGCCGAGGCGCGTAGCCACATCGGCGCGGTCATGCACTCCCCGATGCTTTATTCGGACTTGACCGTACGAGAGAATCTGTCGCTATTCGCCACGCTCTGCCAATTGGATTCCGTAGAAAACCGCGTGATCGAGGTCGCGTCCCGCCTCAGATTGACGCCACGTCTAGACGAACGCGTCCGACGACTGTCCCACGGCTACCGTAAACGGGTGTCGATAGCACGGGCGATATTGCACTCCCCCGCTCTCTTGCTACTCGATGAACCTGAGACAGGCTTAGACGCAGCATCATTGACCGATCTCAGAGAGATCGTCGGTGAGTGGCGTGATCGAAGTCATGCGGTATTGATCGCGACTCACAACGTCGGTTTCGTCGCAGATTCAGCAGATTGCAGTTACCGGATGATCAACGGTCGGTTGGAAAACACCGATTAACGCAGGTAGTGGATTGGTCGCCTCTCTGTCGATAATCTGGGCGCTGACGCGTAAAGAACTGCGCATCGAATCGCGCAATCGCGATGTCGCTATCGCCATCGTGATGTTTGCGTCGCTCGTAATTGCAATCTTCGCTATCGCCATTGAGCCTACGGCTCGGAAAGCCATCGAAGCAGGGCCCGGAGTCTTGTGGGCCGCCGTCACATTTGCGGGGGTTGTGGGGTTGACACGCGCAACTTCTCACGAATTGGAGAACGACGCCGTAGGCGCGTTGATGATGGCGCCGGTTTCACGCGACCTGCTTTTCATCGGCAAGGCCCTGGGAAACTTCATCTTTCTTGCGGTCGCGACTGTGATCGTGTTTATCGTGTTCACTTTCCTTTTCAATATCTCAGTCCTGCACGTCGAGATATTCGGAATCGCATTGTTGTCTACCATAGGTTTCTCCGCCGTTGGGACTCTGTTTTCCAGCCTCACTTTTCGAGCACGAGCCCGGGAAGTGCTGCTCCCAATGCTGTTTCTTCCGACGGTGTCGCCATTATTGCTCGCCGCTATCCGCGTGACCTCCGTCACGGTGACGGAGGCTCCTTGGTCTGAAGCTTCGGCATGGATCCAACTTGCGGTAGCGTATGACGTTGTATTCGTAACCGCATCCGCCTTTCTTTTTGGCTATGTTTTGGATGATTGAAACCACCATATCGAGTGTCTTGCGAGGAAATCCTTACCAAATCGACATAAAATTGGACTTTGGCACGCAGAGATTCGATCATCGCCGCTGACCGCCCTAAACCCTATGGGAATCCCCAAAATCCGCGCCCAAACAGTGTTGCATGTCGCGACGCTAGTTGCCATGGCATTCACGTTGTGGATGATGTTCGTTTGGGTGCCAACGGATATCAACCAAGGCGTGGTTCAGAGGATTCTCTACATCCACGTCCCGGTCGCATGGGTCAGCATGGTTGCGATCGTCGGGGTCGCTGCTGCCAGCGTTTTGTATCTCGTGACCAAGCGCGAAGTTTGGGATCGACTGGCGTTGTCGATGGCCGAGGTCGGGGTCATGTTCGGTGCGATCATGTTGATCTCCGGCATGATCTGGGCAAAACCGGTCTGGGAGGTCTGGTGGACTGGCGAAGCGAAACTCACTACCGCGTTGATACTCTTCTTCATCTACGTTGCCTACTTGATGTTCCGAGCCTACTTCCCGCCCGGCGATCAACGGATGCGGTTGTCAGCCATCATCGCCATCATTGGCGCTATCGATACGCCCATCATCTACTACGCGTCAGTGCTTTGGCAGGAGGCGCACCCGCCTTTGGTGGTCGGACCTGTCGCAGAAGAGGAAAACTTGGTCGCGGCGGAGATCGGGCTAACACTTCTGGTCAGCGTCATCGCGTTCACTCTGCTGTTCTTCTCCCTTCTGACAACCAGAAACGGTCTGGCGCGGACGGAAAGCGAGTATGAGACTTTGAAATTCACGATGGGGAAGACCGAGGTCGCTGAAGTCCTATGAACCGCACATGCAGAGTCGCTATCCTCATCGCGCTTATCGTGCTGACGACCTCATACTTCGCGGCACCTGCATTGGCTCAATCGCCCAATATCTCTACAGGAGTGGTCACCGATGTGGAGACAACCGAGAACGGGGACCTGATCGCCTTTTCAATAGTGGACGGCGGCGGCAACAACCTGCGTTTCACTGTGTCATCCTCAAACCCGAACACCTCGTACGGCTTGGAAAACCGCGTTGCCGACAGATGGGTATCGGATCAGGCTTCTGCACCGCAAGAAGCGGCGACACGGTTGCGAGACCAGCAGAATCGTTTGGCGCAGATCTCAGTGCAGTCAGATAGCAGCGGTGTGGCCATGTCGGTTGTGCAGGCCCAATCCACCGACATCGACACCAATCTGGGTTACGTTTTCGCGGTAGTGGCCATCGCTTGGATCGGCATCATGGCATATGTCGTCTACATGGGCGTGCGCCAACGAACTTTGTCAGCGGAGTTGTCCCGTCTACGCGGCGATAATGGAAACAGTGCATCCTGACCGCAAATGACAACCACAGAGCAAAAAGAGACACCTGCCTCGTCGACCGAACCCGTCGCAAGCGCAAAATATACCGTGCTGATGAGCGGCAAGGTGAAGATATTCGCTATTGCCGCCCTGTTCTTAGTCGGGATCGTCTACCTCGCTGTCGTCGCGTTCAACGAGGCCACGGTGCAGTTTTCGAGCGTCGACAATGTCGTCGCGAACGAGACGCCCGGAGATGCACAGGCCATTGGTGTCCTAGGCAAGTTGGTACCCGGCTCATACATCAAATCTCCTGACGGAGTAACAGCGAACTTCCGCTTGAAAGATGAGTACGGTTCAATGGAATTGCCGGTCGTCTACACTGGCGAGGTCGGTCAAGTCTTTTTCAACGACCACTCGGAGATCATACTCAACGGAAAACTCGGCTCCGACGGTGTGCTTCATGCTGAAACACTGACGGTCCGTTGCCCATCGAAGTACCTCACAGAGCAAGAGCAGATGGAGTTGGACGGGCAGGTGGAACCTCCGCCCTACCAGCCCGACTACTTCGACACGAACCCTGACGCCTAGAAGGTCTCGGCCTTTACACTCGCATTCGAAGCTGCCTCAATCGCCGGTTAAAGCCACCAACGGCGAATGTGACAAGGATCACGAAGCCGCAACCGATGATCAGCGACGACGACGATCCTAGCGAATCTGCCAAGGCCCCGTATACGAACCCTCCAGCCGGGAACCCGGCCCAAGCAAGTTCGTAGACTCCGGCTAATCGTCCTCGAACGTTGTCAGTGACAGCCATCTGCAACGAGATGGTTCCTAGTCCTATGTGTATGGCATTAATCAATCCGTAAGTAAGCGCGAACGCGAACCCCAGATAGATGCTTGAAACCAGCGCGAAGATGATTGCAGAACCGGACGCCAAGATATTCGTGATGAGTAGCGCGTAGCCGGCACGCCTAAATCCACCGCTCAAACCGAGCAACAAACCGCCAATAAACGCACCCATGCCCACAGACGCGAAGAGTTGACTGTATTCACCCGCGCCGACGTTGTAGACCTCTCTCGAGATTGGCGTCAGCAGGTAGATGAATCCTCCCATCAATAGCGCGTTTACAAAGGTGAAGATAAGGTTCCCCTTTAGGATCGAGTTGCCTCGGACCACAGCTGCGATCTCGACGAAGTCATACCAGATGGGTTGATGCGCGACTCCGATCGGCGTCGATATCGGTCGGTACATCGCGACAACGACGAAGTTCGTAACCATCACTACAGCGATCGCTATGTAGGTCCAGTCGTAACTCCAAAACTGAACAATGCCGCCCCACATCAATGGGGCTAGTACGCGTCCAAGGTTGAAGAACGAGTTGTCGAAGAAGATGGCTCTGGCTAGGATATTGCGCGAAACCATGTTCGGAAGCAGGGAAAACCGCGCCGTCCAATCAAGCGCCAACGCCGCGCCATGTACTCCGCCTGCCACTTGGATATGCCACGGCTCAACGCGATCCGTGAGCAGCAGGATGCCGATCACCAACATCGAACTCGCCGTCGCCACCGACCCACACATCAACAGGGTTCTACGACGGAATCTATCCGCCAAAATCCCACTAATCACCGACATCGAGATAGAACACACCACGACCGCCGCGCCAAGTATAGCCAGTTGCAGCGCCGATTTCGTGATGTCGAATATGACGTAGGTCTGAGTGACAGTGACCATCTGGTTACCGATGCTCCAGATGACCGTCCCAATCAGGAACTTACGCAACTCAAGCGATGACAGGGTCCTTGTGAGACGCGCTACTTCGAGCCTCGCCTTCCCAGGACGTCTCCTCCTAACCGCTGTGCTTTCGTGGGCCAAGTTGTATTTAATCCGTGGTGCTAGAATTCAAGCCAAATCCAGATGAGCGCCAGTCCCGAAATTGTCAATCTCGCGTACTCGACGCTGGTTGCATTCTTCATCGGAGCGATACCGGCGGCGTATCTCGCGGCGCGTCTTCACGGCATCAACATCTTCGATGTAGGTTCCCGTCAAGCTGGTGCGACCAACGTCTGGAAAAATGTCAGCCGCAAAACTGGTTTTATCGTATTCCTCATTGATGTCGCGAAAGGCATCATCACTGTGCAGATATCGCGATACGCTTTCGAAATTTCGGGGCTATGGTTCCTGATCCCAGCGATAGGCGTCATCCTAGGGCATTGGTTTTCGCCGATGACACGTTTCAAAGGCGGTGACGGTGTCGCCAGTTTGGGAGGATTGGTCGTAGGTCTGTTCCAATGGACAGCCCTGCCAGCAGTCCTAATCGCGATCGTGTTCGGCCTCCCACCTTTGCGGTACAAATTCGCTCACCCATCGCTTCAGGCAGGAGTCACCCTTTGGGGAGTTCTATTGTTGACCATCGCGATTGCCAGTCCCAGCAACGAGCGTGCAGAATACTTGATACTTTATGTCGGAATCACCTGCCTCGCTCTCGCTGTGCTGCTGAAAAGCATCAGGTTCCACAAACGAAACGCCCATCTTTTCAGCAAAGACGTTGAACTAGACGATGTTGAGATCGAAGAACGACGTCCTGCCGAATCCGAACGTTAAACAGACGGCAAAACCAAACGATCATCCATAGCTTGCTGCCAAATCCTGATCCGCGCCGTCATATCGCGGACTCGATCACGGCACTCTGGATCATCGAAACGGTTCCTCATCTCGTAAGGGTCGGAATTCAGGTCGTAAAGCTCGCATTGGTCGCCCGGGCTTAAGTTCAGCTTCCATCTGTCCTTCGTGACCACCGACCTCCATGAGACCTGTGCCATCCGCTCGATGTCTTCATTGCCAAGCGCGATCGTGGGAGGATGTTCATACCACTGCATGAACACATCATCGCATTGTTCAGTATCGCCGTTGAGCACATCGACCCGGCTTCGACCTTGTAGGTGTTCGGGCATCTCTGACGCACTCACACCCATCAATTCCAGCATCGTCGGGACTATATCCACATGACCGATGCTCCCACCAACCCTCTTTTGTGAACGGCTCATCCACGGTGCGCGGATCAGCAATGGGACGCCCGCGATCTCTTCGTAAAAAGCTCTTTTGGTCCCTAGCATTCCCCGATCGCCGACACCGTCCCCGTGATCGCTCGTGAAGATCACCGCTGTCCGGTCAGCCTGACCCGTCTCTTCTAGAGCATTAAGAATCTTACCGACTCCTTGATCCATCAACGTCACAAGGCCCAGATAGCGCGCTCTCAATGCCCGCCAATCATCCTCTGTCCGTAAAGGACGCGCCTCCCCACCAAAGTCGAGACCTGGAGAAGTGTCCTCATAAACCCGAAACATGTCCGTCACGTCTCCGCTCAAGTTGAGCGCGGCGCGCCGTCGATGCCAAAGTGGCGTGTTCGCGTCCGGCATTCGCAGGAAAGTAGGGCTTGTCGGCACTCCATCAGGATCGTGCAAATCGTTGAACGGTCCGTTGTATGGAGGATGCGGTTCGAAGAACATCGCGCACATTAACCACGGTTGATCGGTGTTTCCGCGGATGAAATCGGCCACGCTGTCTCCTAAGAATGTCGACATCGAATGCTCTACAGGCAACATGCTCCGCTGTTGTTGCGAAAAAGCAAAACCACCGTCTGTTCTCGTATGAGGCTCATATCCATGTGATCTCAAGAATTCGAAGTATTCGGAATGCAGGAAACGGTCTTCCCGACGTGTGTGCGTCGGATTCGATTCATGCTCATCCTCGGTCGCGACCCACTCATCGAAACCGTGCTGCCGGATCAAATCGTTGCCGAGATGCCATTTCCCAAACTTGGCGGTGTTGTAGCCCTCTGGGGTGAGTTCCGCGATCGTCGGCGATGATTCTGGCAACGGCACACTGTTCTTGATGACACCAGCAGTATGTGGATATAGACCAGTCAACAGCGAAGCCCGCGCAGGCGAGCACACCGCTACAGTCACATAGCAGTTCTCGAATACGAAACTCTCTTCGGCGAGAGCGTTGACGTTCGGCGATTGGACGAAATCGTTGCCGTAACACGCCATCGTGTCGCGACGTTGCTGATCGGTGCAGATCAGCAAAACGTTCGGACGATCAGGCATGTTCAATTCCGTGTTTAGGCGACGGTGCTCCTAGACCTAAATCGCGTAGGACGCCAAAAGTTCGTCCGCAGTCCGGTTTGGATTTGACTCCGCGATTTCGTCAACCCGATCCTGAAGCGTGGGCCGCTCTTCTTTGTAGACCAAACCCAACGGTATACCTGGCCGGTCGAGAAGATCCTCTGCCGACTGACGGCTGCTCGGATCATGATCTTCGGGAATTTCCCACGCCATTCCGGGGATGCCTTTACGCCGGTTGCCTTTTAGGAGGTCATACGTGTCGTTGTAGGTCGTGCAGGGTGACTGGACATGCACTATCGAGAACCCTTTGTGGTTCATCGCGTCTTGGATCACATCGGCCAGATCGCGCGGTTTGCTTGAGTAGTGAGACGCGATGTATGACACGCCAATCGTCAAGTAGTACTTGAGCGGCATCATCTGCGATTCGATCTTGCCATACGGGGTCGAACTCGTCATCACACCCATCTCGGTCGTCGGCGATGATTGACCCTTAGTGAGGCCATAGACCCCGTTGTCCATGACAACGCAGGTAACGTCCACGTTTCGCGCCGCCGCTGGTCCGATATGCTCGCCACCGATGGCTAGGAAATCGCCATCGCCAGCAACAATCACCGTCTCCAAATCAGGTCGTCCCATCTTGACGCCGAACGACAATGGAAGCGTTCGCCCGTGGATTCCGTGAAGCCCGAACGGTTGGTCGCCCTCCATCAGGTGCACCATGTTCCCGGAACAGCCGATCCCGGCGACTATCACGTAGTTCGATTGCGGAATCTCGTGCTCGGCAACATGCCTTTCGAGCGCCCATTCCAAGGCGCGTCGCACCCCGAAGTCTCCACAGCCTGGGCACCAGACGAAGTCATATTCCGGGTTGCGCTTGCTCACGCTAAAACCATTCCTTTCTCTTTCCGCAGCTCTTCTACTCGGTCCCCTATACGATCGACCAACGTCGCTGGCTTGAACGGCAGCCCTGTATATTGTGTAACCGATTCTGCACGATATCCGTGCTGGCGCAGAATCGCCGACCACTGCCCCATATAGTTGAGTTCCGGCACGATGACCAAATTTGCGCGTTCAAGCGCATCTTTTATCTCATCTGGCAATGGATTTAAGGCCATCGAGTAGAGCCACCCGACATCGACTCCCTGCTCGCGCAACCGTTCATACGCTTCTCGTGCAGGGCCTTTGGATGAACCCCAAGACATGATCATCGCGACCGCGCCTTCGTTTTCGATCTCGTAATGGGCGTCGTTCAGCAAACCGAGTTTTTTGAACCTGCGCTCAGTCAGTCTGATGTGATGACGCGGCAAATGAGTGGTGTCGCCGATCTCATCGTGTTCGGAACCGTTGGCAACGTACGCACCCGGTCCGCCGGGTATCGGCATCGGGGACAGGCCGTCCCCGTTCCATGACTGATAGCGCGCGTATCCGTTGCTGCCTTGGTAAACCGACCGGTCTTCAACATCCACATCGGCCAAGTCAGGTTTACGAATGTTTTCACCCTTTTCAGCTTGGCCGAATTCGCTCATCACTATCACTGGACCCTGATACCTTTCGGCCCAGTTCACAGCCAAAGCACCTGCATCGAAACACTCCTCAACTGATCCGGGTGCCAAGATCGGGATGCTCATGTCGCCATGCCCGGGGTTGAAACAAACCATCAAGTCGCTCTGCTCGGATTTGGTAGGAAGGCCCGTCGAAGGACCACCGCGCTGGACATCCACGACAACACAAGGAAGCTCCGCCATCCAAGCCAAACCAATACCCTCGCCCATCAGCGAAAGCCCAGGACCCGCAGTCGCGGTCATCGACTTCTTGCCCGCATAACCAGCACCCACAATCGCGCTGATTGCCTCAATCTCAGAAGAGACCTGATGCGCGAAACGACCCGGACCAACAAGATTCTGCTCCATCCACACGAGAATGGTCGTAGCTGGCGAGATCGGATAACCGACGTAGAAATTCACTCCCGCCGTTACCGCTCCCAACGCAAGGGCGGCATTGCCGGTGATCATGATCTGTTCATAGTCGGGAGGAATTGGTGATGCTAACCTGCCAACTGAAAAACCGCTTTTCTCAGCAACGTCAGCGCCTAGTCGGATCGCCTTTTTATTCGATTCGATGATCTCCTCATCGCCCGGACGGCCACGAGTAAAACGTTGCGTGATGAAGGCGTCGATCTCTTCCAAGGAGAACCCAATCAGGTTGGCAACCGAGCCAATCGTAACCATGTTCGCGGCGCGTGTGTTGCCTGTCGATTTCGCTAATTCGTCCGCGTCAATCCCGAAATACTGTCCACCTCCGGGCAACTGAAACTCACCGGAGTTATAGATGGCTACGCCGTTCTCAGATAGATCCTCTTGGTGATTGTTGTAGGCGTATTCATCCAACGAGACAAGCACATCCACGCTGTCGCCCGAGCTCAGAACCGGGGTAGTAGAGATGCGAACTTGCGAAGATGCGGGCCCACCCATGATCTGCGACGGGAATGTTGAAAAGGTTGAGACGTAGTAACCAGCGTTGGCCGCCGCCCTAGCCATCGCGTCCGCCGATGTAACAAGACCTTGTCCGCCTTCACCAGCGAACCGAATTACGAAGTCCTGGCTATGATTGTCCGTCATCTTGTTTTGAGTGTGTCTCCCCGTTTGTGCACTTTCAATTGTGCGTCACAAATCGCACAATTTGCACCAGATCCGTATCTTTCTCGTTACCTAATGATACCTTCGCACAAACTCGACGACGGAATACGTTCACACTAGAAAATCACGTGTCGTTTACAATCCCCTGCCAGAGTATCGTTTACTCATAAATGAACATCCTCAAGCCAAGAGCTATGAGAACCGTCAAGCGATGGTCCGCTGGCGGAGTCGTCGCGCGTGAAAATAACGAAAACCGCATCGAGATCGCGTTGGTTGGACGTTTAGATGACAACCTTTGGGCCTTGCCGAAAGGTACCCCTGACTACGAAGAGAGCATCGAGGAGACCGCCATACGCGAGGTCCAAGAGGAGACTGGTCTTGACGTCAAACTCTTGTCCACTGTCGACTCCACTCACTACTCCTTCATCCGATCAAAGAACAACCATCGAGTCAGCGACAGCGCCGATCCGTACGCGAACGTCAAAGTCAACAAAACCGTCTACTGGTTCTTGATGGAAGCCAACGGCGGTTGTTTCGAACGTCACGACCACGAGTATGACGTCGCGTGCTGGGTGGATCTGGACAAAGCCATCCAAAAGCTGACATACCACAGCGAAGCCAAGATCGCACGCTCCGCTGCCCGCATCTTCAAAAAGATCCACACCTTCGATGATGCAGTTCGTATCAAAGGGCGACTAGCAACGATCCGATCCAAACGAACATCAGACGCTTGGAACGACTACATCTGGCGAACCGACCCTGAACTCTCGACTCTTGATGCCGCGGTCCCGCTCAATCTCACATACATGGACTTCGAGCGCTTCTACCGCGAAGACCTGAGAAGGGTGAACCGAAAATCGCTCAAATTCGCGATCGAAGACGAGGACGGCACACACATAGGAAACTGCATGTGCTACGACTACAACGAGAGGCGCAAGCAGGCCGAGTTCGGCATAATGATCGGCGATCGAGACTTTTGGGGACGCGGTTACGGTTCCGATGCAGTCAAAACCATGGTCGAATACATATTCACGACTACTAACATTCGTCGCCTCTACCTCCACACGCTGACATCCAACCGTCGTGCACAGAAAGCATTCGAAAACGCCGGGTTCCGACTATACGACCATATATGGCGCGAAGGCAAGAGTTTCGTCCAGATGGAGATACTCTCGCACGAATGGCACACCGCGAACGAATGACTTCCGTAAGCGGGTATCATTCAGTCAGCAGATCGACCTGAAACCATAGCGAGGGAGCAAAAGAGAGATGGCCAAGCTTCTACTTCTGACCGGAGGACGACACCCGTATGAAGAGACGACACCCGTGATCACCGAGTTCCTAAACGATGCCGGACACGATGTTGACGTTTCCGAATGCGCCTCGGAACTTTCGGGCGATCTGTCCAGTTACGACGCGATCGTCATGAACACGCTTCGTCAGGAACTAACCGAAAACGACCTAGACGAGGAACAACGAGACGGTCTAATGGGTTACGTTTGGATGGGCGGCGGTCTCGTCTCCATCCACATATCAGCGGCATCAACACCTGACTGGTCTGAAATGAAGAAGATGACCGGCGGTGGATGGATTTTGGGCGAAAGCTGGCACCCTCCGTTCGGTTGGTTCCAAGTCCATCTGAACAACCCCGACCATCCGTTGGCAAAAGGCGTCGAGCCTTTCTGGACCTACGACGAGTGCTACTGCGGTCTCGACATCCAACCCGGCATCGACGTATTCATGTACGGCGTCGTCAAAGACGAAGATCGGCCTCTCGGTTGGTCGCACCAATACGGTGACGGCAAGGTAGCCAACATCGCATTAGGTCACGCCGGCTCGAGTACCGAACATCCCCAGTTCCGCCAACTCATCCTCAACAGTGTCAACTACGTCTGCTGACGCAAACACTCGCCGGCCAATCTGATCTGATCAATCCTGCTTAGGTGCAGGATTGATCAAGTCCATACCAATGGTCTCCGGAACGACCGCGGCCAACTCCTCAACCGTCCATCGCCCATCCTTGTAGATCGAACGATGGGAGACAGGGTGATTCATCAAACTCACCCGGTTCCCCGTGCAGTGGAAGATGTTGCCTGAAACCCCGTCCGCAGCATCTGTGCACAACCAAACAACCATCGGCGCGACCTGATCAGGATCGGATGTCAGCATTCCCTCGATCGGCGGCGGGAATAGACCAGCGCGCATCGCCCGCGTGCTATCCGGCACGCTGTCGGTCATGCGCGTACTCGCACCCGGTGAAATGATGTTTGCCGTCGCGTTGTAACGCGCTAACTCCTTGGCAACAACCCGCGTGAAACCCGCAATCGCGTCCTTTGCGGCTCCGTAGTTCGACTGTCCACCCTGCCCATACAAGCCGGAAACCGACGAAAACGTCACGATCCGACCGCTCTTCTGGCTGCGGAAAATCTCCGATGCCGGACGCACCACCGAGTAAGTCCCTTTCAAATGCACCGCAATCACATCGTCCCACTCTTCTTCACTCATGTTGAAGATCATCCGATCCCGCAAGATACCTGCGGGCGTGATCACAATATCGAGCCGTCCAAACTCGTCAAGAGCCTGTTGAACAATATTCGCCCCGCCTTCCGCCGTTGAAACTGAGTGATACGACGCAACCGCATTGCCTCCCAACTCACTGATCTCCTCAACAACCTGTGCCGCAGGCGTCGAGTCCTCGCCCTGACCATCCAGAGCCGCTCCAACGTCATTCACCACTACCGATGCACCCTCACGCGCCAACAGCTTAGCTACTCCCCTGCCAATACCTCGGCCAGAACCCGTCACGACCGCCACTCTGCCATCGAGACGCTTCCCATTCGTCGACTTGATGGCCGTTGGAGCAGGCGAACCCGACCCAGGATTAATCTCGGCAAACTCGCTTCCACCCGTGATGCTCTGCGAACCTTGCAACAACACCTTAGGAGCGAGTACATCCAATTCGTCGAGTTCCCAGTACCCCGGAGGATTCGATGCGTAGATCGTATTCACGCGACGAGGTAACGCTAGATGGGTCACATTACCGCCGTACACAAGGAAGACCTGACCATTGATCTGCGCAGCTCCATCAGTAGCAAGATACGAGACGAAAGGCGCAACATCCCGCGGCTCCCATGACGGTTCATCATGCGCTGGCAGAGCACCGCGCTCCACCATCATCTCTTGGACATTCCCAGGAATCGAGGCAATCATCCGCGTCTCAGCCCGCGGAGCGATGCTGTTGGCCGTAACACCGTACTTTCCCAAGTCTTTCGCAAGCACCTTGGTAAAACCAGCAATCCCGCTCTTAGCCGCACCATAGTTCGACTGACCGATCGATCCCACTAACCCTGATCCAGACGAAAACGTTATGATCCGACCGCCGCGCTGCTGCCTGAAGATCGGCGCAGCGTGCCGAACCACCGTAAACGTTCCCTTAAGATGCACCGAAATCACATCATCCCACTCCTCCTCAGTCATGTTGTAAAGCATCCGGTCGCGCAATATCCCCGCTACAGTCACTACAATATCGATCCCGCCGAACGTATCCACTGCCTCCTCGATGATCCGCTGCCCCCCATCCCAAGTCGTCACCGATTCGGTAGAAGCAACCGCATTCCCACCTGCCGCGACGATGCTATCCACAACCTCTTGAGCAACCGACGTCGACCCGCCGGTCCCATCCAAATTCGCGCCAATATCGTTTACCACGACGCTAGCGCCATTAGCCGCAAGCTCCTCGGCAACTCCTCTACCGATGCCTCGACCGGCACCCGTGACTACTGCGACTTTACCTTCAAGCTTCAAATCTGAACTCCTATCGTGTCGTCTCTAGATTCATTCGCCACGCAACGGGAGAGCAACAGTTGCTTTCCCCGGCGTCGTGATTGCTCCATCCGCATTCCGGAACTGGACATCAAGATCAACTAGCCCAACGCCATCCTCTATTCGTTTGCCTGTCACCGTCCCGGTACACGAAACCTCTCCCGCGTAATCTATCCCACGATACGACGTTTCAAGCCTCTTCACAGCTCCAATGCCTCCCGCCCAATCGGCTAACCACTGCGATAATAACGCCGTCTTCAACGCACCGTGAATGATGATGTCGTCATGCCCCGCGCCCTGCGCGTAAGCCGTGTTGTAGTGGATCGGAGTGAAATCCTGCGACACCGCCGCATATTGCACCAATTGACGAGGAGTCACAACCCGCGTCGCGGGCTCCGGCGAGTCACCAACCTCTATGTCTTGGAACGCGATCTCTGTCATCGATACCTACATCCTCGATCCATCTTCTACCAACTTGCTTGCCCTGTGCGCCTTCCATAGGTGATAGTTGTCGATTCCTGCGTAGCCACCAAGCGACCTTCGCTATCGATGTAACTAACTAGGGAGATCTTGAACAGCATGGGCCCCAGTCGACCGCTCTTCTCAAACACATCGGTCATCTTACGCGTCACCGTTATCTCATCACCCGAAACCACAGGCCTATTGAAGCTGAACCGACTACCCCCGTCCAGAATGTCGTGAAAAGGCTCTGGAAACGGCGGATCGAAGGGAGCCGTCATAAACGACCTGAGTATCAACGGATTTGCCTCAAGCGGCGCGCCGTCTTCCAGTGCAGGATCGCTCTCAATCGGCGGTAACTCACCCCGTATAGCCGCATTGAACCGGGCTATCTCACGATGCGAAACCCTATAAGTGATCGGCGGGGATTCCACGCCGATAAATGATCGCATCTCTTCTGTAATTACCGAACTCAATTCGATGTGTTTCCGTGAACCGCGGCTTGGGTTTGCACGACTCACAAAGTTTAACTAACGCGACCTACGACGACGCCGAGTCCGCCTACCTACCTGATTGCGAGATCGATTCGCACGACGCATCGCCTCTTCCCGCAACTCCCGCGCACTCTTCGTGCGTTCACGCGCACCCGGCTTCCCCCAAGCCCGATCACGCACCAACATCAAAACCACAACAGAAGTGAGCATCGTCGACGCCGGCACGAAGAAGACACCTATCTGATCCGAAAAAGCCACTATGTAAACCCACAGCAAAACCGTACCCAAGATCAAGTTCAACTTGTGCCGACGCTCCGATTCGCCGTTCGGAGGCACAGAGAGTATCGAACCCAACGTCAGCAACACAGGCATCAACGCGATACCGAGACCGATCAATCCATTCGCCTCTGCGATACCAACAAATCTGATCGTCGCGACTCCGTCGGCACCTCTCTGCACAACCTCAAACGAAGGCCATAAAACCAGATACGCAAACGCAGCGATACTCAGCAATAGCGAAATGACCGCAAACACGAAGGTGCGATCCGGCATCCGATCAAGCATCCTACCGACCCTGAATCTTCTCCAGATTCGCCATACTCGCCATCAATATCTTGACCCCTTCCTCCGAAAAAGCCACCGTAACTCGCAGATCATCGCCAACCGGTCGGGAATTGACCACAACACCAGTCCCAAACTGGCTGTGTTTGACGCGTTGACCCGCCTTCAGCTGTAACTCCTCAGGCAGATCCGTAATGCCTCGTTCCGTGAACTTTTCACGCTCGCGTCTCGGACGCGAAGGCGCAAACGAATCACGATCAACCGCAACCCCGAAACTCGAAGAGAAGGCGATCGGAGGAGGGGCCGTACGACCCGGAACACGCGCATACTCCACTTCCTTTACATGCTCCTCCGGAATCTCCTTCAAAAACTGCGACGGCGTATTGCCTCGCCTGTAAAGCGATGCCGACGTGTAAAGCGGCCACATGATGTGCAACTTCCGCTTCGCCCGCGTCATCCCGACGTACATCAATCGCCGCTCCTCACCGCAAGCCGCTTCGTAGTCATCCTGAGACTGCACATTCAACGCCATCGCATGAGGCAGCAAACCCTCCGTGACACCAGCGATGAACACCGTGTCAAACTCCAATCCCTTCGCTTGATGAAGCGTGATCAACGTGATCGCACCAACCGCGTCGTTCTGACTTTGCAGATTCGACTGATCCGCACCAATCCCTTCATCCATCGTGTCCACATTCGCAAACAACGCCGTATGCTCCAACAGATCAGACAACGCCTGCCGCGGCTCAGCCCCATCTTCAGGATTGGAATACTTCTCCGTCAACAGCTTCAACTCATCAAGGTTTTGGAACCTCTCATGCCTCGTCTCCTCATCCTTTTGCACCCAGTCGTTATACCCGCTACCCTTCAACGCATAGTCCAACAGATCATTCGGATACAAAGTCTCCGCGTTAGTCACCAACGTCCTCACGAAATCGGCAAACGCGCCAACCTTGCTCAAAGCCGCACGTCCAAGCTCTAGCCGATGCGAATCCCCGGGATCTGAAGCTAATAGAACCGCGTCCAAAAGCGTGACATCGTTCAACAAGCTGTGCTCCTCCAGCTTTCGAAGCGTTGCAGGTCCGATCCCACGCGGAGGCACGTTGATTACTCGTCGCAGCGACGTCTCATCCGTCGGATTGACCACGATGCGAAGCAAGGCCAGCGCATCCTTGATCTCCCTTCGTTCATAAAACCTCATCCCACCAATCAGACGGTACTGCACTCCCCGCCTGCTGCACTCCGTCTCTAAGGCCCTGGATTGAGCGTTCGTCCGGTACAACACGGCAACGTTGTCAAGATTGCCAACGCCGTTTTTGGCAGCCGAAGATCTCATTTGGCGCTCCACAACATCCAGAATCACCGAAGCCTCATGCTCAGGATGCTCTGTCACGCCTATCTCAACCGGTTCACCCTGCTCGTTATTCGTGAAAAGCACACGCTCTATCTTGCGCGCATTGTGAGAAATCAGACCAGAAGCCGCGCCGATGATCGTCTTCGTCGATCTATAAGACTCGCTCAACTCGAATATCTTGCACCCCGGCAGAATCTCCGCCAACCGGTCCATATTCTCAGGTCGCGCATTGCGCCACGAATATATCGACTGGTCCGGATCGCCAACCACGCAGATGTTGCGATGAACATCGCCCAACACTCTCACCAACTCGAACTGAAGCGCGTTCGTATCCTGAAACTCGTCCACCATGATGTGCTGGTAACGGTCCTGCATCTCAGACCTGATGTGCTCATCCTGCACAAGAACCCGATAAGGCTTCAGCAGCAAATCATCGAAATCCACACCATTCGACTTCCGAAGCTCCGACTCATACAACTGGTAAATCTCGGCATGTAACTCATGCCTGTAACCGGTCCCAATGCTGGCGAAATCGTCTGGAGTCTGGTTGTTGTTCTTCGCCTTCTGTATCGACGAAAGCACCTCTCCAACCTTCGCATCATCAACATCCATATCCGCAATGATCAGCTTAAGCATCCGCTCCTGATCGTCACGGTCATAGATCGTAAAGTCGCGACTCAAATCCGCCGCATCGTGATGGATGCGAAGGAACCGCGCGCCGAAAGAGTGAAAAGTGCTGACATTCGTCTCTGCCGCGTTCGGGATGAACCGACTCGCCAAGATGTTGCAACGCTCACGCAACTCCGCCGCCGCCTTGTTCGTAAACGTCACTCCCAACGCACGCCAAGGTGCCACTCCCGTCGCCAAGATGTACGCCATCCGATGCGACATCACTCGCGTCTTGCCACTACCTGGCCCTGCAACGATGATCAATGGCCCATCTAGATACGAAGCCGCAACCCGCTGAGCCTCGGAAAGCCCCTCAAGCACAGCCTCCGCATTTGTCGTCAACGTGGTCATGAATAGTCGATCATTTTGCAGTGTCTAACACAATGTTAGAACAAGATTCTCATATTACCGTCTACCAATTGCAGCCACAGCACCGCGAAACTCTGTATTGTCGCCCCCAGACTCACGCGAAACCAGACCGCAACACAGCACCATCAAACTCGACGTGCCAACCCCTCAAAGTGGGTGAAGCACGACACCGATCCGGGCGTGTCCTTCCATTCCAACCATCCTCGAGATATCGACTCCAGCTCTGACTGCGTAGCAACTTCATACTCCAACGCCTTCACCGCAATATCCGAATGCAAAATCCGCTGAGCCCACTGCTCGCCCCACCACGTCTTCCCATTCTCCTCGTAAAACGTCCAAGTGCTGGTCGTGATCTGGATGTCACCCAACATCTCGGTCTCCTCGATCCACTTGAGCATATGCCGACCCGCATGAGGCGTACCGCCATTCCTAATCGCCACCGCATCGTAGACTTCCCGGAAATCCCGTATCGCCTGCAAGTCGGGCCACGCAGCGAATGTGCCCCAATCAACCTCGCGCACTCCCACCAATCCTCCAAGTTTCGCCAGCCGAGACGCCGATTTCAATGCGCCAACAGGATCGCCCAAGTGCTGGAGTATCTGATGTGCATACACCACATCGAACTGCCCTAGCTCCAACTCGGTCTCGTAAATATCGTCGACCTTAAACTCCAGATTCGCTAGCCCAGACTCATCAAGGCGCTTCTCCCACTCCTCGCTCAATCCCTCAGAGACATCGATCCCAAGCGCGTAACCTGTTTTACCTAGCCGTTCCGCAAGCCCAACCGTTATCGTCCCCGGACCACAGCCAAAATCCAGCAACCTCATCCCCGGTTCAATATAAGGCAGCAGAAACGCCGCGGCATCCTCCGCCGTTCGTGCCGAATGTGCCGACAGCACCGTGCGGTGGTGACCATGCAGATACGTCTCGCGCGGCATCGACATGGTAACTGTCCTACCCTCGTCGATCAGTTAGCGCGTCGGAGGCTGCGCTACTAAATCGAGGATCGGTTCAATGATCTCTTGCTCGGCGACGAGTTGACTCATCCGCCCAAGTTTGTCGGGATGCGTAAACAAAGCCGGCGCGATCTCATCAAGCGCTTCCATCGTGGCGTGCGTATCGCCATTCACCATGATTAGCGGAATACGCTTGGTCCGAGCCTCGTAAAAGACATAATCGATCGGCTTCTCCCCACCCGTCAACACCATCGCCTTAGTCGTCTCGCTCTGCAAAGCCGAGATCTGAACGTCCGGCCTTCCAGAACGCACCACTACACAAGTATTGTCCTGTGATCGGAAGTAAAACGGCCCCCAGTCCAACACCAGACCACCGATCAAGACATTGTCCACCAACTCATCCGTCGTGTTGACCTCAAACGCCAACCTACCTTCTAAATGATCGACAACCGAATCAATCGAATTCGCAGCCAGTCGGCGGTCCTCAGGCACCCAGCCGAAGGTCTTGACGCCCGTTTCCTCGAGCGACGCCAACTTCCGTTCCGCATGAACATCGCGGTAACGCGGAACCTTGTTCAAGATCACGCCGGCCAATCGATCGCCATACGCCGTTGCCGCAGATCCAACGTCCTCATCCAACCCAGCGATAAGCACGACACTCGCATCCAATCTCTCCGCCAAATCCAAGTCATACTTCGCGTCGCCTGAAGACCCTTCGATTATCGAAACCGAATCTCCCGACGCGTCGATGTCGTCAACCGAAACCTGACTTACACCCCTGTCACCCACGAACAACTTGCCCGTGCCAACCGCAGAATCAACCTCCACACCATCAAACCTCAACCTGGAAATCACCGCCGCCGCAAGTGCCGATTTGCCACTGGATTGGCTGATAGACGAGATGATGATCGACGGCATTTGGGCTCTCAGGAGGCTATCTTTGGATGTTCATCGGCTTCGCAAACATGCCGTTTGGATTATACCAACCCCCGAAAGATAAAATAGTGTTCACACCACGGGCCGAGGTAGCTCAGCTGGTAGAGCAATGGACTGAAAATCCATGTGTCGGCG
>CAZMBB010000009.1:0-62647 GCA_964564575.1 uncultured Dehalococcoidales bacterium
TGGTATCATTGTCTGCTGGATACTAGTCATCACGCACACTGATTACTGGTGTGCGCGGGAGAATTGAGCAATGAAAAACATCGGTCAAAGGATGCGTTTTGGTTTAGCCATGCGGTTTGGGCTTTTGGCGGTCGTTTCTGCTGCGATCTTGGCATCGGCTATCGCTTGCAGCGAAGACCCAGATCCAACGTCTACCCCGCAACCTGAGCCTACAGCAACTACTGCCCCTGCAGCAACTACAGCACCGGCAGCAACTACGGCGCCTGATCAGCCTACGGCAACCGCGGTTCCGCCCACGGCTACCCCTGAGCCGGTAGCAGAAGCGATTGATGCCGAGCCGTTGAACATCGTAGCTACCAGCAACATCGTTGGCGAGTGGGTATCGATTGTTGGTGGCGATCGGGTCGATGTACTCGATCTTGTGCCTCGTGGTGCAGACCCGCACGCATATCAGCCTGGGGCGCGCGACATCGCTCGTGTGGCCGATTCTGATCTCGTGTTTGCAGTTGGGTTGCAGCTCGAGGGTCTGTGGTTGGAGGAATTGATCGAAAATGCGGCGGCAGATCACGAGGCGATCATTGAACTGGGGCAGCGTGTCGACCCGATCGAATTTAGCTTTGAAGCTGAAGATCATCATGATGAAGAGGGCGAGGCCATGGAAGCCATGGAGCATGGCGAAGAGGCTGAGGCGAGCTTGACGGGTCGGCTTTTGGTCGGTGATGCCGATTCGGGTCATGTGTTTGTCGTCGATCTGATGACGGAAGAGATTTCTGAGCTTGATCTACACCTTCCTGGCCCCGTCTCGGCGCTTTACGCAAGTCCGAGTCATCGATACGGGTATGCGATATACCGTGGCGATGAAGGCGATCATGCGATTCACGTGGTTGACGGCGGAGTATTTCTCGTGCCGCACGGCGACCACGAAGATTTGGTCGTGGTGCCAGTCAGCGAGGTCGGTTTGACGGTCAACGACGATCGCCCGATTCACTTCACGAACGGCGGGGAATGGTCTGCGATCTTCCACGACGGCTCGGGCCGTGTGGCGTTGTTGAATGAGCACGAGATCGAGGAGGAGGGTCACGCGTACGAGGTCCCCTATCTCGAGGCCGGGCCGCAACATGGAGCTGCGGTTCCGATCGAGAACGATCTCTTTGCGGTGACTGTTAAGAACCCGGACTATCCGGACAAGAACCCCAGCAGCCTTCCTATCGGTGTCGAGATCAGAAATCTTGACGACGAGATCGTTTGGGATGAGGCTCGTGAAGACTGTCCAGGTATGCACGGCGAAGCGCATAACCACGACGGTTCCGCTTACGGTTGCGTCGGCTGGGTGCTATTCATCGAGCAGCATGATGACGAGTTCAGTCATTGGAAGATCGAAAACGACGCTAGTCTCCCTGAAGGAGCGCGCATCGGGACAGTTTGGGGTCATGAAGATTCTCCGCACTTCTTCGGCAAAGCCACAGCGCGTTACGAGGGCGGATTCGAAGATCTTGGCATCTGGATGATCGATCCGGAAGGGGATGAGATGTCCCTGGCGCTCGCGCCGTCGGACACCAAAAACAGTGTGTCTTCTGCATTTAGTCACGATGGCAGTGCGTTGTACGTCCTTACGTACGACGGCATGCTCAACGTGATCGACGCTGCAGATGGGGACTTGATCGGCGAAGCGCATTTGACAGATCCAATCGACCCCGAGGCTAGGCCGAGTTTCATCGTCGTAGGTGAGACGTTGTTCCTGTCGGATCGTGCCACGCAACACATCATAGCGTTCGATCTGGATCATATGGAAGTTGCCGAAGAGTGGGAAGTCGACGGAACGCCGTCTTCGCTCGCGTTTGTGGGCATTGTGTCTTCGGAGGACCACCCCGAAGAAGGTCACGACCACCACGAGGAAGAAGGCGAGGGGCACGACGAAGATGCCGACGAGGACGAGGGCGAAGAGCATCACGGTGACGAAGATGAGGATGCCGATGGAGATGAGGGCGAAGGCCACGGCGACGAGGACGAAGATGAGCATCACGACGAAGATGAAGTCGAGCATCACCACGAACACGATGGCCACGACCACGGCGCCTTGGATCCGCACTTCTGGTTCGACCCTGAGCGCGTGATCATCGCAGTACGGCAGATCGCGAAGGAGCTGAGGGAACTCGACCCTGACTCTGCTGACTACTACAACGCGAACCGTGACGCCTACATCGCAAAAGTCGAGGAACTGGATCACTGGATCGAGGACAGCGTCTCAGTTATCGACGACCACGACCGGATCATGGTGACGACGCACGATGCGTTCGGTTACTTCGCGCACCGGTTCGGCTTCACTGTCGCTGGAGTGATCATCCCCGGCGGAGGCACGGAGCTAGAGCCTTCGCCTCAGGAGTTGGCCGAGCTCGTCCACGAGGTCGAGGAGTCGGGCGCAACCGTCGTCTTCTCGGAGATCCAGATCAGTGATCGCCTGGCGCGCACTTTGGCGCAAGAGGCGGGGATCAGGCTAGTCGGTGGCTTGCATGCAGGTACCCTCGGTGCTCCTGGCAGCGGCGCCGACAACTACCTAGACTTCATGCGGACCAATGTTGGTATCATCGTCGGAGCATTGTCAGAGTAGTCCATGCTCGATGAGTCGAACTCAAATCCACGATCCGGCGCTTGAAACGCATACGGCACCGCTCCCGGCGGTCGACGCGCATTGCATGTGCGTCACCTACGGAAAGGACACCGTCCTTAAGGACGTAACCTTCTCCGTGCCGTCGGGAGCGTTCGTGGGGATTGTGGGTCCGAACGGCGCTGGTAAGTCGACACTGCTCAAGGCGTTGGTGGGTATCGTCGAACCGACGGAGGGTACGGTGCACATCTACGGCATCGACCCTGCCCGGTCCCGGCGGCTGGTCGGCTACGTTCCGCAGTCGGACGATGTGAACTGGCAGTTTCCGGTTACGGTGTGGGATGTAGTGATGATGGGCAGGACGCCGAGTCTGGGGCCGTTCCGTTACGAATCGGCGGCAGACAAGCATGCGGTGATGGATGCTCTGCATCGGGTGGGCTTGCTCCACCGGAAGGGCGATATGATCCGTTCGTTGTCGGGCGGTCAACGTCAACGGGTGTTTGTTGCGCGTGCCTTGGCGCAAGACGCTCGAGTTTTGTTGCTGGATGAGGCGTTTAGCGGTGTGGACGTGGGTTCGCAGTTTGAGTTGATTGCGGTGCTCCGGCGTTTGTGCGAAGAAGGTCAAACGATCCTGTTGACGACACACGACTTGGCCAATACGGCAAGACAGCTAGACATGATTCTGTGCCTCAACTGCCATCTGTGTGCTTGTGGACCTCCGGATGAGGTTTTCACGCCGGAGGTGCTGGAAGAACTCTACGGACCTCACGTCGTGTCGGCGGAGAGCGGTTACACCATCTAGACGGGCAGTATGGTGAGGCGTCGATGGACGTGATCTCTTACATCACCGAGCCGTTCCAGTATGAATTTATGCTGCGCGCGCTAGCGGTTTCGTTGATTATCAGCATCACGTGTCCATTGGTCGGCGCGTTCGTGATTACCCGCGGTTACGGGTTCATGGGCGATGCGATGGCTCACTCGATATTGCCGGGTATGGCTTTGGCGCTGATCGCTGGTCTCAGCCCTTGGGTCGGGATGCTGCCGGCAGCGCTGGTGTTCGCGTTTTTGGTCGGTTTCATAATCCGCAAGACCGGTATTCAAGCCGACGCGGCAATCGCGATTCTGTTTGCGATGCTGTTCGCCCTCGGCGTATTGATGTTGTCGCTGTGGGGCTCGCAGGTGGTGGTGAGCCTCGAGGACATCCTCTTGGGGCAGATTTTGGGGGTTACTGAGAGCGACATTCTGGTGACGCTGGGTGTTGCGTCGCTGACGATGTTGATGTTCGTCGGTTACTACAAAGGCCTGCTGTTCGTCAGTTTCGATCCGGTCGGGGCGGAGGTAGCGGGTATCCGCGTGGAGCGGATCGACTATATGCTTCTGGCGATGATTTCGGTGGTGATCGTCGTGACGATACAGGCTGTCGGGGTGATTCTCGTGCTTGCGATGCTGGTAGCGCCAGCGGCTGCAGCCAGCCTGGCGGTGCGACGCGTTACGCACGTGATCGGAATCGGGGTATTGTTCGCGCTGATTTCGTCGATTGTCGGTCTCTACGCCTCGTACTATTGGAACTTGCCTTCGGGAGCATCGATCGCGCTAGCATCAGGTTTGATCTTCGCGATCGTGGCGACGGTTAGACGACGCATATCTTGATCTCAGGCCTCCGTGTCAGGGACGGAGGCCCTCGACATCTGTAGGGGTCCCGACAGGCTCTGCCGCCCTCCGTTCTAACGGAACGCGGTTAATCGATTTAATCTATTGGTTTGGTGGTCAATTGGATGGATCTGATCTCATACATCACTGAACCGTTCGAGTACGGCTTCATGTTGCGCGCGTTGGGCGTTGCGATCATCATCAGCATCACGTGTCCGTTGGTGGGGGTATTTGTGATCACTCGTGGTTACGGTTTCATGGGCGATGCGATGGCGCACTCGATATTCCCAGGCATGGCGCTGGCGCTGATCGCAGGCATGAGTCCATGGTTCGGGATGCTGCCGGCGGCGCTGGTGTTCGCGTTTCTGATTGGATTTCTGATTCGTAAGACGGGGATAGAGGCTGATGCGGCGATCGGGATTCTGTTTGCGAGCCTTTTCGCCTTGGGCATCATGATGATCTCGATTTGGGGGTCGAATGTCCATGTGAACCTTGAGGACATCCTTTTGGGTCAGATCCTGGCGGTGACTACGGACGACATCTTAGTGACACTAGGGGTAGCGGTCCTCGCGGTGTTGGTTTTCGTTGGCTACTTCAAGGAGTTGATGTTCGTGAGTTTCGATCCGGTAGGTGCGGAGGTTGCCGGGATCCGTGTGGCTTGGATCGACTACATCTTGCTGGCGCTGATCTCAGTGGTTGTGGTGGTGACGATTCAGGCCGTCGGCGTGATCTTGGTTTTGGCGATGTTGATTGCACCTGCGGCGGCGGCTTCATTGGCTGCAAGCAGGATCTTCCACGTCATCGGATACGGGATCGCGTTCGCGCTGCTCGCGTCAGTTTCGGGGCTATACGTGTCTTACTACGGGAACCTACCTTCGGGCGCGTCGATTGCATTGGCCTCCGGCATCATATTCGCGATTGTGGCTGTGGTGAGACGACGGATCGCTTAAAAGCTGGGGCTTCCTGCGTGTGCTGGAATTGACGGGGTTCCTCCTATTTTTCGGCGGGCCTCCTCCTGCGCGCTCCTGAAGGAAGGGGTGGAACTGGGTGCAAAACCAACGTCGATATCAGCTTGGAGTAGATATTGAATATCAGTTTGTGTCGTTTTATTGATACTTGATTGCAATTTGTGCTCCCGTTTAAGTCGTCCTGTTTTGATACGTTATTCATTTTAATTTGTTTATTTTTGATACAGTGTCTTTTAGTATATGGCAGAAGGTATCGTTAGAAATTACGGTACTGAATGAACACACAGTACACCGGATAGGATTGTTTTATCCAGTCACAGCAGACTTTTAGCAATATTTGCAGAAAATCATGTATCATATATCTTAATCTGCCGAATATACATAACTGTAGTCGGTAGGATCGTAATGTATTGCTTCGTTATTTCGAAGCAGTGGAAGTACAACATAAGGAGAGAAAAATGGCCGCACATGCCCACGAAGTTCACGAGTGCGACGAGCACGAGCATCACGCGGGAGAGCACCTGCACGACCAGCACGAGTGCGACGACCACGAGCACCACGGCGACGAGCCCGGGCACGTCCACGACCAGCACGAGTGCGATGACCACGAGCACCACGCCGGGGAGCACCTTCACAGCGAGCATGAGTGCGATGACCACGAGCACCACGCTTAGAAACGCCTGATTCTCGACAAAATACAAAACGCCCCGCATCGCAGTTAGGATGCGGGGCGTTTTTTGTCTGCGCCTAGGACTTGGTGAAAAGTTCAAATCAGGATAAGCATAAGGACGAAACGTTTGGCAGGTTCACCTGCCTCGTGTTCCATGCCCTTAAACCTAAAAAGTCTGACTCTGCCTCTGTAGCAGATGGCTGACCAGGTGGTTCTCGGTGCATCCGGTCAAAGTCTGCTCGACTTCAATGGTGACATGGTGGATGTGATATTTTCCGGTCGCGATCTCTCGAATGCGTCTGAGTATGAAGTCGGTCTGTTCCTTGGCCAATTCTGGGTCTACGAGGACGTGCGCAGTCATGGCTTCATAACCTGACGCTATGGTCCAGACATGAACGTCGTGTATGAGTGCGACTCCCGGCATGTCCTCGATCTCATCGCATAGTTTCTCGACATCAACGTGTGCCGGCACTGCCTCAAGTAGAACGGCCACGACCTTCTTGGCGAGGCCCCACGAGCTCCAAAGTATCAACAGTCCGATCAAGACGCTCAAGATCGGGTCGATCAATACCCATCCGGTGGTGATGATCACGATACCTGAGATGACGACACCGACCGAACCCATCAAGTCGCCCATGACGTGCCAGAAAGCGCCCTCAACGTTCAGGCTGTGTTCCGAATTACGGTGCAATATCCACGCCGCGGCGATATTCACAATCAGACCTAGTGTGCCGACGATCAGCATCAACGGGCCTTCGATGTGGATCTCTTCGATTCCTCGCAACCGGTGATACGCCTCAAAGAAGATCCAAGCGACGATAATCCAGAGCGATATGGCATTTATCGCAGCGGCGAGGACCTCGGCGCGCCGGAAACCGTAAGTTCGACCAGCATCTTCGACACGATCGCCTATCCACAACGCGAACAAAGCCAGCGCGATCGCCATCGCGTCGGTGATCATGTGCCCTGCATCAGCCAGCAGCGCCAAGGAGCCGGATAGGATACCGCCGATCAACTCGGCGATCATGAAGCCGCCTATCAGGAACAGGGAGATGAGGAGGCTTCGTCGCCCTGCCTCGCGGTAATCGTGGGAATGATCGTGGTGGTCGTGCCCGTGGCCATGGTGATCATGACCTGAGTGATCGTGATCGTCATGGCCGTGTTCGTGGTCAGAGTGATCATGATCGTCGTGGCCGTGCGAATGGCCGGAGTGATCATGGTCGTCGTGGTGATCGTGGGCGTGCGAATGGCCGGAATGATCATGGTCCGCATGATCATGGTGATGATGCTGCGACTCTTCTGTCGGCTGGCGAGGTGTCGAAGTCATTTTAGGCTTTTATCGCACATTTCCGAGATTTGCGTTATTCACGACAAAATCATAATCACGGATTGTAACGTAAACCCTCATTTTAGGCATGTTATATCGCCAGAACCGCCACTATTTTGAGGAGCCGCTGGATTTCCCCGCGGCTAGAGGTTGCGTGCTGGACTCAGCAGGACGATTAATGTCGTCCTGGACTGCCTATTCAGTTTCTGGATTTTGGGACACGCACCTTGGGCAGATGTCATATACCTCGATGCGGTGGTCGATTATTTCTCCCATTACGCCCTGCACGGACCCGCTCAACGCGTGGATAGCGCGTTCGATTGCCTCGGCGTTGAAATATCGGACCGCGGTGCAGACAGTACAAACTGCATGATGATGGTGCACAGGTATCCGCGAGAGACCTGTTTCCTGATCAAGGTCGGCAGAGACGCTGTAAGCCATCTCATCGCTGGGCATCACCACCTTGCAGATGATGTCCGAGTCTTGCAGTATCTTCAGCGTTCGGTAAACGGTGGCTCGACCTATGTGCGGAAGCTGTGCACAAACATCCTCGGCGCTGAATGTGCGTGGAACTTTAGAGATACAGTCGATGATCTCGCGGCGCGGAGCCGTTACTCTGGCGTTTCGGTTGACTAGAGCTGAAACTATCGATTCTGGTGTTCTGGGCATGAATCAATCCTCCAAAGTGTCGCGAACCGCGTCAGCTATCTTTTCTGATGATGGGTATACCAATCGCTCAAGTACCGGTGTGTAAGGGATATGAACCTGTTCTGCGGCCACCTTGATGATGGGCGCCTGAAGATCCCAAAATCCTTCTTGCGAGACTATCGATGCGATCTCCGATGCGGCGCTGCAGACCTTGTGCGCGGGATCGGCGATCACCAATCGCCCGGTTTTGGCGACGGATTCCAAGATCGCGGCCTTGTCAAGGGGCACCAGCGTGCGTGGATCGATCACCTCGACCGAGATCCCATCTTCTTCAAGCTCTTCTGCAGCTCGCAACGCCATTGGGACTGCGCCGGCGATGGCTACGACGGTCACATCGGAACCTGTGAGGGGTACATCGGCCACGCCGAACGGCACCAGGGCCGCCTCCCCTTCTTCGACATCGCCCGACGCGCCGCCCAACGTCCCGTCTTCAAAGACGATGCATGGGTCGTCATCGCGGATCGCAGTCTTGAGCAACCCTTTGGCGTCGCGCGGCGTTGCGGGCACCAAGATCTTGAACCCGGGCATGTTCATGAACATCGGATACGAACGGTCCGAGTGGTGCGCTGCCGATCCACCGCCGTAGAACATGGTGGCGCGGTAGACGACTGGGAGCGTGGCCTGGCCGCCGAACATGTAACGCATCTTCGCGGCTTGGCTCACGAGCTGATCCATCGCCACCCACATGAAGCTGGTCAACGTCTCAACTATTGGTCGCATGCCGACAAGAGAAGCGCCGATGGCTGCTCCGAAGAAGCCGTTTTCGGAGAGCGGAGTATCGAGGACGCGGCCCTCTCCGAACTGATCGAGTAATCCAGCGGTTGCGCCGTAGACGGAACGACGAATGTCTTCGCCCATGATGAAGACGTTCTCGTCGCGCTCCATCTCCTCAATGATCGCTTGGTTGATAGCTTCGACGTAGATCGTGTTGGATGCCATTTCGCGGGTGCTTTCTAGGTCTCAGAGTCGGCTTCGGTCGGTCAATACGTGTTGACTATGGCGCGGGGATGGGGTCGGCCCACATATCCTCAAACAACGCTTCGGGTTCGGGATACGGGCTGTTCCTTGCGAACTCTACCGCTTCTTCGACCTCAGCCTCTTTCGCTTTTGATATGGCGTCACACTCTTCTTGAGTAAGAATACCTTGCGAAGTGAGAGTACGTTCCAAAACGTCGATCGGATCGCGCTCGCGCCACTCGTCGATCTGGTCTTGTGTGCGGTATTCACCTCGTCTGACACGGCCAAGACCCAATGAGTGTTCTTCGTACCGATAGGTCAGGGCCTCGATAAGAGTGGGCCCCTCACCTGCCCTTCCTCTGGCCACCGCCTCGCGGGTAGCTTCGTACATTGCGACGGCGTCTTGACCGTCGACCAACACGCCCGGCATGTCGTAAGCCGCCGCACGGTCAGAGATGTGCTCAACTGATACCGAGTCGTGATAAGAGGTTGTGACTGCGAATTGGTTGTTCTCGCAGAGGAATATCACGGGAAGTTTCCAGAGCGCGGCAAGGTTCATCGACTCGTGGCAGGCCCCTTGGTTCGATGCGCCGTCGCCGAAGAAGACCATCGATACAAAATCCTCGCCTTTGATTTTGGCAGCCAACGCAGCGCCAGTGGCAACCGGAACCGAGGACGCGACGATACCTGACTCTCCCAAGATGCCGATGGAGAAGTCCGCGAGGTGCATCGATCCGCCTTTGCCCTTGCAGTAACCATCCACCCGGCCGTAGAGTTCGGCCATCGCGCGTTTGACGCTTCCTCCCTTGGCCAGCGGATGCCCGTGGGAACGGTGGTTGCCCGCGATGTAGTCGGTGTCTTCCAGCGCAGCGCACGCACCGACGGCCACAGCCTCTTCGCCGATATACGGGTGTGCCGCGCCCGTGAACTCACCAGCTGCGTGCACCTCCATCACCCGGACTTCGAAATGACGTATCAACCACATCCTCTCCAGCATCTGAACCAGTTTTTCCTTGCTAATGTTCTCCAACTCAGGGGCTCCCTAGGTTTACATTTCATCCAGCAACGTGATCGAGGTGCGAGAACCTTTCTCACCGCGACAATGTTATTCCATAACAGCGGCAACAATTCGGTTGCTGGGTTGGAATCTGTAGCGGCTTGGTCGAGACGATCACTGATTGTCACGTCATTCATGCGTGATAGGTGCTTTAGAATCGACGAACAGGTTAGGTTGATTTACGAGGCTTTTCATGTCTTCGGAGAAAAATCGATACAACTTGGCGATCGAGACCGCCGAGAAGATGTATCACGAGCGCATCAAGGATGAACTTGGCGACTCGCTCAACGGCCAGTGGGTGGTCATTGACGTCAACACCGGTGAGTATGAAGTTGATGAAGATGGATACGTCGCGCTCGAAGCGTTAGAGGCGAGACTGCCCGACGCGGATCATGTATTTGTGCGGGATGGGGAGTTCTTGCCTGGAGACCTCGGGGGTCTAGCCATCGTTCTGTGGTCGAACATCCCGCAGGAAGAGAAAGACGCGATGCCGCACGACGGATCTCTGAATTACAAACACTACTTATACGGTTTTCCTAAGCGCGACAAATACCCGTGGCAAGAGTAATCTACGTAGATTCAAGCTATCTGATCGCTCTGCTTGACAGTAGCGACGAAAGTTTCGAGGTTGCGCACCGATTACGGTTGCGGTTTCTTGAAGACCAACAACTGATCCTTGTGACCGCTCGCGATGCGTTGAACGAACTGTTAGCGCATTTCAGTCGAAGCGGCTCCGCCACGCGGCGACAGATTGCACGTTTCGTCAGACGTGCCATGGCTGACCCGAAGTACCGCGTCGAGATAGTCGATCGTGGCCTGTACAACGACGCCCTAGATCTATACGAAAGTCGCCACGACAAGCGCTACAGCATGGTGGATTGCGTTGGAATGACCATCATGCGCCGCGACGGCATCGACGAAGTAGTCACCACCGACCGCGATTTCGTCCAAGAAGGTTTCATCAACCTGATGCGCTAGTACCCGCGTAAGCCTCGCGAATCAGTTGCAGATTAGAATCGCGACATGATTGACGAGGCCATCATCGAAGCGAGGGCTGGCAACGGCGGAAAGGGAATGGCCACGTTCCTCAGGGAGGCGATGCGGCCCTTGGGCGGCCCTGCGGGAGGTAGTGGCGGCAACGGCGGATCCGTTACTTTGGTCGCTGACCCATCCCTCAACACGCTGCTGAAGTTCAGGTACCGGCGTCATTTCATCGCGGGAAATGGAGGCAACGGCGCCAGGAACAAACGGCACGGAGCGAACGGTGATGATGTCGAGGTGACGGTTCCTGTGGGCACCGAGGTTTGGGAACTTCCAAAGCGCTCCAGCGGTTCCGAGGTGTTTCTAGGTGATCTCGTCCGCCCCGGTCAACGAATCGAAGTCGCGCAGGGCGGTCGTGGGGGACTCGGCAATGCCGCGTTCGTATCTTCGGTGAATCGTGAACCGCTCCTCGCCGAAATTGGCGAAATCGGTCAAACCGTCAACCTGCGCCTGAATCTCAAAATCCTCGCCGATGTCGGCCTTGTCGGAATGCCAAACGCCGGTAAGTCCAGCCTGCTCACAGCAATCAGCGCAGCCCGCCCCAAGATCGCCGACTACCCCTTCACAACACTCGAACCAGTTCTCGGCATCGTGGAACACGGAATCGATGCCTTCGCCGCGGTCGACATCCCGGGTTTGATCGAAGGAGCATCGGAAGGCATCGGGTTGGGCCACGAGTTTCTCAAGCACATGCAGCGAACGAGGCTGCTGGTGCATGTCGTCGACGGTAGCGAAGGCGAACCAGGCGAACGGATACGAACCATTAATCAAGAGTTGGACGCGTTCGATGCCCGATTGGCCAAGACACCTCAGATGATCGCAGTCAACAAACTCGACATCGAAGAAGTTGAACTGCTGCAGGACGAGATCGAGGATCAGGTTCGCGAGGCGGCTGGAGACGACACGCCGATCTATTTCATCTCTGCCGCAACCCGACGCGGCATTGACGATCTAGTTGCGGCGATATGTTACCGACTGGCAGACATGCGGCGAGAAGAGAGCGACGCGGAAGCTGCAATGCCCGGGCCTGCATACTCCAATGGCACTGATCCTCTAGATGACGAGAACCTGCCCGTATTCCGTCCTCGAATGAGCAACACCAAGGATGTCGTTCGCTCTGGCGAAAACGAATTCCGCATCCTCCACAACCGCGCAGTCCGTCTTGCCGCCGGTTCCAATCTCGACAATTTCGACGCGTTGGTCCAGTACCACGAGCGGCTTGAGCGGATGAATGTCACCGAAGCCTTGAGACGTGCCGGGGCGAAAGAGGGCGATGTGATCCTGGTTGGCGATTGGGAGTTTGAGTGGCAGTGAGCGACCGGCCGGGCAAAAGCCGAATCATCGTACTCGGCGGCACCTTCGATCCGATCCACAACGGCCACATCGCAATAGCCCGGTGCCTGCGCGACGAGTTGAGCGCAAATATAGTACTGATGGTCCCGGCTGGTCAACCTTGGCTCCGCGAAGGCCCCCCGCTCGCTGCAGCACAGGACCGTCTGCGGATGGTGGCCTTGGCGACCGAAGGCGAAGATCGTATCGAGGTTTCTGACGTCGACGTGGTACGACACGGAACTACATACTCGCTTGACACGATTCGAGACCTGAGAGACATCTACGGTCCGCACAACGAATTCATTCTCGCTGTCGGCGCAGACGCTGCCTCAACATTGCACCGCTGGCATCGACACGAAGAGTTGCTGGAAACATGCACAATCGCCATCGTTGAACGGCCCGGCGCTTTGACAGAGATGCCACCCACGCCCCCACCCGGGACGATCACGATCCGAGGGCCAATGATCAATATCAGCGGTTCGGAGATAAGGCGCTTGTACGGTGATGGCGAATTGACCGCGGCGGCGGCTCGCGTCCCACCGATGACACACAGATTTATCATCGAAAACAGACTTTACCGATGCATTCCACCAAAGCAATAACCAAAGCCGAACGCCTCCTTGAGCGTGCTTTGGAACTGGAAGCCCTGCGCTACGGCGATTTCATTCTCACATCCGGCGCCAAGTCGAGTTACTACTTCGACGGACGACTCCTGACCACAGATGGCGAGAGCGTGAGCATCATCGCTGATTTATTCGTCGATATCTTGATACGACGCGGCATCCACAGCTTTGGTGGGCCAGCAGTCGCCGCTGTCCCGATAATCGGCGGCATCACGCTGTCGGCCTATACCAAGGGTTACGACATCAAGGGCTACTTCGTCCGTTCCGAGCAGAAGCAGCACGGGATGGGCAAGCGGATCGAAGGACACATCAACCCGGGCGACCGCGTGGCGATTTGGGACGACACGATTTCAACTGGCGGCTCGCTCCTTGATGCTGTCGATGCCGTTACTGAGTTGCCGGCTGAAATCGACATCGTCCTTTGCGTCTTGGACCGGAATCAGGGCGGCGGCGACAAATTGAAGGATCGGTCACTACCGCTCTTCAACATATTCACCAGTAATTCTGAGGGCCGTGTGGAAGTCGACAAGGCTGCTCTGAGGAAATGGTTTGAATAACTGGATCATCAGGGTTGCACCCAACCCCGACCCAACCAGAACTCAGACGATGGAGAGTGTGGTTTCTGGAATTCTTCTTCTATCGGCGACAATCACAGCGGCGAGCATGGCTTGGACTAGGCTGCTGGCAGAAATCGACCAGCCGACATTTGAGGAGATGATCGCCGCGATTGACAAGAACCTCGTTTGGTACACATATCACGGGGTGTCAAGGGTGCTCTTCGGCGGTTTGCTAATCGCAGCGGCCAGTTTGATCAGACCAGCGATGGCACTTGCTCAAGGTTGGCAACTAAAGTTTTCTGGCATTCTGCTCCACCTTGGCGGGATGGCAATGGCGGCGTCTGGTGTGCTTGTCATCTTTATCTCTACCGTTTACTGGACGGATACTTTCGGTTTTGAATGGCTTGATGAATCCCGGGTGCTTGCCGGGAGTCTCGGAAATACGCTGATTGGTTTGGCTGTCCTCATCATGGCACCGGTCCAATGGCGTCTTGGCGGAATGATGAAGATCAGCGCGGTGGTTGCTCCCATCACGGGTGTGACTATGACGTTGGTTTGGCTTGATGCGTCAGTGATCCACCAAATTTCTGGCTACGGGTTTTTGATCTGGACCTTGGTAACCTCGATTGGTTTGATCACTGGGGCTTTCGGAGCCAAACCATCCGAAGAGGCGCCAGTTGATGTCGGCGGTGCTCGTAAGTTTGAAGGTTGATCTGTCAGGAACTCGTCAACATCTTCGCGATTTAAGCGCGAAAAATCGTCAACAAACCAACGTCACCGTGGCTAATCCCCTACAGACACCCCTCGCGTTACCCCAGCAACGAATCTATTGACACTGAACCAACGCTATCTCGACATCATCACATTCAACAGGAAAGTACCGTTCTCAGTTCAGAGAGCACCGCTTAACCGAACTTCCTGACAAAACTGACGCGCTTTTTGTTGTTATTTAGGAATGGAATCTTTAGAAGTACTTATCTAGTACTACCTAAACATCCAAATTCTTAACTTCCAACGCGTTAGCCCTGATGAAGTCACGCCGCGGACCAACTTCCTCACCCATCAAAGTCCGGAAGATGTCATCGGCACCGATCGCGTCCTCTGCGGTTACCCGCAACATCAAGCGATTGCCCGGGTTCATGGTAGTGTCCCAGAGCTGGTCCGGGTTCATCTCGCCGAGGCCTTTGTAACGTTGGATGTTGATGCCGCTGGTGTCAGAATTCTCCTCCAAAGCCTCAGGCAGTTCATCCCAGCACAGGTCGTCATTCACAATCGCGTCTGATTTCTTGAGAATGAATCCGTCAGCAGATATGAAATCAACCACATCGGGATAGATCCTTCGAGCGCGCCGCATCGCAGGGTTGTTGTACACGTCCTCCGAGAGTTCATATCCGTGGATGCTGAACGTGATCGGAGCAGGTTCGTCCTCGTCAACGTCTAATGGTTGCTCGTTGACCTCTCTGGTGAAAGATGTTCCGTTCTCATCGACGCTCCCATTGAAAAGCCCAACTTGGAATGAGTTGTCTTGGTCAAAGAGATCATCATCGTCCAAGTCGCCAGCCGCCTCGGGAGACTTGTCTTCGGCGAACGATAGGTTCTGCCAATCCGGGTTGGTCAGAAGGTCGAAGAACACTTCCTCAGGCACGCCGAGGGCTTTCGCGATGTCGAACGCTTCTCTGAACTCCCTGAGTTGCGTGACGGTGTTGCCCAGCCCCTTACCTTTAACGGTCAACGACACCTCGTCATCAGCAGACTCGATAGTCAGGCCGTTGAACGCTCTCTCAGCCATCCAGTTGTCGAGATCTGCATCCGCGTAGAGCCAGTTGCTCCGACGTCCCTTAGATGCCTTGTAGAGCGGCGGTTGGGCGATGTATAGGTAGCCCTCATCGATCAACTGCCGCATGTTGCGGAAAAAGAACGTCAGCAATAGGGTGCGGATATGGGCGCCATCAATGTCGGCGTCAGTCATGATGATGATGCGGTGGTAGCGCAACTTCTCAGAATCGAATTCCTCACCCATGCCAGCACCGATAGCAGTGATCAGAGCCGCGATCTCCTCGTGGGCGAACATCCGCTCTGGCCGGGCCTTCTCAACATTCAGAATCTTGCCCTTGAGCGGTAGGATGGCTTGGAATTGGCGATCCCGACCTTGCTTGGCCGAACCGCCGGCAGACTCGCCCTCGACGATGTATAGCTCTGAGCGAGAGGGATCCTTCTCGGAGCAGTCGGCGAGCTTGCCCGGGAGCGAACCGCCATCCATCGCATTCTTACGGATGATGAGGTCCCGTGCTTTCTTGGCGGCCTCTCGTGCCCGCGCCGCGGTCGAGGCCTTGTCGATGATGATCCGTGCCTCGTCGGGATGGTCTTCGAGGAACTCGGTCAGGTATCGACCGACCAGCGTTTCGACGGCAGGCCTGACCTCCGGGTTTCCGAGGCGACCTTTGGTCTGGCCCTCGAACTGCGGATCTTTGACCTTGACGCTGATTACAGACATCAGGCCTTCACGCACATCCTCGCCGGAGAGCGTCGCTACTCCGTCTTTGCCGATGTTGAGCAGGTTGTTCTTCTTGGCGTAGTCGTTGAGGACACGGGTGAGAGCCGAGCGGAAACCGGTTACGTGGGTCCCGCCATCGCCAGTGCGGATCACGTTGGCGAAGGAGAGGCAGTTCTCGACGAAGGACGTGTTGTATTGGAACGCCACCTCGACGGAGACATCCTCCACCGTGCCGGCGGCGTAGATCACGCTGTCGTGGATGCCGCCGCGCCGTCGGTTGAACGTCCTGGCGAAGCTCTTGACGCCACCGTCGAAGCGGAAGGTGATGTCGTTATGCGGCCAGTGAGATTCCTCATGCCAGTCGCTGCGCAGGCGGATCCTGAGGCCCTGGTTCAAGTACGCCATCTCGCGTAGTCGGCCAGTGACCCCGTCCCAGTCGTAGGAGATTTCAGGGAATATCTCTTTGTCCGGCATCCATGTGACTTTGGTGCCGGTGCCCTGCAGGTCTGTGGTTGACTGAGGCCGTTGCACCATGTCGCTCACGGTTAAGCCGCGTTCGAACCGTTGGCTGTAGACGTTGCCGTCCCGTCGCACCTCTACTACGGTCCATTCGGCAAGGGCGTTGACCACCGATGCACCGACGCCGTGCAGTCCGCCGGAAACCTGGTACCCCTTGCCCCCGAACTTCCCGCCTGCGTGGAGGGTTGTCATGACCGTCTCGAGGGCCGATTTGCCCGTCTTGTCGTGCATGTCGACCGGTATGCCTCGTCCGTCGTCTATGACGGTCACAGAGCCGTCGGCGTGGATGTGGATGTCTACCGTGGATGCGAAGCCTGCCATCGCTTCGTCGACGCTGTTGTCGACGATTTCACGGACGAGGTGGAACACGCCCTCCGGCCCGGTTGTGCCGATGTACATCCCAGGACGTTTACGGACGGCTTCCATGCCCTCCATGACGGTGATGTCTTCGGCGTTGTACTCGGAAGAGCCGGTATGCCCGTTTCCGTTCGTCAGGACGGTGGTTTCGGTAGTCATAGGCCTCCAGGCTGGGGCTTCGTTGCTGTCTCAGAACCTGACATCTCGCCGTTGCCCGAAACGATCAGTTTTGACCGATCCAGGCAGCGCCATGCTCGCAATGGCGCGCGTACGCGCGCATACGCGCGCGTAGACGTAAGGATGGAATCGTCGATATTTCTATGATACCAGTTCGTAGTGCCAAAGTCTCGAATCCAGTTGCAATCAAACCGGATTCGGGCCTCGATTTTCCCAATCTGCCCCGAACGGCGCAGGTTGAAGCATTCAGTTGCGCCTAAGCCTCAAGCAGTCGCGGGACGATTAGCGGCAAACGACGGCGTTAGGATCGGTTTGAGTTGGTTGGCTACTCGAACGCGACCGGATCCACCGCAGCACCCCGTTCAAGAGCATCATTGATCAACGCCACCAGACGCTGCGCCGACTGAGGCGTCAGCTCAACCGCAACCCTTGCGCCCAGCCCTTGCGACGTATCCGTGAAGTCAATGTTCAGCGCATGCTCCATCGTCATGTGGCTAGGGTGGTCATACGACACGGCCACTTGATCGACCTCGATCCAACCGGGCGTTCCCTTGCCGCTGCCAGTCACAGCAGCCTTCTCAGCAATCATCGTGCACATAGCGTGTTCTCCTCCAATTTGACGGATATTTGCAAACATCCGTCATTCCCTTGCTCCGTCATTAGCTCTACGAGAGATGCCTGCTCAAAAACGCGAAAGTCTTCTGCCAACCATCCACCGCCTGCTCCTGACGGTACGCCGACCGGTCATGGTAGAAAAACCCGTGTCCAGCACCGGCATACATATGAAACTCGTACTCCTTGCCGTGCTTCTTAAGCTTCGCTTCGTGAATCGCCACCTGCTCTGGAGACGGACTCCCGTCTTCCTCTCCGAAGAGACCTAGAACCGGACATGAAAGGTCCGCCGTGTAGTCGACCGGCGCCACCGGACACTTTTCAGTGATCTCCGATTCATCCATCACAACCCTCCCTCCCCAGCAATCGACAACCGCATCGAATCCCGCAACCCGCGAAGCCGCTAGCAGCACATGACGTCCCCCCGAGCAAGTCCCAAAAGCGCCGACCTTGCCATTGGAGTTGGGCAGCGACCTCAGGAACTTCATAGACGCCTCAAGATCCCCCACGACCTGATCATCGGGAACTCCGCCTTCAGAACGCACATGCGCGGCGACATCCTCGGGAGACGCATGGCCGCTGCGGTGATACAAATCCGGCGAAATTGTCGCATACCCATGATGCGCAAACTTCCGCGCACACTCCCGATACCACTCATCCCAACCAGGCATATGATGCGCCAGAACCATCCCCGGATGCGGACCCGGCCCCAACGGACGAGCAAAATAAGCGTTGATCGCAGTCCCATCAGACGCCCCTACAGTGATCGTCTCCGCAATCATCCCCTCATACATATCAGTCGTATACAAGACAGGCCTCCAATCAATCGGGGTTCTAAGCAACGATTCGCATGTTACGACACCGACGATAGCGGTTCGAAACATAACTGTGTAATCCACGAAAGGCAGCCGATCGTCACATCCAGTGTTATATTCCAAATCATCATGACCGAGAACGCATCCCAAAACGGTGCCCAAGAAAACGGCGCACAGGACAACGGCGTACACCAAAAAGGCCCGCTCGAAGGCATCAAGGTGATCGAATTCGGAAACTTCGTCGCCGGTCCATTCGCCGGACAGATCCTCGCCGACATGGGTGCTGAGGTCATCAAGATCGAGCCTCCCACCGGCGATCCGTGGCGAGTTTCACAACCCTTCGCACCTTACGAGAGCCGCACCTTCCTTCCCCTCAACCGCGGCGTCAAAAGCGTCACACTCAACCTCAAGGACGATAAAGGCCAAAAAGCCCTTGAGAAGATCGTCAAGATGTCCGACGGTGTCATCTCAAACAACCGTCCCGACACCGCAAAGAATCTCGGCATCGACTACGATTCGCTCTCCGCAATCAACCCCGCCATCATCTACGTCGAGGTCACCGCCTACGGGATGAAGGGGCCTCTCGGCGGCGCTCCCGGCTTCGACCTAGTGATGCAAGGCTTCACTGGTGCCGTCACGTCGGAGGGCAAAATCAATCCCGGCGGTCAGCCCGAAGTCGTCTGGTCATCCTCCTACATCGACCTCTCGTCGGCATATTGCGCCGCAGCAGGCGTCATGGCCGGCATCATCGGACGCGGCGACAGCGGCAAAGGCCAAAAGGTCGAGACCAGCCTAATGATGAACGCCCTAGCCATGCAGTGCATGAGAATCATGCACATGCTTGATGCACCCACGCCCTCGATGACCTGGTATCAGGAGCGATACCCGCAACTCATCGCCGAAGGCAAAAACTACCAAGAGATCCAGCACGACTACCAGAACGTCGTCCGACCCGCCATCTACCGCTGTTACTACCGCGCCTACCGAACCAAAGACGGCGGCCTGTGCCTCGGCACCCTAGATTGGGCCGCACGAGCACGACTGCTCAATCACCTCAACTTGGAAGACCCCCGAGTCACAGACCCCGACTTCGACCACAACTCCCCCGAAGCCGAGAAACTCGCCGAAGACATGGTCAAGACCTTCGAGGAGATCTTCGACTCCAAGACCACAGCCGAGTGGGTCGAAGAGCTAAACGCCAAAGACATCCCCTGCGGCCCCATCCGCTTCAGCGAAGACCTCGTATGGGATGAGCAAGCCGTCGCCAACAACTACATCATCGAACTCGAACACCACACCGGCCACCGCTACCGAACCTCCGGCCCCATCCTAAACTTCACCAACGGAATGCCCGACCTCAAACCCTCCCCAGCCCTAGGCGAACACAACTGGGAGGTCCTGCGAGAGGCGGGGATGTCGGATGGGGAGATTGAGGCGGTTGTGGGGTGAGAGAATGGGCTAAAGTCAGTGGGGTATCGGTTGATGTCAAGCGGGGAATTTGACCACGATCAATTCGCAAGAGTACTCGCCTACTACCGCGACTGTATTGCTCATGACGCAGATCGCTCAGTCGCACTTCAAACCAATGATGAAGGTCAAAAGTTTCTTCCTCTCCAGTTAACCTCTGAATGGACATTGAGTGGTCTGGGTGATTTGAGCGTAGAACTCGCGGGCAAAAATGCAAGGTTCGCATCCGAACTGAGTCAACGCAGTTCATCCGCAGAAGTCATGTACGGCTATCCAATCTTGGCGAAGCGGAATCGAACCGGTCAATTAGAGTTTGTCCCAGTGTTTTTGCAACCTGTCGAGCATGAATTAAATGAGAACACGTTGACCGCTAGGTTGATTCACGAATGGCCAGATGTCAACGAAGCGTTTCGTCGTTCCATAGGTGTGGTGACTCGTGAGGAGACGGCGCAACTGTATGAACAACTTGGAATAACCGCGGAAGCCGAACTGCCACCCGAGGGATTAAGTTATTTCGTGCGCCGTCTCGCGAAGTTGCTACAACTGCCCAAAGGCGAAACACTGGACCCAAATTGCATTCCTAACGAACCCAGAATCAGCGAGATTAAAGCCGAGGGCATTTTGAATCGTCACATCCTTGTGATAACTGATCGCCCACGCTTTACAGCTGGGCTCGAACGGGAGTTGTCATCGCTTTCTAAAGGATCGCGCAGTGATCGAGTTGATGGAACCGCGCTCAAATATTTCTTCGGCGTAGTTCCGCGTAGCGGCGCCGCGGACCAAACAGATAACGAACCAAATAACAGCATCACCGAAGTAGTGCCATTGAACGACGAGCAACGCTCAGCAGTGCAGTCCGCGTTCCGGGATGACCTCACAGTCGTGACTGGCCCGCCCGGCACCGGAAAATCGCAGATCGTCACTAACGTTGTGGCAAACGCTTGGATCCGTGGGCAGAGCGTTCTTTTCGCAAGTTACAACAACAAAGCTGTCGATGTCGTCGAAGACCGCGTAAACCGCCTGAGTAGCAGGCCGTTAATGATCCGGACAGGGCGGCGTGCTGGTGATAGAGACCTACGAGGCGAGATTGTTGCTTTTATGTCAAATGTCCTCTCATCTGATGTAAGCGATCATGACCGGCTTGAATTGGATGAGGCGCACCGAATCGTGGGAATGTTAGAGAAGGACCGAGAGTCGATTTGGCGGGCTTTGGAGGACGTGCGAGTTGGTCGCAATCGCGTCTATCAACTCGACAAAGAGGTTCTAGGGATCAAATCGGAACTGGAGAGTCTAGACGGACGATTCGTCGAAGCACGGCAGTTACGCGAGCAAGACGAAATTCGCCTAAATAACAAACTTGGTGAGCTTCGAGAGTACGTTGACCAGTTGAAGCGCGAGCGTGATGTCGCACGATCAACTCGAGATCGCGAGACAGCCGCGATCAATCTGGAAATTGAAGGCCTGCTGACCGCGGTGGAGCTTCTACATGAAAGAGAAGAGTGGAGAGTTGAAATCGATAACTCTCGCTTGGACGCTGACTTCATTTCGGACATGACCCGCAAGCATAACGAACTGGATTCGTTGCAACAGCAGAGAGAGCTGGATACTCGGACGCGCGACGCGCGGATCATGTCTTTGAAAAGAAGACGCGATAGATTAGACGAAAATTTCGACCTGCAACGATGGAATCGTCAAAAAGATCAAGATATTACCGCTCTCGGGAAACTGATACTGAATACGCTCAACGTACTCACAGCAGAGATTGATCGCAACGGCTCGCTTTGGTGGCGAATCTGGAAAGGGTGGAGGCGAGATGCGAGATTCAAACGCATTGCCGGTTTGACCGAGGCCTGGGCAGAAGAGTACGACATCCTTGGGCAACCTCCCTCCAGTCCGATCGTTGCGGATGGATTGGAGTTCTGGACAGCATATCTCTCAGATGCTTTGACCAGATTGTCCGAATGGGAGCAGGACGCTAAACGCAATTGTCAGTTGGTCAAGGAGATCGATGGACTCGATAAAGAGATTGCACAAGTTGAAGCGGAATTCGATGAAAAGGAATTTGACCTGCGGGAGACGCGGCTGAAACAAAGCCTCTTTGAGCGTGTACAGGCACAGATTGCATCTCTGAATAAACACATTGATGACTGCCGCGACCAGATACAAAAGGTCAATGATGATTTCGAGTGCAAGAAGTTCGAAGAACGCATCGCGGACAAACATCGCGAGATTGATCGCCTGAGTTCAGAGCACGAGTCTAAGCACGGTGCAAAGTTCGCCGAACTTAACGCGTTGCAACGAGACGGCCGCCGGTGCCTAGAGGATAGTTCGAGTAAGTTCAATGATCTTGCCGCGGACTTGGCAAAAATGCACCAGGTTAACGATTTGGCGAAAGAACTCAAGCATGCCGAAAAACAGATCTGGGATGCGGGAAATCGTCTGATTGACGCGTCGGTGCGCGTGCTCCCCGACCGCTTTGACGCGGGCACGAGGCGATCAATTGGTGATTTTCGCGCGCTTTTTAAACGGCTGCTAAATGATCGATTAGGTGGGGCGGCCTACGGGAGACTCATGCGGGAGATGGAAGCGCTATTTCCAAAGGTGATGGCAGCTTTGCCTGCATGGTGTGTGACCAATCTCTCGGCACGGGGAAACATCCCGCTTCACGCGGGAATGTTCGACCTCGTCATTATTGACGAGGCGAGCCAGTGCAACATACCATCCGCGTTGCCACTCCTGTATCGCGCGAAACGTGCAATGATTATCGGCGACCCGAATCAGTTACGGCACATCACAACGATAGATCGCAGTAGGGATCAAAAATTACAAGTGCAACACGGCTTGGAATCAGCCTCGGATCAGTCCTTTTCATTCAGTCAACAATCCTTGTTCGATACCGCCGTTCGAAACACCGGCAAAAAATCGTTGCATTCGTTGCGAGAACACTTTCGCTCGCACGCAGACATTATCGAATTCAGCAATCGGCATTGGTACAACGATCGGTTGCTAGTGTGCACTGACTACAACGAATTACAGATCCCGACCGGAGAACAAGCTGGCATCCGATGGTGCGACGTCAATGGACGTGTTGAGCGTTCATCACGCTACAACGGGAACATAAATGAGGCAGAAGCCCAAGTGCTGTCGAAATCAATCGTCGATCTCATTGCGGCTCGCGGCTTTCACGGCAGCGTCGGGGTGGTCGCACCGTTCCGCGCCCAAGCCAATCTGATCCGTAGCATTCTCAACCGACATCTCAATCCTTCGGATGTTGAACGGTGCGAGTTGATCACTGATACCGCCCACGCGTTCCAAGGCGACGAAAAGGACGTGGTGTTCTTTTCGCCATGTGTCGAATGTCAAATGCCCAGCGGCGCAGAATGGTTCATCAGCGGAACGGACAATCTCTTCAACGTAGCGATAACGAGACCGCGCGCATTACTAGTAGTCGTCGGTAACCTCGAAGCGTGTTTGGCATCGAAAATCCCCCATGTGAAGGACTTCGCAGAGTTTTACAACAACACCCTCCAGGGAAAAGATTCAGCCATCATTTCACCAGGCTTCGTTGACGGCCCAACTGTTGGGCATTGGGAACGCCCCTTCTATGACGCGTTGATAGGAGCCGGATTGAAACCGATGCACCAATACGTAGAGGGACAGTACCGCCTAGATTTCGCGTTCGTGACGGACAACATGAAGCTCAATGTTGAGGTTGACGGAGAAATGTATCACCGCGAGTGGGATGGCAGCCGAAGCCGCGATGATCTTATGCGAGACCACCGGCTCATGGGAATGGGTTGGCAAATAAAGCGTTTCTGGGTCTACGAGTTGAGAGATGACATGGAGCGATGCGTGGATGAAGTCAACGCCTTAGTAGGCTAGTTGTCAAGGTCATCGCCCCTATTCGGTCGCACGAAGATCTAGCGCTCGGAATCTCAACGATAACCCGGCCCTCGCCCACGCTCCCATCGATGCGCACGCGCAACCTCCTCATCCAGCTCGACACCCCATCCCGGCTTCGTCGGCACGTCCAACACTCCGCCGTCGTGGAAAGTCAACGGGCCACCAGTCAGATCGTCCTTCCAAGGCACATCGTCGATATCGATCTCGCAGATCCTGACGTTCGGCAACGTCGCGCAGAGATTGATCCCCTGCATCGTCGCCAGATGCGAGTAGTAGTTGTGAGGCGCAACGTTGATCTCGTGCGACTCTGCCAGCATCCCGACATCACGCCCACGCGCAAATCCCTGCCACGGCACATCGATCATCGCAATATCCATCGCCCTAGCCGCGAAATACGGTCTATAGTCCCGGATAGTGAAGAGGTTCTCACCCGACGTGATCGGGCAACTCGTGCTGTCCTTGACCTCCTTCAGCCCATCGACTTCATACATGTCGATCTCCACCCACATCATGTCGAACTGCTCCAAAACCCGGCAGATCTGCTTCGTCGCTTGCGGTTTGACGTTGAAATTAAGGTCCAGCGCAATCTCAACATCAGGCCCCACCGCTTCTTTAAATGTCCCGATGTACTTTTCGACGTGTCTCAGCAACCCCGGTTTGATCGTCTGATCCGGTGCGTCGGTGCCAAACCCGTACCCGTAACCATGCGTGTCCTCGTCAAAGAAGATGATGTTCGTCTTCAACGCTTTAAAACCACGCTCCTTGACTTCGTGCCCTAAATCCGTCACTGCTTGAAACGAATCCATCGGCGGCACACCGATCAACTCGTGATTTCTCGAACGAGAAGACCCGCAGTGCGACCAGTAGACCTGCTGACGCTCCCGAGTCGGCCCACCGAACAGACTATGCACCGGCACTCCCATCGCCTTTCCCTTGACATCCCACAACGCGAGCTCCACACCCGCGATCGCCTTCGCCGCAATTCCTCCCGGCGATTGCCGAGCCATCCGGTACATGTCCCAATACCGCGCCTCCACCGCCAACGGGTCTTGACCAAGCAATATCGGCTCGAAATCCGCTATCGTGCCTATGATCCCATACGGATTACGCCCATCCGACATCTCCCCATACCCGGTAATGCCCTCATCAGTTCTGACCGCACAGAACTGCCAAGGACGCCAACCTGCATCAACTACGAAAGTCTCAATCTCTGTGATCTTCACGCTTCAACTCCTAGATCTGAGAGCCAATCCAGCAACCGCCAGAAGGCTACGTCGAAGGTTAATTCAGCATATCTTCGACGGCAATCGAACGGTTGGCGATAATTGAGGGTAGAGGGATTAAGTCCCGCCAAACCAGATTCCCAACACATAGTCCTATCGCAATGGTCGCCGATAACCACAGTTCAAACGACGTAGCCCTAATCACCTCCAACGGTTACGAACCCGGCATGTTCAACGCTGGGGTGACTCTAAACCCCGCCACCAAAGCGCAGATCGCCGACAGTGTCAACGAGATCCTCAAGGCCATAGGTCCCGACAACCTCGATCCGCAAGGCACCGAGCGCACCCCCCTACGCGTCGCCGAGTCATTCGACGAACTCCTCAGCGGCTACTCGATCGACCCCGAGCAACTCCTCAACGGCGCCCTTTTCGACGTCGAATACGACCAGCTCGTAGTCGTCAAATCCATCGAGTACTACAGCCTCTGCGAACATCACCTCCTACCTTTCTACGGCTATGCCCACGTCGGATACCTGCCGGACAAGAAAGTCGTCGGCCTGTCCAAGATACCCCGCATCGTCGATATGTTCGCCCGCCGCCTCCAAGTCCAAGAGCGGATGACGCAAGAGATCGCCAGCTTCCTCGACTCGCTCATCGACCCCAGAGGCGTCGGAGTAGTTGTCGAAGGCACTCACATGTGCACCGTCATGCGAGGCGTCCGAAAGCAGGACCCACGCATGGTGACCAGCGCGGTAATGGGCTCTCTCCAAGACAACCCCGCCACTCGCGACGAGTTCATGGACCACCTCCGCAACACCTCGGTTTGAGCTGGATTGCTCTCGTTGATAGGGCGGTTACGCAAGTCCCATCCTTGCGCCCCCAATTGCAATGCCACTGCAATGCCACTGCAATGCCACTGCAATACCACAACATTGGTATCAGGGTGTATGCTGGGGGTAGTTGAACCCAATGGGTCCTTCCATGACATCACTTAAAGGAGGTTCAAGCATGGGCACAATATCCGTGAATCGGCTAGCGGGACTGTCCCTCATATTCGGCCCGGTAATCGCCTTCGTCTTCTTTCTCATAGAGCCCGGCGGACTGCTGATAGACAGCGTCGAACCGTCAGACGCTGTCGGCTCCATAACGGCCAAAGGTGCCAACGCCGCGCTGACCAATGTAACCAACATCGCGATAATCCTTGGCCTCGCATTAATCCTCTCGGGCCTCTATGCGCTGATGCGGAACGTTACCTTGGAGGGCAACGGCAAGGCGTTAGTTCAGATGGGCTTCTTCATGATCTTCGTCGGACTGACCGGTTGGATTTTCGCCGCTGGCGTGGATTTCATTCTGGCTGATGCCCAGACCAGCGAACAAATCGCAGGAAGCGTGCCCGTCTACTACGCCGGGTCCGCTCTCTTCTACGCCGGTGGCATTACGCTCGGGTTCGGCGGTTGCATATTCGCGTTGGGCCTCTCCACGAGAGACGACTTCAACCGAATAATCTCCCTCGTGGCTGCCCTTGTCAGCCTGGCGGTAATGATCTTCTTCATGATGGCCGTGCTTGACAACGGCGCCCGCGACACCTTTATCAGTCTGGCCCGGGGTTGCTACGTGCTACTGGTTATCTGGTACGGATATCTGGGTCTCGGACTGATGAACCGACGTGATCCCGACCTGTGGCAATAAGCAGAGCCTAGGGCTTTACAGCGATCAACCGCACGACAGGTGGCGTTTCGCATCCCATCAAGTACCTGGCGGCCAATCAGATTAGCGCCGCTTAGGGAGCGCCTGCGCCTAGCCCCCTACTGCAACGGCGAAAAACTCATCGGAAGCAGGAGCTTGTTTTCCTGCCTGATAGGTGCGATCCCGCCCGGAGGCGGCCAGATCCCTTTGGCGCGTGTCTCCTCGCGAATAGCCGCCCGTTGGTCGTAGCTCTCGTACGCCCACATATGAATCCAAGTGTTTAGCGCCCCGAGCTCGGAGTACCAAGCGCCCACCAGCGGCGAATACTTCACTCGCTCCTCGATGTGATTGCCCCAGATCTCGATCACCTTCGGTATATCCGGCGGCGCGTACTTGTAGATCCGCATCTCATACACCGGCCCCAGCTTGGCTTCGCCACGATTCTCCATGAATGGAGCAGGCAGGAATATCTCCGACCGCATATCGACGACGAACTCGGCATTGTCCGGCGGCCAAATCCCCTTCTCAGCGACCTCCGCTCGGATCTTCCTCCGTTGCTCCAAATCGTCATACGGCCAGACGTGGACCACCTGGTTCAACGGCCCTACCTCACTGAACCAGAACCCGAAAAGCTGCGAGTAGTCCTGACGCCCCTCTTTGATCTTCGCCGCCGCCCTTGCCTCAAACTCCGGCACAGAACGCACCTTGAGGTCATAAGTCCTGAATTCGTAGATCATCTTTGGTTCCTCGATTGCCTCAATTTTGACTGCTCGAAGGCTAACATGAAGGCGAGTGACGCAGACTGGCAACATAAGGGATTGCCCTTATGACGGGTGGAATCACACAAGAGCTATCACTATGCAAATCAAAGGATCAACCGCCCTAGTCACCGGCGCATCCCGACGCATCGGACGCGCTCTCGCTCTCGCATTGGCCGAAAACGGCTGCAACGTCGCGGTCCACTACCACAGCACCGAGGCTGACGCCATCGAGACTCGTGATCTGGCGCGCGGTTTTGGAGTAAAAAGCGAAGCGATACAAGCCGACCTCGCCATTTCAGATCAATGCCACCGCGTTTGGAGCGAGACCATCGAAAAACTCGGCGACATTCCCAGAGTCGTCATCAACAACGCCTCATTCTTCGACCAGGTAACCATCGAAGACCTTACCTCGGATGACTTCGACCGCGCAATGGCCATCAACGTCCGCGCCCCGATGCTGCTGGCACAAGCCATGGCACGAGATCTGCCCGAGAACAGCACCGGAAAGATACTCAACATCAACGACCGAAGACAAGCATACCGCTCCCGAATAACCTACGCCATCACCAACTCAGCACTGACCGGCCTCACAAAAACCCTCGCAGTCAGCCTCGCCCCCCGCATCCAATCCAACGAACTCCGTCTAGGAGTCATACTCCCCCTAGCCGCCTCCGAGAACCAAGAACGCGAATCATACTCAAACCGAACAATGGGACCCGCAGGTCGAGTAGGCACCCTAGACGAAGTAAGCCAAGCCGTAATCAGCATAATCACCAACGACTACATAAACGGAGCATCCCTAAGCGTAGACGGAGGCCTAAGCGCAATCGACTAACCCCAAACCCCCGCCGGAGGGGCCGGGGAGGAGCCGGGTTTCCCCCGCTAGCGAGGGAAATGTCCGAAGGACAAAGGGGCCACCCGCCCATTTTCCACCCCCTCCTTCAGGAGGGGGCAGGGGGAGGCACGCCGTCAGGCAGTCCAACCACAAACCCAACCCAAAAACCACCACCCCATCAACTATGAACAAGTCCCTTCTCCCGCTCAGCGGGAGAGGGTTAGGGTGAGGGCAACCGGGGCGGACAAACGGGAGGGGTACCCGAAACCACAACCCCCAACAACCAATCCCAAAATCTCACCACCTACCCCTCCCCATAAAACGCATCTCTCAGAGCACGATCAAACGTCATCACATCTTCAACATCCCTGCGCACGCAACTGGCCAGATAACACAAATCTCTCGCACTCAACGTTGGATGTCGATCATGCAACTCCCGCGCCAATTCCACATCCTCGGACTCCAAAGGCCAAATCCCAACGCCGTACGTCGCTATCAATCGCATCGCAACATCGAATTCTCCGACCCTTCTCCCTCCGATAAACACATGCATGAGTTCCTGTAAAACCTCCGATGACGTGAACAAAGGGACGTTGCCACGAAGGGATTGCCAGAAGAACATCCTAGAGTAGTCCTAGTTAGGGTGCGGCTTGCCAACCGCGTATACGAAAACGTTAGTGTCTACGAAAATCAAACGTCCTGCAACCCACGCATGCGCGATTCGTTAATCGTCTTCAAATGCTCTTCCCAATCCGGCTCCCGACCCGGCCCCGCAACCTCATCGCACATCCGCCAAAACGCCTCGTTTTCTTCGGCCGTCATCAGACCATCAGGTTTTCGAGGTTCCACACTGACCACCGAATCCGGCACGACACCATCCACAGCCTTCGAAACATCAACCACGAAGTCACGCCATGTAACCTCCTGAGCATCCGAATCCGGACCCGCCGCACGACGTCGCCATTCCTTATCAGATTTCGAAAACTGTTCTATCGCCATCTCGCACCTCGCCGGATGAGTTGCTATATGACCTAAATCTTACACACCATCACGCCAAGACCCGCCCATAAACAACAGGGAGACGGCAACCGGGGCGGATGTGCGGCCGGGGTTCCCCCGCTAGCGGGGGAAATGTCCGAAGGACAAAGGGGGCACGCACCCAAACAACAAACCAAAACCCCCAACAAAATCCCCAGAATCCTCATCCCAAAATTCCACAAAAATCACCGAAAATTGCCTTGACATCGAAATACGTATATTATTTGCGCACGCGCGGATGCGGTTTTAGCCGCCAACAATACTTTGAAATCCAATGCGTAAAACATTGGTCACCATAGACGGTCACATCGGTTCCGGAGGATTCGATGTCGGAACAAAGATCGCCCGGATGCTCGGGTGGAGACTCTTTGACCGTGTCCGGCTCCAGGCCATCGAGAACGGACAATCTCTAAACCTCGCAGACCAGCCCACAGAAGCCGAGTTCTCTGACCGCCTATGGTCGTGGGTCGAGCGGGCTGCATCTTACTTCGCCGTCGGTGCCGCCGGTGACGACCCCCTTCTCCAAGGCGGCGCAGATCTCCACCTGCCCCTTACTTGGGACAGGCATGGTCCCACCTCGGCAGACGCCCTCAGCAGCTCTCACGATCTCACTCGGCTCGCCAAAGACGGCAAAGCCGTAATCGTGCACCGCGCCGGTGCCGTCGAGTTGGCCGAAAACGAAGACGTCGCACGCGTCGGAATCTTTGCCGACTGGGATGACCGAGTCCGAAGAGTAATGGCACGCGAAGGCCTCAGTGACGTAGCAACCGCCGAACGAATCATCTTCGAACGTGAACAAGCCCAACGCGAGTACTTCGACAAGATCCACGACGCCGATCCCGAAGATCGACAACTTTACGACTTCGTAATCAACACCTCGGACGAAAACTTAGACATCGCAACCATACAAGTCTCCCGCTACGTTAAAGAGGAACGCGACCGAGCCGCGGTTTGATCGCGGAGGCGATGACGTGAACCGGGTAAGCCCCGCCGTTTGGTCCGCCGACCTCCAAAATTAGCCCCGGTGAATTAAACGTGAACAAAGATATCGAACTCACGGTTAGGGACTTCATGACAAGCCCGGTCGTGACTGTGAATCTCGACGATGTGGTTGCCACCGTTGCAGACCTGATGATCAAGCACAGCATCGGATCGGTGGTCGTCGTAGACGCTGAGGGCGACCTGCGCGGCATGGTCACCGAGCGCATGTTCATGCCTCAAGAGGACCTGTTCCCCTTTGTGCGCGGCACCGTGACACGTCTGATGGGTGCAAACGTAGGTAGCGACCACACTTCCGCATACTACGACGCCATCGAAACGGTGCGCTCAAAGGGCGTCCAAGAAGTCATGGATCACGACCCGCGATGCGTGAATCTCGATACCACGATCGACAAAGTAATCGAGACCATCGCCGAATCCGGTGAGAACCACGTCCCCGTCGTCGACAACGGCAAACCAGTTGGGATGATCGCCCGTCACGATCTATTGCGGCTCTTTACCAGCTGAAACGCTTCACTTCGGCGTTCAAATGACGGAGCGCGGCAACAACCCCTGAGACATCATCTCTTCCGCCTGCCGCAAGTCCTTGTGGCTGTCCACCGATATCCAATTCGCCGTAGACCTGATCGCCCTCATCCCACCTTCAGCAACGATCTGCGGAAACGTCGAATCTTCATGATCCCCGACGTCCGGAAATAAGCCCTCAAGCCTTCGCTCCAACACATAAATCCCGCCATTTATCCAAAACGGCAACTCCGTCTTCTCCGCAAAACTCGTCACCACATCATCATCCGAGACGAGCACAACCCCGAACTGACTGACATAAGGTATCAGCGTAATCGCCGCCTTCGCTTCATGCCTGCGTCTAGCCTCAATCAACGGCACCAATGATTGGTCCGTCAAAACATCCCCATTCACAACAATCACATCCTCCACATCCTCCGGCACCAATCTCATCCCCTGTTTGACCGCCCCACCTCGACCCAACGGAGTCTCCTCCGGCGAGTAGTGGGCCCTGAATCCAAACCGTGACCCATTCCCGAAATGCTCCTCAACCTGCTCCGCCCGATAGCCGGTAAGAAACACGATGTCCGTAACCCCATTCGCACAAAGCCAACTCGTCTGATGCTGCAACAACGGCACCCCATTCACAGGCACCATCGGCTTGCAGATATTGTCCGTCAACGGCTGCAACCGCTCACCACGCCCGCCAGCAATTGTTAATGCCCACATCAGGCTAACTCCAATCGAATAGCCAAATCGCTCTAAACAATTGTCGAAAGAGTTAGTTAGAGTTCAACCACTCCCAACAAGCATCCATCTCCTTCTCCGTCATCGGTTCCTGCACCACAATCGACGGCGATGCCGGCTTGCCTTCCGTCCCATCACCCATCCACTTCGGCCAAGCCTCAATCGCACCTCCGAACTCTTCCCTCGTGATCTCGAGATCAGAGGGCCGCCACAACACCTTGCAACTGTCAAGCCATCCGATCAACGTCTCCGGGCTCTGGCCCGTCCGCCAAGCGATGATTACCGCTCCCAGCGCGCAAGTCTCACCATGAATCCAATACTTGTCGTTCGCTATCTCGATAGCGAAGCAGAAGGAGTGGTCCGCACCCGGCGCACGTTCATCCCTGACCACCGCATCATCACGGTCCTGCACCGCATTCATGATCACCTCTACCGATTTCGGCGTCATCTCACCATCCTCATCGAGCGACGCCGGAAAGTCGGTGATGATCTGCTCGAACAACTCCTCAGCCCGACCCGTAACCTCAGGGTCCACCGGTTCCGTCTTGCCGAGAGCCGCCGAGCGTCGCCACTCCGAAATCCCCGCGTACCCGCACAAAACGTCGCCCAATCCCGCAGTATTCAACCGCTCCGGCGCCTTCAACACAATGTCGTAGTCCACCAACACATACTCGCAGTTCACCACCACCAGCTGTCCGATGATCTGCCGACCATCCCAATCCGCCACAAACCCGTGAATTATCGCCCCTGTCGAAACCACGGTCGGAACCTGGATCAGCGGCACATCCTTCCTATGCGCCACCAGCTTCGCATGGTCCAACGCTCTTCCCGCGCCTAGACCAACGACCAACTCGACATCATCCGGCAGCGAATCCGAAACCTCGATCAGATGCTCCCGGTCCAGCCACTCGTTGAAACCAACCCCCGCGGGCGGATGATCCAGCTCATCCTTCGCCGCCTCCCACGCCGACGGCGTTGTTATCACCACATAACGCCCCCATTTCGCCGAATCCGCCTTCAACAATCCATGCCCAAAACGAATATCGTAGTCCCGTGCCGGTCTCTGCTCTACCATCTCAACTCCTCGCTCTCAAATGCCTTCGCGCGTGAATAAGGTTACTCTAATCTCAAAATAACCACGCGAATTTCATGCCTAACCCAAAGCGAACACACTGGACCAACTGCTGGATGGCCGGCCTGCTCGGATTCTTCCTAATGTCCGGCAGGCGGAACAGGCGCGAACACAACGGCGATCAAACCGACGGCGCCACTTCGATGTCAGACGCCGCGCCACCATCCGATAAATCCGAAGCCGTCTCCCGCGACGTAACGAACACTCAGGCGATCAGTTCCGATCGACCACCAGATCCAACTCCCACCGGCATGACCACCGATTCCGACGAAAACAACGAGCGAACAACCACTAACCCGTTTGCCCAAATCACCCCCAAACAGTGGGCAATCGCCGTCGCCGTACTCATCGGCATCCCCGTCATCGCATACCTCGGCACCTTCTTCCTCTACCCATACGCCCAAGACCTCATCGAAGGCGAATCACCCATCGACGCAGTACTAGCCGACTACGGCGTTGACGAAGATGCCGAAACCCAACTCCTGACCATCCGTCGCGGCGATCTAGTCAACTCCGTAGCCGTCAACGGCACCCTCGAATACGCAAATCGCGAACGCCTTGGATTCGGAACATCCGGAACCATTGACACCATCGACGTCGAAATCGGCGACTTCGTCTCCGAAGGCGACATCCTGATGTCCCTCGAATCTGAAGCCATAGTAACCGCCGAACAAAACCTCCAAAACGCCAGCGTCGCCCTCCAAGATGCCGAAGAAAAGCTCGACGAACTCATAAACCCCGACGATCAGACCGTCAGCGAAGCAACCCTCAAAGTCCTGACCGCATACCAATCCCTAACCGACGCCGAAGACGCCATTGACAACATCCTTGAGCCCTCGGCCACCGATATCGCAAATGCCGAACTAGAAATTGCTAAGGCCACCGCCGCACTCGATGACGCAAACGAAAAACTATCCGATCTCAGAAATCCGTCGGACATCGATCTGGAGAACGCAAGACTTGAAATCGCCGAGGCCGAAAAGTCGCTCAACGATCTGGTCCTAGAGCTAGAAGACCTGACCAGCCAGAAGAGCGTCGCCCTTCGAGCCGCTGAACTCTCCGTCAACGAAGCCGCTAAAGCACACGACGACGCAATCGAAGCCCACCAGAACACCATCAACATCGACCAATCGGCAGTCAACCAAGCTGAACTAGACCTCGAAAAAGCAAAACTAGCCGTGATTGAAGCCGATGCCGCAGTCACAGACGCACAAAACGCTCTGCGCGACGCTGAGAAGAACATCGACGACAAAATCACCAGCAAAAAACTAGAAATCGCACAAGCCGAAGCCGATCTAGCAGCCGCAGTAATCGCAGATGCCGACGCCCAAGAAGCCTACACTGACGCCAAAAAACCCTTCGACGAAGAGGAAGTCGCAGACCTCCAAGCCGAAATCGCAGACACAGAGGACAATCTGGAAGTAGCACAAAACCAGCTCCGGCAACTCGAGATCGAGACCGAAGCCGAAACAAGAAAGCTCAAGTCAGACCTATACGAAGCCCGCAACACATACCAAGAAGTCTTCTACAAATGGATCGGCATGGACATCTCCGAATACGAGTGGAAAATGTCCCCCCAAGAAATCTTCGCCGACATCGGAAGATCGCCTCAAGAGTTGATCTACCCGACCACGTATCCAGGCGGACTAACAGAACTCGGTTTGGAAAGTTCGAGTTGGGTTACGGACAACCCAGACACCCCATGGAACGAAGTCGTAGTCGCTACATGGAACGAATTCTTCCCCGGCCAATTCCGATTCGACTGCGCCGCGACCGACACCAGCATCAACCAAGTCTGCGTAAATCTCGAATTCGACACCGCTTGGGACGACCTCCTCATCAAAACCGAAGCGTACGAGACCGCGATGCTGGCAAATACCCAGCAGTTCGACAACGCCGAGGACGCCATCGACAACGCCAAAACCCAACTCAAAGACCTGCAAGAACAGTTGGCAGATGCCTTAACCCCAACCGACGACCAAACTCTCCAAGACCTCTTCGCCAAAACAGAAGTCGCCTACTACACACTCGTCGACGCGGAGATCAAGTTGGAAACTCGGCTCGAAGAGTTGGAACGACTAGATCCCGAACTCGAGACACGCCGCATCGAAGCCAGCCAAGCCGTACTAGTCGCTTTGGAAGAAGCAACTGTGGCACGCAACAACTTGGCAGATGCTCACGAAGCTCTTGGCGACATAAAAGACGGCGCTGACGAAATCGAGATCGCTATCGCCGAGACGAAAGTCAACAAAGCCGAAGCCGACCTCAACGACGCCATCAGAAAACTGGAAGATCTGAAAAACCTCGAATCCCCAGACATCATCGTCCTAAACCAGAAAATCAACGCCGCCGAAGCCGATCTCCAACTCAAAATCAACGACCTAAACACGCTAGTCAACGGCGACGAAACTCAGATCGCCCTCGCCCAATCCGAACTCACCTCGGCACAACAAGACCTCAACGACAAACTAACCACCCTCCAAGACCTACTCTCACCAGACCAAGCCGACATCGAACTAGCCAACCAAGAAATCGAAGTTGCGATAGCAGACCTCAACGCTGCCGATGAAGACCTAAACACCCTGATCAACCCCGACCCCACAACCATCGCCCTCCGACGCGCCGAAGTCGCAACCGCCCGCGAAGAACTCGAATCCGCCATCGCCGCAACCCAAGGCACCCAGATCATCGCACCATTCGACGGCGTGATCGCCAACATATCCGTCGAAGAAGGCCAGAACGCCAACCCCGACACAGCCGCTATAGTCATCGCCGATCCATCAATCGTCGAAATTTCCGGCACCGTCGACGAAGTCGATGTCCTCTTCCTCCAAGTAGACGACCCGGCATCCATCGAGCTCGAAGCCCTAGGCGACGAGCCGCTCGTCGGCAGCATCTCCGACATCGCCGCCTTCGGAGAATCAAACCAAGGCGTCGTCACCTACCCCGTAACCATACAGACCGAACAACCCGCCGGCACCCAACTCCCCGAAGGCCTCAGCGCCGTCGCCGAAGTCGTCATCCGAGAGCAAAACAACAAACTCCTAGCCCCCATCCAAGCCCTCTTCGGATCCGTCAACGACCCCATCCTGCTCATCTCAAACGAGGACGGGACCATTCAACCCCGCAGTGTGACCCTCGGCATCTCAGACGACTTCTGGACCGTCATCGAAGACGGCGTCTCCGAAGGCGAGACCATCCTCATGACTGTAGTCGGAGCCGACACCAGTCAGTTCGGCGGTTTCGGTGGCGGATTCCGTGCCATCGCAGGCGGCCCCGGCGGCAGAAACTAGACCGCAAACAATGTCCACCACGTCCGCCAAAGACGCCCCCGTAATCCAGATCCGGGATGTCACCAAGATCTACGAGATGGGCGAGGGGACCATCCAAGTCCGCGCTTTAGATGGTGTCTCACTAGACATCAGCGACGGCGAATACGTCGCCATCATGGGCGCATCCGGCTCCGGAAAATCCACACTCATGAACATCATCGGATGCCTAGACGTCCCCACCGAAGGCACTTACCACATAGACGGACAAGCCGTCGAATCCATGTCCAACGACCGCCTTGCCGACATCCGCAGCCGAAAAGTCGGCTTCGTATTCCAGACCCACAACCTCCTCCCACGCCTCACCGCACTAGCCAACGTCGAACTCCCAATGATGTACGGCCGTTGGCCAAACCGCCGAACACGCGCCGAACACGCCCTCGAACTAGTAAATCTCGCCGACCGCATGGACCACCGCCCAACCGAACTCTCTGGCGGCCAGCAGCAGCGCGTCGGCATCGCACGAGCCCTCGTCAAAGAACCCTCCGTCCTCCTCGCAGACGAACCCACCGGCAACCTAGACACCTCAAACACAACCGAAATCCTAAACATCATCTCCGACCTCAACCACCAGAACGGCATCACCGTCATCGTAGTAACCCACGAAAGCGACGTAGCCGCCCGAGCAGACCGCGTCATAACCCTAAGCGACGGCCACATCATCAGCGACGAAACCCACTCTTCTCCCCACTTCAGGGGGGAGACTGAGAGGGGGCAAGAGAATCCCCTCTCCCGCTCAGCGGGAGAGGGCTAGGGTGAGGGTGCGAAATTGTCCCCCCTAGACATAATCCGAACCTCCTTCTACTCCCTGTCATCAAACCGACTCCGCGCAGCCCTCGCACTCCTCGGCATCGTCCTAGGCGTATGCTCCGTCATCACCCTAATGTCCATCGGACGCGGCTCCACAGACCGAATAACCGAACTGATACAGGGCCTAGGAAGCAACCTCCTTACCGTAATTCCCAGCGGCGAACCACTAACCCTCGCTGACGTTGACGCCCTGAACGACCCCCTCTACACGCCCTCGATAAAAGCCGTAGCCCCTCAAATCGGCACCTTCGGCACCATCCACATAAGCAACAACACAACCCAAGCATCCATTACAGGCGTCACCCCCGAGTTCCTGCAGGTTCGCAACCTCGAAATGGCAACTGGAACCTTCATCGGCTCTCCTCACGTCGAATCCCGCGCCGAAGTCGTCGTCCTCGGATCCCAAGTCTCCGAAGACCTCTTCGGAAACCAAGACCCCACAAACGCAGAAGTCCGCATCAACGGCCGACAGTTCCGAGTCGTCGGCGTCCTCGCATCCCAAACCGGCTTCGGCTCCCTCGACGACCAAGCCCTAATCCCCATCACAACCGCCTACTACCGCCTATCGGGCCAGCGCATCCCCGGCGGCAACATCAGCGTCGACCAGATCTCGGTCCAGGCCCGCGACGTCGAATCGGTCGACCAAGCCATTGAGGAGATCGAGACCGTCCTCCGCTTGAGCCACCGCTTGACCGACGCCGACGACTTCACCGTCTTCAACCAGCAGGAGATCCTCGACACATTTGAAGAGACCAACCAGACCCTTGTCGTCTTCCTCGGTGCCGTCGCCGGCATCTCGCTCCTCGTCGGCGGCATCGGAATCATGAACATCATGCTCGTTTCCGTCACTGAACGCACCCGCGAGATCGGCATCCGACAAGCCATGGGTGCAAAGCGACGCGACATCGTCGCCCAATTCGTCACCGAAGCCGTATTCCTCACCTTTGGCGGCGGAATCATCGGAGTCGTCGCCGGCATCACCCTCGCAACCGCCATCGACGGACGTTTCCTCATCGGCGCAGAGTGGAACACCCGAGTGACCAATGACATCCCGCTCATCGCCCTCATCGTATCCGTAGCCGTCGGCCTCTTCTTCGGCATCTACCCCGCCGTAAGAGCCGCACGCCTAAACCCCATCGAAGCTCTCCGCTACGAATAACGCGAGCCACACACCATGAAAAACCCCTTCGTAATCCTCCTATCCGCCGCCGCAGTTCTCGGCATCGCAGTCGCCGCAGTCGCCATACTCTTCTTCGGAACCTCAGACGACACTGACGAAGAAACCATCCCCGTCGCTTCCCAATCCGACCTACCAACCCCGTCGTCTCGCAACGAGGCCCTATCCCGCGATACGGCCCAACCAACACCCACCACAGAACCCGCCGAACCAACCGAAGCACCAGAAGTCAGCACAACCTTAGACGAAACCCCCGATCAAGAATCCGAAGACACCGAAACCGAATCCCCCCAAGCCGCCCCAGGAGGTCGAGGAGGGGTCGGCGCAGGAGGCGGAGGCCCCGGCGGCGGAAACTTCCAGGCCATCATCCAAGAAGCCATGGCAGAAAATCCCGAACTCGCCGAACTCTTCCAGAAAGCCCAATCAGGCAACATCACCCAACAAGAACAGGCCCGAATGCAAGAACTGATGCAGGAACTCCTCGCCGAAGCCGGCATCGAAGCCCCCGGCGGCGGCCAAGGCAGAGGCTTCGGCACTCCTCCAACCCAAGGAACCATCTCCGCAATCTCAGGTTCAACCCTCACCATCGACCACGCCGACGACAGCGGTCAAACCACCGACATCGAAATCACCGACAACACCAACATCAACCTCATCACCCAACTGACCCCCGCCGACCTCTCCACAGGCACAAACGTTGCCGGAACCGTCCAAAGAGGCGAAGGCGGACGCATATTCATCCTCAACCTGGCCATCATCCCCGAACAAGAAGGCCAAGGCGGCGGCTTCGGCAGAGGTTTCGGCGGCGGCTTCGGCGCAATCTTCGGAGCTGTCAGCCCCGACAACAACGACCTCACAAACACCTCCAACATCAACGGCGCAATCACCGAAATCAACGACAACCAAATCTCCGTAGAAACCACCCAAGGCACCCTCCGCCTAACCGCAAACGAAGACTCCAACATCATCACCACCAACCCAGGCACCATCTCCGACATCACCCAAGGCATGGCCGCAATAGCCTTCGGCGGCAACCCTCCAAACAACCTAATAGTCGGCCCCGAAACCCTCCTCCAACAAGACGGCAACGCCCCCGGCATCCGAGGCCGGTAGGGGCGATCCTTGTGGTCGCCCTGCCCGTTGCTCAGCAAACCATGATGTAACATATGAAACATCAATTACTTTGACAGCCGGATCATCTATGACCACCGTAGAACACACGCATACCGAATTCACCACCAAAGACGAAATGTCTGACTTCAAGGTCATCGTGACTGATATGATGACGCAGCTTTCACAGTCGAATCTCGCCGCAAACGCCAGAATGGACCGCTTCGAAAACAGGATGGATCGCTTCGAAACCCGGATGGACCGCTTCGAGGACGAACTGCGAGAGATCCGAATCGAACTACAGCAAAACACCCGATCGATTCAAGAACTTACCGAATCCAACCGACGCGCCATCGGTTTTCAAACTTCCGAGGACAACGGATAGCCATCCGACCTCTCGTAGGGGCAGATTTCAAGCCTGCCCAACCACCTGAACAACAGCCCCCCAACCAAAATCCCCTTCCACATCGCACATCATTCGAATCATTAACCATCATTCGCATCCTAGTTCAAAATGCCCGAACTACCCGAAGTCGAATCCATCAAACGCTACCTAGTAGCCCAAAACATCCCCAACTCCACTATCCACCGCGTCGAAATCGGATGGTCGGACTCCATCGCCGCACCAGCCGCCGACATCGAAACCTTCGCCAACCGCGTCTCACGCAAGCGCATCGACACCATCAAACGACGCGGCAAATACATAGTCTCAACTCTCTCCGACCAACAAGATACCCAATCTCATCTAGTCCTGCACATGGGAATGACAGGTTCCCTGCACGTACGAACCCCCTCCGATCCACCCGTCAAATACCGTCGCGCCGCCATCTATCTCGACGACAACCGACGCATCGAACTGAACGACTATCGAAGATGGGCCAAACTATGGGCCCTAGATGATCCCAACGACGCCTACCCAAAACTAGGCCCCGAACCCTGGGACCTAACCCCCGACGAATTCGCCAAACGCCTACGAACCCGCCGATCACGCATCAAACCAGCACTCCTCGACCAGTCCATCATCGCCGGAGTAGGCAACATCTACGCCGACGAATCCCTCCACCAGACCGGCATCTCCCCCCTCCGACGCGCCAACCGCATCAGCACCCAACGCCTAACCCTCCTCCACGCCAACATCATTTCCACTCTCAACCACGCAATCCAATTCATCTCAACCCACCCCTCCGAAGACGGCAGCCCCTACGTAGTAGACGCCTACGACGACCGAATGCGAATCACCCGAACTCCCAACTCCCCCTGCCCAACCTGCCAACACCCAATCTCATCACGCCAAATCTCCGGCAGAACCGCCTACCACTGCACCAAATGCCAGCACTGAACAGAAATCGGTAACTCAATCAACTGTAAGAACGCCCATTCGAGAGCAACCGCCAACTCACCACCAAGAAATAGAACAGAGCAAACCCGACAACAATCAACCGCCCATTCATCCAAATCCCATCCCCACCGCGCCGCACACTCTCAGTCATTTCAACATCAGGCTCCTGCATCTAAAACTAGGCACCGAATCCTGGTACCGCCACCGAGAGAGTTTAAATTCACATCACCTCGGCAATCTCTCCAGAAATCCCAACCAAAACCATCACCGGCTATGGACACATCCCCTCTCCCCCAAAACACCCAACAACAGCGGGAGAGGGCCAGGGTGAGGGTGACCGGGACGGACAAAAGGGCGGGGCCAGAAGGACTCCCCCATCCATCACCGCAACCCAGCACCGCAACCCAGCGCAATCCACCAACAACTACAACCAAATCCCATAAATCCCCCAATCCCAAAAATCCCAGTTCAGACACCCATATAATCGCAACCAAACCCAAACTAACCATCTAACCATGACTTCCTCTACTCAAACCACCACCCGCGAACCCCTCATCCTAGTCGTCGACGGCCACTCCATGGTCTTCCGAGCATGGTTCGCTCTCTCCCGCGGCGGCGGCCTCACAAACTCCGAAGGACAGCAGACACACGGCGCATACGGATTCATCCGAAACCTCATCGCAACCATCCGAGAGTACGGACCAACACACATCGCCGTCACCTTCGACACCCGAGGACCCACCTTCCGTGACGAACTCTTCGACGAATACAAAGCACAACGCCCCCCCATCGATCCCGAACTCCACGCTCAGATCCCCATGGTCGAGTCCATCCTCGAAGCCATGCACATCCCCGTCTACGCCATCCAAGGCTTCGAAGCCGACGACGTAGTCGGAACAATCGTCCGCAAAGCCGAAACCGAAAACATCCGATCCCTCATCCTCACCGGCGACGCCGACCAGCTACAACTCGTCACCGACGAAACAAAACTCCTCATGTACTCCGGCTTCGGCGACACCCGCGTCTACGACATCGACGGCGTCAAAGACCGCTACGACGGACTCGGACCCGAATTCGTCGCCGAGATCAAAGCCCTCGAAGGCGACCCCTCAGACAACATTCCCGGCATCGCAAAAATCGGACCCAAAGCCGCACGCACCGTCCTAAATCGCTTCGGACACTTCGACAACCTCTACGAAAATCTAGACCAAGTCGGCGAAATCCCCTCCAAAGAACTCCGAGGCTCCAAGTCCATCATGAACCGCCTACGCGACGGTAAAAAGATCGCATACGACGGACTCAAACTCACAACCATCGTCACCGACGTCCCGATCGAAATCGACTTCGATCGCTGCCGCATCGGAGGATACGACCGCACCGACGTCGTCGCCGCACTCACAAACCTCGGCTTCGGCGAGACCATCGTCCGCAGCATCCCAACCGCAGAAGACGCCGAACGCGGCGTATTCCCCCTCCCCATCAGCGGACGACAGCAAGGCGACCTCTTCTCCGATACTGCCACCTCCGCAACCACCAAATCCACCACAGCATCTGACGGCCCCCTCGGAAAATACACCGTCATCACCTCCGATGCCGAACTCCAAGAACTCGTCAACCGCCTCGCAACCGCCGACGGATTCGCATACGACACCGAGACCAATGGCACCAACGCCATGCAAGACGAGATGGTCGGCATGTCATTCTCCAACGCGGAAAGCGTTGCCTGCTACATCCCCTTCGGTCATCGCTCCGGCGAACAAATCGACCGCACCCGCGTCCTCGAAACCGTCGCACCCCTATTCGCTGACCCCAAAGTCCCCAAAGCCGCACACAACGCCAACTTCGACATGATGGTACTGCGCGAAGCAGGCATCAACATCAACAACGCCAACTTCGACACCATGATCGCCGCAAGCCTATGCGGACACAACCGAATCGGACTAAAAGACCTCGCTCTCGAACTCTACCGCGCCGAGATGACACCCATCACCGACCTCATCGGCACCGGACGAAAGCAGATCACAATGTCCGAAGTCGACGTCGATGCCGCCGGACCATACGCCGCCGCAGACGCCGACTTCACATACCGCCTATGGCGACACTTCGATGGTGAACTCGACGGGCACAACGCACGCAGCGTCTTCGAATCAATCGAGATGCCCCTGCTACCCGTCATCATCGAGATGCAGCGCACCGGCATGGTCGTCGAAACCGAAGTCCTCAAGAAATTCTCCGCCGCCCTCGGCGAAGAGATTGACCAAATCAAGCAGGCCACCAACGTCCTTGTCGGCGGGCGCGAATTCAACATCGCATCCACACGCCAGATCGGCACCATCCTCATCGACGATTGGGGCGCACCTCCGACGCGCCGACTCAAAACTGGCTGGTCCATGAACGCCGACGCCCTCGACCGCATGAGGAACACATCCGGCCTCGACGACCGCATCTACCAACTCATTGACGCCGTCCTCCGCTACCGGGAACTCTCCAAACTCAAGTCAACCTATGCCGACGCTCTCCCCAAGATGGTCAACCCAGCTACCGGACGCGTCCACACAACCTTCAACCAAGCCGGCTCCGCCACCGGACGCCTAGCCTCCAACGATCCCAACGTCCAAAACATCCCCGTCCGAACACCCCTAGGCCGCGAGATCCGCAACGCATTCTCAACCATGTACGACGCCGGATGGCAGCTCCTCGCCGCCGACTACTCCCAGATCGAGCTCCGAATCCTCGCCCACATGTCACGGGAGCCCGGCCTGCTGGAGTCCTTCCGCAACGGGGAAGACATCCACGACGCCACCGCTCAAGCCATGTACGGCGTCCAAGACGTCACAAGCGAACAACGCCGCATCGCCAAAATCCTCAACTTCGGCGTCATCTACGGCCTCGGACCTCAAGGCGTAGCACGCCAGACCGACCTCTCCGTACAACAAGGCCGAGAGTTCATCGACCTCTACTTCGGCAAATACCCCGGCATCCGAGACTTCATTGAATACCAGAAACAGACCGCCAAAATGCGAGGCTACGCCGAAACCCTAAAAGGCCGACGACGCTACCTGCCCGACCTGCGCTCAGCCAACCAGGGACACCGCGCCGCCGCCGAACGCGTCGCCGTAAACATGCCCATCCAAGGAACCGCCGCCGACGTCATAAAGATCGCAATGATCAACATCGCCGACGAACTCCACCGCCGCGGCCTCGAATCCCGAATGACCGCACAAGTCCACGACGAACTCATCTTCGAAGTCGCTCCCGGAGAACTCGAAGAAATCACATCCCTCGCCCACGACATGATGCCCGCCGCAATGTCCCTCGAAGTACCCCTACTAGTCGAAACCAAAACCGGCGTCCGATGGGGCGAACTCGAATGACCACCGGCCACGTCTTCATCGCCACCAGCCTAGACGGATACATCGCCCGAAAAGACCACTCGATCGACTGGCTCGAAAACCAAGGCACAACCACCGAAGAACACGGCTACACCCAGTTCATCGACTCCGTCGACGGCATCATCTTCGGCCGCAAGACCTACGAAGTCGTCCTTGACTTGATCAGCGACGGCGAATGGCCATACCCAAAACCCGTCATCGTCCTCTCCCGAACCCTAACCAACTCCGACATCCTGCCCCACCTAACCGACAAAGTCACAGTCACCAACCAAACCCCTCACGACCTCTTCGAAACCCTCGACCAAAAAGGCTGGAACCGCGTCTACATCGACGGCGGGATCACCATCCAATCCTTCCTCAACAAAGGCCTGATCGAAGATCTCATCATCACTACCCTCCCAGTCCTAATCGGCGAAGGCATACCCCTATTCGGCAACACCCCCAAAGACATCCACCTCCAACTAATCAAAACAACCCAATACCCCTCAGGCCTAGCCCAATCCCACTACCGCGTTCTGAAGAAAGACAACTGACGAAACCCCCACTGCGCCCTAAAAATCTGCCACGGATCCCACCTCCAACCCCATATCCCGCCGAACAGCAGCCGAAATCCTATTCAACCGCGTCCCATTCAACTCCTCATCCTGCATCGTATCCGTAATAATCGCCACCGAAAGCCCATTCTCCGGGTCCCCCCAAGCTATCGAACTCCCCATACCTCCGTGCCCAAACGCCGAAGATCCTGAAGGCGCACCCATTCGGTTTGGCTGATCATCAAACATCCAAACTCCCTGTCCAACCCGAACCCTCGACATCTCCTCAATGTTGTAAGCCGAGGCATGAGTTGCGAACACATTCGATGCCGCCCCCTCACTCAGCCATACCTCACCATCACAACCAATCCCATCATTACATACCGCCGCATACAACCTACCCAAATCCCGAGCCGAAGTGATGCAACTAGCCCCCGGCGAGACAATCTGGTTGTCCAGCAACCAGTCCATCTTCATCGGCATATCCAGATCGTGATAATCATCAGCCGTATACAACCTCTGCACCCGACCCCGAGCATCAACATCATCAGCACCAATCGAAAACCGAGTATCAACCAGCCCCAACGGACTCTTAACCTCCCGATCAAACAACTCCTCAAACGCAACCCCAGTCGCCCGACTAGCTATCTCTCCAACCAGCAACCCAAAAGTGATCGCATGATAGTGAATAACCTCCCCAGGCTCATACTCCAAATCCATTGAAGCCAATATGTCACTCATCCGACCCCAATCTCCCCAATCAACATCGCCTCGACCATAATCTCGAGGTAGCCCCGCAGTATGAGTTAACACATGCCGCACCGTAACCCGCGATTTACCCCGCTGAGCAAACTCAGGCCAATAATCAACCACAGGCGAATCAATACCCACGACACCCGCATCTAACAACCGCCAAATCACCGCCACCGCCATCGCCTTGCCCGACGAAAACGCCCGGAACAAAGGCTGTGGCTCCGGAGTTGCACCACTACCTTTATCCGAACTCAGATAAACCAGATGCTCCTTGCCACTCTCATAAACTGCCACCGACGCATTCCGATGCAACCCCATCGCCAGCTGCGATTCCAACTCGCCGAACAACTCCGGCAACTCCACCGAAGGCACCGCCAATCCAACCTCCTCTTCCTCAACATCAAGCACCACCGACTGCACAGTCTCCAACTCAACCGATGATTCGGCCTCGACTTCAATCGCGTCTGCCACTTCTTCAATTGAATCAGTAGCAACCTGCTCCATCTCGCTATCCACATCATCCCTTTCTCCCTTGGCCGCAGCTTCCGCCACCGCGTCCAACCCAGCGAAAAAAGCGACATAATCAGACGCGATAGATTCCGCAACATCCCCAAGTTCCTCTTCATCTATCCCCCCGAGTGGCGACCTCTCTTTCTTTGCCTCCCTATCTGCTTCCGCCCGTTCAGAGCTAGCAGCGATCTCCTGCTCAGCCAGCATCCGCCGATACGCCCCAATCTGCTCCTCCAATTTGGCAAGTGTCGCCTGAATATCCGCCATGCCTACTGACGACGCGCCGTCACTCTCGCCACGAGCCTCGTCTGACTCCGGAGACACCGCCCCCGCGCCTTCGCCTTCGGATCGGTTCCTCGGCTCCCCTGTCAGGCGAAGTTCCTCTGATGACAACTCTCTAGCTCTGCAACTACTGGCTATCGACAAGATTTCGAACGTTGAACGTCTCTTGCAGCTTGTTCATACCCTCCAACCAACTCGCCTGCGTCTCCTGCGACCAGGTCGGATCAAAATCCGGGTACTTGTCAAGCACCTTTAACGCCAATTCTCTCATCGTCAACGCACCCGCACCACTCTCGACACCTACCGAAACAGCAGCTTCGTTTCCATTGTCCGTATTCTGCTGTCGTGCCGCATTCCGAGAAGCTCTGGAACTCGAACGAGAACGCGCCCCCGACTTGCGATTCGACCTCAGATATGGCGACAACGCAATCCCAGCATGTTGAGCAGCATGGATAAAGAACGTCTCGCACTTGATCAGCATCGATTCCGTACAGCCAAACTCCCGCATCGCCTCACGGAACTGCGCCTTCGTTGCGCGTTCCAAATCCAAACGGAAAACCGGAGTGTAATAGCTCCTCAGGACCTGTTCCAGAACCTTTTGGTGCTGGTCGCCCTGCGTTCCTGCCAGCAACCTGAGCGCTTCGCTTGGCCGACCTTCTGCATCGATGAGTTTTAGCGACCTCAACGCACTGTTTATCTGCGAGGTCGCCGTTCCAGAAAATTTGGAATCGAACACCGAACGGTCGATTCTATCGGGCACGCTGATCGCAAGAGATTCCAGAAAAGTTCGGAATGTCCGATAAGCGACGTACGGCGGATTCAGATTTGGCTCAACTGCCATGATTTCAAACTGAAATTCCCACTTGTTCTCTCAGCTAACGCGAGTATAAGCCAGCCATTTTCCAAATGCAACCAGAACAATGGAAAACACTGTTTCCCGTTTGGACACCAAAGGGACAGTTTCTTTTCAATACCTTGCTTGGAATACAGAATCTCTCATTACACGACGTTTCAGACAGCCTCAGGGCTTAGCAGACAGGACGTTTCTGATGCGAATCGCGATTGAAAACATCCTCCCAGATCCAGACCGGCCAACCTACGACAAGGCCCACAGAAAATGGGCGCGCCGCCGCCGACAACGACGCATGCCAGTCGTCCTCGCCGAAAAAGGAAAGTTCTACCTGCTATGCGGATACAACTCCATCGACGCCGCACAGCGGGCCGGCGAAGATGTCATTGAATGCGTCGTCCGGCAAGGCGTTTCTGACGAAGAGCGCGAGGAATTCCGCATCGCCGACGAATACTTCTCGTCTCTGCTGCCGCCCATCAAGATGGCAGAGTCGTTCATCAACTTCCGAGAAGATTTCCACGTCACTCAACAAGAGCTCGCCCGACGGACAGGCATCACCGCCGGCACCGTCCATCACTACGAAAGCCTCCGCAAAACCCTATCTCCAAAATTGCAGATACATGTCGACCGCGGCGAGTTGACATTCAAGGAAGCTCGGTGCATCGCTGATCTCAAAAAGTTCGATCAACAAGAAGAATTGGCTCAACCATTCATCGACCGAAAACTCAGTAGCGTTCACGTCGAGGACTTGGTCGCAAAAGCAAAAGCAGAACCATCTAAGGCCTCCTCTGACTTGATCGCTGAATTCGCGCCCAAGATGCCGCAAGTCAAAAAGCCAACGATCAAACCGATTGTCACAAAACACAAAGAGAACGGTCACGAACCTATACACCCCGCGCGACTTAACGGAGCACACAAAGACGATTTAGAGGGAATGCAGGAAGACGCTTTCATGTTGGCCGGCACCCTCGAAAAATTGGCCAGCGCCGAAATCCCCGAATATCGCCGCCTACGATTGGTCAGCACCCTCAGAATTCTCTCCAGTCGATTGAATATAGCCCTCGAACATCTCAATCGATATAAAGCCAACGGCACCGTACGAAACCATCACCGTAGCCGAGCGCGCTATGCCGAAACCGTTAATGCCCGTTAATGCCCAACGATGCCCAATGAATGGAGACATCCCGACACACACACATCGAACTGCATCAGAGCCAGAGCGCGAAATCCTTGTTGGGTGTAAAATGCGATTCAAAGCACCCGACACATTCCAAAACTGGCAAGCAGCCATTAATTAACTCCCACATATTTGTCGACGGCAGGGCGACCATTCGGCACGGAACGCCCAAACAATGCTGTCGAAACGGCCACCAAGTGTCCCTATCCACGGAACACAGGCCAATACGAGGGTGGGGTGCTTTCTAAGCCTCCTTAAGCACCCCCTCCCTCATCACATCTCACATCTCGTAGCCTTAGCTATTCACCCCTAAAAACACGCACTGGCGTTCATTCTAGCCAGAAGCCTTTTACGCAGTCTAGCCTCCTACTGCAAAAACACCGCCATTCCGGCACCTCGAGGTTCCCTTCCGCAATGTCCCAAGACGCGGCGCACGATGGTATAGCATTTCCTCAATCGCTCGCGAACCACCGTCATCCCCGCACTCCCCAAGTCATTCCTGCGAACGCAGGAACCCAAGGGTGGACGGGATGAGGGCACGAGCCCGCGATTAGCGACATGGACAAACAAACAACAACCCAGGTGATGCCCAAAAATGCTTGAGAGATTTCATGTGCCGGAGGATGAAGCCGTCCGAGTCATGCCCGACCGCATGCGCGACGCCACCAACACCATCTTCTCCGCGATGGGACTGTCCGACTCCGATGCCGAGCTTTCAACCGACGTCTTGATGTACGCCGACCTAAACGGCGTCGATACCCACGGCGTTTCCAACATGCTCCGAATGTACGTTCAGGGCTACCAAGCAGGAAACATAAACCCCAATCCCGAAATGCGGATCATCCGCGAGACCAACGTCACCGCCTCCTTCGACGGCGACGGCGGCCTGGGACTCCACCAAGCTCCGCGGGTTATGGACATCGTCGTCGAAAAGGCCAAAGAACACGGCATGGCCGCAGCGACCCTAATGAACTCCGGACACCTCGGTGCCGCCGGATACCACGCCGTCAGGGCCATCGAACACGACATGATCGGTGTCTGCATGACCGGCGGAGGCGGATTCGCAATGCTCCCTACCTACGGAGCCGAACCCCGCTTCGGAACAAACCCTCTCGCATGGGCCGTTCCAGCGCGCACCCAGCCATACTTCATCTTCGACGCCGCAACCACGCAGGTCGCCGGCAACAAGATCCGTTTGCTCCAACGCATGAACGCCCCGATCCTGCCCGGATGGCTTGCACGCGATGACGGCAGCCCCATCATGGAGGAGGAGCAAGTCCCCGAAGAAGACATCCGAGGCGAACGCCGTCACTGGTACATGCTCCCATTCGGCGGCACGCGTGAAATGGGCTCGCACAAGGGCTACGCCATCGCATGCATCGTCGACATCATGACAAGCACTCTCTCCGGAAACGGACCCGGGTTCGTCACTGAAAGCGGCGGACACTTCTTCTCCGCATACCGAATCGACGCCTTCACCGATCCCGACAAGTTCAAGGACGACATGGACCTCTTCTTGGACGGCTTGGCAACCACGCCGCCTGCCCCAGGCCACGATCGCGTCGTATACCCCGGTCTGATCGAAAGCGAGGAACGTGAAGACCGTTCCGCAAATGGCATCCCATACCATCCCGAAGTCCTCGAATGGTTCGACTCGATAAACGCGGAACTCAATCTCGGACTGCAACTGCCCTAAAGCATCCAAGCATCCAAGCATCCGCAACAATAGATGTCCCCATCAGACTCAACCGCGCTGCCATCGGCCGTCGAACTCCTGCAGCGGCTGATCCAGTTCGACACTTCAAACCCGCCTGGTCAAGAACGAGAATGCGCGCTCTGGCTGAAAGCCCTTCTCGATGACCACGGCATCGCGAACGACGTCTTGCACCCGCCGGGGATGCCGGAGCGGCCCAGCCTAGTCGCCCGAGTACCCGGACGCGGCGATGCACCTCCATTGCTGCTGCAAGGACACATCGACGTCGTCGGTGTACACGGACAACGATGGAACCGTGACCCTTTTGGTGGCGAGACTGCCGAAGGATGTGTCTGGGGACGCGGCGCCGTAGACATGAAGGGCGGCTTGACAATGATGCTTCACGCCCTTCTACGCGCGCATCACTCGCCGCAACCACCGCCGGGAGATTTGATCCTGGCCGCTCTCGCCGACGAGGAGATGGGAGGCCGACAAGGAGCAGCATACCTCGTAAACGAGCACCCGCATCTCTTCGACGGCGTAAAGCACGCCTTCGGTGAACTCGGCGGCTTCACCGTGCATATTCGAGGGCACCGCTTCTACCCGATCATGGTCGCCGAAAAACACATCTGCCGAATCCGGGTGACATTCCTCGGACAAGGCGGACACGGATCCCAAATCCACCGCGATACCGCCATGAGCAGGGCAGCGCGATCGCTGCGACGCATGGAGCGACGACACCCACCATTCAAGATCGTAGACGCCACCCGATCAATGCTCGAAGGCATGATGGAAGTGATGGGCACTCGAGAAGCGACGGTTTTGCGCATGGCCATGAACCCGGCGACAACCGGCATGGCACTGGCGATGATGGGCAACCAGACCCGCAGAATGCTCGAACCAATGTTCCGAGACACCATCTCTCCAACCATCATCAACGGCGGACAGCAAGAAAACGCCGTCCCTTCAGAAGTGCAGCTTCTCCTCGACTGCCGCTTGCTCCCAGGATCCACACAATCCGACATCGTCCGACAAGTCATGTCCCTAGTCGGCGACAACGCAGAAGTCCAAGTCGAACGATACGAAGACGGACCTCCAACCGTAGACATGACCCTCCTCCCATACCTCTCCAACCTCATCGAAACCGCCGACCCCGGCTCCAAAGCCATCCCATACATGGTCGCAGGCGGCACCGACGCCAAATGGTTTCACCACCTAGGCATCGACACCTACGGCTTCACCCCCATGCGCCTACCCCCCAACCTAAACTTCATGGCCCTATTCCACGGACCCGACGAACGCATCCCAATAGACGCCCTAAACTTCGGCACCGCCCTAATGCACCAAGCCGTAAACAACTACCGAGGCTAACCATCCGTCATTCCGGCGAACGCGGGAACCCAAGGGTGGACGCATGGACGGGTTTCCCCCGCTCGTGGGGGAAATGTCCGAAGGACAAAGGGGGCGCGGGAGCGAAGCGACAGCGGGGGATGCCCGCCGAAGCGGGGAAACGCCATCAACCACACCCCTATCCGAAAACCAACACCTCCAACAATCCCCGTTCAGACAACAACCCATCCTAGTTCACCCCCCCCCAACCGCTAGAATCTCAACCACCATGACCACCGTAGAGCGATACCAATCCCTCTCCGCACAACTCCTCGAACAAGCCCATCTCGAACTCGAAGAAGACGACCTCATACAAGCATCCGAAAAGTTCTGGGGCGCAACCGCGCAGGCACTCAAAGCCATCGCACAGGAGCGCGGATGGGAACATAACTCCCACGCTCACTTCTACCGAATCGTTCAAGCAATCATTGAAGAGACCGGCGATGAAGACCTGTTCGACCTCTTCGGCTCCGCCAATCTATTGCACATCAACTTCTACGAACACTGGATGAACGTAGCCCAGATCCGTAAACTCGCAGACCAAGTCGAGCAACTCATCAACCGCCTCGACCACATCCAAAACTCATAACCAACCCCAAAAACAGCAACCCAAGGGTGGACGAGAGCGTGGGGAGGGGGACGCGACAAGCGAAGCGAGACGCAGGGGGATGCCCGCCGAGGCGGGGAAAACCCAAACAACCAAAACCCAAACCGCAAAATCACCACACCGTCATTCCGGTGAAAGCGGGAATCCACAGATAACGGCGTACGGCTGGGTTCTACGCGAACGGGGAATGTCTGAAGGACAAATGATGCACGAGCAATTGAAATAACCCTCGCATATGGTTATTTGGGATGTGAAGTACACACAAAATATAATCGCGTCCACAACACTCCATCGAATAAGACAGATACCACATGGTCACTAATGACACAACCGAAACTGGATTCTTATTCGGAATAAGCGATGACATTGAGGCTGACGAGTTGGCACATCCGATCAATGATCTATTCAGCCTAATTGATCCAGATCAGTACATCGGTGATTTGCTTGAACTCAATTACGACCATGCGGACATCCTAGTTCACGATAGCCACAAGATCCGCGTCGACGGCATTCCTCACGGATGCTTACTGCTCGCAAGTAGAGTCACTCTCAAGCAATTCGAATCGAACGGCTATGCACAAAACGACGCAGCACTTCTCCTTTTGAGAGTCGCTGGCAGCGTCAAACTTAATTCGGACATCAATCTCGATCAGACGAGGTTCGACACGGTTCAACGCTCGCACGACACTGATCAAAACTACGACGACGCTCGGCAGACCGATCAGTTCACACTCAATCTCCTCAGATACTCCGGGGTCCGTTGTCGGATTTTAGGGACCTTCCGCGTTCCACGAACCGCAGGCCAACAGCCTTCACGGCTACACTTCGGAGCCGACATCGGGAATTTCTATGCCGGCCAAGGGATGAAAATCTATAAGTTGAACGATCAAGCACTCCAGAGAGTCGTCAATTTCCACGATCGCAGTCTAGGCAACAGAAGCAAAACCCAGATTGGCCAGCTCCGATACTCGGCGGCAATCAACGAGACCGACACAGCGGAGTCTGTACCGATCCTCATTTCTGCAGAAGATTTCATCGCACAACGAACCGCCTTGTTTGGTATGACTCGAACCGGAAAGTCAAATGCGACGAAGACTATCGCATCGGCCTTGTTCAATTTGAGACAACCAGCAAACGGAATTCGCGTAGGCCAATTGATCTTCGACCCTAATGGTGAATATGCGAACGACAACCCACAGGATCAGGGATGTATCCGCAACTTGAAGTACCTGGACGATAGATTCTCAGACGATATTCATACTTACGGGCTATATAAACATCCTTACGACGAAGATCGACACATTACGAAATTCAACTTCTACGGAGGCAGAGAACCCTTTTCACCGCCCAGCCAACAAGAGTTGGACTCCATTCTCCAGACCTTGTATCAGGGAAAGCAAATAATCAACGACGCATTAGCTGAAGAGACAGGCGGGTATATAACGGCTTTTCGCAGCGCCAACGTTCAACCTGAAACCCATATTAGTGAACGCAGTGAGTACATCCGATTCCGCCGCCGGCTGTTCATTTACCGGGGAATACTGGCATCAGTCGGTTTCATACCCCAAGGCACGGCGGATGCACGTGGTCTGTTCAATGCCAGTTTGCGCGATCTCATGAGGGATGCGCCCACGATGCAACAGTATGTTGACTCACTCGAATCGGGCACGATGCCCTGGGATGTGGTTGGAAACTTCACTGAAGCGTTCGCGTTGTGGGTGACAGAATCGTCATTCAAAGTATTCGATCGCAATCACGCATCATCTAACGACGGACGGAATTGGAGTGATGCCGACCTATTGGGACTTCTCAGGTTCTTTGACAACACTCGCGCACGAGCCGTGACCCAGACTACACGGGATTGGCACGACCTAGGATCAACGGCTGATTATGCAGAAACCATCGTCGAGCAGGTTAGGGATGGCAAACTAGTCATCGTAGATCAATTACTTGGGAACCCTGAGATGAATGCTCAAGCAGCCCAACGGATTGTTAGCCGACTTTTCGAAGCACAACAACGGTCTTTCAGTCACCCGGAAGAGGATCCGGGAACCGGTGAAATCATAGACCCACCACCAGTGATCATTTACGTAGAAGAAGCCCACAATCTTCTTCCTAGGGCCAATGAAGACGACACTACAAAAATCTGGACGCGTCTCGCCAAAGAAGGGGCCAAATTCAACATCGGCATGGTTTACTCTACGCAAGAGCCTTCTTCGATCCAAACAAACATCCTCAAGAACACCGAGAACTGGTTCATCGCGCACCTTAACAACACTGACGAAACCAACCAAATTCGCAAGTTCAATGACTTCGATGATTTCACAAATAGCATAGTAAACGTGGCCGAGCCAGGATTTCTAAAAATCAGGACTCGATCCAGCTACTTCACAGTGCCGGTGCAAATGAACCTTTTCCGCGCGCCACCAGCGCCCGCGACGACGAGAGCGCGAACAACGGTCTCGAGTGCTGCAGACAACCAACAAGCGCTGCCCGTTTAACCTGCTGATCTCTCCATGCCTTACGAAAACGAAAGGGCAACAGGCGAGTCCTTTTGGCGACTCGTAGAGAATGAGAGCGTCCGGAACTTCAAAGGCATCATCAAGATCCGAGACACTCGCGAACCGTTCGAACTGCCGCGTACGCTCGAAGTGCCGCGAACCGGTACGACCATTAAGCGGATCATTGCCATCGACGGCTCAAACATTACCGAACGGATTCAGAATGGGTTCCCAAAAGCAGAAGCGGCACTTTTCAATGCTGCCGTCATAGTCATCAAGACCGATGAGCTCAGAAACTTCGATGCCAACCACATCCCGAGTCCTCAGCAGCTGCGCGATTTGGAAAAGGTAAACACGATGAGCGCCGTCCTTCCCGGCCCAAACGTCGTCGGACAGGAACCGGAACAGGAAACCCCCAAAAAGTTCTTCCGATCCACAATCCGGGAAGAACTCAACTTCAGACTAGACCCGGATCATGAATCGTTGGTGGAGACGTTCCTCAAAATCACACCTGAGGAACACGATGGCGTTCGGAAATTGGCGTGTCCGGTGGAGGATTGCGACCGAAGGATCGATCGTCCTAGAACGGATGCTGGTTGCCCGTGCGAACAGGAGGAACCTCTATATGTAACTGATAGTTTGCGTACGCATGAGCGATTTTACGACAACGCGAGCAGCGAGCAGGCCTTCACCGCGTTCCGGATGGCAACCGAGCATCTGTTGTTGGTTAACATCCTAAGGTATTTTCACAAACACAAGCCTTTACGATGGTTCGACGAAATTGCATTCGTTATGGATGGTCCATTGGCGATTTTCGGCATGCCAGCGTGGCTCAAAGAACATGTGCAATCCGAAGTAGGTCGTATTCATAACGACTTAGTGGCAAATGGCCACGCCGGGTTGCTGCTAATGGGCATCGAAAAAACGGGGGAGTTTCTAGATCACTTGGAAGAGTTGGATTGGCATTCAACAGAAGGTCGCCGCCAAAAGATCGAAAACGGTACAGCAATGGCACCGACGACCAAGTACGTCTTCCAACACATCAGACCGAACCCCGAATCGAACAAGGCGTACGGTCAAGCGGTGAACTACGGACGCAAAATCCTCTACAAAAGTAGAGCCGGGCAACACGCGGTTGTGATGACACCGATCGTCAACGATGCAGGGCGCGAGCCCAACGGAACAGATTTGTCGGCGTTCCCGCGCTTGGGAGAAGCCTTGGAAATCGTAGACGACCTTTATACCCATCTATACCGCGACGGGCTCATCCCATTGGTGCGTGCCAACGCACACGCCGCAATTCCGCTGCGTCGGGGTCAGCGCATCCTAGAGAATCTTTTCGACGACAACAACACGAATTAGTCATGCCACCCATACATCGTGACATGACTCGAAGTTCAGCCGAAGGGCGTTGGGCGCGTCTTGGCCCGTACTATGCCATGTTTCCGATTGAGTTTGCTGAAGAGGTGATAACGACTCTGTCCAACCCCGGAGACACGGTGATCGACCCATTCTGCGGACGAGGCACTACACCCTACGTCTCCATGGTCTACCGGCGACAATCAATCGGATGCGATATCAATCCGGTGGCTTGGATCTACTCCAAAACCAAAACCGATCCTTACCCAAGAGCACACGATGTCATTCGCAGGATAGGTGACATCAGGGAAGCTGTGAATCCGGATGATTTGTTGCCGCATAATCAGTTTCAGGAGTTAGCTTGGTGCCGCATTGTGCTGGGTTTCATAAAAGCCGCGAGGCGAGAACTCGACTGGCACAACCACCAGCTTGATCGAACTGTGGCGGCCTTTCTATTGCACTCTTTACACAGCAAGTTAGGCGATGGGCTGTCAAATCAAATGCGACATTCGCGATCCATGTCGCCTGACTACTGCGTACGTTGGTGGCGCGCCAACAATTATGCGGAACCACCTGAAATTGAACCTAAAGAATTCCTAACCAAACGCGTCTTGTGGCGCTATGGGAAAGGCATACCCAAGGCGCGTCAGGGGCGAAATCCGAGGGTTGTTTTGAGAGACTCCACGAGCCCGTTGCCGAAACCCAAGTCTCCAGTGAGGCTGGTTTTGACTTCACCTCCCTACAGCAACGTGACAAACTATCGTGCGGACAACTGGTTACGTTTATGGGCGATCGGCGAAGGCCCTGAACTACCCGATTGGGACACTGAACAGAAATTCGCAAACCCTCACCGGTACTTGTCTTTCCTACGCGATTCTCTCTCTTCCACCCTACAAGTCACAGATGAAACCACCGTTTGGTTCGTCCGATCTGACGCGAGGGATCGAACCAAAACCGCTATCAACGCAGTAATGCGCGAACTACTACCTGAACATCGGCTATATGAACGATCCGCTCCTTACGAGAAAAAGACGCAGACTGCACTTTACGGCGACTCCGAACCGAAACCTGGCGAAGTGGACTTGCTTTGGATGTCGCCAAAACGCAGACGTAACGGTTTCACCTTGGATTTTGACCCAGTCCGGAATTAAGAACTATCACCCCTCACCCCTCCCCACCCAAAACCTCCGCCACACTCCGCACCCGCGCCAAACTAGCCGAAGCATACTCCGACGCCTCGTAACGCTGAATCTGCTGCTCCTTCAACCCCAGCCGACCAGCCAGCGACTTCTGACTCAACCCCCTTGCGATCCTCGCCCTGATCAACAGATGCGGCACATCGGCCACCGCGTCGAGCCTCCCGAACTCGAAGTCGCCAGACTTCAAACGCTCGTACTCCCGCAACTCCTCCTCAAGGTCTGCAAGCTGACTCCTCACCGCATCCTTCCTAGCCTTGAGCAACAGCGGATGCACCCCGAGACCCTCCGCCGTCTCACCCTCCAACTCGCCCAAAGCCTCCGCGAACCGCTCCGCCTGAGCCTTCGTTATCCGATACTGCCTCTCATTCTTGATCACTCGATCCCTCCAACGTCTAGCGTCACTATCAAACTCAGGCATAACAACCCAACTATATCATTGTGTTAAACATCAAACCACACACTCCCCCACACCCCCAAAACCCCAACTAAAACCGTCTCCAACTATGAACACATCCCCTCTCCCGCTTGGCGGGAGAGGGACAGGGTGAGGGTGACCGGGGCGGACAAAAGGGCGGGGTACCCCAAACAACCAACAAACACATCCCCTTCATCCCCTCCATCCATGTAAATTCACAACTACCCCAACCCCGCCGAAACCTCCTCAATCGAATCCTCAACAGCATCACAAAGCTCATCAATCTCCGAAGCCGAGATCGTCAAAGGCGGCGACAGCGGCAAGATATACGCTCCGACCCGAATCCAGACCCCACGACGCTTCAACGCCTCCGTCATCCTCATCCCAATCCCAACTTCCGGCGCAAACGATTTCTTGCTCTTCCCATCCTCAACCATCTCCATCCCCTGCACCAGACCAATACCCCTAGCCTCGCCGATCATCTCATACCGCTCCTCCATCTCCTTAAGCCGGTCCGACATCTGAGCGCCACGCTCCCGAGCGTTCTGAATCAAGTTCTCACGCTCGATGATCTCCAGATTCTTCAACCCAGCAGACACACCGCCCGGATGCGCCGAATACGTATACATATGGCTCCAAGTCTTCTCCGGACCACCCGCAAAAGCATCCGCAATCCGACGGTCCCCTATGCAACCGCCCAGCGGGAAATACCCGCTCGTAATCCCCTTCGCAAACGAGATAATGTCCGGCTGCGTCTTCACAACCTCCGCACCGAACCACTCCCCAAGCCGACCAAAACCCGTGATCACCTCATCAAATATCAGCAAAACACCATATCGATCGCAGATCTCCCGCACCATCGGCCAGTAATTCTCCGGCGGCACAACACCACCCATCGGCTGCGTCACCGGCTCTCCGATAACCGCCGAAACCGACTCCGGACCCTCGCTCAAGATCGCCTTCTCAATCGCAAGCGCCGACAACTCCCCGCACTCCTCCGGCGACTCCGAGTTGAACTCGCACCGATAGAAATGCGGAGCCGCAACATGCACCGCACTCGACGGCTTCGGCTGATAGTCCGTCCGCGGAAAACCCGGATGCTCGCCCAACCACATCGTCCCATAGGTCGCCCCGTGATACGACCCGCGCCGCGAAATCACCTTGTACCTCCCACGCTCCCCCATCCTCACGTGATAAGCCTGAGCCAACTTCAAAGCCGACTCATTGGCCTCCGACCCGCCCTGACAGAAAAATGTCCTAGACAAATCCCCCGGTGCCAGCTCCGCAATCTTCGCCGCCAACTCCACCGCCGCTGGCGTCACACTCGCATAAACATTCGCGCTCAGATCCGATATCTGCTCATAGATCGCCTTGGCAATCTCCCCCCGGCCATGCCCCACATTCCGGAAATACATCCCCGAAATCCCGTCGATATACCTCGTCCCATCAACATCCCAGACATAGATCCCATCCCCCCGCTCCACGATCAAAGGCCCGCCCTCCTCACCAAGCATCGCATGGTTGTTCATGCCGATGAAGATGTGGTCGAGAGCGGCCTGCCTCAATTCAGATGGAGTTCGTGACACGGTTGCAGATTGCATGACGGTTGCCTCTTGCCAGACACAGCGATCAATTCAATCTCACTCTATCGCATACGCATCATCGATTCTCCGCACCTCAAATCTAGAATCCCAAACCATGAGACGCTGCGCCAAAATCGGTGCCATCGCAGGCTTCGCCCTCGGCACCCTCATCTTCATCGGCTACATCATCACCTCATGGTGGGTCTGCACAACCCTCCTCGACTGTCCCGGCCACTGGCTCCCATACCTCCTCATCTTCGCCATCGGAACAACCATCACCACCATACTCGGCGCAACAACCGCCTTCATACTCCGAAGTCTCTACGAGTTCACACGCGTAGACGGCTGAACCTAGAGATATAGACTCGAATCTTGTGCTTACCGAACCTCGTCTCACTTGAGCAAAAGCTGAGGAAAAACCCCGAATGACCAACTCCGATACCGCCTTCGATCTAGTCGTCATCGGTGCCGGACCCGGCGGTTACCACGCCGCCATCCGAGCAGCCCAACTCGGCCTAAACGTCGCCATCATCGAAAAAGACGACGGCACCGGCATAGGCGGACTCGGCGGCGTCTGCCTCAACTGGGGATGCATCCCTTCAAAGTCCCTCCTCAAAAACGCCGAACTCGTAAACGAGCTCAAGCACGCAAGCGACTGGGGCATCGAGTTCGACAACGTCCGCTTCGACATGGCCAAAGCCGTCGACCGCTCCCGCCGCGTATCCAACACCCTCACCCGCGGCATCGGCTACCTCATGCGGAAGAACAACATCACCGTCATCGAGGGCACCGGTCGCCTCATGTCCTCCACCCGCATCCAAGTCGACGGCGACCAATGGGTAACCGCACAGAACATCATCATCGCCACAGGTGCCCGCGCCCGATCCCTCCCCGGCCTAGAAATCGACGGCGAATCCATCATCACATCAAGGGAAGCACTCGAACTGAGAGACCAGCCAGAGGCTGTCGCCATCGTCGGCGCATCAGCCATCGGCTGCGAGTTCGCCTACTACTTCAACGCATACGGCGTCGAAGTCATGCTCTTCGAACTCCTCCCCCGCATCGTTCCCAAGGAAGACGAGGAAGTCTCAGCCGAACTCGAGCGCCAATTCAAACGCCAAGGCATCAAGATAAGCGCCGGTTCAATGGTCAAAGGCGTCACCAAAAACGACGACGGCACCGTCACCCTCACCTACACCGAAGGCGAAGACGGGGAAGAGCAGACCTTCACCTGCGACAAAGTTCTCCTAGGCGTAGGCGTCCAACCCAACTCCGACGACATCGGCCTGGCAAACGTAGGCATCGAGACCTACGGCCCCGGCTTCATCGAAGTCGACGGAAACATGCGCACAAACGTCACCGGCGTATACTCCGTCGGCGACGTAACCGGCAAACTCCCACTCGCCCACGTGGCCTTCGACCAAGGAATAGTAGCCGCCGAGACCATCGCCGGCCACGACCCCGAACCAATCGAAGACTACCTCGCAATGCCCCGATGCACCTACTGCCACCCGCAGATCGCATCCATCGGCATCACCGAAGCAGAAGCGAAAGACCAAGGCATCGACTACAGCGTAGGCAAAGTCCCCTTCCAAGTCGCCGGCAAATCAGTGGCAGTCGGAGACCCCAGCGGCTTTGCCAAGATCATCGTAGACAACGAAACCGGCGAAGTAGTCGGTGCACACATCATCGGCAGCGAGGCCACGGAGCTGATCCAAGAAGTCGGTATGCTCAGATACCTGGAAGGCACCAGCGAAGAACTCCACCGCGTTACCCACTCCCACCCCACGATGTCAGAGGTAGTAAAAGAAGCCGCCGCCGCAGTCACAAACGAGGCGATACATTTCTAACGGATGCGGGTAGCCGAGCTAAAGACAAGAAAGCAGTCACAAAAATGCCCAATCAAGTACGCGTCGGACTCGTAGGTGTCGGACAACGAGGACTAAACCATCTCCAACAGTTGGTGAGATTGCAATCCGAAGAAATCGGTTCGTTCGTCGCATTGGCCGATCCCTTTGCTGAGAACCTCAGCCCCGAAAAGATCCACCAATGGGAACCCAACTACGACGACCGGGGCATGCTCCTCTTCTCCTCAGCAGACGAGATGATCAGCTCTGGCGAAGTCGACGTCATCTGGTTCGCCATGCCGCCGAACCAGCACCGCGGCGAGATCGAACGCGCCGCCGAAGCCGGCATCGCTGTCTTCGCCGAGAAACCCCAAACCCTCTTTTTCGATGAAGCCCTCTCGCAGGCCGAGGCCATCGACGCCGCAGGCATCCCCAACACCGTCGGCTTCCAAATGCGTTTCCACCCTGCGTACAAGGCAATCCGAGACCATCTCTCAGATAAATGGACGGCAGCCATGATGATGGTCGCCGAAGGCGCTGTCGAAGGTCACGGCGTCAAACATACCCACACCGAGGAGCGTGGCGGTCCTGAAAACCGTATCTGGACAGCAAACCGCGCATGGTCGGGAACCTCAATGGTCGAGGCAGGCATCCACCAAACCGACATCATGCGCTACTGGTCGGATGACGATGTGGAGTGGGTCAGAGCCTCCTACGTCGAACGTCCAAAGCATCTCTGGCAGACCGAAGGCGACAACCCCATCTACTACAACGTGACCTACGGTTTCAAAAAAGGCGCAATTGGCACGCTCGTTTTCACAAAGCCCGGCAGGTCCTACTACAACGGACGCTTCGACTGCGTCATCTGGGAGCACGGCACGATCAAGTTCGAAGGCAACCGGATCGTCGACTACCACTACGACGGCGACGATTGGTCACCAGCATTGCGGCCAGGCATCGACGAAACCCGAAAGGTGATCTGCGAGGATCCGGGATTCGACGGAATGGCGATGCCGAACACATATGAGTTGGCAAAGACATTCTTGGAGTCGATCATCAAGGAAGACGACTCCCTGACCCGGAACACCTACCGATCATCATTAAACTCATTGGCCTCGGTATTGGCGGCTAACGCATCGAATGACCTCGGCGGCGAGAGGATCGACATTGAGGAGTTCATGTTCGGAGATAGGTTCTCGAGGTTCAGGGCCAGGCCGACAGGAGTTTGAGTTCTCGGCAGGCCTAGCTTTCACCACGTCACCAACGACCCATCCGTCAAAGGGAAAATAGGTTCGTTTTTGTATACTTTGGCGGTTACGCGTGTTCGGCTTGGTGGCAATCGAGGCGGGGCGCTGTGATCCTTAGTCGAGTCCTCCGAGCGTATCCCATTGTCAGATATCGAGGTAGCGCGTCATTCTTGGTTGGTTCTGACGCACCAAGTTAACGAGGTCAGAGTGTCAACCCGAGTATTGTTCGTTTTGGTGCCGTTGCTGGTTGTGATCGGCATAGTCGGATGTTCCGGCGGCGATGAAGTGATCGATCCGACAGCCGACACCGTAGAAGAACCCACAGTCACGCCAGCCCCTGTCCCGACCGATCCCCCGGCAACTGCTGCAGCCGAGGCCGAGTCGACCACGGAGGCGGGAGCGAATGGTCAAGTAACAACAGAAGACGTGCTTGCGACCGCATTCGACGAATTTGGCGCAACCTGTCTAAATGCCGCATATCCACCTAACGCCCCAAAGCTGGACGATGTTGATGAGGCTGACCTATCAACCGATCCCAACGGGTTGGAGTTCGTGACGATCAAAGAGGGCGAAGGCGCACAGCCTAAACTGGATTGGGAGGTAGATGTTCAGTACACAGGCTGGCTCGACGACGGCTGCATCTTCGATAGCTCGTACACCCGCTCCCAACCCGCAGTCTTCCCGGTAAACGCCGTTATCCCTGGCTGGCAAATGACGCTGACGCAGATGAAAGCCGGAGAGCGCCGCCGAGTCGTCATCCCGCCAGACTTGGCTTACGGCG
>CAZMBB010000010.1:0-62427 GCA_964564575.1 uncultured Dehalococcoidales bacterium
TGCTTCCTCCTCTGCCGCTGGGATCAGTCGATCGGCAAGGAAAACACCCTGAACGTCTACGGCCCGACCCTCACCGAACGCATCACCCACGGCGTCCTCGACAAAGAGGAGGGCATCTTCGCTCACGACTGGATTGCACGCGTCAGCCATCCCCTCAGCCAGAAAATCCACCAAAACCGAGGCGGCACCCTCCCTCGCAAACCTCCCGTCGTCAACGCGAAAGACATCGGACCCGGCACCGTCAAAACCTCGGACAAATGGGAAGTCTCCGCTGCTCCTGCCGAACACGTCCAACCCTACCTCGACTCCCTCGCATACCGCCTCGACATCAAGGGCGGCAAGTCCATCGTCTTCACCGGCGACACTCAGCCCTGCGACTCCGTAACCGAACTCGCCCGAGACGCCGATGTCATGCTCTGCATGTGCTGGGACGACCAAGAAGTCATGGACGAAGACGGCGAAGCCTACGGCCAATGCGGCACCATCGGAGCCGGCGAAATGGCTCAAGCCGCAGGCGTCAAAACCCTAGTACTCGTCCACATGGGACCTAACATCTCCAAACACGGCCCCCTCGAAAAAGGCATCGGCGACATCCGCGAGGTCTACAACGGTAAAGTCCTCTACGCCGAAGAACTGATGAAACTCGAACTCTAACAGCTCGATGGGCGCCAAATCCAACCCCAAAATCTACATCCTCGGAGCAGGCGGACCTCACCCAACACCCACCCGCTTCGGATCGGCATTCGTCCTCGACGTCGAAGGCGAAAAACTCATGTTCGACTGCGGGCCCGCCGCAACACACAAACTCGTCAAGGTCGGTCTCTTCCCTACTCAAATCGACCACATCTTCTTCACCCACCACCACTTCGACCACGACATCGATTATCCCTGCTTCCTGCTCTGCCGCTGGGACCAATCGATCGGCAAGGAAAACACCCTGAGCGTCTACGGACCTCCGCCAACTGAACGTCTCACCCACGGCATCCTAGACGAAGAGGAAGGTGTCTTCGCCCACGATTGGTATGCCCGCGTCCACTTCCCAATCTCTCAAAACGTCTACGTAAACCGAGGCGGCACCCTCCCCCGAAAACCACCCGTAGTCTACTCCCGAGACATCGGACCCGGCACCGTTCGCACCGCCGACAAATGGGAAGTCACCGCCGCACCAGGCATCCACGTCCAGCCATATCTCGACTCCCTCGCCTACCGCGTCGACACCGCATCTGGCAAATCCATCGTCTTCACCGGTGACACTGAACCATGCGACTCGGTGATCAATCTCGCCCAAAACGCCGATATGATGCTCTGCATGTGCGGCAACGACGACGCAATCATGGAGGCCAACGGTCTCAACTACGGCCAGACCGGAACCATCTCCGCCGCCAAAATGGCACAAACCGCAAACGTCAAAACCCTCGTCCTTATCCACATGGGCCACCACATAACCCAACACGGTCCACTGGAAAAAGCCCTGGGCGACATCCGAGAACACTTCACAGGCCAAGTAATCTTCTCCGAAGAACTCATGAAACTAGAAGTTTGACGTAAGACATCCATCGAAACTTCACCAAACTCCAACCCGTCTTCCATTTTGGTGTCTTACTGATAAAGTGAGCTAGTTGCCTCAGCGCGCAGATGGGTGTACGCCTTGCAACGACAGCCGCTTCGAGCCATCTAACATGCCGAACATAAATTACAGCTTCCAGACCTTACGAGGAGATGTGTTCGGTGGCGTCACATCCGCTGTAATCTCGTTGCCGGTCGCTCTCGCTTTTGCCATCGCTGCAGGTCTGGACCCTGTCGCAGGTATCTACGGCGCGATCGCCGTCGGCTTCTTTGCCGCAGTATTCAGCGGCACTCGATCCCAGATCTCCGGCCCCACCGGATCGATGACCGTTGCCATGGGCGTCATCGTCACTGCTAACGCCGACAACCTCGCCGTCGCATTCACCATCGTCATCATGGCCGGACTCATTCAGCTTTTATTAGGCGCGCTGCGAATCGGCCGCTTCGTCGAATACACTCCCTACTCCGTCATCTCCGGATTCATGTCTGGTGTCGGGATAATCATCTTACTCACTCAGACACTCCCATTTCTCGGCGCTGAGATCGCCACCGGAGGACCCGTCGGAGCCATCCAAGCATGGCCTGACCTCATAAACCACTTCAATCCCAGCGCACTCATCATCGGAGCCGCAACCCTCGCTATCGCAGTGCTTTGGCCAGAGCGATTCAGCAAGTTCCTCCCCGCTACATTGGCCGCGCTCGTCGTTGGCATATTGCTCGGGGTGTTTTGGCTAACAGACGCTCCAGTTATCGGCGAAGTGCCGACCGGACTGCCTGACCTCGTCACACCAGATATCTCGACCAGCACTCTGCTCAAAGCTATTCAGCCAGCGCTCGTCATCGCACTCGTCGGATCCGCAGACACCTTGCTTACCTCGCTAGTAGCCGACTCCATGACGCGCACTCGTCACAACGCCGACCGTGAACTCTTGGGACAGGGAATCGGAAATGTCGTCACTGGATTCATCGGCGGGCTCCCAGGCTCCGGCGCAACTCCCAGCACCGTCGCCAACATCAGAGCCGGGGGCTGGACACCACTGTCAGGTGTGCTGTGCGTCGCAATCCTGTTGGCGATCGTCATGGGGCTTGGAAAGTATGTCGCATCCATCCCCATCGCTGTCCTTGCCGGCATTTTGATAAAGGTCGGATGGGACACCGTCGATTGGCGTTTCATCACGCGAATCTTCCACGTCCAAAAAGATCACCTACTGGTGATGCTCCTCACTCTAGGCCTCACGGTGTTTCTAGACCTCGTAACCGCCGTCGCCGTCGGCATGATCGCCGCTGGTGTCGCCAGCGCCAAACAATTTGAACGCCTCGAGCTGGACAGCGTAGTTTCCGTCCCCCTACTCGACCAAGTCTTCTTCAGAAACTACGAGAACCTTGATGATATCGATGCCTTCTCGGCACAAGTCGGTTTAGTAGCCCTCAAAGGAACCTTCTCCGTCGCGTCCGCATCCAAATTGATCAACACCATCAGTGTCGACATCCGCGACCACGAGGTCGTAATTTTTGATTTCTCCGACACCGTATACATCGACGACAGCGCAGCACTTGTCGTTGAGCGGATGATCGAGACCGCCATGAACGAACAAACTGAATGCATCGTCATGGGACTAGACGGCCTTCCCGAAACGACACTCCGCGCCCTCAACATCCTGCAGGACGTCCCCGAAGACCACTTCGCAGAAAATCTAGACGAAGCTAGAGAGATCGCCCGAGGCATCCTCGACCGTAAAGAAGAAGCCGCTGCTTAGACATCCTTGAGATGCTCAACAGCACTCCAAGACCGTCACCGCCAAATCCGATCCGTATAAACAATCAAGCAGCCTTTTTCCGCTCCCTCTGAACCACATGCTCTCGTAATGCTCGGTTAATCGCGGTCTGGTACCCACGGCCATTTTCACCGGCGTGCTTCTTGAACCAAGCCACCACATCCGCATCCACTCGCAACGTGATCTGTTGCTTCACGGGACGATAAAACATCCCCCGCTTAGCATTTGACCAATCCAGAGTTTCAGGAATGTCAGACGTATCGATCTCGTCATCCGACATATTTCTCAACCTCTCCAGATCAGCCTTCTGCTGCTCCGTCAACTCAATATGTGCCCTCTTCATATCTCCTTCTTTCACGGCTCGTCGTTTGCCGTGCACTGATGATGCGTCCAACCTCTCCACCTGTCACGGGATCAAATTCGGGAGTAGTGTGCATCACGATCAACAACGTATCGTGGATCATCCCCATCGTTCGCCAACGTTGCTCGTCCGGATAAGGATCAGGTCGAGTCACTGCAAAGGGGTCATCGAGGATTAAAGCTGCCGTCTCGAAACCAATCCCATGTTTTCTTTTGTTCAAATCGTTCTTGTCAGGATCCCACGTCCAATACAATGCCCCAGCCTTTCTGTAGTTACATGATTGTAGTGTCAATGTCCTCTTCAGTCAACATCTGCAGCCGACACCAACCGTATGGTCAGGTTTGCAGCCTACTACTACGATCCAAACAACCAACACCTCATCATTCAAAATCATGCCCATCCTAGGTTCCATGCCCACATCCCTCAAACCGCCAAACCCGACTCCTAACCGCCCGCGCCTCACACAACTCACGAATGTCCTCCAAATGCTCCGCCATATGCCGACTCATCACCCGCACCATCATTAACCGGGCTAACAACCACCCGATCACCGGAGCCTTCACCGCAAACCGACTCTCATACTTCATCTCCGTGCAACCGCCCCGGTCATCCAACATAAACGCATCCTCCAACAAGCTCAACGCAAAGATCGACTTCTCCTCATAGCCGGGAGCCAACCAGAAGTCGATCCGCTCTGGCGGCGTCAACTGCACCCACTCCACACTTCTAAAAACATGCGTCGACTTACCCACCTTCAACGGGGTATGAAACTCCACCAGCTTCCGATCCCCATAGTCCTCCATCACCCGTGTCGAGTATCCCTCCAAACCCAACTGCCCATAAGCCGTCAAGACCTGATAGACCAACCGTCTGTCAGCCCGGATATGGATGCTTCGAGGCTCTAGAGTTATGGGTTTCACGACTAGAAACCCATCAAATCCGCGACATCTCCCGAGCCATCTGCGCCAAACCCATCGGTCCCAACTCCAACGCCCGGTTGTGCCAATCCTTCAAATCGAACGATGCGCCCTTATCTGCCTTCGACTTCTCCCGAGCCTCCAGCCAGACACGCTCGCCAACCTTGTAAGAGATCGCCTGACCCGGTATCCCCAGATAACGATCAATCTCGCTGGCAACAAAGTCAGCCGGAAAGTGCACCCGATCCCGCATGAACTCCAAAGCCAGATCCGGCGTCCATGTCATCCCCGGATGAAACTCTGAATCCATCGGTATCTGCTTCTCAAGGTGCATCCCGATATCGATGATCACCCTCACCGACCTCAAAGCCTGAGCATCCAGCATCCCCATGTAGTAGTCCGGGTTCTCCAGATATCCCAACTCACGCATCAATCTCTCCGCATAAAGCGCCCAACCCTCAACATACCCCGAAGTACCAGCCAGCAACCTCTGATACCTCGACAACTGGTCCGACAATGTCATCGTCGTCCCGATCTGAAAATGATGCCCCGGCACCCCCTCGTGATACGCAATCGATACCTCTCGCCAAAGCGGGAACGATGTCTTTCCACCAGTCGGATACCAAGTGCGACCAGGCCGCGAGAAATCTTCCGACGGCCCCGTGTAGTACATCGCCAACGCCCCGCCCGGCGGAGCGATCAAAGCCTCGATTTTCTTCACAGGCTCCGCAATATCAAAATGCGTCCCATCCATATCCGCAATCGTCGAATCTTGCAGGTTCTGCATCCACTCCTTGAACTCATCCTCACCTTCTATCGCCCGATCCGGATCACTCTCCAAGATCTCTACCGCCTCATCGATAGTAGACCCTGGCTTGATCTGTTCCGCCGCCTTCTGCATCTCAGACTGTACCCATCTCAACTGCTCCCAACCCCACTCATACGTCTCATCCAGATTCAAGTTGATCCCGTTATAAGACCTCGAAGTCACTGAGTAATGCTCACGACCAACCGCGTCCCGCTCCTTGGCCCTCCCCATGTAACGACTTCGCAAATAGTCGGCAAACTCCGAATACGCCGAATTAGCTGCCGTTGCCGCATTTGCAAGCCGTCTAGCCAACACATCATCCACTTCTTCCAAACTCGCACCAGCTTCTGCGATCCCATCGAAGAACGGCATCGCATCGCCCTTGCCCACCCAAGTATCAATCTGCTCGATACAACCAGCCGTCTGCCGCTTCGAGGATGTCTTACGTTGGTCAATACCTTCGTCCAACGTTGCCCGGTACGACTTCAGTGAAGCATCGATCCCCTCCATCCGCGAAGCGATATTCTCCCAGTCCTCCGTCGACGACTTAGGCATCAAGTCAAAGATCTGCCGCAACGACTGCACCGGCGAATGCAAGATGTTCATCCCTGAGTAGTGCAGCCCCAACTCATGCTGGTCTATCGACCATGACATCTCCTCCTGCACCGTCTCGCTGCACCTTCGCTCGCGCACAGTCCCTGCCCGTTCCGCCTGAATACGCCGCAACACGTCTTTCTCCGCCGCGTTCGAACGATCCGACGCTTCCGGCGAAAAGTCTGGCATCAAATGGTCGTAACCCGGCACCCCGAGATACGTCGCCACAATCGGATTCAACTCCGCCAGCGTATCGACGAAACCATCCGCAATCTCATAGACCTTCGACATTCGTACCCCTCCTTACGTTTTGTCAACTTGCCGACTTTGGAAACCGCTCAGCGTTCGCTCACTCTCTATCGTATCCTCCCTCCACGACCATTCCAGTGTTTTAACATGTCTGATTAAGAACGCTTCGAAGAGATGTATCAGGAATTAGTGACAAACTTGACAACACATTGTTCGTGTATTACAGCTCTTTAGTGGCACATTAATATCCTTATCTCGGAGTATGCCATGAGAGTACATAGACAATCGATCCGCCGCCGAGGAGTCATACTGCCTGCAGTGGGTTCCGCGTTACTCACTTACATGGTTTTGACATTCTTGATTGGTCCTGGCACCGTACATAGTGCTGATCCGTACTTTACTTTCATTGGATGCAGATACGATCCAGACTCCATCGACCCGATTTCATATCGCTTCTTTTCTGTGGGCTCTGCATATGAGACTGCCTTCCAAGATGCGGAGGAAGAATGGGATGACACCAGTGCTCCCGGATATTTCCAAGAGCATTCGACAAGTCCTGATCCGGAAATCAATGTAACTGATGATTACTCGTCGGGCGCGTGGGGAGCACGGGTCGTGGGAAAATGCTCAATCCGTGCTGGCGATACTTTTGGGGAATGGTCAGGGAACGAAGTTGAGTTGCAGTTCAATACTCGAGTCATGAACAATTTATCTGCTACGGACAAAGAACTCGTAGCTATGCATGAGATAGGTCACGCGTATGGTCTTGACCACGTCTCAAGCGGTTGCCGACTGATGCGTGAGGAACTTGATGACTACAACTCTTGTGGCAGTAGCATGCCGACCTCAAATGATATCGCTGGTGTCCATCAAATTTACCCCTGAGCAAATGAGAACGGAGCGCTAAAACAATGACGAAAACCAGAAATTGGCTTTTTCCCCTCGTCAGCGCACTGCTGGCTGCCACCGCTGTGGTAGTCGTATGGCTCGCATGGGCGGTGTTGACCGAGAATTCACAGGCTTCAAGGACCGTCAACTTTGGTTCCGCATCGTTGATCAAGGGTTACTCATCCATAGGCGAATTGTCCGACGATGCTGATTTCATAGTCGTTGGCACTGTCACTCGCGTGGCGGAAACAGGCAAGGACTATGGACGCGACAGCGGTTTTTTAACTCCATTACTCTACACGTTGTACGAAGTCGAAGTCTTAGAGGTGGTCAAGGGAGACGTTGACGACACAATTTATGTATTGCGGAACGATCCAGAAAGTTTCGTTTCTTCAACGCCGCTCACGAGGTTGACGCAAGGAGAGACTTCGGTATTTTACCTGTACCGAAACACACCTGAAAATGTACCTGCGGTAACGACGGCGACTAAATTCATCTATGTGCCGCTGGCTTTCGATATGGCTATTCTTGATATTTCATCGCCGAACTTCTTAAGCCCCACAGGTAGAGTTAATGGCAACGCCGTTGTCACTCCACGTGGTACGGGCCCCGGCAAGTTCGCCGTCGGGACGACGTTTCAATTTTCAGAGTTGCGAGAGGCTGTAGCCAACGACAATTAGCCTCAAAGACGGCCGTCTAAACAGTGATAGTTGAAACCGCCCAACCGAAACTCGCCGTCCTGTATCGCAAATTTCTCCCCGGCACCCCTGTTCCCAATCACCTTGAACGATCCGTCATCCATCAACTTCGCACTTGCCGGAGCATGAAGCAGATAGGGCGACGCCTCATGTCCTCCCATATGCAACTCATCATCCGAGACCGCCGTCAACCGCGTCCAGAATCCCGGCTCTGTGTAGTAGACACCCTCGTACTCTCGTAGCTTCGATCCCTCATCTGAAGCCGGAACCTCATGCTTCACCTCAGTCGAAACCGATGGCATCTCATCCCAGTCCTCAATCACCGCGTCAAGCAGATTCTGCGCCAACGACACCGAAACCGGATTCGGCCACAGATTAGTCAACACAATCACTCCCGTCTGGAACGGCCCATGAAACATCGTCTGCGTCCCAAACCCATGTATCCCGCCACCGTGACCGTGATAAACCCGTTCCCCTGACCTAGTCGCGCGCCAACCAACACACTGACCAGTCGTCCAACCATCATCCAGATAAGCAGGATGCAACATCTCACGACGGCTCCGAGTACCGATCAAACTCGGGCCATCGTCCGACTCGAACCTCACAGCATGAGCCAACCACTTCGTAAGATCCGCTACATTGGTCATCATCTGCCCCGCCGAGGCCAGACCGTTCAACTCCGAATACGGCGCCACCCTCAATGCATGGCTCCCCGGCGATGGTTGACTATAACCAACCACTCGGTTCTCCTCAGAAACCAACGCATTCTCAAACGTCGTCTCTTCCATTCCCAGAATCGAGAGAATCTCCGACTCCACGAACCGCTCGTAACTCTGACCCGACAACCTGCTGACCACTTCACCCAAGAACCCGTACGCCATATTCGAATACTTCCACGCGCTGTCCAACGGGATCACCACCTCTACCTCATCTATCCGGTCAAGCATCGTCTGCATCGACGGAAACGAAGTCCCGTCCCAATCAGTTGCCGGATGCTCCGTTGTGAGACCGGCATGATGCGCCGTCATCCGACGAAGCGTCACGTCCTCAAGATCACCGGCTATACCTGCTGCCGACGTGAACTCCGGGATATACAACAGCAACGGGTCATCCAACGACAACATCGACGACTCTTGCAAGATCATCAGCGACATCGCAGTGAACGTCTTCGTATTCGACGCCACTCGGAAGACACTGTGCTCATCCGGCACCTTCCCACTCCCGATCTCCGTCTCCCCAAACCCTTGGAACCACGCCAACTCCGAACCACAAACTATCCCGACCGCGATCCCCGGAATCCGATGCTCCAGTCGTACCTCTTCGACATACTCCTCCCACATCCGGATCTTCTCATTAGCTTCTGGAGACGACATCTTTCCCCAATCAAGTTCAGCGGTTTAACATCACCAACATTGAATAGTAAATCGACAACCACAACCTCCTCTCACCATGAAGATAGCTAAAGCCAAGATCGACGTCATCGAGTTCGAAGTCCCCCGCCTGACCATCAACGATGCCCGCGGAGGCATGGGTGGCAAACTAACCGCTGGCGTCTTGCGCCTTATCACCGACACTGGCGTCGAAGGCAACGCCCACATCGGGGACCGAGGCGGCGGAGGCGCATCAACTATCCGATCTTTCCAGTCCGCGTTCAACGGACGCTTAGTCGGAATGAACATCGCAGATCGCGAGTACCTGTGGCATCAACTCCCCAGAATGTCCGGCCACGGTGCCTCGATCCACGCTCTATGGTCACATGTTGATGTGGCGATGTGGGACGCAGCCGGTAAATCCGCCAACATGCCTGTCCACGAAATGCTCGGAACCGCACGTCGAACCACCGAGGTCTACGCAACCTACCCACCCCGAAACTCCACCGTCGAAGGCTATGTCGCCGAAGCATCAGAGCTGGTCGAACAGGGCTTCACCGCATACAAAATCCACCCAGGCGCAATGCCCACCGATCAAGTAATCCAAATGGTCACAGCGATCCGTCGAGAAGTCGGCGACGAAATGCGCCTCATGCTCGACCCCAACAACGGCTACGACCTCCGATCTGCCTTGAAAATCGGCCGCGCACTAGACGACAACAACTTCCACTGGTTCGAAGACCCCGTCCCATGGGATGACTGGCGCGCAATCCGCATCCTCTCTGAAGAACTCGATACGCCGTTGAACATGAGCGACTCCGCCCAGTTCCTATTCCACGACGCGGCCCGAGCCCTCGAGCAAGGCTGGCCACCAACCATCCGCGGCACAACCCGCAAGATCGGCATCACCGGCCTCAAGAAACAGTGCGGAATGGCCGAAGGGTTCAACGTTAACTGCGAAGTCGGGACGGCAGGTAACTCCCTGATGAACGCCGCAAACCTCAACGTCATCATGTCCATCCTCAACTGCGACTTCTACGAATACTGGAGTCCACTCGAAGCCCAACAGTTCGGGCTGGAAGGGGAAATCTTGGTCAACTCGGATGGACTATTGACCGCCCCAACCAAACCAGGGCTCGGATACATGGTCGACGAAAATTTCGTCACCCGGCATCTTGTCTCAACTATCGACTTGTAGACGCGAATACAACGAGTCTTCAACGATAATTGCACGCATTGCACTAAGGAACATCACCAATCGAAGGGCAAGCCCATCATGATGGACTACACCAACGGCGAAAAGATTCTCGAGAGTCTGGGAGTAACCCCCATCCTCAACGCTGGCGGACCCGTCACCCGGTTCTCTGGAACTCGACCACGTCCAGAAGCCATGCAAGCAATGATGGCCATGGTCGATCCATTCGTCGAGTTGCCAGAGTTGATCGATGCGGCCGGCAAACGCCTGGCAGAGATCATCGGCGTCCCGGCGGCCACAATCACGAGCGGCGCATCCGGCGGCCTAACCGTCCAAACCGCCGCCGCAATGGCAAAAGACGACCCCGAGCGCATCTTCCAACTGCCCATCGCCGACGACATCCCGAACGAGTTGATCATCCAGCGCAACCATCGCTTCGGCTACGACCACCTCTACCTGACACCAGGCGCGCGTTTCGTCGAAGTCGGCAACAAAGACGGCTGCACACCGGAAGAAGTCGAAAACGCAATCTCAGACAAGACCGCCGCAATCATCCACCTCGAATCACCCTACAGCGGCGAAAACGTCCTGCCAGTCGAGACGCTCGTAGACATCGCGCATCGCAACGGTCTGCCACTCATGACCGACGCTGCATCTCGCCTACCACCGCGTGCCAACTTCACCAAGTTCGTAGACGCAGGCTCTGACCTGGTTTCATTCTCAGGGGGCAAAGGCATCCGCGGCCCCCAAGCCACCGGTCTCCTACTCGGCAACGAAGAATGGATCGAATACGCAAAGCTCAACAACGCCCCAAACGCCACAGTCGCCAGAGCGCAAAAGGTATCTAAGGAGTCAATCGCCGGCATCCTAGCCGCTGTCGAAGTCTTCGTCAACGAAGACGAGGAAGAAGAGAACCGACGCTACACCCGGCTGATGCAATCAGTAGTCGACCAGATCATCGAAATCCCCGGCGTCGACGCCGAGGTGGTCCACGACTATAACCACTACATCCCCCACGCCGTCATCAAACTCAACGATTCGTGGCGCGGCCCGCCAAAGAGCGTTATCGGCGAGAGAATGCTCGAAGCCCCCAACCGCATCATGATCCTCACCTTCCTTGAGGAGATGCCAGAGTTCTGGGTCGACCCCCTCAACCTCTCAGATGAGGAGGTACAGATCGTGGCAGACAAGTTGAGGCGCGTGTTGTTGGACGCGTCGAATGAGAGATAGATACTGTAACTAACTCGGGAAAGCGATGTTGGATATCCACAAATTAATGAACACTTTGGCTGCTGAGCGGCCAATTTTCCACTCTAGGAAGGATTTCCACTCGTCCATAGTCGAGACTCTTACACGAATACATCCTGGCTGCGGTGTTGTGCCTGAATTCAATCATTTGGAGGACGATCAATCTCAGTTGAACGTCTGGGTACCCGCGTTGGCAGCTGAGATCAGACTGAGGTACGCAACAGGCTATATTCGAACACATCGGCAACACGAGAGTTTTGCGCTTCGACACCAAGGAGCACAAGATCGCGGAAGGTACAGCTTCCTTCGAGATGTCGAACGGATAGAGCGTGTGGTTTCCGAGATTCCCAATGTCCGATCTGGCGTCGCAGTTCTGTTAACCAATGACCATTTGTACTGGCAACCACCGACTAAGCTGGACCCCGTAGATATCGATTTTCGGGTTCACGATGGGACGATACTAAGCGGGACATTGAAATGGACGGAAGAAGCCAGCGAAGGTACTAAAGAGAGTATGGATCAACCAATTGTCCTCCAAGGGGCATACGAAATGGAATGGCGGAACTACTCCGATCTCCGTTTAGACAAAAACTCCCAATTCCGCTACCTCGCCGTCGAAGTCCGCAAATGAGATGACATGAAACACTCCCACCGTCAGGAGATACAACAATGACCACTAAACTCCAAGGCAAACACGCTTTCATGCAGATGCTCCGCGCAGAGGGAGTCCGTTACATCTTCGGCAACCCCGGAACCAGCGAAGCACCATTCATCGGCGTCCTCCACGAATACCCCGACCTCGAATACCTGATGGTCGTCCAAGAGGGAGTAGCGATCGGCATGGCGGAAGGCTACGCCCGAGCAAGCGGAGAAGTCGGCTTCGTCAGCCTGCACATCGACAACGGCCTCGCCAACGGCTTCAGCTTGATGATCGACCAGAAGCGCACCGGATCGCCGGTCGTGATAACCGCCGGCAACAAAGACATCCGTCACCTAGCCAACAACCGCAGCGACTTAGCAGACATGGCGAGGCCATTCGCAAAGTGGAGCGCCGAAATCACACATCCTGAGCAGGTGCCTTCAATCATGCGCCGCGCCTTCCAAGAAGCGCGCACCCCACCGACCGGCCCCGTATTCGTCGCACTCTCTGGAAACGCCATGGACGACTTCGCGGATATCGACGTCGACCCATCTAGCCAGATCCACGGCGACCCTCGCCCGGAACCCGCCGCCGTCGAAAACACTTCGAAAATCCTCGCAAACGCTGTCAACCCGCTAATGATCGTCGGCGACGGCGTCTACACCAGCGGAGGCGTTTTTGCCGCAGCATCGTTAGCCGACACCATAGGCGCCCGCGTATTCGGCCACGTCGCCGGCCACACGCCATTCCCTACCGACCACCCGCTATGGTGCGGCCAGTTATCTTTCAGATCCGAAGAGGGGTTAGCAGCAATCAACAACGCCGACGTTATCTTGGCTGTCGGCTGTCCGGTATTCGAAGACTTCTTCTACCGCTCCGGAAACTTCGTCAAACCCGATACGACTCTGATCCACATCGACGCCGACTCGAGCCAGATCGGACGAAAAGAACCGACCGACATCGGCATCTGGGCATCGCCGTTGCACGCACTGGCAGAGATCGAAATCGACGTCCGACGCCGCATGACCGACGAAGACGTCGATGCTGCCGAAAACCGGATCGAGAAAATCGGTGCCGAGAACCAAGCGAAAAAGGCTGCATTCGAGGAACTCGCGACTAGCGGTTGGGATAGAGCACCCATCCCGGTGGCGACCTTCGGCAAAGCACTTGGCGACGCAATACCCCACGGCGCAAACGTCTTCAACGACTCTATCTCTTCGGCAGCGATGGTCAACGACGGCCTCGCGCATCGTAACGACATCAAGATGATGGGAGCACGCGGTGGTGCCATCGGTTGGGGCATCGGCGCAACAATGGGTATGAAACTCGCCAATCCTGACAGCCCGACAATCGGCATCGTCGGTGACGGCAGCGCAATGATGACAGTCCAAGGTCTCTGGACTGCCGTCAATTACGACATCCCAGTCACCTACGTCATCTGCAACAACGCAGCCTATCGCGTCTTGAAGGTGAACATGAACGTGTATCACACCATCAACGAGATGCCGCCTCCCGAAATCTATAACGCTATGGATTTCACGACACCGTTCGACTTCAAAGCCCAAGCCGAGGCATACGGCGGAGTGGGAATACGCGTCACGCAAGCCGACGACATCAAACCAGCTATCGAAGCCGCAGTAGCATCCGGCAAACCCTCATGCGTGGATGTCATCTTGGACGGCGCAGTCTAGGCATTAACTCAGGAAATTTCCAAATTTATGGTCGATTCAGCCAAGACTCAAGACCTTATTCGAAATTCATGGAAAGATGCTGCCATATACGGTGTTTTGGCGGACGCCGCTGACGACCCTGAAAGAATTCGCCATTTCCAGCGATTGCAGGAGATTCAAACGTCGGTTGCTCGGCGTTGGTCGCGATCCGCATCAACTGATCTAGCCGCACGAAACATTGGCAGGTATTCCATCTCGTTGGCCCTGTTCAGATTGGCCTCGAAGATCTTAAGTCCTGCACGCATCGCCGGACTGCTTAGAAGCCGTTTTCGCCAAACTTTGAGCAACAACGCCGAGGTATACATCTCCTCAGGACTAAAGGAAGAAGCGGTCGAGAGCATGGATTTGCTGGACCGGCTTTCCCAAGGAACTACGGCAGATGGTCAACACCACGAGTACGGATCATTAGCCACACGATCCGGAGCGTTACGGGCCGCGGTTCTAGGTATGAATGACGGGTTGGTTTCTAATACAACGCTCACACTGGGAGTCGCGGCAGGAGCTTCGGACCCCAGCATCGTTGTGCTCGCTGGCATAGCAGGATTGGTAGGTGGGGCACTCTCTATGGCAGCCGGAGAATATATCTCTGTAGTTTCTCAACGCGAGTTCAATGAAAACCTTGTTCGTTGGGAAAACGCTGAATTGCTCCTCTGGAGTGAAGAAGAGGAAGCCGAGTTTGCCGAGATATTGGTAGGGAAAGGTCTATCTCCGATTGAGGCAAAAAACGCATCCGCTCGCATAATGAGCGACCATGCAACCGCTCTGGAAATGCATGTGAGAGAAGAATTGAGCATCGACCCAGATGATTTGGGTGGTTCTCCAATGACGGCCGCGATCAGTTCGTTGCTTGCGTTCGCAGGCGGCGCGGCCGTGCCGTTGGTGCCCTATATGGTCGGATTGAGCGGATCGACTTCCATTTTGGTCAGCGTGCTCGCATCAGGGACGGCTCTGCTAATTGTCGGAGGTGGCTTAGGCTGGATGTCGGGAAGCGGCAAGCTATACGGCGCGCTAAGAATGCTATTGGTCGGCTTGGCAGCCGGCGCAATTACGTTCGGTCTGGGGTCTTTAGTGGGCCAACAATTAGGCTGACGAATTTATGCGGTGTCCCACAACAGCCCGCGGGTTAGCCTCAGCAAGCCCACACTAATTTATCCGGCGATCAGTTCGCCCCAAGTCTTAGGAAGTGGCGCGCTTTCGGCGGCGGCGCATCGGACGATCCAAAATCGAGAACATTACTCGCTCGTTCTCTTCGTCAATGACGACGTGCACGAACTTCCCGACGATTTTGGCGGCCTTTTGGACCTGCAACTTGACGTTAGACGCGTTACGGCCAGCAGCATACCCGATCGCTTTCGCATCGCCGATCTCCATCTTCGAGAGAGCCTCGATCAGCGCGATCATTTCCGGCGACCGCGAGGTCGCGGAATATCTCCGGTTGGTTTCCCACACTTCTTGTACTTCTCGTAGCGAGACGCTTTCTATTCGCATGTTTACCCCATTACTAGCTAACGTCATTCACTTGTCCGATTTTACACCTGAAAAACGTCTGAACGAGACACTGTATTAATCACTACTCCACAGGCCGTTTTGGCGTATTTTGGTAGTTGCTCTTCTGTCGTTTTCCGGTTATCGTCAACTCTCGCATCTCAGTGTATTCAGGAATACTCGATCCTTTATTCACTGTGCGACCAATCACGATCAAATTCACCCTCTTTTAGAAATCAAGCCCAAATCGGTCAGTCGACGCATCACCATGCCTGCACCTTCGCCCGGTGAATTATCCGATCCAACAGCAACGTCCGCTTCGCCTTCGGAGTCAACCGAACCGCCTTGTCGAACCGATAGAAAAACTCCGCTCCCAGTTCCTATATTTCCGGTGCTGTCGCCTCTATTCTCCGAGTTAGGCGACACCGATACCACCGCACCACCATTACGGGAAACTTCCCTAGCAACAAGATCGATCGTTTCAAGAGTTAGCCCAGAATCATCCAGCAACGTCACTGGCCGTGAACCGTCCTCCAACAACATTTCCGCCAGGGCATTTCCCAAGGACGAATTTGCCGTTGAAGAATTGCCTGAGATGTATATGTTGAATCCACGCTCTCCCATTGCGGGATAAGACTTGCGCAATTCGCGTATCACGCTTGGATACGAGAACCATTCAGGTATCTCAGCGCCGCTTTCAAGACGATCACGAAGCTCTGTTCCCGACAGATTCATCACTTTGGAATCTTCACCCAACTCGTCGCGAGTCACGTAAAGATCTCGTATACCGTCGTAGACGACTTCTTGGAATGTAACCACCTCGATTCCTAGTTCGTCTCGATAGTCCTCCACAAGATATTGCGCGTCGTAAGGACCGTAGAAAGGATTCCCATCGCGATCGTTGCCAGGTCCCGCGTGATCTCGACCGACAATGAAGTGCGTGCAACCGTAATTTTTGCGCACGATCGCATGCCAAACAGCCTCTCGTGGCCCGCCCATCCTCATCGCCAGCTGCAGAAGGCTCAGGGTCGCGGAGTCATCCTCGTACCCGTCCAAAACTGCACGGTAGCACCGTACGCGAGTGTGATATTCAACATCTCCCGGTTTTGTGAGTCCTACCACCGGATGGATAAGGAGATTGGCCGACACCTGCTCAGCCGCGCGACGCGTCAGCTCGACGTGCGCCCGATGCATCGGATTACGAGTCTGGAAAGCGACGATCCTGGACCAGCCCATGTCCTCAAACAATGCGCGAAGTTGGGCTGGCGTATGCCTCATTTCCGGATACGTGTGATGTTGGGAAGCCCTGACGCCTTCAAGTGAGCCACCCACATAGTAGTCATCAGTTTGATTCAGCAGCGAGTTTACGCCTGGATGAAAGTCGTCCTTAGTTCCGAAAACCTTGACCGCCTCTTCAACCTTGTCTGGCATCCAAACGTCGCTGACATTCAAGATCGCTACGAGCACTCCTTCGGGATGAATAAGGGCAAGACGATCCCCATCCGACAACGATGTAGCAACCGACTCAGGTAAATCCAAAACTATCGGCATCGGCCAAAGAGTGCCATCAACCAGACGCATCTCGTCTCGAACGCCTTCATAGTCAGCGCGCCCCATGAAACCGGCTAGAGGTGAAAAGGCCCCCGTGAGTATCTGCTCAATGTCACAGAGTTGCCTCGGCGTCAGCACCCATTGCTTGAGCGAACGCGCCTCGGCTTCCAGTTCTTTGGCCCTTGTTCGATCCGCCAGGAGGTCGATCAAAACCCCGCCATGCGGATCGATCAATCCATTCTCTTCAGATATTGCCGCTGTACTCATTTCCTCTTCCAGTTCGCTTGCGTTTTAGTGTCGGATGATACGCATATAGTTCAGTCGCTTTGCCCGCGTTTAGCCCAATCAGCGTTTTCGAACATGTTCAGACCCGGATCCGCGATCACTCCCGCATCTGTGTAGTTCGGCGGCTGCGAGCGAATGAACTCTTCATCGAGTTCGATACCCCAACCCGGTCCCTCTGGCAACGGGAAGTAACCATCTACAACCTCTGGATAGTTCGTTCCCGCATTCTTCACGTGTGGATCTGCGAAATCGTTGAAGTGCTCCAGTATCTTCACGTTTCGCAACGTCAAGCAAAGATGTAGCGCAGCCATCGTCGAGATGATCCCGCCCACGTTGTGAGGCGCGACCATTATCGAGTAACTTTCAGCGGTCGAAGCGATCTTCTTGACCTCCAAGATGCCACCGCACTGCGTTATATCGGGTTGGATGACATCCACCGTCTGCGCTCCCCAGATCTCCCGGAACTCGGGAGCCCCGTACAAGCGCTCGCCAGTTGCAATAGGTAAGCTGGTGTGTTGCCTGACCGACTGCAGCGCAGGAACATCTCCCGGGCGCACGGGTTCTTCGATCCAACCGATGTTGAAACGTTCGACTTGACGCGCCACCTCTCGAGCCTGATGGGGCGCGAAGCGGCCATGCATCTCAATCATGATTTGTGCACGAGTACCGGCCACCGACGCGACCGATTCGATCAGATCAAGCGATTTGAAGAACTCGTCACGTTCAAGTTCAAGGTCTCCGTTGCCAAACGGGTCGAACTTCATCGCCCTATATCCGCGATCCAAGACACGCTGCGCTGCCGTTGCGAACTGCTCCGGCTCCCGCTCGACGGTGTACCACCCGTTGGCATAGGCCTGGACCCGGTTGGCGACTTGACCACCGAGAAGTTTGTAAACAGGCTGATTGCACGCTTTGCCGATTATGTCCCAAAACGCAAGTTCTACCAGCGCCAAGCCGGTATGGACTACCTCGCCTGGCTTCCCGAAATCGAGCAACGTCATCCGACGATATAACGCTTCGATATCGAACGGATCGTGCCCTATGAAGTGGCGCTCTGCGTCTCGCAGATACTCGCGGACCGTGTGAGTCTTGCCTAGGACCCTAGCCTCCCCGATACCTGTGATTCCCGCATCGGTCTCGATGATGCAATATGTCAGATTACGCCAAGGCGTGCCAAGCACTAAGGTGCGGAATCCTGTTGTCTTCATTAAGGGACCTGTCAGTTGCCGAGTTGCAGACTCAGTCGATTCTACAAATTAATGAAAGGGAGTCTCAAACCCATCGTTTGATATGGAGTAGCACTCAAATTCGGGCGTTACAATAAGTCTCAACGCCGCGGGAGTAACTCAGTGGTAGAGTGCCTGCCTTCCAAGCAGGGTGTCGCGGGTTCGAATCCCGTCTCCCGCTCCATTCCGTTAACCCCGAACATTCATCGCGCTTCGACGCGGATCCAGAAGCAATTTGATCTGCGCACCTCGCTCGGTCATCAAGCAGACATCGGTCACACAATACGCTTTCCTCAAGATGGCCATACCGATCAACCGTGAGGTACGCGGATCCAAGGCAACGGAAGTTACCCAACCCACATCACGACCACTATCGACCGCCACAATGCGATCACCTGCCGAAACCCTTGACTGGTCGACTTCATCGCCGGTCAGGGAGAAACCCACCAAAGAACGTTGAACCTTGTCATAGGTATCTAGGCGCGCGATCACTTCCTGCCCTACGTAGCAACCTTTATCGAAATCGACTAAATCCATGAGACCGACTTCTAGCGGATTGACATCTTCGGTTGATTCCTTGCCAGCGATCGGTGCCTGATTAGCGATCCTGATGAAATCGAACAACTCATTCGACGCGGGTTTTAGTTCCCGCCTGGCGAACCTATCCATAACCTCAGGCACGGCTGGTTGACCGACCATCAAGAGCCAAGATTCCGGCCCTGCCGTATCCGACCGCAACGCTAAGACAACGCCTCCATCTACAACATCCATCCTGCAGATCGAACCGACGTCATCCTCCGCGAAATCGAGTTCAGGCATCAATTGACTAACCAAACTCGTCGCATCCGGCCCAATGACGTACCACCGCCTCAAGAATCCACTCAGATCCTTGAGTTCCGCATCCTCGATAATCGTGAACCTTTCAATACCTCTTTGCATCGGACCGGGATCAGGGGCGTCAGATACCAGAAGCAGTTCCTGATCTGATCGTCTCAAGACCCACAGCACATCGACAACCCTGCCCTTTTCGTTCGTGAGGACGGTTCGTCGCGCCTCGCTATCGCCAAGGTCCAGCAACGAATTAGTGGTCAACCTGTGAAGGAGATCTAGTGCATCAGGACCCAAGTGCCCTACAGTTGAACCGAACCTTGGTTCAAATAAGGCTGCACCGCGCGCAACGTATTCCGAATATTCCTCTTCCAGGAGCGCAGTATCAGCTGTCGCCGCAAGAGTAGACACGGCGCTCAGTTCAAACCGCGAAGGAGTCGCCGCAACCACACGTCCGCTTCGCATTCGGATTGTGAAACTCGAACCCGCGGCCGTTCAAACCATCAGAAAAATCCAGCACCGTTCCAGCCAAGAACACGAACGCGCGCTTCGGTATGTAGATCTCGATACCGTTTTCGCTGATGACCTTATCCGAATCGTCCGGACCATCCACCAACTCGAGTACATATTGCAAACCTGAACACCCGCCACCCTGTACTGCGATCTTCAGACCACAACGGTCCCGACCTTGCTTTTGCGCGAATTCCAAAGCCTTTGACGCGGCCTTTTCTGTAACGCGCACGGTGTTGATGGGAACGATTTGTGGTTGTTCGGCGATTGTCATCGTATCGAGGATGTTGCCTGCCTACAGGCTCAAATCAGGCTGTTGTATCGGTCATTCGGCCTGCATCGAATTCCCGCCAAAGCCTATGGTTTCGTTCAACATAGAATCGAAACTGTCACTGGTACACATCTTATATCAACCGTCTTGGTCAGGAATTCCATCAGCACGAAGCGCGGTGACAGCGGCGAAACGTCGCTGTTGTACGGCGGTCGGGTAGCAAAATCCAACCGACGCGTTGAAGCGAATGGCATTGGCGACGAGGCTGTAAGCGCTCTCGGACTAGCGCGAGCCCATTGCAATTCAGATTTCATCCACGACGCATTGCTGGAAATCCAGCGCCAGATGTTCCTTGCCAACGCAGAGATCACCACTTCAACAGATCAGCTCGACCGGCTACAGGAACACTTCCAGGTGATCGGCGAAGAGCAGGTGTCCGCGTTGGACGAACTCTTACAACGATTGGAAAATGAAGTAGAACTGCCTGCGGCCTTCATCATCCCTGGTGCAACAGTAAGTTCGGCCACCCTTGACCTGGCTCGATGCAAAGTAAGAGAGTTGGAGCGAATCGCGGTCACTCTCTACGAAGACGGCATGATTGAGAACCAGCATCTGTTGGTTTGGTTGAACCGACTCTCTGATTGCGTATTCATGATGGCCCGATACGTTGACCGAGATCTGCCACCAGAGATAGTCACAGGAACGAGGCGAGGACGTTGAGCGAATTCCGACTCGCCATAATCAACACCGGCGCAGCCAACATCCACAGCGTCGAGAAAGCGGTCCGAGTAGCTGGTGGCGATCCCGTCGTCACCACTTCAGCAGACGTGATCTCCAACGCCCACGCCGCGATACTTCCGGGCGTTGGCGCAAACGACGCCGTAATGAAGCAACTCATCGATCGAGAATTGCCCGACACCATACGCGAATTCGCAGATTCCGGAAGGCCGCTGCTGTGCGTGTGCCTGGGCATGCAGATCCTGTTCGAATCATCTGAAGAGGGCGAGTTGCCGGGGCTTGGAATACTACGCGGTGACGTTGTTCGGTTTCCAGTAGATTCCAAGACCGCCAACGGGACAAGACTGAAGGTTCCCCACATGGGCTGGAACACTGTGCATTTCCTCGATGATGAAGTGGCAAGACACCCCGCGTTTGAAGGCATCCCTCAGGACACGTTCTTCTACTTCGTGCACTCCTATCACTGCCGCGCAAAAGATCCCGGCGACGTCGCTGCAACTTCGCCTCACGGAATCGAAGTATGTGCAGCCGTGGTGCATGACAACATCGTAGGCACCCAATTCCATCCCGAAAAGAGCGGCCGGTCTGGATTGGAGATCTACGCCAAATTCCTAGACTTTGCACAGCGAACCAAGTAGGCACTGGATCCCGACCACCAATGGAAGTAATCCCGGCAATTGACATCCGAGGCGGTCGTTGTGCAAGGCTTTTCAAAGGCGACTACGAGCAAGAAACGGTCTTCGAAGACGACCCGGTTGATGCCGCACTCCGATGGCGAGATGCGGGCGCAATGCGTCTCCACGTAATTGACCTCGACGGCGCAAAAGACGGCGAACGCGTCAACGCGCAAACCGTTAGACGAATCGTCGACTCCGTGGAACTTCCAATCCAGATGGGCGGCGGCATTCGTACCGCGGAGGACGCCGACGCTGTCCTACAAATGGGGGCGCAGATCGTCATTTTCGGCACCGCTGCAGTTGAAAACCCCGACGCCGTGCAGAACAGCGTCGAAACCCTGGGTGCAGATCACATCTGCGTCTCCGTCGATGCCAAAGACGGCATCGTAAGGACACGAGGTTGGTTGACAGAAACATCGTTGTTGGCGCTGGATCTTATGGACGAAATGGCGCAAAATCGGGGCGTCCAAAACTTCATCTACACCGACACCGCGCGCGATGGCACACTCTCTCACCCCAACTTCGACGCAGTTAGCCAAGTCGTGAACGGGATAAAATTACCAGTTATGGTCGCGGGTGGGATCGCCACGGTTGATGACGTTGTGAAACTACGCGAAATCGGTGCTTATGGTGCCATCACCGGGATGGCGATTTACACCGGATCTTTGGACTTAGCTAAGGCCATTCAAACCATCAGCGACCTAGAAACTGGGATTTACCCCGACAAAACAGACAGAACGTGAGACCGTTAGATTGACGACCAGACCCACAGCGAGTTGGCACACATTCAACGACCAGATCGATCCGCATGCCATCATCTCTCTGCTACCCATCCATCGATCACAACACGTCGCAGTCCTAGGCGGCGGAATCGACGGCCTCACAATCCCGATCGCCAAATATGTTTACGACGGCAACGTAATCGCTCTGGAGAACGACAAATCTGCTCTTGATGAACTTGCCGCTGAAGTAGAACGCGTCCATCTGACCAACGTGACGCCGACACTCATCGACGAAAACGATATCGAGGCAACAGGATTAGACACTGACGGAATTGTTGTCATCGACGCACTACACAACACCACCAGCCCTGCTCGCCTATTTTCTTCCGTGGCCAAATTGCTCCCCGGCGGCGGATGGATGTTGATCGCTGACTGGTTCTCGACCGACGCTCGTGGAGACAATGGACCCGCAAAATCGAAGCGTGTTGACCCTGCTCGCGTTGAGCGTTGGGCAACCGAAAACGATATGAGCCCCATTACTCGACGCACATTAGGCGTCCAGCGCTATGTGCACGTCTATCGCAAACGGCGAACCACCTCAAACTAGATACGTGTTATCGCCCTAAATGCTGACCAACCGCGTCATACCGTGCCTAGATGTTGACCTGGGTCGTGTCGTCAAGGGCGTGAGTTTCGTCGACATCAGAGATGCCGGCGACCCCGCGGAACTCGCCGATCTTTACAACTCCGAGGGTGCCGACGAACTCGTCTTCCTAGACATCACCGCATCTTCCGACGAACGCAACACCATGGTCGACGTCGTCGAACGCGTCTCAGCCGAGGTATTCATCCCTTTGACCGTTGGCGGCGGCATTCGCTCCCGCGACGACATGGGCAGAATGCTCGAAGCAGGTGCCGAAAAGGTCAGCGTCAACTCCGCCGCCGTTGCCGACCCCGCATTGATCGAAGATTGCGCAAGAGAGTTCGGCTCCCAATGCGTCGTCCTTGCCATAGACGCCCAAAGACGCAACGGCGAACCAGACTGGCAGGTCTTCACTCACGGCGGCCGACGCGGAACCGAATTTGGCGCCATCGAGTGGGCAGTTCGCGGCGCAGAACTCGGTGCCGGCGAACTCCTAGTCACTAGCATGGACGCCGACGGTCAACAAACCGGATACGACATCGAACTGTTGAAGGCAATCTCAGACCAAGTTTCGGTGCCCTTGATCGCTAGTGGCGGCGCCGGCAAAGTCGAACACTTTGCAGAAGCAATCAAAGATGGCGGTGCCGATGCAGTCTTGGCAGCATCTCTCTTCCATTACGGAACACTGAGAATCGCCGATGTCAAAGCCCACATGGCCGATGTCGGATTACCGATCAGGCCAGTCGATTAGATTGAGATGAATCGCAGGAATATCTAATGATCCAATTCGACGACCGGGGCCTCATCACAGCCATCGTCCAAGACGCCAACACCAAAGAGGTGCTGATGGTCGCACACATGAACGGCGAGGCATTGGCACGAACTATCGCAGGGCCGCACGCCTGGTTCTACAGCCGCAGCCGAAAAACTCTTTGGGAAAAGGGTGCAACCTCCGGTGATTACCTCAAAGTCGTCGACTTGAAACTCGACTGCGACGGAGACGCCATTGTCGTATCAGCCGAACCCGTCGGCGGTGCTGCGTGCCACACTGGAGAACGTTCATGTTTCCACCGATCAGTCGATGCGAACACTGAGAGCTCTCGACGCGTCGGCCCAGGAATTCTCATCGAACTCGCGGAAGTGATTCACCAACGCGCCGTTGAAATGCCAGAAGGCTCTTACACCGCCAAAATGCTCGCGTCCGGACCATCACGTGTCGCCCAAAAAGTGATCGAAGAAGCTGGCGAAACGGGTTTAGCCGCTGCTACTGGAGATCTCGAATCGACACCACTAGAGATGGCCGACCTCTTCTACAACTGTGTAACCCTTTTGGAATCAGTCGGCGTTCCGTTAGATGAGGTTTGGGCAGAACTCCAACGCCGCAGGCTTTAGCTCAATCAAGAGCTAATCGCTTCGCCCTTCTCATCCAACTCAATCGCAGTCCGCATCGCCGACACCGCGACCTCGATCATCTCGTCATCAGGTTGCGCCGTCGTCAACTTCTGCAACCACAGATTCGGCTGCCCAACCAAGTCCGCGAAAACGTTCCCTGTGTGCGTGCCTGTGAATCGAATGAACTCGTAACTCATCGCAGCGATTACCGGTATCAACACGATCCGAGAACCGATCAGCATCCAAAGCGGCTCACGCGGCACAAACATAAACACGATGATCGATACGACAACAACCGTCAGCAGGAACGACGTGCCGCAACGCGGATGAGCCGGCGAAAACTTCCGGATCTCTTCGGGAGTCAACGGCAACCCACGTTCATATGCATGAATAGTCATATGCTCCGCCCCGTGATACCCATACATCCGCTTGATGTCCTTCATCAGCCCAATCGCCCAGATATAGACGAGGAAAATCACCAAACGAGCGACGCCTTCCATCACGTTCGCTAGGAAGTCGGACTGTTCCTCAAAAGGCCGCGAGATGAACAGAGGAAGAAGGAAGAACAGCCCTATCCCGAAAACCAACGCCAACGCAGTCATCAATCCCATCCCCAAGCTACCGATCTCAGCGTCCTCATCCTCGCCTGCGTCCTTGATCTGCTGGTTGGCACCGATCGTGTACGCACGCATCCCAATGACCAGTGTTTCCGCAAGGACGAGGATGCCACGAACAAATGGAACCTGTCGTAACTTGCCATTCGCCCACCCGAGCAACGGGATGGTTTCATGATGAATTGAACCATCGGCTCGTCTCACCGCAACCGCACAAGCTCTAACTCCTCGAATCATCACCCCTTCGATGATCGCCTGACCACCGTACATTCGATGCGGTGTGCTGACGTTGTCGGTCTTAGCCATGCGAGGGATCCTCACAAGCACCTGATTGCCGCCCCGAGAATTCGAGACGCCGAAACGAAGACCGTGAGGTGCGATAGAAGCCGACCAGCTCGGATGCGATCAGCTTCGGGATCAAGACGTGAATTACGACCCGGAACTACTCCGGCATCGACATGCCGTAACGTCGCATCAACCGCTCGACCCGACCCTCGGTGTCAACGATACGCTGCTCACCAGTCCAGAACGGGTGACAGCTGCTGCAGACCTCAACTCGGATCTCTTCCTTGGTCGACCCAACGATCATGCCCTCGACGCCGCACGCGCAGACGACTCGCGCTTCCTGGAAGTATGTGGGGTGAATATCAGTTTTCATCGTTAATGAGCTTCGTTCCGCTATGGCGAGTTAAACCGCAACCGAGTCGACGTTGATCCGTCGCTTGTCCTGCTTGGCGTAGTCAAATCTCACGGTGCCGTCAACAGTGGCGTACAGCGTGTGGTCCCGTCCCATACCAACGTTAGTGCCCGCGAAAAACCGGGTGCCCCGCTGCCTGACAAGAATCGAACCAGCAGTCACGGTCTCGCCGCTAAACGCCTTCACTCCCAAACGTCGGCCTGCACTATCGCGACCGTTCCTAGATGTTCCCGAACCCTTCTTGTGTGCCATGATGCGGACTCCGTTTGAACTGTCGGATCGACTAGACCTCGATATCGGTTATCTCAAGCGATGTGATCGGTTGACGGTGACCACGCTTGATCCGGTATCGTGTCTTGTTCTTGTACTTGAATACCGTCTTCTTGCGTTCCCGACCATGCGACAACACTTTGGCGACTACCTGCGCACCTTCAACCGTCGGCGTCCCAACCTCAACGTCGCCATCGACAGATGCTAGAAGCACCTCGTCAAAGGTAATCGTGTCGCCTTCGGGAACCGACAACTTCTCAACATCAAGATGATCACCGGGGCGGACACGATATTGCTTGCCGCCAGTAGCGACGATGGCGTAGTTCTCAGACATCTTAATCGGGATCAGCGCGGAAGAAATTCGCGGTAGGTCAACTCCCAAATTCTACATTACACACGCGGACGTTCCAGACCACCGATGTTACGCTAACTCGGCGAAAAGACTCTGGTAGAAGATTAGCGGATGACCATGACCGATCTTGATGTGTTCTACCTCAGCCAAAAAGATCGTATGGTCGCCTGCCTGCACAGTGCGGACGACGCGGCAGTCCATCATCGTCAAGGAAGCCCCGATGACCATTGATTCTCCGAGGGCTTCATATGGAGGTGTCGGCAGGGTCTTACGGATCTCTTCTGGGACCGAGAAATGCCGTGCTACGCCTCGCTGCTCCTGCGTAAGTACGCTGATACCGAAACGCTGATTCTTCATAATCAACGGAAAAGTATTGCGGTCATGACCGACGGTAACCATTGCGAGCGGAGGTTCCAATGAGATGCTCGCGACACCATTCGCGGTCATCCCATGCACGTCCGTTCCCTCAGCTTCTAGAGTTGTGATTACTGTCACCCCGGTCGCAAAGTTCGACCACGCAGTACGGAAAAGTTCAGAGGTGACTTCGGTGTTCGGCATCGCGAGATTATCCCACACGTGGAATTATAGCGATACGTCGTGTCACCGCACGACGATAATACTGCCTCCTATCGTTTCGCATTACGCCAGCTCAATGGCTCAGGTTCCACATAGCCCGACAACTCTGCAAACGCCAATCCTAGCGATTCGCCTGAAGCGGTATCGGACACTTCAACCCGACCTTCCCAATACGCAGCCGCTTGGTTCCCGTAAGGCAGCGCGGGAACTTCTTGGTCTGCTATCGATGGCGTCATCACAACGTCAAGATCGATGCTGTCAACCCGCAATCTCCATTTCGCTGGATACTCGCCAGCAGTCTGGGTGCTAGTCCAATAGTCTTGGACCTCCAACTCGATACCGTCCTGTTCAATATCCAGAACGCTTTGCTCAGATCCCGATTGGATTAGAGTGCCATCGATTGCCAAGACCTCTCCTTCTGCACCTCGCACCTCAGCGATCATCAGTGAGCGACCGTCGTCGAGATGTATTGCGAACCATTGCCATCCCGCCGGCTTGCCAACGACGAAGAAATCTCCCCACTGGTGATCGAACCAAATCTCGCCGAAAACATCGACCTTTCGATCATCAAGAGTCAGAGTACCCTCAGCAGCCATTCGAGGATACGAGTAGTAATAAGTCCACCCGAACGGCCAGTCCATCCAGCCGATACCCTCATGCAGCATCACCGACTCTGACGGCGCTGTTCGCAAGTTCAAACTCGTCCGTGATGCCGCATCTTCCACTTGAAGTTGGTGACTACCATCGGGTCCGATATCCAACTCGAAGTTCCCGAGATCCAGAGACAACAGACCTTCCGCAGATGACCTCACCGAGGGTCGCTGTGACGTAAAGCCGTCGGAGCTGATGTTGTGATGTACCTCACGCCCCACGTCGGTTATACCCATCTGCCCGATCTCAAATGTTTCGGCAGATCCATCGCCTTGAGTTTGAAATATCACGAAGTGGAACGAATACTCTTCCCCATCCTCCGAGACCAAATGCCCGTTGTAGTACCACCACTCGATCGGCGCTTCATGCGGTCCATCATCCTCAGGAAACACCAACGCTCTCGGTGCAGGAGTCGGTTCCGGTGGCTGGGGCGTAGGTACGTCTTTCTCCTCGACACGTCCTGCACACGCGACCGCAGCAGCGACGACAAAGACAGACAAAAATATCGCCACATTTCGGATAACTGGTTTCATTCAGCCCTCAACATCGGCAATCGACGGTCGATCCAACTCGGCAGCCACCAGTTCCACTTGCCGAACAATCGCATGAGCGCAGGCGCGATCAAGATCCGAACGATAGTTACATCAATGAAGATCGCTAGCGCCAATCCAAATCCCACTGTCTTGACGGAGACAACCTCGGCAAGCACAAAACTCGCGCCCACCACGATCAAAATCAGACCCGCTCCCGTGATTATCGTCCCGCTCCTCTGCAACCCTAGTTTCACGCTCTCTCTCTTGCTCCCAGTGTCGACATACGCCTCTCTGATTCGAGACAGAAGGAATATCTCGTAATCCATGCTCAGACCAAAAAGAATCGCGAAAAGCACTATCGGCGTCGTTGCTTCTGTGATCCCGAGCGGCTCGAAATTCAGCACCCCGCTTAAGTTGCCCTGCTGGAAAACCCACACCAACGCCCCGAAACTCGCCAAGATGCTTAGTGTGTTCAGAATGACCGCTTTCAGCGGAATCACGATCGAACGGAACAGCATCATCAACGATACGAACGTCAATGAAATCACGATCAAGGCCACGAGCGGGAAACGACCGTAAAGCGATCGAACCAGATCATTGGTATGTGCCGAACCGCCGTCAACATAAACATAGGGAGACTCAGCCGAGTCGAATGCACGAATCGAATCCACAAGAGCACGCGCTTCCGTCGAAAACGGATGTAAGTCAGCACTGACATGGAACAGTACGGCACCCTCCCTCACGCTTTCATTGAGCAGACGCAACGTCGCTCCGTCATATATCGCCTCGGGATATCGATACAGATCGCGGTAATCGTCAATCCCTAGCGTCGGTCGAAGGTTGACGATGCTCGAAACACGCTCTACGTCAGGCAAATTAGCCAAGGCCCGACCAAACGCATATAGCTCTGCCAGATTTTCATCCGAGAACGGGTCTCCTTCAAAGGTGTAAGCAACCATCAGCTCGGTCGAAATCTCCCAACCAAACTCTTCCTGCAACAGGTCGTATCCCTGACGCGACTCGTACCTTTGCGGCAGAATCGTCGCGTCCGCAGTCCCCGGCCTAATGTCTTTGAATGGAATAACGAGCGCGATCAGGATCGCCACTGTAGGCACCAAAAACAGAAACGGTCGATTCATTACCCCATCAGCCATCCTCCGCCAAACTCCGTCGCCAAGTCGAGTAAAGGAAAGAACCGGAAACTTGTTGATACGGTGACCCACTACGCTCAGAAACGCCGGCATCAACGTCTGCGCCGATAACAACGCTATTGAGATCACGATCACCGCACCGATCCCGATTGAATCCAACACCGTCAGATCAAAAAGCAGCAGCGATGCAAGCCCGATGACGCTCGTGACCCCGGAAAACAGGATCGCCGTGCCTGCTCGATCATGCGTCTCGGCAATTGCATCAACCACCGACAATCCCTTCGCTAGCTCCTCCTTGAACCTGTTCACATAAAAGAGCGAGTAGTCGATACCCATCCCTATCCCGAGCAGCGTGATGATGTTGAACGACAGCACCGACATGTCTCGCACATCGGCCACGTAATAGACCACGCCGAGACCTACCGCGACCGCAACCCCGCCGACTGCCGCCGGCATAACCGCCGCGACCACCGTGCCGAATACCAGCAGCAGAGCAATCACTGCAAGTGGAAACGCGACCAACTCGCCTCGACGAAGGTCTTCACCACTTGCTACAACAATGTCTCGATACAACGGCGGCGCACCCGTCATCACCACATCAAGATCGATCTTGTCGATACGACCCGAGATCTCGTCCAAAACAACCAGCGAATCTTCGATTTGCAGATCCAGCCCAACTTCAATCAACGCCAGATCGCCATCATCAGACAACCAATTAGGTTCGGTCAGGTAAGAACGAACCTCCGCAACATTAGGGTCCGACTCGATCTGACCGATTAGACGACGCGCCTCTTGGTCGAATTCAGATGAGTACGGTTTCTCCGTCTCGTGGCCGACAATGAAAAGGAGAGCGATGCGGTGTCGATCAAACCTTTCGTTGATCAGTTCTCCAGCCTTCATCGACGGGTAGTCGGAATTTGAAAACCCGCCCGGAAGCAGCCTCTCCTGCGCACGAGGAGCGACCGGCAACATAACCAACAACGCAACCGCCCAGACCACAATCACGAGATACCGGTTTCGGTAAATCCATCGACCTGACTTGGAAAGCATCTGATAAACCTAAACCGGCATCGAAAATCGGTTATCTAAGGCGCGCCTCGCGGAAAAGCCTTACAAACCGAACCCACACCCCCGACATCAATGCGATATGGATTCGTGACGCAGTTTTTCAACGAAACTAGGTCTTTTCGACGATAGCGATCGCTGCCGCGCGGTCTCGTTCGTCAAGCGCTACGATCTTCACGCCCTGCGCGGACCGACCCGTCTCACGGATCTCCTGCAACGTCGTCCTTACAATCTGCCCTTTAGACGTGAGGATCATCAGCTTACCAGTTTCGTCGTGTCGCAGTTCGTCGCTGATAACTGTGGCTGCCGCAACATCACCGGTGTTGCGAGTGATGTTAAGTGTGATCACACCTTTTCCACCACGTCCTTGCGGCGGGTAGTGGCGAAGCGCTGACAATTTACCTCGCCCCTTGGTGCCGATGATGAGCAAATATCCCTCCTCATCGACCACATCCATGCCTACGACTTCATCACCCTTGACCAATCTGACCCCCCTAACACCACCAGCCTGCCTTGAGCGAGATGCAAGTTCCTTGCTGGCGAACCGGATCGATTTCCCTTTCTTAGTGACCAAGATCAGGTGGTCATCATTTTCAGCCATGGCCACCGAAATCAACTCTTCCTTCGGCTTCAGCTTGTAGCAGTTCAACCCAGCGCGGTTGATGTTCTTGAACGCATCAAGCGGCATCCGCTTCACATCTCCATGCCGAGTCGCCAACGCCAGATAAGTATCGGGCGCATTCATATCGCTCACAACCATCATCTGACGCACCGTCTCCCCCGGTCCGATGTTGAACCCGAGGTTGTGCACCAAAGTCCCTCGCGACTGCCGCGACTGATCAGGCGGCAACTCAAAAACTCGTGAAGAGTAAACGCGCCCATGATCAGTAAAGAACAGCAACGTGTCGTGCGTATCCGCGACCTGCAGGAAACCCGTCACATCATCGGCCCGCGTCAAGCGCTGACTGCTTACGCCCTTCCCGCCGCGATGCTGCTTGCGATAGGTGTCGAGCTTCACACGCTTGATATACCCGCCCTGCGTAAGGGTGATCACCACATCCTCATGCGGCTCGATATCTTCACGCCTGAACTCACCGAGTTCCTCCGCGTGGATAACCGTTCGACGCTCGCTACCGTACTTCCGCTTCAACTGGTGCGTCTCTTTGATCACCTCCGCACTCACCTTCCCCGGATCCGCCAGCAATGCCTCCAAGCGCTGCACCAGTTCGAGCAATTCCTTGTACTCGTTCTCGAGCTTCTCTCGCTCCAACGCCGCCAATCGGCGAAGTTGCATATCCAGGATCGCCTGAGCTTGGACCAACGAGAAGTTGAACTCCGCAATCAGACCCACCCGCGCTTCTTCAACATCCGCAGATCCACGAATTATCTCAATCACCCGGTCAAGATTGTCGATCGCGATGCGAAGGCCTTCTAACACCTCGAGTCGCGCCCTAGCCTTCTTAAGATCGAACTCCGCACGCCTGCGGATCACTTCCTCGCGGAACTCGATGTAGTACTGCAGAACCTGCCGCAGGTTCAATACCCGAGGCGCACCTTTAACCAACCCGATCATGTTCACCGAGAACGATGAACGCAAAGCTGTGTGCTTGTAAAGGTTGTTCATCACGATCGCCGGCGAGGCTGAGCGCCGCAACTCCAACACGATACGCATCCCACGACGATCCGATTCATCCCTCACTTCCGAGACACCCTCGACTCGCCGCGTCTTGATCAACTCCGCAATACGCTGAATCAACGTCGACTTGTTGACTTGGAACGGAATCTCGGTGAAGACGATCCGCTTTCGGTCCTGCCTCGGCACATCCTCGATCTCACCCGTCGCCTGAACCACGATCCGCCCACGACCTGTGGCGTACGCGTTCCTGATGCCCTCCGAACCCCAAATATGGGCACCCGTCGGAAAATCGGGCCCCTTCACATGCTGCATCAACTCTTCTACGGTCGAGTTCGGATTACGAACCAGCGCCACCACGGCATCACACACCTCCGCCACGTTGTGCGGCGGAATATTCGTAGCCATGCCAACCGCGATGCCCGACGCACCATTCACCAGAAGGTTTGGCAACCGCGCAGGAAGCACTGACGGCTCTTTCAGCGACTGGTCGAAGTTCTCCTGCCAGTCCACCGTTTCACGATCGATATCACCGAGCATGTACTCCGTGATTGCCGCCAGCTTGCACTCGGTGTACCGCATCGCCGCCGGAGGGTCACCATCGACACTCCCAAAGTTCCCCTGCCCGTCCACCAAAGGCTCACGCATCGAAAACGGCTGCGCCATCCTAACCAGCGCCTCATATACCGGAGAGTCGCCATGAGGGTGATACTTCCCTAAAACATCCCCAACCAATCGAGCACACTTCTTGTAAGACGACCCAGGCCTCATCCCCTGGTCATGCATCGCATACAGAATTCGACGCTGCACCGGCTTCAGACCATCGCGGACATCCGGAAGCGCGCGAGACACAATCACGCTCATCGCGTAATCCAGGTACGAAGAGCGCATCTCCTCTTCAATACCGATCGTCCGAACGTCACCCATTTCGGTGCCGATTACCATGCGGATACCACCTTGCGAAGATTGACCGATTCGACCGTTTTCACGCACCTGAAAAACATCGTGCCGAGGGCGCGTAAAAACAGCATTTGAACTCCCTTAAATTCTAGACTTTCCCAATTTCCGACACCACCTAAAACGACGCGTTCAAACTCAAACCAACCGCAATCTGCATCGATATTTCACACTAAGCGCCCGTTACACGCTCCAAAAACGCCAACCAAATGCCATCGAATCCGCGCGGCAACCGTTTCGCACTAAAAACATCCCATTGAACACCGATAACCCATCGATGTCCAGGCATCTCAAACGCCTCCACAACCCGGTCTTCAGCTATCGCCGAAGCCATCAATCCCGGCGCGAGTCCAGCCTGCGAAATCCCCATTTGATGATCGCACGGGAACCCCAACCAACCCGACCCTCCAATCGTCGAAGACACCTTCGCTCCCGGCGCAAGAAATACCGACTTCCGATTAATCGCACCGTCAGCAGAGGCATCGTGCTCCAAGACCTCCTTGGCAACATCACCCCCAAGCGCAATATTCAACTCATGCATCCCACCGCTTGACGCCAGCACCGGGATTCCAGCGTCCATCGCCTCTCTTAGCGGTTCGGTCACATCCTGATCAAACAACGACCCATCACCAGCGTAGATTAGCAAGCCAGCAGCATCCCTCGGCAAAGCGTCATTCGCGACATTAACCGGCGAGACTTCATCAACTCCGTAATCGCCCGAAACCCGATCAAGCGCGAACTCATCAGGCGCAGCTACCGCGAGTATCGGATTCAAACCACAGACAACTCGCGATCAGAACGGGATGCCCCACAGACCCAGCCATTCCGTCAGCGCGTTCTCCGTCTTCAAACCCTCACTGCGAATCGCCGCGCCTAACATCCGCTCCGTCTCACGATCTCGCTCGCCCGCGCTCTCACCAGTCGGGATAAACGGGTAATAGGCGTCCCGATCGAATCGATAGATCAAGTAGGCATGAACAAACCCCGAACCAGCGACCGCATGGCGGTTCACCGCATGGTTGGCGAAATCAAACTCGAACACTGCAGCGAGCAGACTTGAGCCTCCACCATTCATCTTGATCGCGTTAGATACCGTAAAGATCGAGCTCAGCAAATCATCGAAATTGCCGTCGTTCAGAATCGCCCAACGCATCCCGTGGTCATCGTCCTTGATTTCCCAAGCCGTCTTCGTCGCACTTGGACCTTCGTAGAGGATCGCATCCAAGTGATCGCCCAATGAACCCAAGAATGAGATCGCATCGTCGTGACGGTAAACGACTCCGGCATTCCGCCTAGGCGAAACAGCCTCGCCGTCACGTTTGAAGCCATCCACCATACGCGAAACAGACGACATCGAATCCCACATCGTGTCGGCGGTATTGTTGCGTTTACCGAAGAACCAACCCATCAGTTGCGGTATCCGTAACGCATCTCAGATTCAAGTTCGCGCAGACGAGCAATCCGCTCCTCAATCGGAGGATGAGTTGAGAACATGTTCGCAGCAAATCCCCGCAAAGCCGGGGCAAACAGGAACGCCTGAGCCGTCTGCAATCGCCTTAAGTCCTCGTCGGGAATGTAGTCCATGCCCATCGCTATCTTCTCTAACGCGTCAGCCAATCCACCCGGGTCGCCAGAAATCTCGGCTCCCGTGTGATCAGCACCATATTCACGATAACGCGTAAGAGCCAACACAAGCAACTTCCCGAGGAAATAAACCAAGATCGTCACAAGATAGGCAATCATGAACGGACCTGCGCCCCCACCAGCGTCACGCCTCCCGAACAGCATGTTGAAGAAGAACATCGTCATCAAGAAACTCGTCAGCGTCACAAAGAAATTCGAGATCGCCAACACCTTCATATCCCGGTTAGCAACATGCGCCAATTCGTGACCCAACACAGCCCTCAACTCCCGACGCGTCAACCGACGCAATATCCCAGTCGTCACAGCAACCAACGCGTTATTAGGATTCCTTCCCGTCGCAAACGCATTCGGCATCGCAGATTCGATGATCGCAACCTTCGGCATCGGCATCCCGTACCGATCCGCCAAATCACGGATCATCCCATGAAGATTCGGCGCATCCTCCTCCGAAACCTCCTTTGCACCCGTCGACATCATCACCAACCGGTCCGACATGAAGTACTGGAATATCGCCAAACCCAAGACGATGACCCCGACGAACGCGACCGGGATCCCCAACCGCAGCATCACATACGCAAACACCCCGTACAACACGCCTATCAACAGCATCGTGAAATACATCCGAGACACGATGCCGGGATCGCGCTTCAGCTTCCTTACTGTTTGAGGGCTGTTCATCATCCTCCATCCAACAACCTCAGCCAGATCGCATCAACATCAACTCCGACTGAGGTAGATCATTAAGATTCAGTCTATTCCAATATGCAAATACGATGCACGAAATCCCGTAGATGCATCCACCTAAACCCCACTAGCACCTCATGACACAGATCACCATGTCGCAACCCTTCAATGACGCCCTCCTCAAAGAACTCGAGGCCGTCGCCGTCAAAGCCGCTACCAAGGCCGGAACCTACGTCCTGGACCGCATCACATCTCCGATGGAGATCGAATCGAAATCAGGCCGACCCGGGCGCGATCTAGTCACCGACGTAGACCGAAACTCCCAAGTCATCATCTACGACACCATCAAAGAGAGTTTCCCCGACCACCAGTTCCTCGGCGAAGAAGACCAAGACGAAGACATCGATCCCGCCGACGATCTCGTATGGGCTATCGACCCCATCGACGGCACTGCAAACTATGTCAACGGCTCAATGCTCCACGCCGTCTCTGTCGGATTGATGCACCGAGGCGTCCCAATCGTCGGCGCCGTATGGGGACCATGGCCAACATCCAACGACGGAGGCATCGTAGTCCATGCTCGCCTGAACGGCGGAACCAAACGCGACGGCGCCGAGATGAAAGTCCTCACGCCGACCGACGATCTTGGAAGACCCGTCTCAGGCAGACTCTCCGTCCTCCCCAGCAACGCCCGATCCGTCTTCAAGTTCGACAAAAGAATGCGTGGCCACGGCGGAGACGTCCGCGTCACCGGCAGCGCCTCCCACGAAATGGCAAACGTCGGTACCGGCCTCTACCAATACGCCATCGGCGGAGCCGCCGCCGTATGGGACTTCGCAGCCGCCGTAATCATCGTCCGTGAAGCCGGCGGAGACGTCATGACCCTAGCCCGCGATGGCAACTGGCAACCCTTCAAAGGTTGGTCCCAGCCCTACACAAACGACTCCGCGACCTTCAAACGACTCCGAGATTGGCGAGGCATCATGCTCGGGTCACACCCCAAAACACTCCCCTTCATCGCCGAAAACATCCGCTTCCGACGCCCAAGCCAGATCCGCAGACTGCTCCACCGAAGACCTTGGCACCCGCGTCACCGCCAGCACCGACGCTCCTAACTCCGCGCCCAGTTTTCCCGCAACCTGCGGTTCAACCACCACTCGGCAGAATCCGCAAGCGCCATCCAACTTGCGTTGATGATGTTCGTCGATGCACCAACCGTCCGCCAGACCATACCCTCTGATGCCGATTCGATCAAAACCCGGACCGAAGCCCCTGTCCCGAGCGTCTCATTCACGACCCGCACCTTGTAGTCCGTCAAATTGATGCTGTCTACCTCTGGATACTTGTCCGCAATCGCCTTCCGCAGACCACGGCTCAAAGCATCCACCGGACCATTACCCTCCGCTGCCTCCAGGAAAACATCCTCGCCAACCCGAATCTTGATCGTCACCTCCGATAACACCGGATGCTCCACCCCGTCATCTCGCCAACCAGTCCCAAACGACGCCCTCCGACGGTTCTCCACTATCACCATGAAGTCCACCAACTCAAACGGCGGCTCATAATTCGGAAGATTCCGCAACACCAGCAACTCTAACGACGCCAACGCATTCTCATACGCAAAACCCAACGCCTCCTGACGCTTGATGTGCTCAACAATCTTACGAGCATCATCCCGAGTGAACTCCTCTTCCAACCCCAAGTCCCGAATCAACCGCATTACATTCCCGCGACCCGAAAGCTCCGAAATCGTAACCCGCGTCCCATTCCCAACCATCCCAGGGTCGATGTGCTGATATGCAGCCGAAGACTTCTCCGTCGCAGCAGCATGCAAACCGCCCTTGTGCGCAAACGCGCTGATCCCCACATACGGCTGAAACGGAAACGGCCGACGATTAACAATCTCTGAAACAAAGTGCGACAAGCTCGTCAGCTCCGGCAACTTGCTCCCCTCAACCGCCGCAACACCCATCTTCAGGTTGAGATTCCCGATAACGCTGATCAGATTCGCATTACCAGTCCTCTCCCCATATCCATTCACGCACCCCTGAATCTGATGCGCCCCAGCCCTGAAAGCCTCCATCGCCGCAGCCACCGCTGTATCAGTGTCGTTATGAGTATGAATCCCTAGAACCGCATCCTCAGGCAACGCCGCCTTAACCTCGCTCACAATCTCCGCCACCTCATGCGGCAGAGTCCCACCATTCGTATCGCACAACACCAACCTCTCCGCACCAGCATCATACGCCGATCGCAAACATCGCACCGCGTAGTCCGAGTTCTCTTTGTACCCGTCGAAAAAGTGCTCAGCATCATAGAAAACCCGCCGACCACGAGCCTTCAAATAAGACACCGAGTCGGCAATCATCGCCAAATTCTCCTCAACCGTCGTCTCCAACACGACCCGGACCTGATCCTCCGACGCCTTACCGACCAGAGTAGTGATCGACGCTCCAGACTTCAACAAAGCCTGAATCGAAACATCATCATCACAGTCAGCATCCGCCCGCCTCGTGTTCCCGAACGCCGCAATCTCTGCATGCTTCAACTCCATCCCCTGAACACGCTCGAAATACTCCTCATCCTTCGGCGTGGCACCCGCATAACCACCCTCAATCACATCGACCCCGAACTCATCCAACATCTTCGTGATCGCAAGCTTGTCCTCGACCGACAGCGAAATCCCCTCCTGCTGCGCACCATCCCTCAACGTCGTGTCATAAATCTCAACGGTCCTGACACTCTCCGATGCCATACCGTTGCTGGTCTTAGATGCTGTCTGCGTCGTCGTCATTTTCGAGGATTCCCTCGGGCAAAAATAAACCCGTCCTGATTTCGGACGGGTGGTCAGAGCGCGCTAAACCTCGACACCACACGTCCACTAGCGATGGGACGGGACACAATCTATACCGATCGGCCCGCGGTACCACCCATCTTGCACAACCCCTAGCGGGATCTACGCCTCTCTTGGTTTGCACGATAACGGCGCACAACCGTCTGGTTCTAATCACGCCACAATTCGGACGCTTTCTTCCAGATGCTACGGAGCGATATCGTTCTTCCCCGACCCAGATTCTTCACTTCATCAGGGCTTCCCGTCTCCGATTGTCGGGCATTTCACCCGCCACGCATTCAAACCTGCTTCAACCACAAATCCTACAAAACCATCGTTTACGGCGCAATACAACCCCATACCCCGTATCCCACATCGTCCTGTTGCTAGAATCAATCACGACATCGAAACTGGCGAACCAACAGTCGCAATTCCTTCGGCGTCAAGGAGACATTCAGTTTGGAGCAATCAACTCACCTCGGTATCGTCGACGACCTCGAGGTCCTAACCTACGGCGAACCAGGACAACGCACCTTCAACCTCACCGCTGACAGCGAGCGAGGCTCCGCCGTCGTATGGCTCGAAAAAGAGCAGCTATACAACATCGCTTTCTCCCTCGGTAACGCCCTCGAAAGTATGGACCCGGAAGAAGAGATCTCCGACCGCACCATCCCTGACATGCCTCCCGACTCCACCGGTAACGTAGAGTTCAAAGCCGCACGCATCGCTATGCAATACGACTCCGGCAGAAAGGTATTCCTATTCGCCGCCGCCGGAGTCGCCTTGGAACAGCTCGAAACCGCCGAAGAGGACCCTGACCCGATCATCCTCCAATTCGGATTCTCCCACCAACAAGCCGTATACGTCGCCCAGCGCGGACTCGAGATCGTCGCCGCCGGTCGACCCATCTGCCCTTACTGCCACTCCGCGATTAATCAGGACGAAGAGCACGAATGCCAACGCCGAAACGGTCACGACGTCGACTACGGCACCATGGTCATCGAGCAGCTATACGACGACGACGATGATGAAGACTGAAGTCCTCGTCGACCACTTCTCCGTTAACGACCTTCGACCATGACGATACAACCCGACTCAGTGGCTGGCTTGAGTCGGCAAGAAATCGAACACCGCCTCAACAACTGGCCAATCAACGGTATCGGACTCCACCCCGGCGGCTCTAACTACGTCTTCGTAATCCGTCTCGTCGATCAAGACGACGAAATCTACGCAATCTACAAACCCGCCTCTGGAGAACGCCCTCTCCGAGACTTCCCATACGGCACTCTCCATAACCGCGAGTGGTCCGCATATCTACTCGCCGACGCCCTAGGCTGGCCCGCCGTCCCTCCCACCGTCGTACGTGAAGGTCCTCACGGCATCGGCAGCGTCCAACTCTTCATCGACGCCGACTTCACAAAGCACTACTTCAACCTTCGTGACGAACGCCTCGACGACTACACACCCATCGCAATGTTCGATGTCCTCATAAACAACGCCGACCGCAAAGGCGGGGCCTGCCTCCTAGACGCCGAAGGCCAGCTATGGGCCGTAGATCACGGCCTGACCTTCAACCCCCTCGCCCGCCGCCGTACCGTAATGTTCGAATTCAACGGCACACCTTATCCCGAAGACCTTTTAGATGCCTTGAACGAATTGCTCTCATCGCTGGAAAACGGCAACGACGAACTTCGCAATAAACTCTCCGACACCCTCGACATCCACGAAATCGACTCCCTCATCCGCCGCGGAAAAGAAATGATCGAAGACCGCACCTTCCCCATCCTTGATCCAGACTGGAACGTCCCATGGCCAATGATTTGAAAACCTTCTCCATCCAAGAAGCACGCAGTATCGCCCTAAAAGCCCAAGGCTTCGACGACTCACGCCCATCCTCCGGCACCGTGACCTTCGATGACTTAGACCGCGTCATGAAAACGGTCAACATCGTCCAGATCGACACCATTAACGTCCTCATACGCACCCAATACATGCCCTTCTTCTCCCGTCTAGGTCCATACCCCCTAGACATGCTCCACAAATACGCATACGAAGACCGCAATCTCTTCGAGTACTACGCCCACGCAGCAGCCCTCACCCCGATAGATCACCTCCCACTCTTCCGCCACCGCATGTCCGAGTGGAAACCATGGCGACGCTGGACCGAAATCATGGACGAATCCCCTGGTCTCCTCGAGTCGGTTCTCAACGAAATCCAAACCGAAGGCCCCATGGAAGTCGCCGATTTCGACCAAAAAGGCGAACGCTACGGATACTGGGGCACCTCAACAACGAAACTCGTCCTCGAAACCCTGATGTTCCAAGGCAAATTCGCCGTCTCTGACCGCATAAACAACGCAAGACGCTACGACCTCATCGAACGCGTAGTCCCCGAATCCCACCTCAACACCGACATCCCACGCGACGAAGCACGCCGCCAAATGATGAAATTCGCGATCTCTTCAATGGGCATCGCAACCGATTACGATCTCGCCGACTACTACCGAATCAGGCGCGCAGAAGCACAAGCCCCAATCAAATCCCTCATCGAACAAGGCGAAATCGAACGCGTCAAAGTTGAAGGCATCGACCAATCCACCTACGCTCTACCCGACATCGAACCCCCGATCAGCCCACTCAATGCCCGCGCTATCGTCTCACCCTTCGACTCCGTCGCCTGGTACCGCAACCGACTCGAGTCGCTCTTCGACTTCGAATACAAGATCGAAATATACGTCCCACCCAAAAAGCGACGCTACGGCTACTACGTAATGCCCTTCATCCTCGGTGACCACTTCGCAGCACGCGTTGATCTCAAAGCCGACCGGCCAAAATCCGTCCTCCGAGTCCCCGGTGCATTCCTAGAAGAAAACTGCGACGAGGAAACAACCGCCCACCACCTAGCATCCGAACTACAACTTCTAGCCAACTGGCTGAACCTAGACCGCATAGTAGTAGGCCGCAAAGGGAATCTAATCCCTGCCCTACGGTCAGCAGTAAAAGCCCTCTGAACCCAATCACCCATATAATTCGCCCCAACAACTAAACCACCACCTAATACCGATCCGCCATGCCCACAACCAACCAACTAACCGACGGCCAGATCGCCGAATACCGCAAGAACGGCTTCATCGGCGTAAACAACGTCTTCTCGATGGAAGAAGTCGAAGAGCTGCGCAGAGTCACCGAAGACTTCGTCCAGCAATCGGCCGAACTCACCGAACACAACGAAATGTTCGACCTCGACTTCGCCGCAGGACACAGCCCCGAAACTCCCAAGCTCCGACGCATCACCAGCCCTCACACGCGCCATCCGGTCTATGAAGCCGCAAGCCGCAAGGAAGGCCTCCTCGACATCATCGAGCAGCTCATCGGATCCAACATCAAACTCCACCACACCAAGCTCAACATGAAGGCTCCCGGCGGTGGCGCTCAGGTCGAGTGGCACACCGACTGGGGCTTCTACCCCGCTACTAACGACGACATCCTAGAGATCGGGCTCACCTTCGACGACATGGAGATCGAGAACGGATGCCTCATGGGGATCCCCGGCTCGCACACATGGCCGGCTCTCGACCACCACCAAGACGGATACTTCGTCGGCGCAGTGTCCGAAGACGACTTCGACATGGAAGAGGCCGTCCCCATCCGCCTCAAGGCCGGCGGCGTATCCATCCACCACGTCCGCACCCTCCACGGCTCCGCACCCAACATCTCCGACCGACCTCGGCGCCTCCTCCTCATGGGCTACCAGGCCGCCGACGCGTGGCCCCTCCGAGGCGTCCCCGACTGGGACAAGTGGACGCAAGACATCCTCCGAGGCGAACCCACCAACGAACCCCGTCTCGAAAAAGTGCCGGTCCGCATGCCTCTACCCCCACACCCCCGAGAAGCAGGCTCAATCTTCGAACTCCAAGAAAACCTCAAAAAGTCCCACTTCGCCACAGAGCTAGACGCCGCAGGCATCCAACAGCAACAACAGCAACAGCAATAACCACATCATTCCCGCGAAAGCTGGAACCCAAGAGTGGACAGACAAGAGGCCGGGGCACCGCCCCCTTCGCAGAGCGTAAGGGGGCGCGAACGAGCATGGCGATGTGAGCCGGCGATGCCCGCCGAGGCGGGTAAAACCTCACACACCGAAACCCACATTCCGAAAACGACCACTCTATCGACTACGCCCATTCTCCCTCTCAGCTGCGAGGAAACAGGGGCGGAATGGATACAACCAATACTCTGTTGCGCCACCCCGGTCTAATTCCACCCCTTTTAGAATCCCCCAACATGCCCTTCCTAATCCCAAAACCCGTCCTCGCCGACATCATCTCCCACGCCCTCATCACCGACCCCGACGAATGCTGCGGTGTCCTAATCGGCGACGAAAACGGAGCCGACGAAGCAAAACGCATCAAAAACACCCACCCCGAACCTATCCGACGCTACGAGATGGATCCCGTAGCCCTAGCACGCGCCGAATCCGAAGCCGACGCTAAAGGCCTCAAAATCGTAGCCATCTATCACTCCCACACCCACTCCCAAGCCTATCCATCCAAGACCGACGTCAACAACGCCGTCCAATCATGGTGGACCGACCCCTACTACGTCCTAATCTCCCTAGTAGAAAAAAACCGCCCCATAGTCCGAGCCTTCAAAATCTCCGACAACCACCAAGTAACCGAAACCCCAATAACCACCGACGGCGACCAGTACGTAGAAACAACCCGAAGCTAATTCCATGCTCGCCCCTTTCATGACGAAAAGGTCAACAATCCCGTAGGGCCGTTCGTGAACGGCCCGGGGAGGGGCTGCGAAGGAAGCGAAGCGCGCCCTTCGCAGAGCGACGGACTCCCCCATCAACTTTGGACAAGTCCCCTTCGCTTTAGCCTAAAGGGACGCGAAGACGGCGCCCGCAACGCCGTTGAACGGGGGACACCCGCCCTCAAACTAGAATCATGTAGATGGTTATGAAACATTCAGCTATAGATAACAGTCACAAAAACGGTCACGTCGTTCAAGTCACCGGCCTTGTAAAGCTCTACGATGAGTTACGCGCCGTAGACGGCATCACCTTCTCAGTAAGACGAGGCGAAACATTCGGCCTCCTCGGACCCAACGGCGCCGGCAAGACTACAACCATGCGCATGTTGGCCGGACTCTCCCCAGCAACCGACGGATCAGTCATGGTCGCCGGAATGGACGTCGCAAAGTCCGGTCGCGACGTCCGCAACGAGATCGGAGTGGTCACCCAGCACGACGGGCTCGACACGACCCTAGTAGTCCACCGCAACTTGGAGATGCACGGCTACCTCGCCGGACTCTCATACCGAGACTCGATCCGACGAACCAAAGAAGTCCTGGGCTTTTTCAACCTCGAAACCCGCGCAAACGCCAGCATCCACGCACTATCCGGCGGCATGAAACGACGACTCGCCATCGCTAGAGCAATGATGTCCAGCCCACAACTGCTAGTCATGGACGAGCCGACCACCGGCCTCGACCCCCAGAGCCGCAACCGCGTCTGGGAGCAACTCGGCGCCCTCAAAGAAGCCGGCGTAACAATCATCATGTCTACCCACTACATGATCGAAGCCGAAACCCTCTGCGACCGCCTAGCCATCATGGACCACGGCAACATCCTTGACATCGGAGAACCCGACGAAGTCGTCGAGCACCACGTCGGCGCAGAAGTCGCCATCCTCCAACTAAGCGAAAACGCCACATCCGAAGAACGCGCCGCCCTCCGCCACCAACTCGATGCAGAAAACCGAGACTACAGCGAAGTAGGCCCTCGCTTCCTAGTGACCGCACCCAAAGGAACCAAACCAGAAGTCGCCACCCTAACTGGCCTCGCACCAATGCGCGTCACATACCGACCCGCCCACCTCGAAGACGTATTCCTCTTCCTTACCGGCCGAGAGTTAAGAGACGAATAACCGCCAACACCCGGCGAATACGACCGCATCTACGAGGGTAAAATTCCGATCACCGAACGCTTGAGTCGTTCGTTGAAGAACCTAGTTCAGAGGTCGATTCTTGGCGTCAACGAACACCAACCCCGCAATCCGATACGAACCAGACGACAGGGCTCCACTTTGGACCGTCGTCGGCACCGCAATCCAAGGCGTATCACTCGTCTTGGCCCCCACTATCCTAGTCGTCGCCATTACTGTCCGTTCAGCGGGGCAGGACGCCAACTTCCTCACCTGGGCAGCCTTTGCCACACTCCTGATCGTAGGCGTCATGATGGCCCTGCAAGCCGCCAAAATCGGTCGTCTCGGCGGCGGCCACCTGATTATCTGTGGAGTCACCACCAACTACATCGCCGTTTCGATAATCGCCCTCACCCAAGGCGGTCCTGCGATGTTGGCCAGCCTTATTGCCGTTTCAGCCATCTTCTACTGCGCCATCGCACTATGGCTGCCGATGCTCCGCAGAATCATCACACCCACAGTCGCAGGCACCGTGTTGGTGCTCATCGCCGCTATCACCCTACCCTTCGCCGTCAACTTGATCAGGACAGTACCTGACAACGCCCCATCTTTCGCAGGCACAACCGCTGCCGCCGCGACAGCATTGATATCAGCAATACTCGTCCTGCGCGCTCCTCGACTGTTACGACCATGGTCGATCTCCCTCGGCGTAATCGCTGGAGTGCTCGTCGCAGCAATTCTGGGCATTTACGACCCTGATCCCTTCTCCTCAAGTAGTTGGTTCGGCATCCCGGAAATCAACTTCCCCGGCATCGATTTCACGCCCGGAGTCAGTTTTTGGGCCCTCCTGCCAATGTTCCTAATCGTTACTCTCATACAGTCCATCAAAAACATCAGCGACGGCATGGCAGTGCAAAGAGTTTCCAGAAAGCAGACCTATGCTACCGATTTCCGGTTGATCCAAGGATCGATCTACGCCAACGGCACCGGTATCCTGATGTCTGGAATCGCCGGTACGCCTCCCACGTCTACCTACCCATCCTTGACCGTCCCGCTCGTAACCGTGACCGGAGTCGCTGCCAGAACGGTCGGATACACCATGGCCGCGATCCTGATCGTTCTGGCATTTCTCCCCAAAATCAACGGCGCTCTAATCTCGATCCCCAACCCCGTCATGGGCGGGTTCTTGATGTTCGCCGTCGGACTCCTCTTCATCGAAGGCATCCAAACCCTCGTGCGCGCTGGCCTCGACACCCAAAAGGCCATGGTCGTCGGCCTCGCATTCTCTTTTGGACTCGGAATACAGTACTACAACTTAGTCGCCGACTTCCTCCCCGATCCATGGGGGATCCTGCTTGGAAATGGCATCACTGTGGGCGCCGCCACTGCCATTGCATTCACGGCGCTATTGAACCTCTCAAACCCCCGAACTCACCGACTCGAAACCAAGTTGAACTCCGAGGCATATTCCGAGGTAGACCAGTTCTTGCAAGAAGTCGCAAACAAAATCGGTTGGTCGTCAACTTCCACAGATCGACTTCGCGCCGCGGCCGAGGAGGCAACAACGATACTTGCTGACATATACGCGGAAAAAACGACCAACAATCCCCCACGCCTAGTCATCTCGGCACGCCCCACCGATTCCGATTTGGAACTGGAATTCCTCACCGTCTCAGATGAAACCAACATCGAAGATCGCCTTGCCTATCTAGACGACGAAACCGAAACAGTAGACGAAACCGACATTTCTCTCCGTCTCCTCAGGAATTACGCCTCATCCGTCAAACACGAGAAATACCACGGCGTCGACATCGTATCCCTACAAATCAGCGGCACCACTTGATGAGCCCCAACGCATAAAGTACTATCCCCGACTGTCAGCGCTTCAGTATCGGACCCACAAACTCTCGCAAGGCGGCAACGCACTCCTCGGGTTGTTCCAGCTGAAGAAAATGCGTAGCCTCCGGCAAAAAGTCGTAGTCAACATGCAGAGTATCGCTGAGTTCAAGCGTAGGCAGATAAGAATAAGGCAACAACGGATCGGCCCCGATCACCTTCGTTGGGCAAACATACGTCGCGAAATCCACCAACACCGCGTATATGCCCGCATATTCAACTATTTGAGCTTCGTATTCGCGAGGACACCGAAGTACGTAACCTTCCCCATCTTCGCCTTGCCGTAGCGTGCTTTCCGCGAATAGATCGGTCACACCAGGTACGACGCGTTGAAAACTCGGGGTGAAGGGCAGTATCTCCGCCAACTCCTGCGGAGACTTGAACCGATGTGCACGTTGACGAACGAGTTTGGAAGTGTGAGTCGCAGCGGCCTCGAAATCAGCGTAGCTGCGCCCCGGTTTACACAACGGCGGATCGTACAGCACTCGCGCCGAAAAACCGCTTCCTTTTCTAGGCGATAACAGAGTTGTCAAACCCGAAACCGAATGAAAAACACCCACCTTCGGCTTTTTGCCGAAATACTCGTCTATCGCATCAACAACCACGTCATGATCGCGTACCAATGTCGGTATCGTGTGATCTTCGAGCCTGCCCACTTCGTTCCAACCATGGTTCCTGAGGTCGAACATCACCAAGTCAAAATCGTGAGCAAGCAAGGACCAGAACGGATAGTAAAGGTCGATCGCCAAACCGTTCCCATGGCTCAAAACGAGCCGAGGGCCAGACGGATTGCCATGCCGCCGTAAACGGATCGTCGTGTACTGGTCCACTTGGACATCCTGCACCGAGATCGGTTCAGGCAAGACCCAAATCGCATCTGAATTCATCACAGATTTTTCCGAAGCTTTTCGATCTTGTGTCGACGCAACATTCTAAAGCCCAGTTCGTATGCTAACGCCGCAAAGCAATACGCGTTAACCGAATCTGCCCATGGCCGACGAATTTCCAGCGGCACTCGATACCGGTGCACCAACCATCCCATTTTCAGGATCGATTGGAGCTACAAGCGCAACCCTTGGATGCCGCAAACCAAGGCGATGAAACACAAACGATAGAAACGGAGAAACAAAAACATCGCGTCTCACGACTTCTGCTCAAGTCGTGAGACGCGACGTTCGAGCAATGTGTTTTCTAACTGGATTGAGCGTCGACGAAATCAACCAGCGCAGACAGCGTCGGTATGTTCGCGCAGTCTTCCGCGGACATTGAGATGCCAAATTCTTTGACAACCACCCTGCCAAACGACACTATGTCGACCGACGACACACCCAAATCGCTCAGGCTAGTGTCCAAATTGTCTACCGGGCCCAGCGGCTTTCCATCTACTTCTAGGTTTTCGCTCACCAACGATTTGATTCGATCTGCGGTTGATGCCATCTGCAAGTGTCCTTTCGCTTTAACCTAAGACCCAATATTAATCGAATAGTCGAAAACCGCGCTATCACGTTGCCACCGTAATTGGGAGTACGTTGCTGAAAAAACGTCAATCGTATTTGAGCAACCACACCATCCGCGCAGTTCCGTTAGTTATGAATGGCGTTCAAACCCAATGTCGCCTTCGTTGGAACGGATACCCGGGCAACGCGATCCGTCGTCTCGATTCCCCCGCGAACAATCCTTCAAACGAGATTCGCAGCCCCTTTTCGTAGGCACGAGCGACATCGTATACGAACCTATCACCGCCAGAACACCAAACAAAGTCGGGAGATCGCGCGCCCATCGCACCGTTTTCTCCTGAGTCCGACCTCGTGACTGCTGATCCCGGAACTTCCACGGAATCCACACCAACGCCGATGATCAGGTCAACGTCATGATTGGCGAGCGAATTTATCACGACATTCATTGGCCCTGGCTTGATGTCGTGCAAGCCCCAATACGCGCCGCTGCGAAGCTCGTCCAGTTCCGCCTTCAAACCCGTCGCACCGCTCATCATCAACATCCGAGGCTCATTGAAAGTAACACCCTCAAGCGCGACTTGAATATCCTCGACACTAATCTCACTCGATGTCCTCTGCGATAACTGGCCGAGTCGCACCGCAATCCTTAATCCATCTTCCAGACTGATCACCCCTGCTGTCTGGGCCGAGGCGATTTCCCCGATTCCGTGCCCCAGAACTACGTTCGGCGTTACACCAACGCTCTCCCACAGTCCACCCATCGCACACTCGATTGCATACGTCGCTGCCTGCGTCCAACTGTGTTCTGAGGATCTCACACTGCTATCGCCGCCCCCTAGCATCCCATCCAACAGGCTACCGCCTGTTTCAGACGCAAAAACCTCGTCACAGCGGTCGATCACAGCGCGAACTACCGGTTCACTCTCGTACATCTCGTCAATCGCGCATGCCCAACGTGAAAAATCGCCCGAATAAACAAACGCTACGCGCGGCGGCCTGTCCGAGAGAACGTCAAGAGATTCACCATCTGCCATCGCAACTCTCCGCAAACCTTCACGCAAAGAATCCACGTCGCTGAACACTACGCCGGCACGATAGTCGAAATGACTACGTCCGACACCAGACGTCCAAGCCATGTCGGCAGACAAGCTGTCAAAATCATCGTTTCCATCCGTACAACGGTCTTCGACCCAGCACAGATACCGATTCGCCAGATCCCTTAACGCACGATCCGACTTCCCTGACAACGGCAATAACCGCGTGTCCCGCCTTCGAGCTTCTTGCGCTCCGATCATCAAACCCGCCAAACGATCCGGAAGCTCAATACCAACCTCTTGCACACCGTCATTAACCGTTCGAAAACCGTTGTCACTCACTGCCTCGCCATTTATCCCACCATAGTCTGCGATCAAAATGTGAGCGTTTGCACCTGACATTCCGAATCCGCTAACCGCCGCCATCCGAGGCCGATCAGACGGAACATCCCATTCAACGTTTTCCAAAGGAATACGCATTGGTAATCGGTCCCAATCGATGTGCGGATTGGGCTCATCGAAATTCACCTGCTTCGGAATCACGCCGTTTTTCATCGACAGCGCGACCTTTATCACGCTCGCCACTCCAGCGGCGCGTTCCAAATGACCCACGTTCGCCTTGACTGATCCGACTAACATCGGTCGGTCCTCAGCACGGTTTTCGCCATACACCGCACCCGCAGCATGCAATTCGATAGGGTCTCCCAACTGCGACGCGCCTCCATGCGCTTCGTAGCAATCGACCTTCCCTGGATCGATCCCCGCAGCCTCAACGACATCCTGCATCAATCTTTGCTGCGCAGACCCGTTAGGAACCGTCAACCCTGCACTCGCGCCGTTCTGGTTAACCGCCGAACCCAATATCACTCCCCAGATACGATCTCCATCCGCCTCCGCATCTTTCAGCCGTTTCAGCACCAACATACCGCAACCCTCGCCGCGCACAAATCCGTCCGCCGCCGCATCGAACGGCCTGCTCTGCACACTCGGAGACAACATCCTCAAATCAGTCATGTACTCCGTGATCGGAATCGAAAGTACCGCATTCACTCCACCCGTGATCGCCATATCGATTTCACCACTGTCCAGCCCTCTAACAGCTTGATGTATCGACGCATGCGACGACGCGCAAACCAGATCAACCGGCACCGCCGGACCTTCCAACCCAAGAGCAAAAGCCAGACGCCCCACCGCCATGCTGGAGGTAGTGCCTAGATAGTTGTCAGGGAAGCTGCTCGCTAAGATCACATCTCTGTACTCGCTTGTGCCAACACCCACATAAACACCGGTGCGGCTGCCTTTAAGCTCCTCAGGATCAATACCAGCGTCCTCGAGCGCGTGCCAAGCCGTCTCCAACATCATCCGCTGCTGCGGGTCCATCAGTCGCGCTTCGATCGGAGAAATCCTGAAGAATCTCGAATCGAACTCATCTATCTCGTCGATAAATGCCCCTCGCCTTAAAACTTCACTCTCGGCAAACGGATCTCCAACCACGCCGCGCCACGAACCTCCGTCTTGCCGTCCATCCGTGATCGCATCACCTCCCGACTCCAGCAGTTTCCAAAAGTCGTCGAGGTTGTTGGCACCCGGGAACCTACATGCCATCCCTACGATTGCTATCCCATCAACTTCGGTCGGTGTGCTCTGCTCTTCCTGTTTTTCGTCGTCCGCAACTGATGAAACCTGTATCGAGAAAACTTGCTTCTCTTCATCCAGGCCAGCGAGCTCCTCCGACAAATGGCTCGCCATTTCAGCAACGTTCGGATAATCGAAAACGATCGTGTTGGAAGCGACATATTCGCCAGCCAACGCCCGGTTCAACCGGTTCCTCAACTCCACCGCCATCAGCGAGTCCATCCCCAAATCGAAGAACCCCACCGTTGGCGACGGCGCTGAAGACAGCCTCAACACCGCCTGCAACTCTTGCTGCAGGAAAGTGACAAGCACCGCATCTCGCTCTGCCACAGGAACGCTCCGCAACCGCGTCAAAACATCTTCCTGCACAACCGCATTGTTCGAATTATCGTCGTCGGTAGAAGACAAAAGGTCTTCCAAGAAAGGTGGACGGTCTTGAACCGCCTCTTCAAAAACTGACCAGTCCATCGACATAACCACCGACGTTGTCTTGTCCTCGCGTACCAACGTTTCGAAGGCTCGTATGCCTTGCTGGGGAGTAAACCAGCGACCACCTAGAGCCGCCCGTCTCTCCTCGATCCGTTCTATCTGCTCCGCGGCTTCACCAATCTCCGACCATGCTCCCCACGCTATCGCCTGCCCCGGCAAACCCATCGCGCGGCGATGCCCCGCGAGTTGGTCAAGGAACGCGTTGGCAGCAGCATGGTTGGATTGACCCGGATTACCCATTACACCCACCCGACTCGAAAAGAGGATGAACATATCTAGATCACGATCCAGTGTCGCACGATGCAAATGCCACGCCCCAATGATCTTGGGCCGCAGAACCCGCTCGAAACTCTCCCAAGTCTGGTTGGTCAAAGCCGCATCGGAAAGCACGCCGACGCTGTGAATTACCCCTCCTAGCGGTGGGTACTTCGCATCCATACGGGCCAGCATCGCGTCAATTTCCAAGGTTTCTGTCACATCCGCCAACTCGATCTCAACCTCTACTCCTCGTGCGCGCAACGCATCAATCGCTTCTTCTGCCTCCACATCAGGTGCTCTACGTCCATTCAATACAATCGTGCCAGCGCCATTATCGGCAAGCCATTCCGCTACTGCTATACCAATGCCACCCAGACCTCCAGTCACTAAATATGTACGACCTTCTCGCAACTGTCCCTGCTTGAGCGGCGGTGGAGTCAATACGATCTTCCCGATGTGTCGAGCAGACCGCATAAATCCAAGCGCAGCGCCCGCCTCCGCTAATGGCCACCTGCTATGAACGATCGGTTTCAACTCGCCCGAAGAGACCCCTGCCATCACGTCACGCAGCACTCTTCCCACCCACGCAGGATCCGTCTTTTTGAGAACATCTAGCTCCAAAATGTCGTACGATACGTCGGGACGTAACGCCGCCATCTCTTCCTCACTCAAGATGTCCCGCCTAGCCAACTCGACAAAGCGGCCGCCTTCAGCCAAACAGGCTAGGCTCGCATCGATAAAACCTTCACTCGTCAAGCTGTTCAACACAACGTGAACACCTTCTCCGTCCGTCGCTTCGAGAATCTCCTCACCAAACTTCGTCGTGCGGCTATCGAATATGTGCTTAACGCCAACCGAACGCAGGTAGTCCTGTTTCGGAGCGCTGGCAGTAGCAAAAACCTCCGCACCCGCAACTTGGGCCAACTGAATGGCTGCCAGACCAACCCCACCTGATCCAGCATGGATTAGAACCCGATCACCAGCCTCTAAACCCGAGAGTTCATACGAAAGAGCCGCCGAAACGAACGCGCTCGGAATCGTCGCCAGATCCGAAACTGATAATCCTTCCGGTGCCAGCGCCACCAACTCTTCATGCGTGATCATCTCTGGCCCGAAAGCACCAAAACCAAGTCCCACAACCCGGTCGCCCACACTTACCGACGACACCTCCGAACCAATTTTGACAACGTGGCCTGACAACTCACGACCCAGATCACCCTCCTCAATGAACCCCAGAGAACGGAACACGTCCCAGAAATTGAGACCCGTCCCCTCGACAGTCACCCGAACTTCCCGCGGTTCAAGGGCACGGTCGGGAAGTCTCTTGATCCGCGGGCTCTCAAAAACACCGGCCTGATCCGGAGCCAACACCCATTCCGAGTCCTCCGGCAAATCCAAGCGTTGGCCAGCCGCATCGGGCCGCACCAAACGCGCAGCTAACCGTCGCCCCATGCGATAAGCAATGTGATTCTCAGCATCGGGATACAAAAACTCATCCACGATCTCAGAATCCACACTCGGAGCAGCGGGATCCAAATCAATCATCCGCGGCTTGAGATGTCCAGCTTCCAAGTTCGCCACCTTGCCCAGACCCCAAAGAATCGAACCCGCAAGTTCTCCACCACGCTCTCGCTCCAACACCTGCGCACCACGCGTCACAAACCAAACACCCTTCGCCGGAATCACATCAGACTCCGATACCCCCTGGGCCAAGGCAAGCGCACTCGCACCTACTCGCTTCACATTTTCCGCAACTTCCTCAGTAGATGACTCCGGCCCTTTTCCGTCCAAAGACAACATATGAACAACGCCGTTGAGCGGCAAGTCAGCAGTCAAATCCCTGACCAACGTGTTCCAAGCTTCGCGACTATCAACATCCACCACTCTATCCACCACTCTCTCGAAGCCTTCGACATCGGCGGTCGACTTCCCTTCAACTATCCCACTGCCGACCAACACGACCGTCTGATTGCGCGCCGCCAACTCAGACGCCAGACCATCAGCAACGTTGCCATTATCCCGCGTTATAATCCATACGCCTTCCGACTCCGTCACCTCCGCGGGCCCCTGTGCCACGATAACGCCCTTGTCCAGCATGTCATGGGTGAAGGAATCGTCAACCCCTAACACCTCGATCTGCTCAAAATCAGCATCGCTGAGGGCTTGACGCCAAACCGTTGGGCTCACAAGAGCATGATGCGGTCGATACGCGTCAGCGAACCGCCACCAGCCATCCAACTGACCAAACGTGAGGTCCATCCAACCCAGCCCGCGAAGATTTTCAAGGGCAACCAGCTGGCCTGAAGGTGCTAGAAGGGAACGGCAATGCCCCAGCGTCTCCTCCAAGTACCGCGTCGCGTGCAAGACGTTCGAAGCGATTATCAAGTCATAACCGTGCGAATCGAAGCCTTGGGCAATCGGATCCTTTTCGATATCCAGCACCCTGTATTCGATGCTCCCTCCACCATCGCCGAACCTAGCCTCAGCCTCAGCAAAGAAACCCGCCGAGATATCCGTATACACGTAATCGAACTGACCCTCAGGAAGCTCTGGCAACACCGACGCGGTCGCCGATCCTGTGCCTGCCCCTACCTCGATCACACGTAGCCTTCGACCTTCCGGCAAATTCGCCACCAGCTTTCGCACCGCATCACTCAACATACGGTTAGCTGCCCGCGCCACTGGTGCCTTGAGATACAAGTCCGCAGCTGTCGGCTCACCACTGCTGAAAAGCAACGTCAACGGATCTGCGTTTCCTCTGAGGACATCCGCCAACGCTCTACCAGATCGTTCGAAAAGCCCGACCTCCGTCAAGCCATGCGAATATCGCGCGGCCATCTCCGATGCAAACCCCTCGGGATTTCTCGGCAACTCGGTCGGCAACGGATCCTCATCCCCCAAAACAACCACAAATCCTTCTTCCCTCTCCTCAACGATGCCCGAATTATCGAGCATCTCCAGCATCCGACGGAACAGACGGCTGTGCTCTTCAACGACACCTAGACGTTCCCTCAACTCTTCGGAAACCACTACATCACCAACTCGCCGCTCCCAACCCAGCTTTTCCAAAGTCCTGAGAGCGTAAGAACGCGACCAATTCTCCAAATCCGCTAGCAATCCGTTCCTGCCATCAGGCTCGACCCCGGCATCGGAGAGGTAATCAGGGAATAAATCCGAACCAGCCGCGACATCTACCGGATTCGGGAAGAAATCTGCAGGCACGATCCCAGACTCAAGGGCCTGATCGCGCCAAACAACCTCGTAAAACAGGTCGTCGACCTCTTCGACCGCCGACAGCAGCGCCTCTCGCGTCGCCTTCTTAACGGTGTATCCGCTTATTCCACCAATCAACCTGCCGTTCAAATCGTATATCCGAATCTCCCCGCTCAGCACCTCCGGCGATTCACTCTCCGCCAATCGCGACGCTTCGCTCATCCGAACATGGCACAACACTTGGTCTGGCAACGATCGGTTCAGCCAGAATCGCTCCCAGCCGAACGGCAAGTACGTCGGCTCGCCGGGCGCACCAGTCATGTTGCGAGCCATACCAACTACCTGAAAACACCCGTCCAATACCAGCGGATGCACATCCAACTCGTTCCTGCCCAAAACTTCCGGCAATATCACCTCGCCCAAAGCTTCCCCCGGACCAGTCCAAACCATCCCCAAAGTTCGGAACAACGGGCCTAGATCGATCCCGGTGTCAAACTTGGCGCGGTAGTATTCTCCAACCTCCGACAACGACAAACGTGCCTTCAACTCATCTAGATCGATCCCCTCACCTCTATCCGTTAATGGATCGCCTTCCGACACACCGCCCTCGACATGGAGCGCCCATTCCCCAGTGCTTCCCTCGGAGTACACCTGGGCACGACGCGACGGCACTTCATCGGAGCCATCTAACACAACCTGCATCGTCCGCCCTTCCTCTTCCTCGCCATCCTCAGCTTTCCTATCCGCAAAAACCATCGGACTGTGCAGCTGGAAATCCTCCACAACAACCGCACCGTTCCCACCGCCAAGCACGGTTGAAGCAACCATCGCACCATAGAGAGCGCCCGGAGCCACAAGCCTCCCAAAAACTCTGTGGTCATTCAACCAGAAAGGTTCCGACGGAAACACCTCTGTCTCAAAAATGATCTCCCCACGAGCCGATTCATGCCTTACACCAAGCAAAGGATGCCCTTCACTAAGTCGACGCTGCTTTGACCGCTCAATCCAGTGACGTTCCCGTTGAAATGGATAACCCGGCAAAGATATACGTCGTCGCTCCTCACCCGCGTACAGCCCCTCAAACGAGATATCCAAACCTGCCTCGTACACCTCAGCTACCGCATCGACAAAGTTACCTTCAGGTTCTGAACTCGAACCACCCCTAGGAGGACGACGCAGACTGGCAATCGCAACCGGCCTTTCGGAACCATCTTGACCACCTGACAAGTCGGGCCAAGCTAAAGTAGCCATCGGCCCCAGCACCGCGTGCGGACCGATCTCCACAACAACGTCCACACCCAGAGCCGCCATCGACTTCACACCACTGGCAAACGCCACCGCCTCACGAGCATGACGCCTCCAATAGGAACTGCCCAACGTCATGTCAGGATCAACCACTCGCCCTGTCAAATTGCTGATTACCGACAATTCGGGTGTCTCGATCGACAGCCCTTCCACAAACTCTCCCAATGCGTCCAGTGCCGGTTCTACCAGCGCACTGTGGAACGCCTTCGTCGTATTGAGCCGCCTTGCACGAACTCCTTCGGACTCGAATCGCTCGACAATCTTCTCGATGTCAGGAACCGGACCACTGACCACCTGATGGGCCCCATTGTCTCCCGCAATACTCAGACCAACACCATCAGAAGCCGCATTCAACTCTTCAATCGCCGATCCTACTTCCGATGGCGAAGCAAAGATCGCCGCCATCGTACCCGGCTCTGTACCCGAAAGCAACGTTCCTCGGACCGCGGCGAACCGCATCCCATCCTCCAAACTAAACACCCCAGCCGCCTGCGCCGCCGCTATCTCGCCAACGCTATGACCCAAAACCACATCTGGACGAATTCCAACGCTGGCCCAAAGTGCCGTCAGCGCGCTCCCCAGTGCATACAACGCAGGCTGCTCCCACGCAGTGTCTCCCAGATCCTCGACCGCACCGTTCCGCCCCCACATTACGTCAAGCAGTGAGGTACCACGCTCCTTTTGGAACACCTCTTCGCAACGATCAAACACCGCCCGCGCCACAGGTTCTTGCCGGTACAACGCCTCACCCATACCGACCCACTGGCTTCCCTGACCCGTGTAAACGAACGCTACTTTGGTAGGTCTTCGCGGCTCAGCACCAACCGCTTGCTCAGCCAGTTCGCTCAACTGATCACGCAAAGATCCGATATCGCCAAAAACCACCCCCGCTCGTTGATCGAAGTGACTACGCCCAACACCAGCCGTCCAAGACATGTCCGCAAGCACCGCCTCGGCAACGCCATCGTCGGAGAGTTCCAACCCGCTTGCATCGATCCAAGATAAATACCGCCGCGCAAGACCCTTGACCGCACCATCCGTCTTACCGGATAGAGGCAAGAAACGTGCCTCACGCTCCTCAAAACCTTCCTTCTGCGAGGATGTCTCGGCCAATCCCCCCGGCAGCGAAACGCTAACCGCCCGCGCAGACCCCACCGTTCCGTTTTTGCTTGAAGCCTCTTCTTCCCTACCGCAATGCTCCTCCAACACAATATGCGCATTCGTCCCCGAGATCCCGAACGAGTTAACTCCCGCCAACCTCGGTCGCCCGGGCCGACTTGGCCAGTCCATCATCTCCGTCGTCACCTGCAACGGCACCTCATCCCAGTCGACTCTCGGGTTGGGATCATTGAAATGCAAATGTTTCGGTATCACGCCACGCTCTACCGCCAATGCCGCTTTGATCAATCCCGCTATACCCGCTGCAGATTCGAGGTGACCGACATTGGTCTTCACTGAACCCATCAAGAGTGGCCGATCAGCTTCCCGTCCTCGCCCATAAACCTTCGCCACAGCTTCTACCTCGATCGGGTCTCCTACCGCTGTCCCAGTTCCGTGCGTCTCGAGGTAGTCGACCTCCGACGCGGGAACACCAGCATCCGCATGCGCCGCCTCGATCAACTTCTCCATCGCCGGCGCGTGTGGCACAGTCAGGCCCGCACTCGCCCCTCCGTGGTTAACCGACGCGCCGCGGATCACCGCCCAAATTCGATCCCCATCAGCCTCCGCATCGCTCAACCGTTTCAGAACAACAACACCGCACCCTTCTCCCCGCACATACCCGTCCGCAGACGCATCGAACGTCTTGCACTGACCTTCCTGCGACAACATCATCGCCTCAGCACGCAGTTCGTATATCCGACCGTTGAGAATCGCCTGCACACCGCCTGCCAGCGCCAGATCCGCCTTGCGCTGTTGCAGATCCGCCACCGCATCATGGACCGCCACAAGCGCCGACGCGCAAGCCGCATCCACAGCTTTGGCCGGCCCATTCAAACCGAGCACAAAAGAGACTCGCCCGGCTGTGCCATTCAGATTCGTTCCGCTCAGCGCGTAAAGGCTGCCAGCTGCCTCTGTTGGCCTCGTCGACTCCAAAACCAGCATCCGGTACTCGTCATTGCTGATACCGCTGTATACACCCGTACTGGTGCCCTTCAGTCGGTCAGGATTTATCCCCGCATCCTCCAGCGCGAGCCAACTCATCTCGAGCATCATGCGCTGCTGCGGATCCAACAAGGCCGCTTCAACAGGTGAAATTCGGAAAAAGCCAGCGTCAAACTTGTCGATGTCGTCTACAAACGCGCCGAAACGACAAGCATCGTTCTCAATAATCGCGTCGCCGAAGATTTCAGCGAATCGACCCTCGCCCGGGCCGGCGGCATTCTCAGTAACCGCGTTCTTACCATCAATCAAAAGGCGCCAAAACGCGTCCAAGTCCTCCGCACCCGGAAACCTGCAAGCCATCCCAACAATCGCAATCGGCTCTCCAGATGCACCATTCGAACGCGCACTTCCCGCATCCTCGGCTCTCCCTCGTTCGAAAACGTCGATGCCGTCTGCTTGTACCATCGCACTCTCCCTACAAGGCGATCTGCCAAATCCAAACCAACGCAATGAAAACAGCATACAAACACACTGGCTCAACGCGCCACAATAAAAATGCTAAAGCTCAGTGATACAACGTGTCAAACTCGGCTCGTGCCGCAGCTGATGGAACGATCCACACCAATTATCTCATCGCGCCGAAACCAAGTCGCTACGCTAAAATCGCGCCGCAATGCGACCCGTTAAAAGATGGTTGCCAATATGAAGCAATGGTGGCTCGAATTCAAGATCTTTGACCAAGTCAAGGTCTACAACGTTGATGTGTCCGACACCGTCGGACACGAGGACGCCGCTCTGCGATGGTTGGACGAAACAGAAATAGCTCGGTCTGACAAGTTCCTTTTGCCCGAACCTAAACGCAGATTCGTCCTATGTCGCGCCGCACTTCGATCAATCCTTTGCGATCTCATCGGCTGCGGCAACGCGGATCTAAGTTTCGAAGAGGCCGAAAAAGGCAAGCCCTACGCAACTTTGAAAGGACAAATAGTCGATATCGGATTCAACGTCAGCCACAGCGGAGACTACGGCTTGATCGCTGTCGGCGAAATTCAACATTTAGGCATCGACATCGAGCAACGCCGACAACGTCGTGACCTCGATCTATTGCTTTCCACGGTTTTGGCACCCGCCGAAAAAGCACATATTGCACTGGCCGACGACCAACGTAAACATGATCTCTTCTTCGACTACTGGACAGTAAAGGAAGCCGTTCTAAAAGCGGTAGGGGTCGGGATGTCCTTGCTGGATCCGTCCCAGATCGAAGTCCCACGAGAGATGCTAGAAGGCAGCAGGAGCTGCATCGCTCAGTTTCCACAGATCGGCACGGGCACTTGGCGCATAGAAAACATCGGCACCACAGACTTCGCCGCCGCAATGGCATACGTGACCGACGAAACGTAAAGCGCTTACCCTTCCGTTGGCGTCACCCGAATACCCCGGGAGACGCAATCGACCAATCGAACTTACCACCTCCTCGTCATGAGACCTCAAGCTAGAATCTTGTAGACGGGCATAACCGAAAAAGCAATAGATAACCCTAACGGTCAAGTCGCGCAGACGACCCATCACCCCGCCCGCTTTGATTATGTGCCTCGGTTTCGATCAACCGAGAGTTAAGAGACGAATAGAAACCTGATACCTATGAGCACCCAAGTAGCATTCTTAAACCAGACACGCTCCGAGCTGCGTACCTTCGCCGGAATCCGGTCCCGATCCATCGCCGCCCTCTGGCTCCGACACTGGTTCGCATTCATCCGATTCTGGAAATACGCAATCGCATTCCTATTCGTCGAACCCGTCGTCATGATGATCGGCGTCGGTGTCGGAATCGGACGCCTCGTCCCGACCGTCCCTGGCACTGACATCCCCTACCCCGAATTCGTCGCTCCCGGCATTATCGTCGGTTCCGCCATGTTCGTCCCCATGGTCGAATGTTCCATGGGCGCATACAACCGCATGGAAAACCAGCTCTACGACACCCAGCTGACCGCTCCACTCTCCATCCTCGAAGTCCTCATCGCCGACATCGCATTCGGCACGACCCGGGCCTTCATCAGCATGGCCTCGATAGCCGTCATCGCTGTCGCTTTCGGCTGGATCAACGAGTGGACCGTAGTCTTCGTAATCATCCCCGTTTTCCTCGTCTCTGTCCTCTTCGGAGCCATCGGATTCCTCTTCTCATCCACCGCGCCCCACGTCGCATTCGTAACCCTCGTCTTCACCGTCGTCGGTACCCCCATGTTCATGTTCAGCGGCATCTTCTACCCCTTCGAAGTCCTTCCCGACTGGGCACGAATAATCTCGAACTTCGTCCCCCTTGCGCCGGCAGTCAACCTCAGCCGAGCCTTCTCAACCAACGTCTACGAGCTAGGCCTCATCTGGGACGTCCTCTTCCTCATCGGAATGATCATCATCGTCCTCCCCCTCTCCTACATCCTCCTGAAGCGAAAACTCATCAAGTGATTGTGGAACACCCCGTTGCTGACGCTCTGGGTGATACACCGGAAACCGCCATCCCAGTCAGCCTCTTGCGCCGAGGCTTAGCCGAAGCATTTGTCGACGGCCCGGCCTCGCATTTCAACGCTGCCGTGGTCCAATCGCACTCCTTGCCTCATGAACCTTGGTGTTTCGGACGAGACGCCGAGTCGATCTTGGGACTTCTACAAAGGACCGATAATTGGCTCGAACGCACAATGTCACCGAACGTCTCGCAAGCGTTGGCAGCGCCCTTGGCCGCTTTGATACTGCAGCAAGAGAATGCCAAGGTGCGACTCTATGGAGATATCTACCACTCGCTGACCAAGCCCCCAACTCCCTACGCCCTTCCCGAGACCAGATTGCTGAGGATGCAGGACATTGGTCTTTTACTAACCTCGAACAGGCACCCTCAGGAACTAGGATTCGCAACTTTCGACGAGCTTTTGACCGAAGGAGCAGCCGCCGGAGCGATTGTGCATGGGAAATTGAGGGCATTAGCACACACGAACGCCGTGACCGAGAGATACGGCGACATCGGGGTAAACACAGACAAGGCTTGGCGCGGAAGAGGATTCGCCACGGCCTGCGCGAGCATCGTGGCCAAAGAGATCCAAAGGCTTGGCCGCATTCCTGTTTGGAGCGCGGGGAAGACAACTTAGCCTCGTTGCGCGTCGCCGAGAAATTAGGGTTCGTGGAAACATCAAGACGCGTCTATTTGAACGTTTTGCGCGCTTGAAACGTGTTGAGATGAGCGCCATTGTCGACAGGCGTCAGCTTGAACTAGGTTTAGAATGAGAATCATCAACCAGCGGAGGGTTCGCATAGAGGCCTAGTGCGCCCGCCTGCTAAGCGGGTTGGGGGTGTTGAGCCCCCTCGCGGGTTCGAATCCCGCACCCTCCGCCATCTTTCACGCTTTATGGCAAGCGGCGAGTCTGCCGGCGCCTTTGTCTTCGAGTGGAGGATGATCGTTGTCTCGGCAATAATCATCGGCGATCGGACAGCGGTCGTAAAACCTGCAACGCGGCAATGGGTCCACTGGCGCTGAGACCGATCCTTTGATCGATACGGCATCCCTAGTTGCTTCGGGATCAGGGACGGGCACCGCCGAAAGCAGCGCCTTCGTATATGGGTGCACCGGATGCCGCAACACATCTTCTGTGTCACCCATCTCCACGATCTTGCCCAGATACATCACCGCAATCCGGCTGCACATGTAACGGGCGACCGCCAAGTCGTGAGTGATGTACAGATAACCGATACTCAGCCGGTCTGCCAACTCATTCATGAGTTGCATGATGCCCGTTCTGATCGAGATGTCTAGCATCGAGGTCGGTTCGTCCGCAACCACGAACGATGGCTCCATCACTAGCGCCCGCGCAATCGCGACCCGCTGGCGTTGTCCTCCCGACAACTCGTGCGGGAATCGGAACAGGAATGATGCCGGGGGCGTCAGTCCGACCATCGACAAGGTCTCTGAAACCCGTTCGAACCGCTCCGAGTGATCGCCCATCTTCTGGACGTGCAGCGGCTCGGCGACGGTATCGAAGATCGTCCTTCTTGGATTCATCGACTCATAAGGATCCTGGAACACCATCTGGGCCCGGCGTCTGAAATCTTTGAGGGGTGCTCCCTTGAGGTGGGCGATGTCCTCCAGATCGCCTGATTGGTTCTTGAATAGGACTTGCCCATCGGTGGGCTCGGTGAGGCGTACGAGCATTCGGCCGGTAGTAGTCTTCCCGCATCCGGATTCGCCGACGAGACCGAGGGTTTCGCCGCGCGCTAGATCGAAAGAGACTCCGTCGACGGCGTGGATGAAACTGCGATCGCGTCGGAACCAACCCTCGGACACCGGGTACAGCTTCGAGAGGTTGACCGCGCTGATCAGAGCGCGAGACGGAGGATTGGATGTTCCTGAAGAGCCGTACACGGTGTCACTCGCTGTCGAAGTCTGCGACAGGATTCCAGCATGTCGCCCATTGGTCACCATGTTGGACGGTTGGCGGGATGGAGGTTCGGCACTCGTCGGTAGCGAAGGCACATCGGGGATGGAAAGCGCATCCGGTGGGTGGATCGAGAAGATCCGGTGGCTCACCGGGAAGGGTGGCCAAGTCATGCTTTTCGCCGCGGACGCTGGGGAAGGCCGACATTAGAGCCTTGGTGTAGGGATGGATCGGTCGCGCATAGACCTCGGCTGTCGGGCCGAACTCCACGAGCTTGCCAGCGTACATGACACCGACGACGTCGCAGACCTCGGCGATCACAGCCATGTCGTGGGAGATGTAGATCATGCTCATATTGAGGGCTCGTTGGATGGCCTGCATCTCTCTGAGGATGTGATCTTGGACGATCACGTCGAGTGCGGTAGTGGGCTCGTCGGCGACGATGATGTCTGGCTCGCACGCCAACGCCATTGCGATGATTGCGCGTTGTCTCATTCCCCCGCTGTATTCGTGAGGGTACCGGCGGATGTAACTGGGGTCGAGGCTTACGAGATCGAAGAGTTCGCGGACGCGCTCCATCGCGTCTCGAGGGGCAGACGCAGAGTGAGCTTCCAGCGCTTCGATGATCTGGTCCCCTACCCGGTAGACCGGATCGAGGGAGT
>CAZMBB010000011.1:0-60913 GCA_964564575.1 uncultured Dehalococcoidales bacterium
CGCCGCCAAAGCCATCCCCACCATCATCACCCAAGGCGTAGAAACCGCCATGAACAAATTCAACGGATAGAATCTGTGACTCAGACTGCTGATTTCCCTCATTTGAATCTCATTTCGTCGAGTCAGGTCGAAATTCATGGAAACTACGTGGTACTACGAAAACGTTGCGATCATTACTCATCCGGAACCCAAAGAGGAATGGGTCGAGCGGGTGGTCGCCGACCCTTATTTAATCGAAGAGCAAGCCAACGGTCGACTAAGTTATTTCGGTTACGTCGAAGAAACTGAAAAATGGCTGCGAGTGATCCTCGAAGACGGCAAACTCTTCAATCGTTACTTCGACCGTACGAAACTGAAGCAATGGGGAAGACCATGAAACTGAAAATCTACTACGACCCTGAAACTGATACCCTTGACATCGGCAATGGCCGCCCGGGAAGTGACGGTCAACCAGTCGCCGAACGACTCGTCGCCTTTTTCGACGAAAACGACGAGGTCGTCAGCATCACCTTGGAAAACGCTTCTGAAGTATTGGCGCCGTTTCTAAAGGATCGCATTGCCAATCAATACGCGAACACCCCTGCGTCGATATTGCGCGACGATGGCGAACCCCTCTGAAACGACGCACCGAAACTCAGGCGCCAATCCTCTCACTCCCAATCCTCCCCCAAAGCACCTCCGGCAAAACAACACTCCCATCCGCCTGCAACCCATTCTCTAACACCGCAATGAAAGTCCTCGGCATCCCCAGCGCCGATCCATTCAAAGTATGCGGGAACCTTGTGCCCCTGCCGTCCTTCGGCCGGTACCGAGTATTGTTCCGACGAGACTGAAAATCCGTGCAAGTCGACAACGAGCTGATCTCCAACCACTCCTGAGCCCCCGGCGACCAGACCTCGATGTCATAAGTCTTCGCCGACTGGAACGCAATATCACCCGCACAAAGCTGAAGCAACCGAGTAGTAAACCCAAGCCTCTTGCACAACTCCAACGAAATCTCGATCATCTCCTGCAACGCCTCCTCCGAATCCTCAGGCTCCACGAAACGGAACATCTCGACCTTCTCGAACTGCTTCACCCTCTTCATCCCTCGGACGTCCCGACCTGCCGCCGCATGTTCTTTACGAAAACACGGGGTATGTGCGCAGTACTTCAACGGCAACTCGTCGTTGATGATGTTGCCCTGGAACATCGCATTCAACGAGACCTCAGATGTCGGAATCATCCACAACCCGGCGTCATCATCCCGATACAGATCATCCGCGAACTTTGGCAGGTTGCCCGATCCGACCAACGTCTCCTCTCTGACCAGATATGGCGGGTTCGTCTCCTCGTAACCAAACTCATCCACCAATGTGTCGATCAGCCAGCCGACGAGCGCGCGGTGCAACCTAGCACCCTGTCCCCTCAGCATGTAGAAACGGCTGCCCGAGATGTTTGCCGCTCCCTCCATGTCGATGATCCCAAGATTCTCGCCGATCTCCCAATGCGGAGTCTCCCAGTCTCGAGGCGCAGGTGGCTCATCCGTTTTCACGACGACATTGCAACTCTCGTCCAAACCCTCAGGGACCTCGTCTAGTGGCAGATTCGGCAATCCGAGCATCAGTTCCCGAAGTCGTCCCTCCACATCCCGCGCCTCACCTTCAAGCTCCGAAATCCGGTCGCCCGTCGCCCGCATCTGCTGGATCTCTTCGTCCGTGGGTCGTCTCTTTTCCTCGCCGATCCGCCTCGAAACCTCATTTCGAAAATGCCGAGCCGAATCCGTCTCTTGGATCAACTCCCGGCGGCGAACATCCAGCCCCAAGATCTCATCGACCGGCGCATCATCCTCACCCCGCTTGGCAAGTCCGGCACGAACCGCGTCGGTATCGTTAACTATCCTGCGCAGATCCAACATCGCTAATAGCCCTCAAGATCTCAACTGCGGAAACAGCGTCACTTCTCGTATCGAACTCTCACCAGTTACCAACATCGCCAACCTGTCAATCCCAATCCCCAACCCACCAGTAGGCGGCAACCCATGCTCCACCGCTAGCAAAAACGACTCGTCCAACCGATCCGCCTCAACATCATCAAACTCCGCACGCAATCGCTCCTGCTCCTCGAAACGCTCGCGCTGATCCACCGGATCGTTCAACTCCGTAAACGCATTCGCCAACTCCCTGCCCAACACAAACGCCTCGAAACGCTCCACCACATCATCATGCCCCGGCTTCTTCTTCGCCAGCGGCGACATCGCCAACGGATAGTCCACCAAGAAAGTCGGGGCCACCATGGTCGGCTCCACCGACGCCGAGATCACCTTGTCCAACAACTGCTGCCATGTCGAATTCGCCTCGACATGCATCCCGCGCTCATCCATCGCCGCAGCCAAAGCATCCCGAGTCGGACAGGCGCGGAAGTCAATACCAGACGCGTCAATGATTGCCTGCCGCAAATCCATCCGCGGCCAAGGCGGCGCCAAATCGATCACATCACCCTCTTCACCTTCGGGCACCGGCACCTTGGTGGTCCCATTCACTTCCACCGCAACATACGCCACCAGATCTTCCGTCATCTGCATCACGTCGTTGTAGTCCGCGTACGCCTCATAGCTCTCCATAGTCGTGAACTCAGGATTGTGGTCCGCGTCGATCCCCTCATTCCTGAAAATCTTCCCAACCTCAAACACCTTGTCCAATCCACCGACAACTAGCTGCTTCAGATAAAGCTCGGTCGCAATCCGCAGATAAAGCCCACGTCCGAGAGCGTTGTGATACGTCTCGAATGGCTCCGCAAATCCGCCTGCAGCGACCGGAACCAGAATCGGCGTCTCGACCTCGATAAACCCTCGAGCCTCCATGAACCGCCGAACCGCAGACGCCACCTTGGATCGTGCCTTCGCGTTGCGAGCCATACGCTCGTTCGACAGCAGATCGAGATACCGCTGCCGCACCCGTGTCTCCGCATCCTGCAGGCCGTGCCACTTCTCCGGCAACGGTCGCATCGACTTCGAGATGATCCCAAACGAATGGGCCTCTACCGAGATCTGCCCTCGCCGAGTCCGTATCACCGGACCAGAAACCGACACGAAATCACCAATATCCAACATCCCGAGCAACTCGAATTCGTCCGCCAACACATCAGCACGCGCCTGCACCTGAATCTGACCGCTCCCATCCCGCAAGTCAAGGAAAGACATCCTGCCCATCCCACGCCGTGCCATCACTCGACCGGCAACATCCACGGCTTCAGTCTGAGCATGATCGCCGCCCCCATCGCCTTCAATCGAAGCCTCGAACTTCTCGAACAGCGCGACGGCATCCGCAATCGAATGACTCCGTTCGATGCGCGGCGGAAATGGATCTACACCAAGTTCGCGAAGCTGCTCAACCTTCCGCAGACGATCAAGCTCCAGGCGCGAGTAACGCGAAGTCTCCTCAGCTTCCGGTGCAACCTCCGAATGTCCCGACGACTGGCTCAATTCCAACCTTTCCATACGATCATGCGCATACCAATGGAATCAATCTTACAGACCGCAAACCTCCGCACAACCCGTCACCAGAAACGCCACTAATCGCATCGCGCGTCGTTGAAAGACGCCTAACCCGATTCCGCATAATCGTAAGCAACGCACCCACAACTAGTGACCGTGCGATCGAAACACCGCGCTCGCAATGAATATAAGGAGTGAGATCCAGCGACAGGAATCAACGTAGGCAACGACACGGAGTAAGGCCGACATCATCGAGAACCCGTTCAGCCATCATTTCCATGCTGGGGCCGAATGGAGCAGAAGGGATGACCGTCCTTGAACTGTTCGCTGGGACCGGCGCCGTAGGTTTCGATCTCCTGGAACACGGAGCCGAACATGTCGACTTCGTCGAGATCGACCACCGAAGAACTGCTGAAATCAAAACCCAAGCCCAAAGACGACGACTCGAATCCCGAGTAACAACCTACAGATCCGATGCAATCAACATCCTATCTAAGCTCGCAGGCAACCAATACGACATCGTCTTCGCCGATCCGCCATACGAAATAGACCCATGGGCACAAGTCATCGACGGACTGCAAACACACAAGCTTCTGAAACCAAACGCCTGGATCATCGCCGAACACGCCACCCGCAATCCACTACCCGACAACATATCTGGAATTAACGCAATCAACAGAAAAAGATACGGTGACTCGACCATCACCATCTATCAGATCCGCAACCAAGATTCACGACGAACATGAGCGCAATCACAGCCCTGTACCCCGGCACGTTCGACCCGGTGACCAACGGGCATACCGACGTCGTCCGGCGCGCCGCGGCATTGTTCGATTCGTTAATCGTCGCCGTATACGAAGGATCACAAAAGAGCGTGACATTCAATGTTGAGGAACGCATCGAAATGTTCCGCAATGCCATTGTCGATGCTGACAACGTCGAGGTGACGTCATTCAGCGGACTCACCGTCAACTTCGCACGCTCTGTCGGTGCCAAAGCGATAGTCCGTGGGCTTAGAATCACGAGTGACTATGAGTACGAGAGCGCGATGGCACTCATGAACCGGCACCTCATCAACGACATCGAGACGGTGTGCCTGTTCTCGTCCATCGAGAATCAATACGTAAGCTCTTCACGCGTCAAGGAGATTGCCGCCTTAGGTGGAGAAATCTCTGGCCTCGTACCCCGCAACGTCGTCGAACCCACTAACGCCAAATTGGTACCCGTACCTGCATAACCGCCAAGGAAAAACCTAGCAACCACATAAATAGTGCGAAAGGTTCGTTGAACTCGAGCACAAGGAGAACAAAATGACCCTTGAAACCCGCGTCAGCTACAACTCCGAGAGCAGCGAATTCGTTTCGGCTCAGCCAGTCATATACGAACTCCTCTCACGCATCGCCAACTCGATCGAAGAGAACCGAGTTCGCGCCACCGGACGCAGTCTTGTCCGGTCCGACGAAACCATCGGACTCATCGAGGAGCTAAAGCGAGAGCTTCCGAAGGTCACATCCCTCTCCGACCAGATCGTCACCAAGCGCGACCAGATGTTGAGCGACGCCGAGGAGTTTATGGTCAGTGCTAGAAACGACGCAATGCGCGAAGCGGAAGAACTTCGCCAGCGAGCGGAAGAAGAGCGCGACATCATTCTTGCCCAAGCCCGCAAGAAGGCCATGGAGACTATCGACCAGACTTCAGTCGTGAACGCTTCCAAAGAAGAGGCGAAACGCATCGTCAGCGAAGCTGAAGAAGAGGCTGAGAAACTCCTCATCCGCGCAAAACGCGAAGCCAACACAATCGTCGAAAACTCCGAAGAGCGATCACATCGTCAGACAAACGAAACTGACGAATACTCACGGCGCATGCTCATGAGGCTCGAAGAGCGACTGTCCCAAACCCTCATGCAGGTTCGCCAAGGCATCGACATGGTCAACGAGAGCATGGAAGATCGCAAAAAGCAACATGCTCAGCACGTGACCATGCAAGCGGCCAAGTTCAACCCGCACAACGGTGGTCAGGCCCGCTAGGACATCTCCTCAGCCAGCTTAGTGCTTTCGCTTTCCCCTCTCCTGATTCTTCTAGGAGAGGGGATTTTCTTACCTTAAACCGAGTCCTAGTCAAGACCCGGCTCATTCGCTTCTTGGTTTAAAGCGATGCTATTCGTCGCTGGAAATTTGGTCGTAGTAGCTCTGGGCGACCATCACCAACCAAGATACACCCACGATTGCGAAGTAAGTGGTGTGCCAGATTAGGGGTGTCGGCCGGGCTGCAGTTACGACGTTCGCAAACGTGAACACCGTGAAGATGAGCGCGCTGAAGAAGAGGCCAAAGAATATCCACGAGCGTCTTGCGCCGCTACCCATAATGAATTGGATCAGCGCCCAAAGGAAGACGATACCCAGCAACAGTTCCACGACTCCTGTGAAGTAGAAGGCGAAGTCTCCTAAGCCAGTGCCCCACCCCATTTTGTCGAGTGTCCCGGCGAATGGGTTCATTTCACCTTTGGGTGCGAACTTGATTCCGATATGCACGCCCGGGATCAGCTTCGCCAATCCGTTCGCAAGCCAGAAAACCATCCAGAAGATGATTGTTATGAGCTCAAGTGAACCCAGCTTTGACATGATGTTGTTCATCACAATTCCTCCTTCTGTGATGACACGGGGTCTCAAAGAGTCAACCCATCCGCGCAGTTTACCACTCTTCTATATCTTTCGATTGAGAAGGCTTAGGAGGGCTTTAGCTCGATGTTTAACCCCGGATTGAAATTGGGAAATGTGTCTCGTCGACCCTTATGGACGTTTCCACCCGCGGACTGTGATGCTGCGGACGTGGTCTGCCCATCCAGACTCGTCTGAGTTGGGGCGCATCGGGACATTTGACAGTATCTCAATGTCGGTGAAGCCAGAGCTTTCCATACGGGTAAGGTATCGCGATAGAAGATCGGCACCTCCGACGCACGCGACCCAGTCTTCGGCGGAACTGCGGACTTCGTCGGGCAGTTCTTTGGTTACAACCATGTCTGACACGACAAAACGACCACCGGATTTGAGCACGCGATATATCTCATCAAAAACGCGGTCCTTATCGGATGACAACGCAATGACACAGTTGGAAATGATGAGGTCGACAGATTCGTCGAGTTGAGGGATCGCTTCGATCTTGCCGAGTTTGAAGACTACGTTGTCGGTCCCTATTTTGACGGCGTTTTTCCGGGCGAGGTCGATCATGGCATGTGTCATGTCGATGCCAATTACTTGACCGTTTTGACCAACCCGCTCGGCCGCCAAGAAACAATCAATTCCACCGCCGCTGCCCAGATCCAACACCGTTTCGCCAAGATTGGCATCTGACAATCCTATGGGGTTGCCGCACCCAGCCGAAGCAGCCATCGCTTCGGGTGTCAAATTCGTCAATTCGTCTTCGCTGTAGAGCGCGTCGGCAACAGTAACAGCGCTATCGCCACAACACCCGTCGATCGATTGTTCATCGCTGCAGCAACTCGCTGTACCAGCTGCTGCCCCTCGTTCCGCAACCTGCGTGTATCGATCACGCACCGCTTCCTCCACAGAACCAGCATCGAACTCTCGGCGATCAAAAACTTGTAGTGTCTCGGCCAATCTCATTGCCCTCCTAAAAATAGGCGCTATAGGGAACATGTTATCGTCGTCCAACTCGCGTCTCGGCCTGAAACACCTCTGCCCAGTGGCTACCACTACCAACGAAGGCCGATACACAAAGAGCTAGGTAACGGGAAACCAAGCGCAATTTTCCGCAGGATCAACCGTCAGTCGAAGTCATGCGAACACTCCTATCGGCATAGCCACGATCAATGGAGTGACGGTTCGATAATCACTCTGATTTTGCGGAACGCTTGACGCTCGTATTCAAGGTGAGACGATCGCCAACAAGATTTGTCGGGCGCCAGTGAACAACAACGACAGCGTTACTATCTACCCAACCGATTCAAACAAGCTGGCAATCTGTCTCATGCAGGCGTGAAGTTCGGCAACGTGTAATCATCGCTGATTTTGGTGAACACCACTTTGAGCGGCATACCGATCGTCAGGTTATCTGGATCGGGGTCTACACCGACGATGTTGGCAGCCATCTTGGGTCCCTCTTGAAGCTCGACTATTGCCGTGATATAGGGAATATCGCCCGCGAAGGATTGGTGTGGCGGGATGTGGACTATTCCGAAGGTGTGGAGGGTTGCCTTGCCGGACGCCTTGACCCACTCAAGTTCACCGCCGGGGGTAGCAAGGCTGTGGGTACGGGGGTAGAACTGGTATTCGCCTGTGGTCTTGTCGCGTTGTAGCCAGAGTTCGCCGTTTCGTGCGCCTTCCCAGTATTGGTCAGATTCAGGCTGTGATACCGGCTCAAGTCGTGCTGGGGCGTTGGTGGTCATAGTTTGATTCCTTCGTTCTTGCGTTCACTGTGGTGTATTAGGTTCGGATTCGGTTGACCATCCCGTATCTACGGCGCAGCCAAGATCACAGTCCCCGTCGATGAGAGATAGCCGCCGGTTCCGTGGGCGATCGCCAAGTCGCAGTCATCCAACTGCCGCTCACCGGTCTCGCCACGCAACTGCCGAACCGCTTCTAGGACGGTGAAGATTCCGTACATTCCGGGGTGGGTGTAGGAGAGCCCGCCGCCAGAGGTGTTGACTGGGAAGTCGCCGCCTGGGGCGGTACGCTGGTTCGCCACTAGGTCTGGGCCTTCCCCTGGGCCGCAGAAGCCTAAGTTCTCGAGGGACACCAGCACGGTGTAGGTGAAGGAGTCGTAGATCATCATGAGGTCGAGATCGGAGTGGGAGACACCTGCCATATCGAGCGCCTGTTTGCCGGTGTTGCGGCCGAATGCGCTGGTGAGGTCGGGCATCTGAGAGATCATCGAGTGGTCGTGACCTTCGGCTGCACCGAGGATCGCAACACCCCCTTTCGCACAATCCTTTGCCCGTTCTGCGGTCGTGACCACAATCGCCGCTCCCGCGTCAGTAACTAGGCAGCAGTCGAGCAGATGGAAGGGCCATACGATCCATCGCGACTCGTGATAGTCATCGAAGGTGGCTGGGCGGTCGTAGAAGTAGGCTTTTTCGTTCATGTTTGCCCACTTGCGAGTTGCGACGGAGATGTTGGCCATGGCTTCGCGGGTGCGGTCTTCGCCGTACTGGTGCATGTAGCGACGCGCTGCCATCGCATACGAGACCGGCGGTCCGATGATGCCGTAAGGGCGCTCGTATTGGTTCTGGGGAGTGCCGAGATTGGGCGCGGCAGGTGATCGGTCGTTGCGTCCAGCCTGTCCGTGGGTAATGAGGGCGACTTCGCAGTAACCGGCTTGGATGGCGGCGATTGCGTGTGCGATGTGGATGACGAATGAGGAGCCGCCGACTGATGTGCTGTCGGTGAAGCGTGGTTGGATGCCGAGATACTCCGCAACATCCAACGTCGACCATCCCGCGGTCATCAAACCGTCAACATCCGAGAGAGATAGCCCAGCGTCGTCGAGCGCGTTGATGGCAGCTTCGGTGTGGTGGGCAAGAGGGGATTTGTCGGGAACGTTGCCGATTTGATCGGATTCGGCAACTCCGACGATTGCGGATTGCCCTGACAACGCTTTCAGTCTGTTGATGTTTGGCATGATGAAGGCCTTGCTCCGTGCGGGTTTGTAGTGTGCGTGTCTAGCGCAACGAGTATTTTATGCGCGCCACACTGAAAGTAAACTTGAACCGCTCACTATCGAACCTCAATCATTTCATCAGCCGTCAGAAAGAGCTGCTGCTATGCCCGACGAAAAAGGTGCTCCTCCGCAAGTCAAAGTCGAATCGCTTAACGACTATCTGGAAGTGATGTCGAAGGCCGTGTTCCAGAGCGGCATGTCATGGCGAGTCGTGAATGCCAAGTGGCCGGACACTAATGAGGCGTTTCACGGCTTCGAGATCGGTCGCGTGGCGGCACTTACCGAGGAAGAGCTAGATGAACTAGCGCAAGATAAACGGGTGATCCGAAACCGTCGCAAATTGGCGGCGATCGTCCACAACGCTCAGCGCATCATCGAACTCGACGCGGAGCATGGGGATTTCATCAACTACCTGCGGTCGCAGAGCGATTTCTACGATGTAGTGAAAGACCTGAAAAAGCAGTTCAAGTTTTTAGGCGACACGGGTTGCTACTTTTTCCTGTACGTGGTTGGCGAGACGGTTCTGCCACACGACGAGTGGATGCGGAACAGAGAATAGTCCGGACGGAGATGATGGTGTCCTGCTAAATTACTTGGCAACGTACCGCCCGTGCCAAGTTTGAACAGGAACCCGCCATGAAAGTTGTAGTCACACCCATGCCCGGAGGAGTCGGACCGGGCGAACCTGACGATGTTGTCACCCGAGACCTTGAAGCCACGTTTCCAGATATCGACTTCATCTGGTGCGAGACGGAAGAAGACCAGCTGATCGCGATCGAAGACGCAGATGCATACTGCGGTTGGCCAACGCGAAAGGTTTTCCAAGCCGCTAAGAATCTCAAGTGGATACACTGCGCGGGCACCGGGATCGACGGGATCATGAAGATACCCGAGCTTATCGAGTCCGAGATCCCGGTAACGAACTCGCGGGAATCGCATGTGAGTCCGATGGCGACGCACGTATTTGCGCTTATCACTTCCTTGGCTCAACGTTTGCCTGAGATGTTGCCGCAACAGCTGGAGCGAGAGTGGCGGCCGGAGGATTATGGATGGAGGCAGATCGAGCTTGAGGGGTCGGTTCTCGGCATCTACGGGTTTGGAAATATCGGACGGAGAGTCGCCAAGCGTGCATCGGGCTTCGATATGCAGGTTTACGCGGTGGACAAATATCCTCGAACGTCAGAATTCGCGGAGGAAGTCTGGGGATTGGACAAGCTGGATGATCTGGTGGCGATGTCGGATTGGTTTGTTGTGGCTTGTCCTTACACTGACGAGTCGATGAACTCAATCGATCGGCGGCGGATCGGGATGATGAAGCCTACGGCGCACATCATCGTCATATCCCGAGGCGGCATTGTTGACGAAACGGCGATGTGCGAGGCGATCCGTAACGGTGAGTTGGCGGGAGCCGGGTTGGATGCGATGGAGCCTGAGCCGCCTGATCCTGACAGTCCGCTTTGGGACACACCGAATGTAATCTTCTCGCCCCACGCGTCGGCGTTGGTGCCGGATATGTATCTCGGCAGACGGGAAGTGTTTAAGGAGAATCTGCGGCGGTATCTTGCTGGGGAGGCGTTTATCTATGAGTGTGACAAGGTAGCGGGGTATTAGTCCGCCTCCTCACTGCATCGGGGAATAATCCGTCGGAATCAATATCCGGTTCTCGATGTTCTTGACCAGAATCCCGTTCTGGTGCGACTCCTCAAAAACCGCCTGCCACTCCGGATCCGCCCGGAAACTCGCCCAAGCCTCCGCCCGTTGATTTGCATCCTCAAAGGCGACTAGGTAGACAAGTTGGTTGCTGTTAGGTCCAACATCGTGGGTCCAGTAGCCGATGTTCTTGATGCCGTGCTTCTCGAAGAGGGCCATGGTGTGGTTCCTGAAGCGGTCGTTTAGGTTCGGCAGTTTGCCGGCGAAGCACTCGTAGATTCGGAGTTCGTAGATCATGGTGTGGGCTCCTAGGGATGGAGATTGGTTTCGGTCTTTCGATATCGTATCGCGCCGTTAACTCCGGTGATCTGCGGTCAACTTGAGCGCGAGTAGTGCGATTCGGCATCGCCGGGAAATTTCCCTTCTCCGACGTCATCAACATATTGTTTGACGGCATCCACGATCACTCCTGCCAAGTCACCGTAGTGGCCTGCGTGGCGCGGGCGGAACGTCGGGTCGAGGCCTAGCATGTCGTGCAGAACCTGGATTTGTCCGTCGCAATGTGGGCCTGCACCGATGCCAATCGTGGGGATGCTCAGCTGATCGGTTATCTCTTTTGAGAGCTCTGACGGCATGAGTTCGAGCACTATTGAGTATGCTCCGGCGCGTTCGACGGCGAGGGCATCCTCGATGACGCGCTGTGCGTTTGCGCCTCGACCTTGGACACGGTATCCGCCGAAGGAGTGGATGGACTGGGGTGTGAAGCCTACGTGCCCCATGACAGGGATCCCCGCCGAAACCATGGCCCGTATCGTCTCCTCGACAGCGATCCCACCCTCGAGCTTCACGGATTGGGCGCCACCCTCTTTCATGAGGCGGACGGCGTTGCGGACGGCTGTCGTGATGTCTGACTGGTAGCTGCCGAACGGCATGTCTGCGACTACAAACGCACGTTTGGCACCGCGTGTAACTGCGGCTGTTGCGCGTACCATGTCATCGACTGTGACCGGGACCGTCGAATCGTATCCAAGGACCACGTTCCCGAGGCTGTCGCCGACCAATATAGCCGGCATCCCTGAGGCATCGACCAGCAGCGCCTGATTGTAGTCGTACGCCGTCACCATCGGGATCAACTCGCCCCGTGATTTCGCCCTCTCGAAGTATCGGACGGTCAAACGCCGCGGTGGTGCACTCATAATGCAATTATCTATAGGTTGAGTGTGCACATCGCTGTTCGGTGGCAATTAGCCCCTTGCTCCTCCTGAAGAAGGGGCAAAAGGATGTGGACAATGGTGAGTATGGTGACTTTGGTAAGCATCAGGAATTTCCGATGATTCCTGCTGATGATCCTCGGGTTGATTATCGGGAGTTGGTCCGGCGGGGTTATGATGCTTGCGCGGAGGAGTATGGGGCGTCTCGTAGGAGTCAGGCCGGGGACGAGATACGAGGGTTGTTGGAGCGGTTGGAGGACGGTGCGTCGGTGTTGGATGTTGGGTGTGGTGCCGGAGTGCCGATCGCTCAGGCGTTGAGTCGTCGGTATCGGATTACAGGGGTGGATATGTCTGAGGGGATGGTTAGATTGGCGCGGCGGAATGTGCCGGAGGGGGAGTTTGTTTGTGGGGATGTGATGTCGGTTGAGTTTGAGGAGGGGAGTTTCGATGCGGTGGTGGCGTTTTACTCGATTTTTCATCTGCCTCGTGAGGAACACGGCGCGCTGTTTCGGAGGATTTGGCAGTGGTTGAAGCCGGGCGGGTATTTTCTGTGCACGCTGAGTCGTCGGGATGAGGAGGCTTATACGGAGGATGACTTTTTCGGGGTGACGATGTTTTGGAGCAACTTTGAGTTGTCGAAGTCATCCCAGATGTTGAGAGAGGTTGGTTTTGAGGTGGTTGAAGTTTCGTCGACGGCAGGAGGTTGGGCCGATGAGGACGAGTCCGCGAAGGAGGACCATCCGCTGGTTTTGGTGCGGAGGAGGTGAACGGGGCGTTGTTGGCGGGAGAATCTTCCATACGCAACGGTTCGTTCGCTCGCGCCCCTTACGCTTCGCGAAGGGGCGGATTACATCGTTGGCCGGTATGACGAACAGCAACCGTAGTAGAGTAGCGTCAGATTCTGAATGGCATCTCTAGAAGGAGCAGATTCTGTGGATGCGTTGGTTGGTCTGAATATGGGGTTGGGGACGTTGCCGTTGTTGAGCAGCGCCCGGACGCGGTCGATATCGGCTGAGAACCCTACTGGCGAGAAAGGCAAAGGTGGGATGGCGGTGCCGGATCGGGAGAGCGAGGAGTGGTCGGTTTCGTCGCCGGCTCGTGCTTTGGGTCAAGGGTGGAAGGTGCGGCCGTATGTTTGGTTGAAGTCGGGAGAGACTACTACGTTGATGGACGTTGGTGGCTCAGGGGTTATCCAGCATATTTGGATGACGACGGAGAGGAGTTGGAACGGGAGCGGACGAGGATGTGTGCTGAGGTTTTATTGGGATGGTGAGGAGTCGCCGTCGGTGGAAGTGCCTTTGACGGACTTCTTCGCGGTGGGGCATGATCTGTATGCGTCTGTCAATTCGTTGGCGGTGATTGTGAACCCGACTTCTGCGTTGAACTGTTACTGGCCGATGCCGTTCCGAAGTCATGCGAGGGTGACGATTACGAACGAGTGGGAGAAGGATGTGCGGCTCTTCTACCAGATCACTTACGCGGAGACTGAGGTGGCTGAGAATGCGGGTTATTTCCACGCGCAGTGGCGTCGGGCAGTTACAGAGAGGTCAAACCCGGACTACACGATCTTGGATGGTGTCCAAGGGCAGGGCCAGTATGTGGGGACGTTCTTGGCTTGGACGCAGCTGTCGGATGGGTGGTTCGGCGAGGGTGAGATCAAGTTCTTTATTGATGGCGATAAGGAGTTTCCGACGATCTGCGGGACTGGTACGGAGGACTATTTCCTAGGGAGTTACGGGTTCCCGGAGGTCTATACAACGGCGTACGTGGGGAACACGCTGGACCATAAGGGTAGTGAAGGGCCTCCGAAGTGGAGCTTATACAGGTGGCATATCCTCGACCCGATTCGGTTTGAAGAGGATCTGAGAGTGACGATACAGGCGCTGGGTTGGTGGCCTGAGCCGAGTAGCAGGTTCCAACCACTTGCAGATGACATTGCGTCGGTGGCGTATTGGTATCAAACCAAGCCGCACGCGCCGTTTCCTGAGTTGCCAGGGATTGAGGAGCGGTATCCGAGGTAGATATCCTCGCCCGCTGAGCGAGAGAGGGGATGATGCGAGATCAGGCTTCTTGCTTGGTCACCCACTCGACCAAGAGCCAGATGATGCCTGCGATGAAGAAGGCGACGACGGTGGCTATCAGGACCGGGATCATGGTGCGATTTTCACTCCTCGGGTTTATGCGTGGGGCGTGGGGCGTGGGGCACGTCTGCAATGAGAACAGGCTCACAATCAAAAATAACAGAATTCGGTATCGGACCGCCGAGTCGCTTCACATTGCTGTTTCGCCGGTGTAGAAGGCGGTGGTGCTGTTGGCGGCGGTTTGGGCTGTTTCGGGATCAGTGCCGACGGCAATGGCGGCCTCAGCCCATGCGTTGCTGCTACCGGTGATGAAGGCTTTGCCGTCGTCGGATGTAACGAACTCCATTTCGTCGGGTTTTTCGAAGTTCGGGTCGATTAGGTAGAGGGCGAGTCCTGCTAAGGCTAGTTCCCAGCCGACGCCTGTGGCGCCCGGGCCGTAGGTGTCCCAGTGTGGGGATAGGTGGGAGGTGTGAGTGACAGTTAGGCGTGCGAGACCTGGGGCTTCGCTGGCGAATTGGAATTCGACCCAGCTGACATCTCCGGCGAATTCCCATGTGAGAGCGATGTGTGATTGCGGTTCGCACTCGGTGATGGTGCCGCTTGCGTTGGCTTCGATTTGGTAGCGGCCGTTCAGTTGGAGATCGCCGGTAACGTTTGTGGCCCAGCGCGGGATGCGGTCGGGGGCGGTGACAGCACCCCAGAGGTCATCCAAGGTTGTGTCGAAGGCGCGGGAGAGTGTGACGTGAGCAGCGGGTCTACCGTCGCGTTCATGCGGTGAAACTGTGCGTGATGTGGCGTCGATGTGGGTTTTTGGGTTGAAGTTCATGGTTTGATTACAGCGTTCGTTTTTGTTGGGCTGGATCAGCTGAGTTTGAGAATCATCAGATGTTCGTCGATGTAGTGTCCATCTACGAGCATGGCTCGTGGCGAAGTGCCGTAAATCTCGAAGCCGAAGGATTTGTAGAGCGAGATTGCGCGTTCATTCGTCGTGGTTGCTGTCAGATGGATTAGCGAGAGCCCGGGCACCTGTTGGGCGCGTTCCAAGGCTTCGGCGACGATTGCCCGACCATAACCTTTGCCCTGTTCCTCGGCGACCACATGCACAGCGACGATCCCACCTGTATGCATGAGTTTGGGGCCATCGTATCGGAAGAAGGTGAGGGAGGCTACCAGATTTTCTTCGACGAAACAGCCTAGGGTGAATGATTCATTGGATCCGGGGTTCTCGGGCAGCCGATTGGCGAATCTGTCCAATGACCATTCTCGTTCTACCTCGTAGGAGGAACTGAACACAGTCGGATACTCCTTGAGAGCTCTGAGCCGCAACGCTCGGAACTCGACGGCATCGGTCTTGGTTAGTTCCCGTATTTTCAAATCTCTACGTTGAAGTTCATGATTTTCTCCAACTGTTTATTATCGAGCAGGTTGGATGTTTGAGTGGCGAGGCCGCGGTTTCATGTATCCATATGTGGAAGTGCGTATCTCTCGGAGTGAATGGGTGAAAACCTTGGAATTTTGATAAAGTTTAGATCGTGAGGAGTTAGCCAAATGTCGACAGAATCAGGTTCGGAAACGGGCGAGGTGAGAGCGGCGATACACACGGAGGGGTTGACGAAGTATTACGGGAAGCAGCTTGGGATGGAGGATGTGAATCTGGACGTGCGAGAGGGCGAGGTGTTTGGATTTTTGGGTCCAAATGGCGCGGGGAAGTCGACGCTGATAAGGACGATTTTGGATGAGATCAGGCCGACGTCCGGGAGTGCGACGATTCTGGGGATGGATACGCATGAGGATGCGGTGGAGATAAGGCGGCACATCGGGTACATTCCTGGTGATCTAGCTTTTTATCCGAATCTGACGGGAATGGACACGTTGATGTATTTCGCCAACATGCGTGGCGGCGTCGATTGGTCCTACGTCGACGAACTGGCGGAGCGTCTCACTTCAGACCTTTCCAGAAAGGTCGGTGACCTTTCGACAGGCAACCGTCAGAAGGTTGGCGTGATTCAGGCGTTCATGCATCGTCCTGACCTGCTAATCATGGATGAGCCGACTGCGGGGCTCGACCCGTTGATCCAGCGAGAATTTCAGAAGATGGTTTCCGAAGTCGCAGCCGAGGGCAGGACCGTCTTCTTGTCGAGCCACACGCTATCCGAAGTTCAGCGCGTCGCTGACCGTGTCGGGATCATCCGCAACGGCCGACTCATCACCGTCGAATCGGTGGCCGATCTCCGTTCGAAGTCGATGCGTGAGGTGGAGTTCGTGCTCAACACACAGGCGGACGCGTCCGTGTTCGAGCGTGTCGAGGGAGTGCGAAACGTGGTTGTCGCGGGCAACCACGTTGAGATGTCGTTCGGCGGCGAGATAGGTGAGTTGCTGACGACGGTGACGGGTCAGTACGAAGTCGCCGACATAAGGACGACTGAGGCGGACCTGGAGGAGATCTTCCTGACTTACTATCACGATGATGATGCGGGACAGCCGTGATGGTTTCGAACATCTTCGTCAAGACGATGCGGGACCGCTGGTTGGGATGGGCGATCGCGGCGGTGAGTATTGCACTGTTGCTGCTGTTTGGGATGGCGGTCTATCGTGGGATCGACCTTTCGGTGTACGCCTCTTTGCCCGAGGCGTTTCGGTCTTTGATCGGGATCGGGGATGACATCGATGCGGGCGGTTTGGCGGTGAATGCGATGTTCGGGGGCACGGGTGCGATTGTGATGGCTTCGCTGGCGTTGGCGATGGGAGGATCTGCGATTGCCGGTGAGGAGCGGGACGGCACGATGGGTATTTTGTTGTCGAATCCGAAGAGCCGCACCTATGTGTTGCTGTCGAAGGCGGCTGCCCTGGTGTTGCTGATTGGTGCAGCGACGGTGGTTTTGTGGATACCGGTTCACCCGATAGCGGCGATGCTAGGGGTTGAGATCGGCGGGTTGGATGTTGAGGCTTTAACCGTGCACCTTTTTATCAACACGGTGTTTTATGGGTTGCTGGCGTTGGCGCTGGGGGCGATGACGGGAAACAAGGGGACTGCGATCGGTGCTACGACAGCGGTTATGGCGGTGTCGTTCTTGGCGGTTGGTTTCTTACCGCTTGTGGACGGCGGTGAAGAGCTTCGGAAGGTTTTGCCGTGGTACTACTTCGATGGTGGCGATCCGGTTAGAAACGGGATCGTGTGGGGGCATCTGGCAGTGCTGACTGGTGGTTCAGTCGTCTTCTTGATCGCGTCGATTATCGGCTTTAATCGGCGAGATTTGAGGGGACAATCTGTAGGGACGACGATGCTGGATCGGGTCCGTGGCAACCCTATGCTGAACAGGATGATCGGACGGCTGGCCGGTTCTGCGCGGGTGTCGTCGATTTGGGTGAAGACGGTGTCCGACTACCAAACGCTTGTCCTGGTTACCTCTGCGTTGATGTTCCTGATGATGGGAGTGATGTTGGGTCCGATGTATGCGTCGTTTCCAGCGGAGGCGCTAACGGTGTTCGAGCAGTTGCCGGAGGAACTGATGGCACTGTTCGACGGGGGAGATTTGAGCACGCCAGAGGGTTTTTACAGTCTCGAAACGTTCGGTTTCATGGCACCGGTATCGGTGATTGTGGTGACGGTTGTGATGGGTGCCGGTGCGCTGGCGGGAGAGGAGTCGCGTCGGACGATGGGGTTGTTGCTGGCGTGTCCGATCAGTCGGAACCGTATCGTCTTGGAGAAGACCATTCCGATGGTGCTTTTCGCGTTTGTCGTTGGATTTGCGACATTTGCCGGAGTCAGCCTCGGTTCTTTGGTGGCTGATTTGGGAATGTCGATCGGCAATATAGCGGCTACATCCACTCTGCAGGCGCTGATTGGACTGGTGTTCGGGTTACTGGCACTTGCGTTGAGCGCAGCGACGGGCCGTACGGCGATTTCGATCTATGGTGCAGTGGGTGCGGCGCTCTTTTTCCACCTATTCAACTCGTTCGGAGAACTAAACGACGGCTTGGCGGAGTTGGGATGGCTTACGCCGTTCAGCTACTACCTAGGCAGCGACCCGCTCAACAATGGAATGAACTGGGGCGACGCGGCGGTGTTGGCGGCGCTGTCCGTGATCTTGATCGGCCTGTCGTTCGTGTTGTTCGAGCGGCGGGATATTCGGCAGCGGGGGTAGGGTTAACCGCGGCGCGTTCCCGACCTCGACGCTTTGTAGATCTCGAGGAACTCGTTGATGGGTGTTTTGGCGATGGTCTCGCCTACTAGTTCCAGCGGCAGGTCTTCGAGTTTTCGGAAGCGGACGCAGGATTTGCCCATGTCTAGGCGCTTACCAGTGGCTTTGTAGCGTTCTCGGAACCATGTTTCCAATGAACCGTCCCCGTAGACATTGGTGAGGTAGAGAGCCATGTGGCGCTTCTGGGATGCCAAGGCGGCGTACATCAGTGGCTGCTTGTTGTACGTGTCCGGGAAAACGGACAGAGGAATAGCGTAGCTGATCATGCCGAACAGCATCATCTCCTCGTATCCGTCAGGAAGGTTTTCAAGAATGACGTCGCGGACGGTAGAGATGGCTTCTCGGCGGGAGTCGTCAAGTTCGGACAGGTATTCGTCGATGGTTTTGGCTTTGGATTGCATGGTTGGATTGTGGTTTGGGGTCTTCGGTTGTGCCAAATAGGGCGGGTTTACTCCAATATAATGCCCTGACATGGGCAATATTCTCGCTACGTTGAGTTGGCTGGTGACTGCCCGGCCTTGGGTCACCATAGTAGTTCTCTTGGTGGTAACGGTAGTTTTGTCGTACGGTTCGACGCTCCGGGCGCCGCCGACTGAGGGTGCGAGCGTGGCGTTTCTGCCTCCTGGTCACGCTATCGCTGAAGCGACGCGGGACATCGACGAGTTTTTCGGAAACTCGGGCGAGGTCAGAATAGTTACGCTGATTTTCCGGGGAGATGCGATAACGCCTGAGGGATTGTCGCAGATGGACTCTCTGATCGGTGAGGTCGTCAGCGATCGGAATGTGAGCGAGTTGCTGGTGCCTGTCGATGCGGTGGTTGCTCCCTCTTCTGTGATCGGAGGTTTGGCACAGGCTCAAGGCGTGGATGCGATCACGCAGCCCGTGATTGACGCTGCTCTTAGTGTTCCTGAGATCGCGGGTGCGATCGATGCTTTGACCGGTACGGATGAGGATGGCACTTCGATCGCCATCGCGAACATTCGCCTGATCGATTCTGGTGACGAGAGGGTTCTGGAAGCCGAACGCAGGATCTATGATCTGGCGGTCGAGGATGATGGCCCGCTACGCGTGAGCAGCTTGTCTCCGGTGATCGTGGAGGATGAGTACACGGAGGCGACGGAGTCTGGGTTGGCACCGTTGCTGGGTTTGGCGCTGGTGTTGATCGCATTGTTGCTGCTGCTTTTCACGCGCGCACTATCGGATATGCTGCTGACGCTGACCGGGCTTATCTTGTCGATAGCGTGGATCGTGGGAGCGGAGGGATGGTTCGGACCGAACGGACTGGGCCTGATAGGACCTCCGAGCTCGCTGACTGCGATGGTGCCGGTGATCGTGATCAGCCTGACGGTGGACTATGCGATTCAGGCGACCTCACACTACCGGGAGCAGCGGCTTGAGGGTCACCCGGTTGTGGAGGCGGTTCGTCGAGGACTGAGGCATGTCACTATTCCGTTGACCTTGGCCGCGGTTACTACGATAGTCAGCTTTTTGGCGACGCTGTTTTCGCCTATCGGGGTTATCAGCGACTTTGGCATCGTGGCAGGGATGGGTGTTGGGCTGAGTTTGATTGTGATGCTTACGTTGATCCCGGCTGGAAGGACGATCATCGACCGTCGGCGCGAGGCGAAGGGCAAGTTGGGTGAGGCACGTGCGATCTCGAACGCGTTGCCGGGGATCGCGCCATTGGCGGAGGTGTTGGGTAGGAGCGTGACGCGTTGGCCGATCCCGTATCTTGTGGTCGTGATCGCTATAACGGCTGGTCTGGGTTATGCGTCGACGGGTCTGAAGTACGAGTTCAGCATCAAGGACATACTTCCGCGCGGTGGGAGCGTGTTGACCGACATGAACACCTTGGAAGCGGCAGTGGGTGGTTCGACGGAGGTGGCGAGTGTCCTGGTGAAAGCAGAGGTTACGGAGATCCGGACGCTTCTGAATATGGAAGATCTGACGGTTGCGTTTGATGACTCCAATCAGCGACCGAAGGCTGCGGCGGGTCCGATCCAGACATCGTACTTCGACTATTTGGACGATTGGATCGAGGATAGTGGTGAACCGGGGGATAAGTATGATCCGGAGCTGGCAGCGATGTTCGAGGAGGCTTCCGAGGGAGTACACCTTGATCCTGCGTTGATGCAGCAGGTGCTGGACAGGTTGGCGGCTGAGGAACCGGAGCTGGCGCGGTTGCTGGTCAACAATCCTGATGGAATGGATGCGATGTTGCTTCAGTTCCCGAGCTACCTGGGTGAACCCGAAGAGTCGCGGGCGATGCAGGGGGAGATCGAGGAGATTTGGCAAGGGGACGACGCTGCGGTCACGGTGACTTCGGAGAGTGTGATTTCGGTTGCGGTAACCGATCAGATCACGGAACGACAGACCGAGGCGATTAGCACGACGGTTGCGGTGGCGTTGGGGATCCTGGCGATCTTCTTCTGGGTCACGTTGAGGCAGCCGGCGTTGGCGGTGGTTGCGGTTGCGCCGATTGTGCTTGTGCTTTTCTGCGTGCTGGGGACGATGGCGTTGCTGGGTATCCCTTACACGCTGATCACGTCTATCATCACCGCATTGTCAATCGGGATCGGGGTTGATTACACGATCCACGTCATTCATCGCTACCGAGAAGAGTTCGCGCGACAGCGCGACCCGGAAAGGGCGGCGATTCGGACGTTGACGACGACGGGTTCGGCGTTGTTGGGCTCTGCATTGACGACGGCGTTCGGTTTCGGAGTTTTGACAGCTGCACCGCTTCTTGCGTCTCAGCAGTTCGGGATAACGGCGATGATTACGATCGTCTACTCGCTTATCGCTTCGATCTTGCTAGTGCTGCCAGCGATGGTTGTTTGGGGCGCATACCAGAACATGCGGCTGCGTTCGATGGTAGAGCGCGAGTGGACGGACCTCGACTTGGCGATCAAGGGCATACATGAGCGGTACGAGCAGGAAAAGGGTTAGGTTACATCTGGACAGCGAGCGACCTTAGAGCCGGTATGGGCTGTTGGATTTAATGGAGTATTCGGCTCTGGCGACCAGCACGGCAGATAGAGCGAATCGCAGATTCGCCTCTGGCACTAATACCGGATCGCTCGTATGCAGGCTCAGCAGGTCATCTGCAATACTCTCGATGCACCGCTGTGAAGAGAGTTTCCGTTTTTTGCCATGGCACCCTAATTGAGACAATGTAGCCATTCGCTACAATGACTCGAAGAATTGCATGGGTAGAATGAGGGGCGGGACAATAGCGCGTGAAGAGCGATTCTTGTGCGCCAAATGGTTGCTTTGAGTGTCGGAGTGTTGAATCGAGAAGTGATATGAACAGCGTCAGTGAGGCAACTCGTCGTAGGCAGCTCGAAAATATGCCGTTGCCTTCGCCGTTTCCCGAGGGCTGGTACTTCTTCACGACCCGCAAGGAGCTGATCAAGTCCAAGCTCATCCAAAGGACTTGGATGGGCGAGAACGTTATAGCTTGGATCGACCAGAACGGTCAGGTCTGCGTCGCGGATTCCTATTGCCCGCACCTAGGCGCGGATTTGGGCCCGACCAAGGGCGGACGCGTGTGTGAAGGACGGTTGGTGTGTCCATTCCACGGGTACGAGTTCGATACGACAGGCCAATGTGTGGCGACGCCCTTTGCTCCACCTCCGAAAACTGCGAAGCTGGGTGTTTTCCAGACGCGTGAGATTGCGGGTCTGATATTCGCTTGGTGGGGCATCGATGGCCGGGAACCGCAATGGAACCTACCAGCAGAATCGCCCGAACAAATGGGATGGAGCGGTCTCAAGGTCAAGACGCTCCGTTTTCCGGGGCATCCACAGGAGACGACTGAGAATTCGGTGGATCTCACCCACCTGCGCTACGTGCACGGTTACGACAATGTGGTGCGGGTCGGACGTCTAGTGGTTGACGGTCATCGTCTGGAGAGCGATTTTGACTTCCGATCCATCCGACACATCGCCAAGTTTGCATCTTTGACGTTTGACATCTCCGCTGTCACCCGGATCTATGGACTGGGTTACTCGTATGTCGAGATCTATGAGCGCACCATCGGCATGGATCTGCGGTTGTGGATATTGGCCACGCCGGTTGATGGCAAGCTGATCGATTTCACGCTGGTGTCGCAGACGCGGGAGATCCGAAAGCCGAAGCGGTTGATAGTTGGGCTAGGCTTTCTACCGGTGCGATTTCGCGCTCCGATCATGAACAGCTTTATGTCTCTGCAACAGGTCCATGATGTGCGTCAGGACTTGGTGATCTGGGCGAACAAGGAGTATCGATCTCGGCCACGGCTGTGTCGTGCCGATGGAGAGATCATGCCGTTCCGGTATTACTGTGCACAGTTCTATCCCGAGTCCGCGGGTTCGGTTACCCCGGTGCGGGCGGCGCGGAATGGTTCGGTGCGTAGGGATCGGGAGGCGGTTGAAGTGGGTTAGTTGGGGGTCGATGAAGGGGTGACTGGGGTTCAGTTTTCGTTGGCTGCTTGCAAGAGCGCGTGGATGTAGCCGTAGCAGTAGGCGAAACCGACTTGGGCAGCTTCGTCGCCATCGATTCCTGGGACGTGGTCCGGCATGAGCATGTAGGGATAATCGACCTCTTTGTAGGTTCGTATGGCCTTCAGCATGTCGACGTCGCCTTCGTCGGGGAAGACTTCTACGAAGTCTAGGACGCCGCCTTTGATGTTTCGGAAGTGGACATTGAAGATCTTTTTGCGGCTTCCGAAGTATCGGATGATGTCGTAGATCTCCTCGCCGGGTTTTTCGAGCATTTCGGAGACTGTGCCTTGGCAGAAGTTGAAGCCGTGGTACGGGTTTTCGTGCATAGCCTCGAACTTCTTAAGGCCATCGACGGTACCCATGACGCGGGCTACGCCGCGGTATTCGTTGTCTTTGATGCCAGGGTCTTGCGGATGGCACGCCATCTGGACCTTGTATTCCTCGGCGACGGGCATGATTCGTCCGAGGAAGTAGTCGATTCGCTCCCACATCGTGTCAGCGTCGGCGGCACCGCCTTCGAACTCGGGGAGAGACTGGTCGAGATCGGCGTATTTGAAGGAAGAGAGCCTCGCACCGCCTCTTCCATATCGCGGGGGAGTCCGGAGATGTCCGAGGATAGTGATGTTGTAGAGGAGTCCTCTGAGGCCGGCTTGGGAGGCCATTCGGATGATTTCGCAGAGGCTGTCGAGTTCGCGTTCCTTCTCGTCACTCGGTCCGAGGAAGAGGTATGTCATGTCGTTGGTGAATGCGTCGCGGGAGCCGAGGGGCGAGTGCATGGTCTCAACGGTGATGCCGAACTCAGCGTACCTCTCGATGTATGAGGAGAGGAGATCGACCGTCCACTCCGACCAGTGTTCTTTGGGTGTTACGTCGACGTTGTTGACGCCTAGTTGAGCGAGCACTTTGATGTCGGTTTCGTGGCGTGCTCCGAACTGTGTTCCGACGTACATTTGGACGGTCCTTTTGATGGTTAGTCGAGCGAGTTGCGTCTATGATATGCCGTGAAAGATAGGGGGATTAGCATGGCGCAGCACTATTTGGGGATAGACGTTGGTACAACCGCGGTTAAGGCGTTGGTGGTGAATGAGACTGGTTCCGTCGCGGGGGAGGCGGAATCTGGTTTGGATCTGTCTGTTCCTATGCCCGGTTGGTCAGAGCAGGATCCAGCAGATTGGTGGGATGGGACGGTCGATGCGGTGCGATCGGCGTGCCATGATGCAGGAGTGAGTGAGGTCGCTGGAATCGGATTGTCTGGGCAGATGCACAGTTCTGTGCTATTGGACAAGGGAGATCGGGTGTTGAGGCCGGCGATCTTGTGGAACGATGTTCGGACCACGGAGCAGTGTCGGTTTATCACGGAGACGGTTGGGACTGATGGGTTGGCCCGTATGGTGGGCAATCCGGCGTTGGAAGGGTTTACTGCGCCGAAGCTGCTTTGGATACGGGATGAGGAACCGGATGTTTTCGATCGGATGCAGACAGTTTTGTTGCCTAAGGACTATGTGCGTTTGCTCATGACGGGGGAGAAGTTGACGGAACCATCGGATGCGGCTGGGACGTTGCTGTTTGATGTGCGGGAGGGATGTTGGTCTGAGGAGATGGTCGACGGTTTGGGATTTGATGTTGGGATGCTGCCAAGGGTGATGGGATCGGCCGAGGTTACTGGCGGTTTGACGAAAGATGCGGCTGAGGCGTTGGGTCTGAGGACAGGGACTCCGGTTGTTGGCGGTGGCGCGGACAATGCCGCGGCATCGGTGGGTTCGGGGAACGTTGAGGAAGGTTCGATGCAGACCTCGATCGGCACGTCTGGGGCTGTGGTAGCGCCTATCGAGACTGTTCGAGTAGATCCGGGGATGCGTATTCACTCGTTCAATCATGCGGTCGAGGGCCAGTGGTATTTGATGGGAGTTGTGTTGTCTGCAGGAGCGGCGCTAGGTTGGTTCAGGCGTGTCTTGGCAGGGCGCACAGAAAAGGGGGCGTCGTATGAAGAGTTGATTTCCGAGGCTGAGGAAGTGCCTGCCGGTGCGGATGGGTTAACGTTTTTGCCGTATCTGACTGGCGAGCGGACGCCTCATGCGGATTCGAATGCTCGGGGTGTGTTTGTGGGATTGCATTCTGGGCATGAGCGTGGGCATCTGGTGCGTGCCGTGTTGGAAGGGGTGACGTTTGCGTTGAGGGACTCGTTGGAGTTGATGCGTGGGCTGGGAGTCGATGCGTCGGAGGCCGTGGCAGTTGGAGGAGGCGCTAGGAGCCCGGTTTGGCGTCAGATGCAGGCGGATGTATTGGGCGTGCCAGTGGTGACGGTAGGACCGGTGGGAGGAGCGCCGTATGGGGCTGCGATCTTGGCCGCGGTGGGGACAGGTGGGTTTGATTCGGTTGAGGAGGTTTGTCGCACTTGGATTCGGCCGTTGGATCGGTTGGAGCCGAGAGGTGAGATGACTGGTGCATATGAAGTGGCGTATGAGCGTTATAGGAAGTTGTATCCGCGGCTGAGGGAGCATTTTGCGGAGGTGGCCCAAGCATAGGCAGTTGTCGCCGCGAAAATCGAAGAGAGAAGATCGTTCCAATGGACCCCGAATTACGAGTTTCGTAGGTTTGCGATTAAAGCGCGCAGGAATACGTAGCGGTGCTAAAATACCGTGACGCAAACAGGCTTCATAAGGAGGAGTCAAGATGCTGAGCGTTAGAAATGTAGCGCTCCTGCTGTTAGGTATCGCCAGTTTGGCGGCGGTGGCTTGTGGCAGCGAGCGAATTGTAGAGGTGCCTGTCGATAGGCCGGTAATCCAGACCGTAGAGGTCGAAGTGCCGGTCGAAGTCGAGAAAGAGGTCATCCGCGAGGTCGAGGTTGAGGTGCCAGTGGCGGTCGAGAAAGAGGTCATTCGCGAGGTTGAGGTCGAGGTGCCCGTCGAGGTCGAGAAAGAGGTCGTGCGCGAGGTCGTCAAGGAGGTTGCGGTTGAGGTGGTTGTGACTGCTACACCTCAGGTCACGACGATTGATGCGCCAGTAGTCAAAGTTGACATCGAAGGTGTGTCGCGTGGAGCTGGTGACGATGTTGAACCTTCAGGCGTTTTGATTGCTGCGATCGGTAACTCGTACTTCATGAACTCCAGCCCACGGTACTGCCCCGCATGCTCGGTAACCGCCCGAACAGGTTCAACCGAGACCCTCTTGGAAGCAGTCCGAGCGGACGATGGAACCGTAGCTCTCGGTCCGTTGCTTGCGAGCGACTGGGAGATGTCGGCGGACGGATCGTCCTACACCGACTTCACGATCCGTCAGGGCGTGCAGTTCCACGGCGGATACGGCGAGATGACAGCTGTCGATGTCGCGTTCTCATGGAACGACGCTAACCCGAAACTCCAGCCCGACAGCATCCACGACACTGGTGGGGACTTGGCGAACTTGGTGCAAGAAGTCGAGGTAATCGATGACTACAAGGTCCGCTTCCACTGGGTAGCTTTCGGCGGACACTCACTCTTGCAGTACGTGACCAACTTCTGGGAAGGGATCTCGATCTTCTCAAAGGCCTTCTTCGACGAGGTAGGTCCTGAGGGAATGAGGACCCAAATGATCGGAACCGGTCCGTTTGAGGTGACCGAGTGGACGCAGCACAAGGGCGTGTTCCTTGAGGCTGTGGACAACCACTGGCGCAAGCGTCCGTATGTGGCGGCTGCAAACGTGTTGCAGGTCACTGAGGCCAGCGTCCGCAAGGCGATGCTCAAGACTGGTCAGGCACAGATCGGCGAGTTGGCGCTGACCGACTGGAACGAGATGTTTGAAGAGGGCTTCACGCAGGCTCCCGAAGGTTTCTGGGGAGACTCGTCGTATGTCTACTCCGGGAACTACTGGGAAACCCAGCACGCGATCACTGGCGATGTTTTCACCAGTGACGAGCCCGGCGATCCGCTGTTTAAGCCTCCGCTAGACACGGCGATGCCTTGGATCGGCGATCCTGAGATACCAGAGACCATGGATAGTTCGCAAAAGGTGCGTACCGCCATGGCGATGGCGATTGACCGCGAGAAATTGATGAATGCTTTGACCGACGGTTTCGGTCGGGTCTCATACGCCCCCGGTTGGGACACCAGCCACCCGTTCTACAAGAGCGAATGGGACGTGCCGTATGACGTCGCAGGTGCGCAGGCACTGATGGCGGAAGCTGGTCACGCCGATGGTTTCGATGTTGAGTGGTGGGCCGGTCCTGCCGCTGGCTCTGGAGAGACGCTCCAAGAGGCGATCGGCATCGAGTGGCTCGCGAACTTGAACATCAACAGCACGTTCGACAAGCAGAACTACTCGTCGTTCAGGCCCTCATTGGTAAACCGCACGAATAAGAAGATCTTCTTCAGCGGCGGTGATGCGTGGGCACCACCGACATGGCCGAAGGACTTGAACGCCACAACGCTCTCACGACCTGGCGGTTACAACCGTGCAATGGAGATACCGATATTCGCCGAGACTCACCTTGCGATGGCTGGTGAGGCCGATCCCGAAAAACTGCGGGAACTGGTGACGGCGATGTTCGACTGGAACCGCGAATGGATGGTTTGGGTCGGCGTGTATCAGAGTCCAGTTGCGGCGCTGTACAACCCCTCCTTGATCTCCGAGTGGCAGATGCTGCCGGAAGGCAAGGGCGTGCTAGGTCGAATGAACAGCTTGGAGTGGGTACGGCTCGCCAACTGAGACCGTTGACCGGCTCAGACAGGCAAGTAGTCCCACACTCCAACAGGCAGGGGCGGTCCATAAACCGCCCCTGCTTCAATGTATCGGTTAACAACCGAATCGATGGTCGAATATGCGCGGCTTCATACTGAGAAGAATCTTCGCCTCGTTGATCGCGCTGTTTCTGGTCACCATCATCATGTTCGTATTGTCACGACTAGTTGGTGACCCGTTGGCAATGCTCGTATCCGAGGGCGGATACGGGATTTCCGAAAGCGCGCTACAGGTCCAACGCGAGAAACTCCATCTCGACAAACCAGTTCCGCTCCAATACGCGTTCTGGCTCATGGACGTGTTGCGAGGCGACCTCGGGCACGATCTCTCCGACGGCTTCCCCGTAACTCAAAAGATCCGAGAAAAGATCGCGCCTACAGTCCAGCTCGGTGTTTCCGCTTGGATCATCGCCACACTGTTCGGGCTGTCATTCGGAATGGTGTCCGCGGTGAAACGCGGTTCGATATTGGACTACGGGGTTCGCCTTTTCGCCAACTTAGGCATCACTCTGCCGGCCTTTTACGTGGCGATCATCGCGATCCTTATCTTCGCGGTCAGATTGGAGTGGGTGCCGGTGACCGTAATCGGGACCATCGGATCCGAAGACCCCTTAGACCAGATAAAGGCCATGATCTTACCCGTATTGACCCTCGCGTGGGGTGCTGCCGCGGGATATATGCGATTGATGCGTTCCTCAATGCTTGAAGTCTTAGATTCGGAGTACATCAAATTGGCGCGTGCGAAAGGGGTCGCAGGGCCCAAGGTCATCTGGAAACACGCTCTGCGTAACTCGCTGATTGTGCCGATCACGGTCTCGGCGCTTCTGCTCTGGAACTTTGTGACCGGAACAGTCGTGATTGAAGCCGTGTTCGCATGGCCAGGAATCGGACTGCTCGCCATTGAAGCTGTAGTAAACAACAATTTGAATCTCGTCGTGGGCACCACGTTGCTCGTTGCCGTCGTTTTGATAGCCGCAAACCTAGTCGCCGACCTGCTTTATGTCATGGTTGACCCGCGTATCAGATTGAGCTGAACCCATGGCAACGCAATACCAGATACCTGAATACGCCCGAACAGGAGCGTCGCTGCCCGAACCGGTGCGATCCGTTTTGCGCGGTCCAATAGCGGCATACGACTTTCTGCGACGGTATCCGATCATCTGGACCACGGTGTTCACGTTGCTCGTAGTGTTAGCCGCGTTCGCGCCGGTGATCGCTGAGCACGACCCGATCCGAGATGCCGACTTCACTCGCGTTCGCAATCCTCCGATTTGGCTGGAAGGCGGCACCAGTGAATTCTGGCTAGGAACAGATCAGGTGGGGCGCGACCTTTGGAGCCGACTGCTCTATGGTGGTAGGGCCTCACTGATGGTCGTAGCTGTTGGCATGACCAGCGGGATGATAATCGGCACCGCCCTTGGTCTCGCCGCGGGCTTCATCGGCGGAATCGTCGACGAAATCATCATGCGCCTCGTCGACGCTTGGATCGCTTTGCCATTCATCATGATCGCCCTCGTCATCAAGATCGTCCTTGGCACTTCCTTCACGATCATGTTCTTGATATTGATACTCATCTCATGGGTCGGATTCGTCCGTCCTGTGCGGGGGGAAGTGCTGTCACTGCGTGAGCGCGACTACGTTGCCTCGGCGCGCGTCGCAGGTGCCTCGAGCTGGAGGATCGCGTTTCGACATATTCTTCCCGGCGTGAGCAGCACCGTCATCGTGCTCGCAACCCTCGGCGCTGGAGGTCTGGTCCTCGCCGAATCGACCCTGTCGTACCTCGGAGTTGGCATCCCGCAACCTACCCCCACATGGGGCAACATGATTGCCGACGGTCGAGACTATCTGGACACCGCGTGGTGGATATCTACGATGCCCGGGATCGCCATATTCCTGCTCGTTCTATCGCTTAACTTCACAGGCGACTGGCTGCGTGACCGCTGGGACCCCAAGCTCCGGCAGTTGTAGTTGTGGACGCGCCTGATCTCGTGGCGGTTGGGCATGTGACTTGGGACGTGTCACCTCACGATCTTTCGGTGCGTGAGCCTGGTGGCGCTGTCGCGTTCGCGGCTGTGACAGGCGCGCGTCTGGGGATTAGAGCAGCCATCATCACATCTTGTAGCGAAGACTATCCATCGCACGAAGTGGTCGATTCCCTAGACCTGTTCGCGAGTGTTCCATCGCCGGCAACTTCGACTTTTGAGAATCGCTATAACGCCCGCGGAGATCGAGTTCAGATGCTACATAGCCGTGCTCGCCATATCCGCGCCGACGATTTACCGGACAGCTGGCGCGAACCCAAAATGCTATTCGCCGGGCCTTTGACGCAGGAGTTGCCGGTTGATTGCCTGGACTGGTTTCAACCGCAAGTGTCGTGTGTTGTGCCTCAAGGATGGTTGCGGTCATGGGACATGCCATTGCCTTCTGAAGTCAAGGTATCGAAGTCCCCGCCTGAGGGGATGAGTACAGGGTGGGACATCTGCGTGATATCGGAGTCGGAGGTTGAAGCAGAGACGCTTGGAGAATGGCGCCGGTTGACGCGTAATCTCGTTGTTACCAAGGGGAGCGAGGGAGCCGATCTATATCTTGAGGGCCGGAATGAACCGGTGCCGGTATCGTCGTTCAGCGATGTAGTAGATGGTGCTGGTGCGGACACGACCGGTGCAGGTGATGTGTTTGCAGCCGCGATGCTGATTCGTTACGCCGCGACCGAAGACGCGATCGCTTCAGCGAGGTACGCATCGGCCTGCGCCGCGCTTTCCACACGCGCCCCGAGTTGGAGCGCGGTGGAAGCACCATCCCTACTCCCTTGATACCAAGGGGAGAGTTTAGAACCTTGCCACTCTAAGGGCTGAGGCGGAACGGAGGGTACCGATCTGTCGTGAGCAGAAAAGCGTAAGCAGTTACTCGATTCGACCAACGAGCTACCCCCACGACGAAGTTGAACAGACCGCTTGGGTACGTGCCTGTGATGATGATTGCGAACCAAGCGATGATCGTGACTGCCAAAGCGATGATTTCCAAGATCAGCAGCGCGATGTAGTGCGGAATCGCTAACAGCCACTTGATCAGCGGCAAAAAACGATTCAGATCGGACGCCGCGTCCGGGTACGCAACTTCTAGGTGTACCGACTGTTCTTCGTCTGTTGACGGATATTCATCTGTCAGCAGAGATAAGTAGGCGGAGACCCGTGCATTGAACCGAAGCACCTCGAGTTGATAATCGAACATCCACTTCGGGTACTTTTGGCGGAACAGTATCATCAGAAACGCCGCAACCGCTGCTGTGCTGTATGAAACGACCATCAGCACCACGAGAATGGGAATCATCAAGATCAACCTGAAAAACGTCGTCAGTCGGTTCCGAGTGCCATCTCCGTAATCGACGCTGAACTGAACCGGATAATCATTAGTCATATCGCCCTCCTCTGGACGTCCGTCGCCACTTACCGCCCCTGCGTTTTTCGGTTTTTCGTAAACCGAATGACGCGTACTTTACCAGAGATGTTCAGCAAGCGCGATAATTCAGTCGATCCACAAGCCGACCAAAGGTCGTTGAGTTTAGACAAACGGAGGACAAAGAGAAATGTCAGGGCTTGGTGAACGGGCGCTGGGCGCCGCAACGTTGTTGAAAGATCGGGCTGAGACGATCGGTGTTTCCGAGTCATCCGGAGGCGGTTTAATATCGGCCTGTCTGCTGGCCGTTCCGGGCGCATCTGCGTATTTCATCGGGGGAGCAGTGACCTACACCCGGACTTCGCACAAGGCGTTTCTGAGAGTGCCTGACGAGGCTTTGACCGGAATCAGGTCGTCTACCGAGGAGTACGCTCTGTTAAATGCGAGATCGGTGCGCGAGGCGTTAGGGACGACCTGGGGTTTCGCAGAGACGGGAGCGAGCGGGCCTACAGGCAATCGGTACGGAGATGCGGCTGGTCATACGTGCATCGCAGTATCGGGCCCAGTGGAAAAGTCAATCACGCTTGAAACCGGCGAATCGGATCGCGAGGCCAATATGTGGGCCTTTGTGGAGGCCGCCTTCAGGTTGCTGGAGGAATGTTTGCGGGAGGCCGCCTGAAAGTTGGCATCAGCTTGAACGGAACTGCTTGGGTCGCTCATTGTTCTGAGCCAGCCGCGCAGTTTCATCGATTCTGCGTTTTCGAGTGGCGGGCCGTTTAGCCGTTGATATCCACTCCAATGTGGCTCGTTTGACCCATCGTGGGAATGCGTCGAAGTTTTTGGCTGATCCGGGATGGTCGCTGAATGCCTCTGCTAAGTCAGGCGGAATTTCAAGTCGTTCGATCGCGTCTAGCGCGGTCCATGTCCCATCCTGTTTCGCGGCTTCGACTTTGGCGATACCGGGCGGCATCATAAGGCCTGCCTTGGTGAGTTTGGCGACGCGGTCTTTGTTCGACTTTGACCAGTTCGATCCCTTGCGCCGGGGAGCGAACCAGAGCATCGAACGTTCGTCGTCGAGGCCTTTAGTGCGGCTATCGATCCATCCGAAGCACAGGGCCTCTTCGACGGATGCGTCATAGCCCATCGAGGGCATGCCGCTGGATTTCTTGAAGGTGATTAGCCAGATGCCATCGTCGCGGGTGTGGTTCTCCGTGAGCCATGTGAGCCACTCTTCGCGGGTCTCGCATTGGAGGGAGTTTTGGGGTGGCTTTGCTTGCGGCATTGGACTGTATCAGGTCATTTGGCGCTTGATGAGTTCCTGGAATGGGCCGTCTATCTTTGAGAGTTCATCGAAGCTGCCTTGTTGAACGATGCGGCCGGATTGGAGAACGTATATGCGCTCTGCTTTTTGGATTGTAGAGAGTCGGTGTGCGATGACGATGCGAGTAGACGCGATGCTCTCGATGCCTCGCATGACCGCGGCTTGACTTCGGGCGTCGAGCCAGCTGGTGGCTTCATCGAGAAATACGACGCGGGGTCGGCGAACAAGTGCCGCGGCGATGCGGACACGCTGCGTCTGACCGCCCGAGAAGGTCGACGAATTGTCGCTTACAGGCGTGAACATGCCCATAGGCATGGCGTTGATGTCTTGATCAATGTTCGCCAGCCGCGCGGCCCGCCAAGCATCCTCGATGGTGAGGTCGTCCCCCATTCCAATGATGTTGTCAAGGATGTCTCCGGGCTGCAACACGCCGTCTTGGGTAACGACGCCGATCTGTCGACGCACCGATTTCCGGTCGAGATAGGCGAGTTCCCGCTCGTCGTAGTAGACGGACCCGGAAGTCGGGTCTTCGAGTCCTAAAGCCAAACGCAGCAATGTGCTCTTGCCTGATCCCGACTCGCCAACGATGGCGACGAATTCGCCGGGCCGGACCTCGAATGAGACATCATCGATAATGAGCGGCCCGTCGTCGGAGTAGCGGAAAGTGACATGATCGAACTTTACGTGTCCGGTGAGATTGATGGTGGTGGTGTGGAGGCCATTGCTCTGGTCTTGGGGAAGGCTTTCGAGAATGGGCTGTATCTGCTCGTATGCGGGGATGATGGTTGCGATTGTTTCAAACGCGTGCCCTAGTCGGACGATTGCGGCGTAGAAAAGCATTGCGACGGAGTAGACGACGAGGAAGCTTGCGAGGTCGACCTGTTCGGCACCGCGCCATACGACCGCGCCCAGCAACATCGCGGCGGCCAGTGCGGGCAAGGCGGCGCTGAACGCTATCAGGTGCTCGTTGCGTCTGCTGATCTGGATCTTTTGAAGCTGCTGCTCGCGATATCTACGGGCCCATGATGCAAATGCAGACGACTCGGCTCCTGCGGTACGTAGCTTGCTAAGACCGTTGATGAATTGATACAGGTCTCCGCTTATCCCTCGAATGATCTTGAAACGTCGTCGTATCGGGTTTATCTGCAGGTATCCAACAGCGGCTGTGATGCCCAACGATGTCAGCCCTAGGAGGATGCTCAACCACGCGAGCGTGGTGTCGTAGATGAACAGTATGACGAATGTGGGGAGCAGAAAGACCACCGACAGTAGCGCGTTGGCGGCTACGCCGGAGATCTGGTCTCGCAGTTGCAGGAACACAGACAATCGGGAGGCGAGATCGCCCGCGGTGAACTGGTTGAAGAAACTGGGAGGCAACGCGAGGAGTCTGTCCCACGCGGCGGCGGACGCGCGTGCCGCGGCACGGCCCTCCATTCGCATCAGCGCGGTGCCGTGGAGCACTTGAAGGCTGGCCGCAACGAACGTGAGCACGATGATTGCGACCATGAATTGGACCAGAATACCGGTTGCATGAGTGGCCAGCACCCAGTCGGTGAGTTCGCCGATAGCGATGGCTGGAGCAAGCAGCAAAAGACTAGCCAAGAGCCCGGTTAAAGCGAACCAACCGATGTCTGCGGCCATACTATCGCCCATGAAGCGAAGCAGGCCCAATGCTCGCACCGGTTCGTTTCTGGGTAGCGGTCTGTAGAAGAACCAAGCCACCGGTTCGATTGTTTCGGCGAGACCAGCGTCGATTTTGCGTCCCTTCCCAGTCGTCGGATCGACGGCACGGTACCTGCCTCGAGTGCTCGGTATGAGAGCGATCGGGGAGCCATCGTCTTTTAATGATCCGAGCATCGCGCCGCTGTCGCCGAACCACCAACGGTCTTCGGTGGTTAATCGGATTTTGCGAAATCGGATCTCAGAAGCATTGGCGATCTCCTGCATCGAGTGCGTGACATCGATTGCGGGCCGGTTGGTTTGCGGGATTTGGAACTCGATGCCTTCATGCTTACCGACCAATCGCATCGCAGCGATGAGTGTGGAACCGGTAGCGTCGAACGCGCCGACTTGATCGGACAAGACGCCGAAAAGCTCTCGACGAGCAGATTCTTCATCAATGCGCCGATGCATCGTGCGGTCGGATTGTTCGTTCGCCTCATCCGCGAGAAGCAAACGACGATTCAGTTTCTCAGCCCCGAGAATCAGGTTGTGGAACTCGCTGAGCGCAGGGATGAGTTGACCTGTTTCGGCTAATTCCTGCGATGTATGTCCTGTAACACGAGTCTTTGCGCTGATCGTCAACCATGTGTCTGAAGTAAGCGGTGCGAAGCCGACTCCACTGCCAGCGATCTCTTCAGTGCCTAGATAGGCACCGGTTTTTGAGCTGCCCCAAATCAATCTCCCGGGTTGGGTGGAAAGCACGGTCTGTGGTGCGATTTCCAACTCATCGCCGGCATGGAGAACCACGTCTGTCCACGGGCGCGGATCGATTTGATATGCGACGGTTTCGGAAAAGTCGGTTATCCAAGCGTCGACTTGGTCTGCAATTGCTCCGGGTTTGGCCCGGGTCAAAAGGGTTTCGAGATGGATTTCGCGGAGGATGGTTCCGGGCAAGCCTTTGGCGACAACGGCGAGCGGCGTGTCGGAGGTATCGACACCGAAAAGCAGGCGTCCTTCGTTCGCCCTGAGGATGTGTTTGGCGCTGGAGTTCGGGATGCCGTTTTCTTGCCCGACGAAGAAAATGTCGACGGATCCCTGCTCCACGTACCATGCGACTTCAGGCGCGCCGAGATCGACGGGGAGGTTTCCGGCTGTTTCGACAACCTCGCCCAACGAAACCGCCAGCGAGCGGAGATCTGTGTCGGCAGATAGATTCATCTTCTGTTGCTTGACGAATTGAGATTCAATGCGCGTGGATCAGTTCGTGGTAGAGACCGTCGGCGTTCTCAACGAGTTCATCGTGCGTGCCTCGCTGCACCTCTTCGCCTTTGTTGAGAACGATGATCTGGTCGCAGTCGCGGATTGTGCTTAGGCGGTGAGCGACGATCAGGCAAGTCGAGCCACGACGTCGCAGGGCGTCGTCGATGTGCATCTCGGTTATCGCGTCCAAGGTGCTGGTCGCTTCGTCGAGAAGAAGGACGGATGGGTTGTTGATAAGCGCACGCGCAATCTCAAGGCGCTGGCGCTGGCCACCGCTGAAGTTGCGCCCTCCCTCTTCAACATGCGAGTCGTACCCGGAAAGGCGATTCATTATCTCGTCATGTATCAATGCGTCAGTGCTCGCTGCTAGGAGTTGATGGTCGGTCACAGTCGGGTTCCACAGAGTCAGGTTCTCTCGGATGGTTGCCGAGAAAAGGAATATCTGTTGATCCACGGTCGCGACTGATCCGGTCATCACGTTTCGTGGGACGTCGTTGCGCGGTACACCGTCGAATAGGATTTCGCCGGACCACGGGGTGTACTCACCGCTGACGAGTCGCAGCAATGTGGATTTGCCGGAACCCGTCGGGCCTATGACCGCTACTCGCTGGCCGGGTTCGATGGTGAGATTGAAGTTCTCGATTAGTGGCGGGTGGTTCGGCCTGAAACCGAAGGTCACATCGCGGAGCTCTATCTTCCCGGCAAGTCGGATCTTGCCTTGGAGAGTGGCGATTCGGCCGGGAGCCGTCTCTGTTCGGGCGCCGAGAGAGGGATCTTCATCCGCGGTCATCACATCATTGATCCGTTGCATATCGGCTTCCAAGATCTGGAATGTGTCCGCGAACTGCACGAAGTTTCCAACTGGAGTGAGAAAGATCGCGGCAACCATATAGAAGCCCATCAGATTGCCAAGGGACATCTCTCCGGAGATCACTTGCCAGCCACCGACTCCCAGAACTAAGGCCGCTCCCAGAAGTATGAACAGCTTGGGCAACGCGCCGATGACGTTGCCGAGTTCCGCGAACTTCTGTCTGGCGGCAAGTTCGCGGGCTTGATATCCGGTCAGACGAGTGAAGAACCCGTCGTCGGAAGCCGTTGCGCGCAAGTTGTCGATGTTTCGCAGGCCGAAAACCCCGATGCCATAAAGCAGTGCCTGCTCTCTGCGAAGCTGCCGATTTTGGTCCCTCCGCAAATTGGATAAGACGCGCATCGCAAAGAGGTTTGCGACGGCTAGTCCCGCGACCAATACGGCAAGAAGCGGATCGAAGTAGACCATGAGGCCGAGAAACAGGACGCTCATAACAAGATCGATCATGATCCCGACAAAGTCACCGGACGCACGAGCGGCGACCTCATCCACCAATCTGACTCGGGTGCTCAAGTCGCCAGCGTAGCGGTGTGCGAGGTACTGCGAGGGAAGGCGGAACATCTTAGTCAAGAGACGTGCCGAGTGGACCACCGATACGCGGATGGAAAGGCGTCGGAGCGCTATCTGACGCATCAGCGTGAGGAGATAGATCAAACCAGCGGCAACCGCGGAGCCAAGGACCAATAAGTAACCGACAGATAGCAAGTTGCCAGCGATCGCGCTGTCGACGAAGGAACTCAATATGATTGGCGAGGCTAGACCCGGCAGCGCGAGCAACAACCCGCACAAGGCCGCGTATGCGAGGGGTGCCTTGACATCGCGCAGCCACGGCCAGATATTGCGCACGATGCCTGGAGGGGTGCCTCCGGGCCTGAACTCATCGGTAGGTTCGACAACAAGCGCGACCCCGGTGTAGCTACGGTTGAACGTTTCCTCACTCACAGTTCGCCTGCCGTTAGCAGGGTCGTTGATGAAGTACTTGCCGCCGCCGATGTGCTCTAGGACGACAAAGTGGTTGAACTCCCAGAAGAGGATCGCCGGTAGAGTTATCTCTCTGAGTCCCGCGATTGATCGTCGCCAACCAGTGATCTTCAATCCATACTGCTCGCCAGCAGTGACTATGTCAGCCGCGCTGGATCCATCACGACTGACACCACAGGCTGTCCTCAACTCTTCAATCGAGACCCAGCGTCCGTAGTAACCAAGAATCGCGCCCAAACACGCAGCACCGCATTCTGAGATCTCAAGCTGCGGAAACAGCGGCGTGCGGACGCGCCATTTGAGGACTTTGCTTAGCAGGGCACGAAACATAAAATGAGCGACTTCAAAATCGTCTAGGGGATGATGACGCTGAACAGTGATCCGCGTTCGTACACGATGCGCGAACTGCATGAGGTACCGTCGGCCAACGGATTTGCCGGCGACTCATGGAATGCCAACTCCACCAAGTGCCCGTCAGCTTGTCTGACCAGTCCTAGAGCGGACAACCAAGTCGGCGGTTCAACCGGCGAATCGGAAACGCTCAAGACCTCGGCGTTGAGGACTTCCTCAGTTCGAGGAATGCCTGACGCGACATTGATCCTGGCATCAAGCCCTGGTTCTATATGTCGAGCATCCTCAGGAGAGACTGCCGTTACCGCCCGGATAGGGCCTGAGTTGTGAAAACGGACCACCCCTACTTCGTCACCCGGACGGAGTGCTCGACCCAACGACAACTGGTGCGACATCAACTCCCCCGCCGCATGGCTAATCACCAACTGTCCAGTCGATTGCAGAGTCATCAATTCGAGAAGATCGTTTCTAGCCAGCGCGAGCTCGTCGCTGTCCTCAGAACCGGAACGTTCTTCGAGAAGGTCGACTTTGGACTGGGCAAGGCGGACATGACGATCAAGTTCGCTCGAACGTAGTCGAGCAAGCGGTTGCCCGACTTCCACCATGGCGCCGACTTGTGCCATGACCTCTGCTATGTTGCCTTCGCTCTCCGCGATGATCGTGTATCGCTCACCGGGATATATCACTAGGCAGTTGCTCGATATTCCGCGCTCGATTTGTCCGAAGGTGCCCCAAGTGATCAGCGCCAGAATTGCTGCTAGAAGCCCAATCAGGATCGCCCACTCGTGAGGAGCGGTGACACGTAGCAAGCCGTCCATCGACTCTCGTTGACCGCGTCGCGAGAATGCCTCCTCGCGGTATAAACGATTCGGCGTGACCGATCCGGACGTTGTGTCGGATCGGTCCTTGGATCGTATGGCGCCTTTAGTCACGAAACCGCTTGTACAAACTGGATGCTGCCCCGTCGTCGCATTAAATTAACTTTAGTCGGATTTTTCAGGCATCGCGAGGCAAGCGATGTCCCTCAGCCCCGAATGTTACGAGTACGTTGCACCAATCCGTATAGCGACGGGATTTCCAACTTGTATAGACTTTGACGCGCGTACACGATTTGTAAGTTGCTTCTGAATCAGACAGGAGTGCATTCCATTGGTTGGTGACGATAAGCTGACCCTCGACACGGAACAGGAAGAAATACGCCCGAGCATATTCAAACGGGCAGAGAACCACGTCCAAAGTCGAGTTTTGAAGGGACTGCTCGAGTTGGTGCCGTTGCTCGTCACGGTGCTGGTTCTGGTGTACTTGGTCAACGCGACCAATGAGTGGTTCAGGGGAATGGCTTTCATCAAAGACAAGCCCTGGGATTTCCCCGGCATCGGTCTAGTCATTCTCGTCGTTATTTTTTACCTCGTGGGATTGCTCGCGATCTTCAAGCCGGGGCAATCACTGTTAAACGGTGTACATGGAGTGATGCACTTCATCCCTGTGGTGCGCACGCTTTACGGAGTCACGGCGCAGGCGATGGCTTCTGTGGGATCGAGCGCCAACTTCAGCCGTGTCGTCTTCATCGAGTGGCCGCGAGATGGGATGATGGCTATGGGTTTCGTGACCGGCAGAGCGAGGGGACCAGATAGAGAAGAGGATCTAGTTTCCGTTTATGTGCCTACAGTACCTAACCCCACATCAGGTAACATGGCATTCGTATTGGAAGACGATGTTGTGGAAACCAATATGTCGGTAGAAGATGCGATGAAGCTGATCTTTTCAGGCGGTATCGTGTTGCCCGATTCGATCTCGATGGCTAGACTCCCTCGAGAACCTAGGACCGAACACAGTTTCGTCGGCAGATACGAACGAGAAAGTTAGCGTTTTGCAACCAAAGGTCAAGAGGATAAACTGAATCCTTAGAAATCTTGGGTTACGATAGTGTCAACGCGGCGCGTTGACGTAACCTTAAGTACCCTATCCCAAGGGAGTGTTTAACAGATGGAAATCAACACAGAACGAGTAGGCGATGCGCTGATAGTGATGCCCAGCGAGAATCGCGTGGACGGTACCAACGCGCGGGAGTTTCAGGTCGGCTTAGAAGCGGCAATCGAAGACACGGATAAAGCGGTGATTTTCGATGCTGAAACCCTGACGTACATCAGCAGCGCAGGACTCCGAGCCATCCTGTTGGTCGTCAAGTCGATCAACCGCCAAGGCGGTAAATTCGCTGTCTGTTCGCTGTCCGACCCGATACGTGAGATCTTCTCCATCAGTGGGTTCGACAACATCATCCCAATAGAGTCGTCCCGCGACGATGCCCTCGCCGCGGTCAAGAACTAAACCCGTCCACGACCGGCAAATCGGCAACCGGGCAACCGCTGTCTCGATGTAACACGTCAATGACTGGGAAGAAATTGTTTCAGACCCGATGATTAAAGCTCCCAAGAGAATCTTGGTCGTAGATGACGAGCCGGACCTCGAACCGCTCGTGCTCCAGAGAATGCGTCGACAGATTCGACGCGGAGAATACGAGTTCGTCTTTGCGCATGACGGCATTGAGGCGCTTGAGATGTTGATGCAGGACAAGGAGATCGACATGGTCGTCTCCGACATCAACATGCCTCGAATGGACGGTCTTACGCTTTTGCAGCAGATCCAAGACGTCACGCCCGACATCCGGGCAATCATCATCTCTGCTTACGGCGACATGGAGAACATACGCACCGCCATGAACCGCGGCGCATTCGATTTCGTCACTAAGCCGCTCGATTTCCAAGATTTGAGGATAACCATCGAGCGCACCTTGCAACACCTCGATGAATGGCGAGATGCCCTGCAATCACGAGACAAACTGGTGGCGTTGCAGAACGAACTCGACGTCGCCAACAACATCCAGCAATCGGTCCTGCCTGCCAGCTTCCCGGAGAGCAGCCACTACCAGATACACGCATCGATGCAACCCGCTCGCAACGTCGGCGGCGATTTTTACGACGTCCAAATCCTGAGAAACGGGATGATCGGTCTGGCCATCGCCGATGTCTCGGATAAAGGAATGCCTGCCGCACTCTTCATGATGTCCAGCAGGATGCTGTTGAAAGGCGCGGGACAGAGGTTTGAGCATCCGGGAGAAGCTTTGGCAGAGGTCAACAACCTCCTTGACGCCGAAAACGAAGCAGCGATGTTCGTCACGCTCTTCTACGCCATCTACAATCCTGAAACCACTCAATTCTGCTATGCAAATGGCGGACACAACGAACCGATAATCGTCCATCCAGACGGCAGCACTACAGTGATTCAGCCCACCGGCGGCACTGCTCTCGGCATCCTCCCCGGAATAGATTACGAAGAGGCCGAGATCAAGCTCGAATCAGGCGACACTGTGATCCTCTATACCGACGGAATCACCGAAGCATTTAATGCGGACGCTGAGTTGTTCGGAATGGATAGGTTACGTCAAATCTTCCACGAGAATCCGCCAAAAGATGCCGCAGAAGCCAGCAAAATGGTTTTCGACGCGGTGAATGAATTCGCCGGCGACGAACCGCAATCCGACGACCAGGCATGTCTGGTCTTCAGGCGGACGTGAAACGATGACTGCAAAAGCGTCAGTCGAATTCATGCCTGAAATCGGCGAACTCGACGCGATCCGCACCGCGATCGAAAACATCTCGGAAAAAAGCGATTGGCCGCCAGCTCTGACCTATCAGGTCGAACTTATCCTCGAAGAGTTGTGCATAAACGTCATCAACCATGGAGAGGTCGATGGCACGCAACCCATAAAGGTCGATATCGCTTCCGACGCTTCCTCCATCAAGATCGAGATCCTGGACAACGGCAAAGCATTCGATCCCACACAAGATGCCCCTATGCCGGAACAGATCACCGACATCGACGAGGCAGAGATTGGTGGTTGGGGAGTGCACTTGGCACATACCTTTTCCGACGAGATGCACTACCGCAGAGAAAACGACATGAACTGTTTGACCCTCGTAAAACGGAGGAACGATTGACGACTCGCCTCCCTGGTTTTTCGGTTTCAGGGGTGGCCGCGTCAAAGATTGCGGTTGCGATTGTCTGCCTTGCCGGACTGATTGCATGCTCCGACTCCGGCGGTTCCTCTCAAATTCCGACTGTTCCGAGCGAGACCGCAACTGGACAGGCATCTAACGGCAACACATCATCTTTGACGCTTGTCGGCGCGGGTGAACGCAACGGGATCTCCGACGACAGTATCTTGTTCGGTCAGTCCGCGGCATTCAGCGGTCCCGCCTCCGAGCTGGGCTTGGGCATGCGAACCGGCATATTGGCCGCGTTTGCTGAAGCTAATGAGAATGGCGGCGTCCACGGTCGCACTCTTGAACTGACCTTCCGCGACGACGCGTACGAACCCGAAGCCGCCATTGCAAATACCACCGCTCTAATCGAAGAAGACTTGGTCTTCGCTCTCGTCGGTGCAGTTGGGACACCAACTTCCAGATCCGCCGTCCCTGTTGCCGATCTGAATGGCACCCCATACGTCGCGCCGTTCACGGGTGCCGAATTTTTGCGAAGCCCAACATACCAGCACATATTGAATGTGCGCGCCTCTTACTACCAAGAGACAGCAGAGATGGTTAACCGTCTCATCACCGATCTCGGTATCACTCGGATCGCTGTGATGTATCAAGACGATTCATTTGGCAGAGCCGGGTATCAAGGCGTGCGGATCGCACTTGCTGATCTGGGCATGGCACCAGTGGCTATCGGAATCTACCCTCGGAACACCAAAGCCATCAAGACCGCTCTCCTGGACCTGAAACAAGGAGAACCAGAAGCGGTAATCATGATCGGCGCGTATGAACCCGTCTCTCACTTGATCCTGTGGGCGCGCCACACAAGCTTCAACCCCGAATTCATGACCGTATCATTCGTTGGAAGCAACGCATTGGCGCGGGAGTTGGGTGAACACGGGGAAGGCGTTTACGTAACCCAAGTCGTGCCATTCCCTCAGGACGATTCAGTGCCGATCGTCGCTGAATATCTTGAAGCCCTCGCAAAGTACTATCCCGATGAAGTCCCAGGCTTCGTCTCATTGGAAGGCTATATAGCTGGTAGATTCGTTATCGAAGTCGTTGAAAGATGCGGACGTGACATCGACAGGACATGCTTCTTGCAACATATCCGCGATGGTCAAATCATAGACTTGGGCAGCTTTGAGTTGCAGTTCGGACAAGACGACAGCCAAGGCTCCAACGAAGTCTTTCTGACAGTTATCGGCGCAGACGGTGAATATCAACCGATAGAGAGAATGATCGACCGCACAAGATGATCGCACAAGCCAGAGCATCGCTCGTAGGTCGTTTCCGGTTGTCGACGCAGATGTACGTCGGCATCGGAGCCGCCGTCGCGCTCACCCTGACAGCTACCCTCGTCGCTTGGTTATCGTTCGACGAAATCAGCGATCGCACGGACCGGGTCAGCGCAGAAAGCGTGCCTGAAATGGTCGCTTCCTTCGGTATCGCACAGTACACCGGAGTCCTCGCAGCAGCCGCTCCGCGGTTGACATCCGCAGTAACCCAAGCGGAGTTCGATCAGGACGTCAAGGATATCGACGAGACCGAGAAGCTGTTCGAACAAGAACTGACTTCGATCGCCGCCGCGGGAGCCGGGGGAGCACGATTGGCAACTGTCAGAGAACTTGCTGATCAGCTGATACAGAGCATCGAAACCATCAAGACCGACAAGCAAGAGTTGCTGGACCTCGAAAATCGGACAGTGGCTATCAGTGTCGAACTGTCTCAACTTCAGCAGCGTTTGGACGAAGTTCTAATCCCCGCCATAGACGATCAGCTTTTCTACACCATGACAGGCTACCGAGAACTCGGCGTAGCACCCATGCCGACAGGGCAGCACTTTTCGGAAGGCGAGTTTTATCGATACAGGAACGTCGCGGACCTCCAAGCGGCAGCGAACACAGCCACCCAGCTGCTCGCAAGCGCATTTACCGTTTCGGATTCCGCGTTTATTGAACCGTTGCGTGAGAGATCAGAAGCCGCGCGCAGCCGCATCGAACGCAGCTTGGCGGTCCTTCAAGGCACTGAATACGCACTCGTCATCACTCCAACATTCAATCGGCTATTCGAGATTTCTCTCGGCGCAGGCGGCGGCTTTGAATTGCTCGCCAGAACTCACGAACTGAATGCCAGACAACACGCATTGGTGGAGCTGAACCGTCGTGTCGCAATCTCCTTGGTCGACGAGGTCGACGACCTTGTGCAAGCAGCCGAGATGAGCGTAACCCTCGAATCTCAAGCCACCGAACAATCGATATTCCAAGGCCGGCTATTCCTGATTGGGATCAGCGCATTGAGTGTCATCGGCGCATTTCTGATCACATGGCTATTCGTCGGCAGAGTGCTCTTGCGCCGTATACAAACCCTCTCCAACCGCATGCTCAGCATGGCAGACGGAGACCTCGAAACTCAGGTCGAGATACGTGGTCGAGATGAAGTCGCGGAGATGGCCGACGCGTTGGAAGTCTTCCGCCAACACGCCCTCGAAGTGCAGCGCCTCAACTTGGTCGAGCAACTCGCAGACGAACTGCAAGGCAAGAACGACGAGCTTGAGCGCGTTTTGGATGAGCTGCAAAACGCTCAAGACCAGATCATCACTCAGGGCAAGTTGGCGGCACTTGGCGAACTCACTGCAGGCGTGGCCCACGAGATCCGAAACCCGTTGAACTTCGTCAACAACTTCTCCGAGGCGTCACAAGAACTCTTGGAAGAACTCAACGAGATCATCGAGGAGTGTTCCGACAACATCGACGAAGAGCAGATGGATTACATCGAGGAGATCACTGGCGATCTCGTCGGCAACTTGGGCCGCATCAAATCCCACGGTGATCGCGCAAACCGCATCGTCCAGGGCATGTTGGCGATGGGACGCGAATCTACAGACCTCACAGAGACGAACGTCAACGATCTGATCCAAGAGTACACCCAACTCGCGTACCACAGCGGACGCGCCACTGATCCAAATATGAACATCGAAATCAAGACAGATTTCGACCCCGAGATCCCGCCGATTCAGGCCATACCAGCAGACCTAGGGCGCGTCTTCCTAAACCTCGTCAACAACTCGTGGCACGCCACCGAAGACAAGCGGGACATGCTCAGGGAGCAGGATTCCAACAGTGACTATATGCCCGGACTATTCATCACCACACGCTCCCTAGAGGACCAGATCGAACTCCGCTTCCGCGATAACGGTACAGGAATGCCCCCAGACGTTGTCGAGAAGATATTCAATCCCTTCTTCACTACTAAGCCGACCAGCCGCGGCACAGGTTTGGGGCTTTCCCTCTCGATGGACATAGTCCGAAGCCATAGCGGAACCATCGAGGTGGAAACAGAACCCGGCGAATTCACCGAATTCATCGTCCACCTCCCCAAACGCAACCCCGCATCCAGACTAGAAGCATCAACTGGCTGATCAGCGACTCAACAAGAGCCGCACTTCACACCTTGTCATTCCCCGATCGCGGGGACCTATGCCAACCGTAGAGTCCTTTTGAAGAGGCTCTCCATTACTCCATCGCCTCTATAACCACACGGCCATCGGCGGCAAGGTCAAGTAGCCGTTGAAGCCGGTATCAATCACAGCATCAATCTCCCGCGTCTGCCCAGTTGGTCCCCGCAAGGGAATGGTTATGACTGCTTCGAGGTTGGCATTCACAAACCCCTCTATCACTCGACTCTCCGCAGAGAACCCGTGCCGAAGCGATACAACGTCCGATGCCCTACCCGCATCAGCCAAACATGGGCGTCCGGGTGTTGATCCCGCAGCCTCTCGGATGCTTCGATGGCATTCTTGCCGAGGGCGTAACTTCCGCTCACAACGTCTATAGCGATTACCTCGCCCTGGTGGTCCGCCTCAACCAGATGGCGGATGTCCCTCTCATAGATCGCTTTCCCGAGACGGGCCGTCTCCTCGGCAGCACGGGTCTGTACCGTCACCTCTCCGATCCTCCTATCGGCATTCCTGTACCAGCGATATTCTACACCTCTCGCCGATGCCCGCCCCAAGGAGGAGGGAGACAAGTCCCCCTACTCCTCCTCGTGGGTTTCCGGCATTAGGACGAATTCGGGATACGCCTCAATTCCGAGTTCGCCTGCATCCTGTCCTAGCTCTTCCACGTCTCGCGTCACGCGGATGCCCAGCGGGCTGAGCGCGAGCGCTTTCCAGATGAGCCACGAAAGGGCGAAGACGAAGACGCCGACGGATAGGATGCCGACTAGCTGCGCGACGATGTCGCCTCCTGCCACGATGCAGACGGCGAGCGTGCCCCAGATGCCAGCAACGAGGTGCGCGGGGATAGCTCCGACTACGTCGTCCAGCTTGAGCTTCTCAAGCAGTCTCATTCCCGCTGAGCAGAGGATTCCGCCTACGGCGCCGATGATAATCGCCCAATAGTGTTCGGTGATGTCTGGTCCGGCAGTGATCGAGACGAGTCCAGCGATCGCACCGTTCAAGCCGACGATGAGGTCCATGCGCCCGAAGATGAATCTGGAAAATGCCAGCGAGACGATGACGCCCGCGGCAGCAGCCAAGTTGGTGTTGACCAAGATGTTGCTCATCGCTACAGCGTCGGCAGCGGAGCCGAGTTTGAGCTGCGAGCCTCCGTTGAAGCCGAACCATCCCAGCCACAGGATGAAGACGCCCAATGTGACGACCAACACGTTTGAGGGCGGAGTCGGTTTGGCGCTTCCATCTGAGCGGAACTTACCGAGACGCGGCCCTGCGATCATCACCCCTGCGAGTGCCGCCCATCCACCGGTGCTGTGAACAATCGTCGATCCGGCGAAGTCTTGGAATCCCATCTGGCTCAGCCAGCCGCCGCCCCATGTCCACGCTCCCACGATCGGGTAGATGATCGCGGTCAGCGCCAATGTGAAGATGAAGAACGGCCACATCCTGACACGCTCTGCCAAGGCTCCCGATACTATCGATGCGGTGGTGGCCACGAAGACCATCTGGAAGAACCAGTCCGACATCGTGGCATAGCCCTGATCGACCACCCCTGCCAGCGCTCCTTCCTCTCCGTCGAGCAGCGCCAACTCGTCGGAGGAAGGTCCGTACATCAACTTGAACGATCCGATGAAGTCCCCAACATCGACATACATGAGGTTGTATCCGATGAAGAAGAACGCGAGTCCGGCGATGGAGTATAGCCCGATGTTCTTGAGACAGATCATCGAAGCGTTCTTGGTGCGCACCGAGCCCGACTCGAGCATCGTGAACCCTGCACACATCCACATCACCAGCGCGCCCCACACCAGGAACGAGAACGTGTTCAACACGAAGTCCATCTCGCTCAGACTCTCCGAGAACTCGACCGTCGGCTCTCCCATGAGCAACGCCGGGATTGCGATCACTCCGCCGTAGTAGACAGGCGGAATCCGACGAGGAGAGAACTTTTTGATGGCCCTCCAGATAGTTCCTAGGCTCAGAGGCGCGTCAGAAGCTGCCTTCAGATGCACGAGTTGATCCTCCTATCCTGATCCTGTTAACGGCTATGAGACAGTATGTCAGATTTGAGGTGATCGCGTTTGAGAACTATCGTGGAGAATGATGAGACGTTGCTGTCTGGAGTGTTAGTTGGGGAATGGTTGGATTGCCACCGTCTTTCAGAATGACAACTTTCGCGACGTACACTGGATTTCATGCCTACGACGACAGCCCAAGCCGGAGTCTGCAACGTCCCCAACCGCACCATCTTCGAGGGGGACAACCTCGATGTGATGAGTGTCGGGGTTGGTTTGTCGTGATCCGGCTTTCGGATTGGGCTGGCATTGTGCGGTGGAGGTTGGGAGTGGGAGATAGGCATGGCTCGACTATTGCCGCAGCATTTGACGGTGGACCATATGGTCGCGAGGCCGAAGGGTGGGAATGTTCATTTGCACGATTTTTGTTGCTTGGTGGGGACTCCGGCTCGCCGTTGGGTAAGCGTCCCATCAAGTATCAAGTATGTCGCAATTCCCCTAGCAGTCGATGTACCTAACTTGGTGAATTTTCGACACCGTAATTTTTGCGTTGAATTGGCGCTACGTTGGCGTTAACACCTCGTGTTGCCAATTGGAGTACGGCAAACTCCAGTACGTTTTTAGCAAGAGTTCAATTGTTTTGTGACCGCGACCATTTTATTAACTGCTCTTCGAACGGGTTGCTGGCATCCTTTGGATCAAAAATGAACCGCCTTTCACCTCGAGGCAATATAGAGATACAATAAACATAGGCCATTTTCTGCCATGGATCCATGGATTCAATGGTTTCTTTTTGCTCTCTAAGCCAATCGATATTGGCGTTAGCCATAGCTGCAAACAAAATTTGCCGTCGTGTGTGACCACCGCTGTTTTCGAAGCGGCGCGCCAAAGCCTTGAAATGATCAATATGTTCATTTTTCGAAAAAAGACTCAGAATCGAAAGCCGAGCGAATTCGGTATCCATAATCAAGTGCTCATCCATGATTCCTAACAATCTACCGCCGATGGATTCCCATTCGGCTGGCGGGATCGACTGGATTGACGTGATGTACGAACAAACACTGGACAAACATGGTTCTAATTGCTCAAAGTGGTCTATGATGACTTGGAGAGCACCAGGATGTCCTACTTGAGCGAGCCTGCGGAAGAACCATCTGAGCCGGACGTAGTCGATAGGTTCCTGATTCAGATAGTCCGCTACGATTTCCACAACGACCTCGGATTCAAAGCGCTTCCAATCCTCTGAGGCAATTTGGTTGTAAGTCAAGGTTGCATATGGATTGCCATGATCGTATTTGCGTATGATAGACAGCAATTCAGCCTCTTCGTCATTTACGGGACGGTCTTCGACCATCTTCGCCGCGAATTCTTGAAAATCTTCCGCAGAAAATATCCGCGTTTTATGTTGTTGTAGAATGAGTCGTTGCTGTCTATCTAAAGTTGTCGCTATTTCATAAATAATGCGACGAGCTTCGGACTGAGAATTGCAGAAAATAATAAAATCATCAACATATCGAATGTAGTTGATATCTTTAGTGATAAGACTGTTATCAATTGGAATCATAGTAGCCTCAGCAATCAAGTGCATGCCGTGAGGTCCTACTGGTATGCCACGCGAAACCTTACGAGTTGTTGATTGTAGGAGATTTTTGATCCATTTGACAGCTGTGTTCGGGAATCCGCATTCTGGTAATTGATTTTCGATCGTATGGTGGTAAATTTGGTTATAAAAATCAGCAATGTCACAATGCAATATCCATTTGTGATTCCAACTTCGATCTAATGCTTCGTTCCAGAAATCATTCCAAGAGATTTCTCTAGCGTAAAGTCCATGTTTGTTCGTTGGCTTGAAGCGATAGCTGAATACTCGATCGTCGGGTTGCCGAAGATCTTCGATTCCTTGCCCATGTTCGTGCAGAATAGCGGTCAAGAGAATCGAATCCTGAGGGTGGAGCTGGGTTGCTTGACGGTATGACAAATCGCCTTTTGGTACGATGAATCTACGATGAGGCAAAGGGTCGTATTCGCCTACTCCTTGAGTAGTGAGTTGATCGACCAGTTGTTGCGGGTCACCCGCGATGGCGGAAATTTCGGGTATCGGAGGGAAGATATCACCGTCTGAGTGTCGTTCGACGAATTGAACCGCCCATTGGACAGATTTGGTCTTGAGAGGAAGGGGTTGTGTATCAGTAGTCATTCCGTTGAATATGGCTTAGGCAGTCAGGACGGATTGGCGTTGGATCGTCTTTTAACTTTAACCCGCTCTCACAAGAGGAGAGGGGACCAGGGCTTGAATCGGCGGGCTTCTAGAAAGTGGTCGAAAAAGTTGGGGATGGTTGCGAGGCTGTTCTTGGACGAGGGTGCCGTGAGTATCACCTGTGGTCTCGCTTCGCTGCCCCCCCCTTTATTCGCCCTCAGAGAGGGAGGGAATAGTCGATGAGCGAAGCAGTGGTTAGTCGTCTTTGAGGAGGGTGTTGATTTCTTCGAGGAGGGTTGGGAGGTTGTTCTGAATGATGTTCCAGACTGTTTGACTGGCTATATTGTCGTATTCGTGGGCTATTCGGTTTCTTAGACCGATGATTGTCTGGTAGCCGGTGATCTTTTCGGCGATGGATTGATCGTCGTTGGCGAGTCTTCTGGTGGCTTCACCGATGATTTCGAATTGGCGTTCGACTGCGGAGCGCAACATCTCGTTTTCTTCGTATTGTTCGAAGGAGATTTCAGAGGTGTTTTCGATGATGAGATTCGCCGCCTGTCGAATATCTAAGAGATGGCCCCTGATCTCAATGTTCATAGATGGGTTCTCTAGTCTGATCCACCTCGTCTCGGAAGTAAGGGTTTTGAATGGCGGAATCGTCGACTAGGTCGACTGATCGTCCGAAGAGTGCTTTGAGTTCTTCGGTGAGTTGGAATCGGGTTTCAAACCGCTGGCCTTCGGGGGAGTCGTCGAACTCGACTAGGAAGTCGATGTCGCTCTCGTCAGGACGGAAGTCGCCGTTGACTGCGGATCCGAAGACGTCGAGTCGCTTGACGTGGTGGCGTTGGCAGAGGTTTCTGATTTGCGAGGTGTGTCTGGCTACCAATGGGATGATTTTTCGTCGTTGGGGTTTTGCACGTGCTGCGTGATCAACGGGCTCTTCTTCGAGTATGGCAGTTGCCTCTTTGAGCAATAAAGGTGCGGTGTTTTGAATAAAGTCCCAGATTTCGTGCTCTTCTACTTCGGGCCAGTTGTGATCAAGGGTGTTGCCAAAGCCAAGGCGACCACCAAGACTGCCGATACGTCGGGCTTTAGGGTCGTCATTAACAATGAGTCTCGTAGCCGCGCCGCCGATCTTGTTGATTTGCCGTTCGACGGCGGACCTAAGGATCCGATCGGTAACATAGTCATGAAAAATCTTGCCCTCGGTGAACTGCAAGATGGCTTGGGTGGCTTGTTGGACCTCCCAAACGTGCATTTTGTAGTTACGGGGCATGGATGGTATTCCGGGGATGATCGGCTAAGCGTTGAGTGATCATAATGGGAGTGGGTGCTTGTGTTTTTTAGGATAGCGCACCAATTATCAGGGTCGATGATGCCATAGATGACAGAGACGGCCCCAAACCGCCCCTGCCACCTCCTCAAACATCCAACTCCCGACGCGCCTCCTCCACACTCAAAATCCCCGCTCCCACCAGCTTCGACAACCGCTCCGCACGGTCCGACTGCGACTCCTGCACAGCCTCCACATCCGAGAGATTGAACCGCACGAACAACTCGCCGGGAAACTCCGAGAAGTGCGGTGCCAGACGGTGATTGATCCCGTCCTCCAGCATCTTCAGCTCAGGGATGATCGTGTTCCGCCATAGGAACTGCTCCATCGTCCGCACATTCGCCAGCGTCGCATCCTCGAACTCGCTCAGGAACACCTTCGGCACTCCGAACGCCCGCGATACCTCCTCCACCGACCATCGCAGCGCCGAGATGAACTCCGATTGGGATTGCTTGGCGCCCAGACGCTTCATGTCCATTCCTTCGCCCAAGAAGATCGGTTTGTGCGCACTGTCCGGGTCTATCAGTCGCTGGTTCCAATGGTCCATCAACCGATCGATCGCCCCGTCTGAGAAAGTAGCCCCATACGTCACAACCACATCCGACGGCATCGCCGAGTGGAGATAAAACCGGCGATTGAACTGGATCGCCTCGGATCCCATGTCCACCGCCGCACGCGCCGGCGTCATCGACGAAAATCCCGCCAAGCTCCGCATCGGATTGAACCGACGAAACCACAGCATCTCCTCCGGAAGATACGCCACTCGTCCTTCAACCGTCTCATGCACGAATCCCCTGACACCGCGATCGTCATCATCGCCAACAACCCGCACCTCTCCGGGTCGCAACGGCCACATCTCGTACGGCACCCCATCGCCATCACGCGACAGCGCAACAAAGGCCGACCCCCACAACGACAACCGGCCCTCGATCGCCCTTATCAACTGACCACCATCCCACACATCATTCGGACGGTCCAACAACCGCTGCATCGGATGACCCGCACCCGCCGGCTCAGGCTCCGCACCCGGAGTTCGACGCATCCAAACCTCCAACGGAGGACGACTGACCGCCTCCGCAAGTACCCGAACCGCCGCATGAACAGGCGTCGAGCTTGCGTAGTACTCCTCATGGCTCGTCGCAGACCAGTCGACATCATCTCCACTCACAAGCGGTATCGAGAGCCAGTCCTCGAACCGACGACGAGAATACCCGCGCCGCTGCACATTCTCCATCTCACCACCATCACGCCCACGCCCATTCCGCCACCAAAACGGCGAACCAACAGCACGTCCTATCTCCTTCAACACCTTTCACTTCCTTTCATCGTCTTCATGCGTCCCCCGGCTCGCGGGGAACTGCTGCAAACCCTTGGGGTTTCCCCCGCTCGCGGGGGAAATGTCCGAAGGACAAAGGGGGCGCGAGCGTAGCCGCGTAACAGTCTCTCCCTAAGGAAAGGGACTCCCCCCATCGTCCCCTCTCCCGCTCGGCGGGAGAGGGTTAGGGTGAGGGTGACCGGGGCGGACAAAGGGGCGGGGTGCCCCAAACAACCACCTTCAGATCCCCACAATTCCCAGCCATATCTCTATCTCTCTAGGGTGAGGGCTAACCCCCCGCAACCGAACTCAGCGCAAAACCCACTATCGCCAACACCTCGCCACCGACCAGCACCATCAGCCATCGGATGTTGATCTCGATGCCCCGGAGCCGCGCGTCATGGTCCCCTTCAACCGTCCTTCGCAAACGCTTAACTTGATCGAGAAGATCCTTCTCGTCGCCCTCCTCAGAACGCTCAACAGAACGCCCAACCCGATCCCGCCTCTTCGAGCGGCCAAGACCTCCCAGATCCTCAAGATCCATCTCCAGCAATACTCGACGTGGATCCATATCTCGTAAACCTCCGTCCCTGACATCTCAGATCGACAACCGCCGGTACGGCCCTAACAGCTGCTTCACATCATTCCTCGGGTCATAGATTGACCGCGACGCCCCAGAAGCGACATCATCCGACCTCGCCACTCCATCCCGTCGACGCCAGCGATCCACCGCAAGCAGCAGAGTCGCCTCTACCACCTCCGCCGGAAACTGCAACGCCTTCAGCAAAGAACCATCAACATGCTCCGCCGCCACCGTCCCATTGATCCCGCGCTCCACAGTCAACACCGACGCGCTCAACGATCGAACGAACATCTGCTCAGCGTCGATAAAGATCGTCTGCCCAGCCATAATGTTCCGGTCGTCGTCAACCCGAATCGATCTCGACGCCTTGGTAACAGCCTTCCCGCTGTCATCGGTATAACCGTCAAGCGACACAGCATGAGAGCGATTACCCCACCTGCCCGTAACCTTCACCGACGCCCTCCCCAAAGGAAAGCAAGCCCCGCTGCGTCTCCAGCTGATCCGCAAGACGCTAAAAGGAACACCATGACGCGACTCCGGATCAGTGTCCAACGGATACAGAATCACATCCGACAGATCCCGAGTCTTCTCATAGACACCGTCCTTGTCATGGTCCTCCACAACCTCTGTCACTTCGATCAAGTCGTCCACATACACCGACAGCCGGTTCTTCGAGTCGTACCGCTTCGACTCCGTACTCACGTAGAAGTTCCGGTTGCAGTAACCGTCCACAACTCGACTAGCCACATGCAGCAAATGCCACAGAACCACATCATGCGACGTATCCGCAATCCCAAGCCGACGCTTCAAATCCGTCGGCGTTGCATACAAATTAAGCACCCCAACAGGCGCTTCCAAATCTGCCATTTCTCAGTTTCTCCTTTAACTCAGGGTCGCCCCGCTAACTCAGGGTTTCCCCCGCTCGCGGGGGAAATGTCCGAAGGACAAAGGGGGCACACCCCGTCAATCCGGCTAATATCCGTCCCCTCTCCTGCTCAGCGGGAGAGGGCCAGGGTGAGGGTGACCGGGGTGGACAAAGGGGCGGTGCATCCCAAACAACCACCACCACTGCCTCACTTCACGCCATCAATGCGTGATGTTGTAAGCAAGCGCCGTATGAGTCGCGCTCGACCGGTCCCCCGATCTCTCCGCGAAACCCAATCGCAAGCTAACCACCATCACGTTCTGACGCTTCTGGATGTCCCGCTGCGTCTCGATCATCAGGCTCCGACGGAATCCCACACGCCACTGACTCGTGTTCACCGCCAAGATCCGACCACGTTCATACGTATTGCCGCCGTCACTCACCTTCCCATCCGCATCCGCAAGCCGCATCTGACCGCTCACAATCAACGGATGGCCATAGATCGAAGCCAGTTGACCGCTCAAGATCGTCGCCTTCGGACCCAGCTTGTCCACCGTCTCCACTGACGACATCCCCAGACCAGCCGTAAACGTCGCAACATCGGTGATGAACACCGTCTCCGACTGGCTCAGCCCGTACTTCCCGAGCTTCTTCAACAGGTTCAGATACGCCGACGCCGAAACCGGATTCGCCAACGATATCCCCTGATTCGTGTTGTCCACCAACGGCAGATGAATCAGACCATCGAAACCGATCAGGAAGTGCGCATTACCAGCAGACGACGTCGTCAACGTCGCACCATCAGCGTTGATGCTGTTCTCCGTCGTCTGATCCGCATTCAGCAGCACATCATCGATCACCTCCGCCGCATTCCGAACCAGAGTCCGCCTGACCTCCGGCAGCACCGCAAAAACCGCATCCTCATCCAGCGTCAACGACCACGGTACCTCCGCAACAAGCTCATACGCCGTCAACGTCTGCTTCGCCGTCTTCGGCGCACTACCCGTCACCGCACTATTCTCCGACCCCGGATACCAGTTCACATCCCCCAGCTGCAACGGAATGTCGAAGGGATTCGTCGGCATGGCGATCCGATTGAACAGACTCGCCACCCGCGTCTCCTGGTTCACATCATCCCACAGCCTAGACGCAATTCCCGTCGGCACGATCTCATCGCCCTTACCCGCGGTCGTGCTATCCATCGCCGCCTTCAACCGAACATCCCAGTCACGCACCGACTCCGCACCCATCTGCGACTCCGCAGCGCGCTGCACGCTCCGCACAATCGCCAGATCCAACTGATCGCAACCCGCATACGGCCCCGACTTCACCACACCCTCATCACCCGACCCATTCAACAGCGCCGACCGACGATACTCCTGCTGCTCCTTCGTCAGCGCCTCAACCGCCTTCCTGAGCCGAACCCGCTCATCATGCACCGGCTCGACCCGATCCTTCACGAACGCCGAAACATCCGCCAGCTCCTTCCTAAGAAGCTCCATCTCTTGTCTACTCTCAGGCATCTAAGCCATCTCCTTTTCAACTTCTCGTCATTCCCGCGAAAGCGGGAATCCATGGGTGGACGGGTAGAAGGGCGGTGCACTCCAAACAACCACCACTGCACCCAGCACATCACCCTTTCCTTCCAACACCCTTATCGCACTCCCCTCACAACTCCCCCATCCCAACAACCGCACGCCACAACCTCCGCGTCACACTCCGCATCTCCAAAAACTCTCCCATTTCCATCTCAACCTCATCCGACCCGCCACCAGCCAACGCCCGCGCGTGCATCGGCACTGGCACCGCACTGATCTCCAACAACTCCTGACGCTTGTACAAGTAGCCACGCCGACCACTCGACGCCTCTCTCATCTCCGTCTCCAACGGGATGAAACCTACCGACACGCCCCTCATGAAGCCCTTGGCATACAGCTCCGCAACCTGCCCCGCAAACGCCGTCGGAGCGAACTCCACCAACGCCTTCAGAGCACCACCATCGACCCACACGCGGGAAGCCTTCCCTATCGGCGGCAACGACCTGTCGTGCGCCCATAGAAACACCGGATTCCTACGAAACCCGTCAAGCTCCCAACCACTAGGATCGATCAAATCCCCTTTGCGATCCTCACTCCCAACCGCCGCAGTGATCACCAGACGCCGACGCCTCCCGCCGTCATCCGCATCACCATCACCACCTTCATCTCCCCTCACAACATCATTCACATCACCAATCTCCGCAACCCCAGCGCCGAACCACTTGACGACCACCTCGCCAACGTCATCCGACCGCTCCTCAACACCCCCCACATCACCACCGACCTCACCACCGACGAAATCACTTACACTCGCCATCGCTGCTCCTTATCCTCTACGCTTCATCGCCGCCCCTACAGTCCGAAGCAGCACTACACTCACAATCGTTCTATTAACCATCTTGCAACACATCCATCCAAAAATCAACCCTCCTGTGCCAAAATTCCAAAATTTCCGAATCCACAACCGCAACCCCCGTCATTCCGCGCACTTACGTCATTCCCGCGAAAGCGGGAACCCAAGGGTGGTGCCAGGTGTGGGGGATTGTAGAGGCAGGTTTCAAACCTGCCCTGTGAGCGGGGAATGCCCGGACGACACCAACATCCCGTCCATCCATGCAAATATCCCCCCCCCCTAGTAAAACAACCTCGTATCCGCAACCCAACTCCTCAGGAGCCGTCCACCCATAATGAACCGCAACATGCTTCGCCAAGCCCGGTATCTGTCGGATATTGAGGCGGTGCAGGAGTCTCAGTCGGAGAAGGCGGAGCGGTTATCGGGGTTGGTGAAGCATGGGATAATGACGGTTGATGAGGCACGTGGGGAGTTGGGGTTGTGAATTGGGGGATGGGGGACTCGGCATGGCATTTATAGGTCAGGGGATGATATACGAAATTAGATAGGCTCAGTCGAATCTGGGCCAAGGAAGGCTATTGATGTTTGTCCGCTATTTGAGCGTCGCCATCGCCGGCGATGGCGGCACTGGCTTGTCTCGTGCTCCAGGGAGATGGTTTCGTCGAGCTGTTTTCGTGGTGATGGTGTTTTCTTTGCTGTCTGCGGCGTTCATGGGAGGGAGGTGGTACGAGGATCGTGAAGGTCCGGATCATCTTGTTGCGGAGTTGGAGATGGATCGTTGGTACAGCCAGTGTTTCTGGCGTGCGGGTCTCGAGGGTCAGGTGCAGGATTGTTCGGTGTTCAAGCTTTTTACGGTTGATCCTGCTGTCGGTCATGGTTATCCGGGAGGCAGGATTTGTCATCAGGGCAACCCTCCGCTTTATCTCTTCTCGGAGCGGAAGGGTTTCGATCCGTATGCGGAGGATGGTATCGATCCGTATGGTGGGCGTGAATGAGGCGATGGGAATCCGGAGAAAGTCAACACTCACATTTGGCCGTAGCGCAACGCTGGGGGGCGAAACGTGTCTGGCACGCGAGGGGCGTGTTTGGCGCGTCAGAGCCACGGCACGGGCGCATGCCCCGTGATTTCCCGATACCTCGGAGCGCGGCTGTCACGGTATGATTTCATAGCCGCCTCGAACCGCGCGGCATCGTTTCGGCTGTCCATCGGTTTAGATTTCCACAAGGGACGGGGATCGGCACCCTTGGTAGATCGTACATAGCCATAGATGTGGTCCTCCAAGCGTTGCTCCAATCGCCCCGTGTGGCCGATGTAGTGTCCTAGTTCGGTCTCGAGGATATACACGTGGAACTCGCGACCGGGCGCCCTGGCATCGCGCTCGGCTTGCTCAGCCCCTAGATATTCGGGCTCGTGCCAACGACGTCGTCCACGCTCGAAGCGTTTGCCCTTGCCTCGTCCGGTGCGCTTGCCCTCTTTGGGCGTGAGGGTGATGATGGCATCGCGTTCAGCTTGCTCAGCCCCTAGATATTTGGGCTCGTGCGAACGACGTCCTCCACGTCCGGCGTCTCGTCCGCGCTCGACGCGCTTGCCCTCGTCTCGTCCGGTGCGCTTGCCCTCTTTGGGGTTGAGGGCGATGATGACCATGACGGCGATGAATGCGATGACGATGATGGCCTCAATCATTCCAATCCTCCATCTTAACGGCGTTGGATACCTCTACGGTTTTCGAGGGACGTGTCCGGCGCATCAGAGTTGCGGGAGTGCGGGGTTCACCTGCTGTGAGGATTGCCGGACTTCCCGTCGTTGTGTCTCTCGCGTCTGCCGCGGTCGTAGCCAGCGCGCACGCCTTCGTCCAAGCCTGCTCGTGCGCCTTCTCGCAAACCTGCTCTTGCGCCTTCGCGCAGGCCTTCGCCCAAGCCAGCGCGTGCGCCGTCGTCGTAACCCGCATCGTAGCCCGCGTCCCAGCCTACGTCGTAGCCTTCAAGCCTGCCGTCGTCAGCGCCCACTTCGTAGCCCTCGCGCTTCCCGACTTTCAGGCCGGAGTTGTAGGCGACGGCAGCAACGACCACGACGACAATGGCTACGACGATGACGATAGTCTCAATCACTCAGACCCTCCATCTTACGGTCGAAGAAACTCATCGCGGCGCGCTCGAGGCGCGTCTTTTCCGATAGTGCGTTTTGAAGGGGAATGATACAACGCGTGGCGTGTAGCCATAAATTCGGAGTAGTTCATTCTGTGCCAAAATCCCAAAACCCCAACCGCAAACTATCAACCCAAAAACACACCTCTCATCTTTCCCATCCTTCCTTACAAAAACCCTTTAAATCTTGGTTCTCACCCCCTAGTAAAATCAACCTCGTATCCGCAACCCAACTCCTCAGGAGCCGCCCACCCATGATGAACCGCAACATGCTTCGCCAAGCCCAAGCGATGCAGAAGAAGATCCAAGAGATGCAGGAAGAGATCGCCCAGGCAACAACCGAAGCATCTGCCGGCGGGGGAGCCGTCAAAGCAACTGTAGTCGGCGGCGCACAGATCGAATCGATCGAGATCAACCCCGAAGCCTTCGACCACATCGACGCCGAAGACCTCGAAATGATCCAAGACATGGTCACCGCCGCCGTAAACCAAGCAATGGAACAGTCCCAACAACAAGCCGCCGAAAAAATGCAGTCCATAACCGGAGGCCTAAACATCCCCGGCCTGAGTTTCTAACACTTCCGTCATTCCCGCGAAAGCGGGAACCCAAGGGTGGTGCGGGGAAGAGGGGCACAGCCCCTTTCGCAAAGCGAAGGGGGCGCGCATGGAGCGAAGCGGAATGCGCGGGGGATGCCCGCCGAAGCGGGAAACCCCAAACAACCACCAACCCAAATCGCAAACCACACACTCAACCAAAGAGACTAGGCAAACGAGGATCTACCAGCAACACGTCCTTATAATCGGCAGCAGGCGTCGCATCATCCGTGGTTAAAGGCCTAACCAATGCGACGCCACCGGCTGAGTGGGGGCAGGAGGGGATTATCCCCTCTCCCGCTCAGCGGGAGAGGGCTAGGGTGAGGGTGACCGGGGCGGACAAATGGGCGGGGATCCAATTCCCATCCTCAAAAAATCCTTCAAATCCTAGTTCTAACTCCCCATTACAATCTCCCCCATGTCCGCCTTCCGCCCCGACCCTCCCCGTCCCATCACCCCCGTCGCACCGGACTCTTACACCCCCCGTGGCGTCGCCGCACCCGTGGCCCGCGTCATCGAAGCCTTCCGACGTCTCCCAGGCATCGGACCCAAGTCCGCACAGCGCCTCGCCTACCACCTCGTCCGAATGCCTGAAGCCGAGGCCGAAGAGCTAGCCGAAGCCATCACCGGCGTCAAACTTCGCATCAAACTCTGCACCGTATGTGCAGACATCACCGAGCAGCCGACCTGCCACATCTGCCAAGACCCCAACCGAGACCGGTCCGTCATCTGCGTAGTCGAAGAACCCCTCGACGTAACCGCACTCGAACGCACCAGAGCCTACAACGGCCTCTACCACGTCCTCCACGGCGCAATCTCCCCAACCTCCGGCATCGCCGCCTCCGACCTCAAAATCAAAGAACTCCTACAACGCCTGCAAAACCAGCAGCCCAATGAAAAAGTCAACGAAGAAGTCACCGAAGTAATAGTGGCCACAAACACAAACCTAGACGGCGAAGCCACCGCCATGTATCTCCAACGCGCCATAACCCCCGCCGGCATCAAAGTAACCCGCCTAGCCCGAGGCCTACCATCAGGCACCGACATAGAATACGCCGACGACGCAACCCTAGCCCACTCCCTAGAATCCCGCGCCGAAATCCAATAACCTTCCCCCCGCCCGCCATCATTCCTGCATACCCCCACCGTCATTCCTGCGAAGGCAGAAACCTAAGAGTGGCACGGGACGAGAGCCCCCCTTCGCGAAGCGCAAGGGGGACGCGACAAGCGAAGCGAGACGCAGGGGGATGCCCACCGAGGCGGAAAACTCAAACCACACGCTCCTCCCACAACCCTATTCTCCAACTAAAACCGTCTCCAACTAAGAACAAATCCCCTCTCCCCCAAAACGCCCATCAACAGCGGGAGAGGGCCAGGGTGAGGGTGACCGGGGTGGACAAAAGGGCGGGGCACCCCAAACACCCATCACCCCAACCCAGCGCAACCCCTCCTCATCCGCAACAACAAAATCCCATAAATCCCCACAATCCCATAAATCCCAGTTCAGACAAAGAGGGGTCCTCACCCCGACCGCAACAAAGCGTTGAACCCCGCTTGAACAAAATCCACATCATAAGCCAACGCATCCCGAATCCCCCGCTCCTCCATCAACAGGAAACTAGAGCAGTCCACCAGCACCAACTCGCTCGTTACGATGGGACGGTCCTCAAGCTCGTTCGTTACTTCCTCAACTCGTTCGCGAAGCGAGTCGGCACTGTGGATCAACGCCACCCAGTACCCCGTGTCAGCAAAGACACTACTCAATCTCAGTCAACCTTCGGATGACCGTAAAGGTAGTGCTTGTAGTTCTTCCCGCCGTCGGTCGGCACACCATCCCACGCCGACGCAGGAACCGATTCCCTGATTTGCCGAATCCTCCGCAAAAGCGGATGTTCCCCGTTATCCGAACTCGATGGCGACTCGCTGCCACGATCACCAACATCCCCTTCGGGAACTTGAACATCTCTGGCAGCCGATTCTTCCTCCACAACCCGCCGTTCAGAAACCGTCACCACTACCGACTCCCCATCCTCAAGATCAAGCGACTCCGAAGGCTCCAAAACCCCATCCCTGTAAGTAGCTTTCACCGATCGAACCATCACTACCAAACATTGTACGACGCACGACCAACACCCCACCTTTGCTGGCGAAAAGAACGGTAGGGACAAGTTCCAAAGCTGCCCCATAACGCGAGCGACGGACACCCCTCATTTTCCACCCCCTCCTTCAGGAGGGGGCAGGGGGAGGGCCGCCATCAGGCGCAAGAAACCGCCCAACACCTTCCACAAAACAACGCACTCCCCCAAAAAACCACCACTCACCAAACCCGCGCACCCCAACCACACGCTCCTCTCACTCCTCCAAACACCAACTAAAACCTCCATCAACTATGAACGAAATCCCCTCTCCCGCTCGGCGGGAGAGGGCCAGGGAGAGGGTGACCGGGGTGGACAAACGGGCGGGGCAACCCAAACAACCAACAACGCAACCCAAAACCAAACCGCGCAACAACTAACACCAAATCCCAATAATCACACAAAAACCCCAACAATCCCCGTTCAGACAAAACGCGCTTGACAACGCGAACATCCGTCGTAATATAGTAATCAGATCGACGGATCGAACACAGTGCTGCGCAGACGTGTGCAG
>CAZMBB010000012.1:0-60390 GCA_964564575.1 uncultured Dehalococcoidales bacterium
CGTTCAGGGTGTTTTCCTTGCCGATCGACTGATCCCAGCGGCAGAGGAGGAAGCAGGGGTAGTCGATGTCGTGGTCGAAGTGGTGGTGGGTGAAGAACAGGTTGTCGATGTCGGTTGGCCAGAGGCCGGATTGGACTAGCTTGTGGGTTGCGGCGGGTCCACAGTCGAACATGATTTTTTCGCCATCCACGTCTGCGACGTAGGCGGATCCGAAGCGGGTGGGGGTTGGCGTTGGGGTTCCTGCGCCGATGATGTGGAGGTTGGTGGGGGTGGATTTGGGGTTTGGCATGGGGGTAGTTTAGCGGTTTTGAGAGGCGTGATTCTAGTGCTTCGGTAAGATTGAAGGGTGGCTGAGAGTCGTTTCATACGGAATTTTTGCATCATTGCGCATGTTGATCATGGGAAGTCGACGTTGGCGGATCGGATGATTGAGTTGACGGGTGCGGTTTCGGAGCGGGAGTTGGTGGAGCAGCATCTGGATTCGATGGATCTGGAGCGGGAGCGGGGAATCACGATTAAGGCGCAGGCGGTTAGGTTGGGGTTTAAGGCGAAGGATGGCGAGGCGTATCAGCTGAATTTGATCGATACTCCGGGGCATGTGGATTTTTCGTATGAGGTATCGAGGAGTTTGAAGGCTTGTGAGGCGGCGGTGCTGCTGGTGGATGCGTCGCAGGGGATTCAGGCGCAGACAGTGGCGAATGTGTATCTGGCGGTGGAAAACGATCTGGTGATCATCCCGGCGATCAACAAGATCGATATGCTGGCTGCTGAGCCGGAACGGGTGGCGGCGGAGATTGTGGATACGTTCGGGTTTGATGAGGACGAGATCGTGATGGTGTCGGGCAAGACGGGTGATGGAGTCGAGGAACTGTTGGAGCGGATCGTAGAGTTGACGCCTCCGCCGGTGGGAGAATTAGAGGAGCCGTTGCAGGCATTGGTGTTTGACAGCAAGTACGACTCGTTCAAGGGAGTAGTCGCATATGTGAGGGTGTTGGATGGGCAGATCAAGGCGCGGGATCGAGCTGTGTTCATGGACTCGGGTGCGAAGGGCGAGGTTTTAGAGGTGGGTTATTTTTCGCCTACGGTGATGCGTGCGCCGGAGGGATTGCGGGTAGGTGAGGTCGGATATGTGGCGACGGGGATCAAGGATGTGGGGGATGTGATGGTAGGGGATACGATGACGCTGATGAAAGAGCCGGCGGTTGATGCTCGGGTGAAGTATGAGACGCAGAAGCCGATGGTGTTTACGGGGCTGTATCCGTCGGATGCGAACGACTACACGGAGTTGCGTGAGGCGCTTGGGAAGTTGCGGTTGAACGATGCGGCGTTGGAGTTCGAGCCGGAGTCGTCATCGGCGCTTGGTTTTGGGTTCAGATGCGGGTTCTTGGGACTGTTGCATATGGAGGTTGTGCAGGAGCGATTGGAGCGGGAGTATGAGCTGGAGTTGATAACGACTGCGCCGAGCGTGGAGTTTCAGGTGATGCTGAACGACGGGGAGATCATCTATGTGGACAACCCGTCGAAGTTGCCAGAGAAGCAGGATATTGCGGAGATATTGGAGCCTTGGGTTGATTTGTCGATCATCGTGCCGATCGCATATTACGGAAATGTGATGGAGTTGGTAACGAATAAGAGGGGGCTATTCAAGCGGATGGAGTATTTGCAGTCTCATGCTGCAGGATCGGGAAATGGGTCGGTTAGCGAGTCGATGAATGGAGCGGTCCGGAATGCGAGGGTGATGTTGGAGTACGAGGCCCCGTTGTCGGCGATCTTGGTGGATTTCCATGACATGTTGAAGTCGGCGACTCAGGGTTATGCGTCGATGGACTATCAGCCAGCTGGTTACCGCGAAGCGCAGATGGTGAAGCTGGATGTTTTGGTGAACCACGAGGTGGTGGATGCGTTGAGCAGCATCGTGCACTCGACGGAAGCCGAGACGACGGGTCGGAAGTTAGCGTCGAAGTTGAAAGAGCTGATCCCGCGTCAGATGTTTGCGGTGCCGATTCAGGCGGCGATCGGTGGGAAGGTAGTGGCGCGGACTAACGTGAAGGCGTTGAGGAAGAATGTGCTGGCGAAGTGTTACGGCGGGGATGTTACGCGGAAGCGTAAGTTGCTGGAGCGTCAGAAGGAAGGGAAGAAGCGGCGCGCGAAGATGGTTGGTTCGGTGGAGGTGCCGCAAGAGGCGTTCATGGCGGTGTTGCAGCTGCGGAACTGATGGACCGATCTAAAGTTCGGCCGCAAAGTCTACGATCATCTGCCGCATTGCTGGGTTGGTGGCGGCTTGGTGCAGAGTAGCGCCGAACATGCCTTCGGGGACGCCCGCGTCGTAGCGCGAGGAGTCGACGATTACGCCGTAGGTGTTGTTATGTTCCATGCAGTCGACTATTGCGTCGGTGAGCTGGATTTCGCCGCCCGCACCTTGCCGTAATTTGCTGAGGTGATCAAAGACATCAGGTCCTAGGGCGTAACGCCCGATGATGGCGAGGTTGCTCGGGGCTTCATCTCGCGGCGGTTTCTCGACCATCTGGTCGATGGCTATGACGGTTGGTTCGACATTAGGGCCGCCGACGATGCCTTTGGTGTGGACGTCGTCCCATGAGGTCTCAGTGACGGCGATGACGTTTCCGCCGTATCGGTCGCGCACGTCGAGAACTTGCGCGGTGGCGGAGAATTCGCCCCAGAGGATTTCGTCGGGGAGGATGACGACGAACGGTTCGTCGTCGATGAAATTTCGGGCGAGGAGGATGGCGTGTCCGAGTCCCAGAGGTTCGATTTGTTTGATGGAGGTTATGCGGGCGAGGTCGGAGATTTCTACCATCTGATCGGCGGAGTCGTCGCGTCCGCCTTCACGGAGTTTTTCCTCGAGGTCAGGCATGGAGTGGAAATACGATCCAACACTCCGCGAGTCTTCGATGATGGCGATGTCGGTGATTCCAGCTTCGACCGCGTCTTCGACCGCGTATTGGATCAGAGGTTTGTCGAGGACCGGCAATAGCGCTTTGGGGACAGTTCGAGTTACGGGCAAGAAGCGGGTGCCGAGCCCGGCGACTGGGATGACGGCCTTCGTGATGACGGCTTTTTCGTTTTCGGTGACCATTAGAGTCGAGTCTACCCAAGACATGTTGCCCTCCTGTAAAAAGATGGCATTTGTATAAGCCGATACGTTGAAATCGGGTTGATGGTTTACGATTCAAATATGCGGTCGTGCCAAGCGGGGAGCTAGCGGTGCCCTGAACCTGCAATCCGCTCAGCAGGGCCGGAATCCTCATGGAGGTTTCGCAGTTTGAACCCCTGGCATTCGATGCTCGGTGCTGAGAGTCGGGTTCTTGCGCGGCAGAGTCTCGTGAACCCCGTCAGGTCCGGAAGGAAGCAGCGGTAAGCGGTCAACTTTGGGCGACGCGAGGTGATCTGATTCGAGCCGAGGCTTTTGTCATGTTCGAACGTGGTTCCGAACTTGGGGTGCACGGCCGCATTGAACTTCCACACGTAGATTTGCGAAATGGCGCGCCGACGACTTGGGCAACACTTCTTGCGGGATCGATCGGTCGCGCGGCGTATCGTTGACGCTTCGGGGATTTCGGTTGGTGATGTTGTGGTGGAGATCGGGCCTGGTGATGGGGCGTTGACGCATCTGATTGTTGAGGAGGCTCATCTGGTTGGTGGGTCAGTGGTGTTGGTGGAGTTGGATGAGAAGTATGCGCAGAGGATGGTAGATCGGTATAGAGAGTATCCGGATGTACGCGTGGTTAACGCGGATGCTCGGGATGTTGATCTGGAAGGGTTGCCTGAGTTGAGCGGGGGTAGAAGATACAGGGTGGTGGCGAATCTTCCGTATTATGCTGGGACGCCGATTGTGCGTTCGTTTTTGGAGCGGGAACGTCGGCCTGTGAGTATGACAGTGATGTTGCAGCGGGAGGTTGCGCGGGATATGTGCGCGAAGGCGGGGAAGATGAGTCTGCTGTCGCTGGCGGTGCAGGTTTATGCGGAGCCGAGGTCGTTGTTCACTGTGCCTCCGAGTGCGTTTCGTCCTCCGCCTAAAGTGCATTCGACGGTGATTGAGTTGGTGCCGAGAGCGGAGCCGTTGGTTAGTCGGAAAGATGTTGAGGATCTGTTCAAGCTGGCGCGGTCGGCGTTTTTGGGTCGTCGGAAGCAGCTGCACAACTCGTTGTCAAATGGTTTGCAGATGACGACCGGTGAAATCAAAGAGATGACTGAGCGGGCAGGGATAGACAGCGAACGTAGGCCGGCTACTTTGGGGATTGAGGAGTGGTTGTCGTTGTTGCGGGAGTGGCGAGGTGTGAGGGACCTTGTTGGCGCGAGTTCTGATTGATGGTGTGATGTTGTGATTGTCGAGCGTGCTTATGCGAAGTTGAATTTGACTTTGGAGGTGCTTCGGAAACGCGAGGATGGATATCACGATCTGGCGTCGATTATTCAGACGGTGGATTTGTGGGATGAGTTGGGGTTTGAGCATGATGACGGGATTGAGTTTGAGTGTTCTGAGGAGTCGTTGGCTGGTGATGGCAATTTGGTGGTGAAGGCGGCTGAGGTTTTGCGGAACGAGGCGGGGGTTGGAAAGGGAGCAAGGATTGCGTTGCGGAAGCGGATTCCTGTTGCTGCTGGACTGGGTGGCGGATCGGCAGACGCGGCGGCTACTTTAAGGGGGGTGAACCGGTTGTGGAGACTGGATTTGTCGGGGGACGATTTGGTGGATATTGGGGCGAAAGTGGGTTCGGATGTTCCGTTTCTGGTTAGCGGAGGAACTGCGTTGCTCAGTGGTCGGGGTGAGGCTTTGGAGCCGTTGCCGGAACCGGAGATTGGTCGGGTTGTAATTGTGACGCCTGAGGTCGTGGATGATGGGGCGGGAGTAAGTAAGACGGGCCGGATGTTTGGGATGTTGACTCCAGCGATGTACACGACTGGGAGTTTGACTCGGAAGTTGGCGGCGAGAATGATTGAGAAAGGCGACTGTCACCCGGCGTTCATGTACAACGTTTTTCAGCAGGTGGCACCTCATGCGTTTGATGGTTGGCAGGAGGTTTACACAGCGTTCGAGCGGTTGGGAGCATCCGATGTTGTGTTGACGGGTGCCGGTCCGTCGATGTTTGGGATTGCTCCAAGCAAGGAGGTTGGTACGGCTTGGGCGTTGTTGATGAAGGCGCGTGCGGGTTGTGATGCGTTTTCGGTCGGGTTAGCGCCGCGTATCGAGATTGGGTCGGGTCGATGACGGTTGCATTAGATATTTTGGCCGGGATGTTGGTAGGGACTTTGATGGGGTTGATCGCTTCGGCTCATGCGGCGATTCTGTTTGCGTCGAGGCCACCGCAGTTCATTCAACGGCGGGTCGAAGAGGGAGGATCGGCGAATCTGGTGACGGTGGTTGTGTTCGGATTGGTGGTTTTATGGACGATGGTAGGCGTCGTGGCGGCTTTAGTTGCGGATGCTGTGATTGGTGATGATGCGGTTTTGGCTCTGGTGCCGAGTTCTGAATATCTGGTTGCGGTGGTTGTGGTCTTGGTGATGTTCGGCGGGGTTGCGATGTTCTTTTTGAGGGATAGGTGGGTGCATGGAGTTGTGAGTCTGGTGTTGGCGTTTGGGATTTATGGGTTTTTGGTTCCGAACGCGGTGATTGCGTTGCAGAATCGTATGTGACGAGATTAGTTGGCAAATAAGGGGGTTACCGGGAATGAGTACGAGGAAGAGATTTGAAGGCAAGGTTGCGTTGTTGTCTGGATCGGCGTCGTCGATGAGAGGTCAGCGGATGGGGTTTGGCGGGTGTACGGCATGGAAGATATTGGAGGAGGGCGGAAAGGTTGTGATTACGGATATTCAGGATGAGTTGGGAGAGGCGTCGGCGGAGCAGATGCGGAGTGAAGGATATGAGGCGATCTATGCGCCATTGGATGTTGTAGATGAGGCGAATTGGGGCGAGGTGGTTGAACGCACATTGAAAGAGTTTGGTAGGTTGGATATCTTGGTGAACCTTGCGGGGATGCAGGATCGTGGGACGCTTTACGAGGTGGATGTTGAGGAGTGGAAGAGGGTGATGGAGATCAGTACGACGGGGATATTGTTGGGTACGCGTGCTGTGATACCGGCGATGACGGATGCTGGCGGCGGAGCGATCGTGAATTTGTCGTCGATGGCCGGGAAGTTCGCTGGGGAGTATGGATCGGCGTACGCGATGTCACGGGCCGGGATGTTGCATTTCACGCGGGCGTCGGCGATCCAGTTGGCGAAGTTTGGGATACGCTGCAACTCGGTGTTGCCGGGGTGGGTTCACACACCGTTCACCGAGCACATCTACGCGGTGGATTCGGAGAGAGATTGGCGGTCTGAGAGGGTCCCGTTGGGACGGTGGGGCGAGCCTGAGGAGATTGCGAATGCGGTCTGTTTTTTGGCTTCGGATGAGGCTTCGTATATTACGGGATCGGAGTTGCTGGTGGATGGTGGAGTAACGGCGGGGTTTAAGGGGAATACGATGCCGGAGGGGCGCGTTTAATCGCCTGACGGGTGTTTTTCCGTCGGGCTTCGGGAGGCCGATCAGGGATGGCCTCCGGTGCTGGTCGATCTTGTTGTTCTGCTTCAGTTGTTGTTCAGATTGTTTCTGGGGTTGACCCTTTTGTTCGTTTGAACCGCCCCTCTCCAGCGGGAGAGCGCCTCATCGTCCGCGCCTCCGCCTTCCGTCCCTCGGATATATTCCTCTAGTCGAGGACGCCCCGCATCTTCGTCGTCCGAAATGTTTCGTCCTCGGGCCGTATCTCCCGCCTGGGAGGGCAGCCATGGGTCATGGCTGGAACTGTATGGTCGAATCATCGCCGCGTCTCCAGATCGCGTGCGACGTTTTCTGCGCTTCGCAGATTTCCAGCGCCGCCGGCGTTGCCATGAACCGCCTGACTGTTGGGAGGTCGGGCGGGCTGCCCGGTGTCTCCGGTCTTCACTTCCTTCTTCACTGGAAGCTGAGCGCTGTGGCCGTCCGCCCGCCGAAGCGGACGACGTGGTGGGCATAAGGGACCGCTCGTATCGAATCCTCTCCGGGCCTGTGTCCGTCGGGACGTTTTTACTAGACGTCCTTCCGGCCGCGCCCTCTCGCGTCGAGAGGGCGCGGGAATCCCGTCTGGCCGGCACGGCTTCGGCGGTTTCCGCCTCAGCCGCGGCGCGGTCCCGCAGTTCGGCCGCGCATCCGTACCTTGCTGCACCTGATCCCCCGTCGCCCGGGGTTTGTTTAAGGTCGTCGTTCCGCCCTCCGTCGGGGGCGAGTGCGGGCACCGGCGCGGAGAGATTCGTGCGCGTGCCGCCGCGGATGTTTGCCGTCGGTTCGGACATTTGCTCTCCTCCCTCCATGTGTGCTCCCGCCTGCAGACCGCTGAGACTGAAATCGATGGCGTCGCTCAGGGTTGTGCACGCTTCCTGAAGACGCGACGATGTTTCTCGTCGCCCTTTCCGACCGCCGCCGGTTCGGGCTTCTGTCTACTGTTGTACTACAACATGTGTGCAGAGTCAAATAGAATTTTGACGTGTTCTCGTCCTCTGCCCCTTTCTTTGATAAGGGTGACCTATCAGTTCCTGCGCAGGTCGAATAGCACGAACACGGCGAATGCGCGGCGGTCATCGCTATCAACCGTTTGGAACTCGGTAATGGCTGATTTCGTCTCCTCTACCAACTGAGAGACGGATGACCGAGAAAATTGTTCCAAGGGATCATAGTCGGCCATGTGCCGTTGTGCTTGCAACATCACGAAGTGATCTGCGAATTTCTGAATTTCTTGAGGGAACCTGTTGAGGGTCTGCTGATTGGTGCACTATCTCTTCGCTCTTCCATGGTCTAAAGCCCGATACACCTGCCTCCAAGCCTGTCTGGTTCGGGTCGATGTTCTGTTGCCAACAAGCAAGTCGGCAGAGTTAATTGCCAAGGTATGGAACAGCGCGTAGTAGGTAGCGCTTACAGCTCTTCGGAGTTCAGTCTGCCGCGGTCTTCCTAGTCGCGGGCCAATACTTCCAGAGGGGAGATTTTCCGCGATGTTAAGAAGGTCGTCGGGATTCACACCAAATGCTCTTCCAAATCAGGCCACTCGGACTTTTCGACGAACAGCTGAATAGGAATACCGGTGTACCCGTGTTTTTCAGCGAGTGGCCAGAGTTTTCTTGACAACCTCAGCGTCCAGGTCGGGTCTAACTTCTCCTGATCCCCCTTAAAGACGATGTAAGAACGCAGATATTCCTCGCCGTCGTGATCGAAACGGGGCATTACTACTATGGGGCCAAACTCGATCTCGTCCTTGAAACGTTCACGTAACAAGGTTTCGATTAATTGCTTGACCTCATTTGTTGCTTCTTCGACGGTCATCGTATCTTTCCTACGCTAATGAAAAATCTCGCATGGTCCGCGGATTCCATTATCGATGATGAGAGGCTACCCGAAGGAGGAACAACGGTTCCCCCAAGGGTTCTCACTGCGCGGGTTTACGGTTGATAGCGAATTAGATCGCGGCTACGGCGGCTTTTACGTCGTCGTAGGAGGGTTCGTTTAGGGGGGAGTCGGAGATCCAGGACCAGGCTATTTTTCCGTTGCCGTCGATTACGAAGACGGAGCGTTGGGCTACGTTGTAGCCTTCGATGCCTGCGAGATCGGGGAGTTCTACACCGTATGCGGATACAGTGTTGCCACCGAGGTCGGATAGGAGGGGGAATGTGAGGTCGTTCTGGGAGTGGAATTCGGCTTGTGAGAATGGGGGATCGACGGAGATGCCGAAGACTTTGGCGTTCATACCGTTGAACTCGGCGAGGGAGTCACGGAATGTGCACAGCTCGGTCTGGCATACGCCGGTGAATGCGGCGGGGAAGAATGCGAGAACGACGTTTGAGCCGCGCTGGTCGCTTAGCGCGACGTTTTCACCGTCGGTGGATCTGAGATTGAAGTCGGGGGCTTGGTCGCCGACGTTTGCTGCCATGATGTGCTCCGTTTTGATTTTGGTTGTTTCGGTTGGTTGGTAGTGTAGATTGACGCTAGCGATTCTAATGGATTCGGAATATCGTTGATTAACAGTCGAAGTTCGATGTCACCAATGCGAGGTAAGAATAGTTGAGCAGCAGCAACGGGAAGAAACGGGTATTGATCGTGGGCGCGGGTGCGGTCGGGGGTTACATAGGCGGTTGGCTCGCGCACACGGGTCACGATGTGGTTTTTGCCGACTCGTGGGCAGAACAGGTGGATACGATCAATGCGGATGGGTTGCGGGTCGAGGGGCCACACGAGGTGTTCGTGTCGAAACCTAGGGCTTTTCACCTGCACCAGTCCCAGGCTTTGGCGCTGGAGCCGCAGTTCGATTTGGCTTTTATCGCGATGAAGGCGTATGACACGTCGTGGGCGGCGCGTTTCGCTGAGAGGTTTGTGTCGGACGAGGGTTATTTCGTTTCTTCGCAGAACTGCATGCCGGATCTTGATATGGCGGATGCGGTTGGTGCGGAGCGATGTGTCGGGTTGATCATGTCGTCGATTGCGGTGCGAGTCGGTGGGCCGGGATTGGTTCAGCGCGCAGGAACGAAGCGACGGCGGGATGTGGGGCACATCGTGTTCCGAGCTGGCGAGCATGATGGGACACCGTCAAATCGGATTTCGGAGCTGATCGAGATGCTTGATCCGTTGGATGGTGGTAAGACGACGACGAATCTCTATGGCGAGCGATGGGCGAAGCTGTGTCAGAACAGCATGGGTAATCCTGTCGTTGGTTCGACGCTATGTGGAACGGCAACGATAGCTTCGTCTCCGAGGGGTCGCGAGTTGCAGATCAGGTTGGCGTCGGAGTCGGCTCAAGTTGGATTGGCTTTGGGGTTGGAAGTGGTGGACTTTGGAGGAGCATCGCCGAAGAAGTGGGTTGCGGCGTCAACGGATGGTGAGGCGTACGAAGAGTTGGACAACAAGATGGCGGAGTCGGCTGGTGCCGGGACCGGCGACTGGCATCCGTCGATGGGTCAGGATGTGGCTAACGGCAGGCCGTCGGAGATCGACTTTATGAATGGTCATGTGTTGAAGATGGGACGATCTGCAGGGATTGAGACGCCGGTAACTGCGTCGATAGTGGATGCGATGCGGAGGGTCGATCGTGGGGAGTTGGTGCCGGATGAGAGAAATATCGAGATGATTTTGTCGAATGCCGGTTATTGATCTGTCGGCTGAGGAATTGGCGATACTCTAGCTTTGGTTTCTCAACAGTCTCAAGGAGTTACAGCGGTTTCTCCGCGCTCGGAAGTGCTGGTCGCTCTGGATTTGGAGACGACGGGGTTGAACTCGGCATCGGATCGGATCATCGATGTTGGTGCGGTGAAGTTTCGGGGTGATGAGCAGATCGGAGTTTTTCACTCGCTGGTCAATCCTCGGGTGAGATTGCCGGAGTTCATTGTTTCGCTGACCGGGATCACGCAGAGCGACGTGGATGGTGCGCCAGACTGGAACGCGGTGCGGGATGATCTGCGGGAGTTCATTGGTGGGGCGAGGTTGGTTGGGCACAATGTGGAGTTCGATGTCGGTTTTCTGCGGTCGCATGGGATCAGGGTGGAGCAACTGAGTTACGACACGGAGCAGATGGCTCGGGTCGCGTTGCCGCAAGGGCCTGAGTTTGGCCTGGGACGGTTGGCGCAGAGGTTCGGCGTTTTGCATGATGATCCGCATCGGGCGCTTTCGGATGCATTAGCTTCTCGGGATCTGTTTTTGATCTTCTTGGAGAAGTTCGAGGAGATGCCGGTTGGTGCGCTTGCTCGGATAGCGCAGTTGGGTTCTCGTTCACGGTGGAGCATGAGCGAGTTGGCTACGAATATGGTTTCGGCAGGGGATGGTGTGGATGAGATGGTCGGGAAGCTGGGTGTTGATGAAGGGTCGTTGAGTGAGCGGTTGCGGTTGCCGGGGCGGTTTACTTCGTGGGGGGATTCGGAGGATGAGAGTGAGGGCGAATCGTCTGACGAGCATGTGGTTCAGACAGAGATGGCTTTTCTGCCGGGCGGGTTGGTCGAGTCGACTATGCCGTCGTTCGAGGCGCGAGAAGGGCAGCGGGAGATGTCGGTTGCGGTTGCGCGGGCGATCGCTGGGGGTGAGAAGTTGATGGTCGAAGCTGGTACGGGTATTGGGAAGTCGTTGGCTTATCTGTTGCCAGCGGCTCTGATGGTGGCGAATACCGGGGGTAAGGCGGTTATTTCTACGAACACGCTCAATTTGCAGGAGCAGTTGCTGAACAAGGATTTTCCGACGGTTCGGGAGATAGTGAAGCGTGAGACGGGCGTCGAGTTGGATGCGGTGCAGTTGAAGGGACGGTCTAACTATCTGTGTGTTCAGCGTTGGCGTGATGCGGTTTCGCAGCCGAATCACGAGCAGTCGGAAGCAAGAGTGCTTTCGCAGTGTTTGAATTGGCTAGGAGAGACGGAGACGGGGGACCGATCGGAGTTGTCGTTGGGCTGGGACACGGCGATATTTAGTCGGCTGTCGGCTGAGGGATGTCCACCGACTACGAGTGGCGGGGGATTTCCGTGTCAGGGCCCGCCGTGTTTCATGCTGAAGGCGCGAGCGAATGCTCAACATGCGGATGTTTTGATCGTCAATCACGCGCTGTTGATCAGCGATATGGCAGCGGAGAACAACATCTTGCCGCCGCATCAGGTGCTGGTGATTGATGAGGCGCATCATCTGAAGGACGTGGCGACTCGGCATCTGGGGTTTGAGATACGTGAATCGCAGTTTATGGATGATTTGGGTGCGTTGACGCGGAGCGATGGAATGTTCCCGCGGTTGGTCCGGTTGGCGACGAGGCAGGGAGGTGGCGATGAGGCGTTGTCATCGGTGCCGGATATGCAGCGGCAGATCGTAGAGGCTGGTGACAAGGCGACTCTGGAGGCGAGTCGGATTTTCGACGCTTTGCGGGACCTGACGAATTACGTGACGCGTAGGGAGCGGACGCGTGAGATGCGGATATTGGGGATGACGCGGATCACGCAGGAGTGGCGTAGGGGAGTGGATGAACATTGGGTTTCGTTGAGGCCGGCTCTGAATTCGGCAGTGACGGGTTTGCGGACGTTGTTGGATTTGGCATCGTCGGATAGTGGTCAGCCGGATGCGGCGGTCATCAATGTGAATGCGTTGTATGAGCGGTTGCGAGATGTGAATATGTGGTTGATGTATTTGATCGAGCAGCCGGATGAGAATTTCGTCTATTGGAGTTCGGTCAATCAGCGTCGGAACATGGAGTTGCACCTTAACGGAGCGCCGTTGGACGTGTCGGCGCAGTTGAGGTCTGGGTTGTTCAGTCAGGATCGGGCGCATATCTTGACGGGTGCGACGATCAGCGACGCGGGTAGTTTTGAACGAACTAAGACGGCGCTGGGGTTCGATGCGGATGCGGAGTTGAGCATCGGGTCGCCGTTTGATTTCAAGAATGCTGCGTTGATATTGGTGCCGGAGGATATTCCGCAGCCGAATACTCCGGGATATAACGAGGCGGTGGCGAATGCGGTGCATGACATCGCGATTGCGACTAAGGGACGGACGTTAGCGTTGTTCACGGCCAACTCGGCGCTGAACACGACGCGGGACGCATTGTTCAATCGGTTCAAGAACACGGAGACGCAGGTGTTCGGGCAGGGGCGTGACGGGCCTGCGTCGCGGGTTATGCAGTTGTTGAATGACTCGGATAATGCGGTGGCGTTGGGTGCGATGAGCTTATGGGAGGGGATCGACTTGCAGGATGCGTCGATCAATTCACTGGTCATGACGCGGTTGCCGTTTCCGGTGCCTCGTGATCCGATACATGAAGCGCGATCGGAGAATCTGGAAAATCCGTTCAATGGATATTTCGTGCCGGAGGCGGTGACGAAGTTCCGTCAGGGGTTTGGCAGACTGATTCGATCGCGGAACGACCGCGGTGTTTTTGTTGTGTTAGATAGGCGAATAATCTCGAAGGCATATGGCAGATTGTTCCAGAAGTCGATACCGCAGGGGACCGTGAGGAGAGTTACGTTAGGGACTTTGGGGGACTATATCGAGCGTTGGTTGTCAGGGATTCCAGTTTGAGTTTGGAATTGATGTCGTAGATTGTTGATGGTGTCGTAGTGAAGTCTTTGAAGCTTGATGTAGAGCCGTTCGACCTTGCGCAGACTTTGGATGGCGGGCAGGCTTTTCGGTGGTATCCATGTGAGGATGGGACGTTTCGCGGGGTCGTGGGATCGCGGGTTTTGTCTGTGTCTGGCGATGGGAAAACGGTCTCGGTCGCGTGGGTTGGCAGAGGTAGCAAGGATGACGTACGGAATGAGATTGAGGACTATTTCTTGGCGGATACGGATGTGGATGATTTGCGATCTGTGTTGTCGTCGGAGCCGGGTTTCGGCGAATACGTTGCGACGATGCCGTTGATTCGAGTGATGCGGCAGGAGCCTTGGGAGTGTTTGGTTGAATTTATCTGCTCGCAGAACTCGAACATTCCGCGGATCAAGAAGATGGTGGCTTCGGTTGCGCGGATGGGCCGGCGTTTAGGCGAGGATGACTGGGCGTTTGAGTTTCCAGAGGTGGATATCGTTGCCGATGCTGGCGAAGAGTATCTGAGGTCAGTTGGACTGGGATACCGAGGGAAGCATTTGGCTCTGACGGCGCAGGCGTTGGTGGGTTGGGGAGATGGTGAGTTGATAGGGCTGCGCGACGCGTCGTATTACGAGGCTAAGGAAGCGTTGATGAAGTTGCAGGGGGTTGGTCCGAAGGTGGCGGATTGTGTGTTGGCTTATTCGCTGGATAAGGGAGAGGCTTTTCCTGTGGATGTGCATGTGAGACGAGCGGCGATACGGCTCTATGGTTTGGATGAGGATGTCAAGAATGACGCGGTGGGGGAGTGGGCTCGTGATCGGTTTGGAAAGTATGCGGCTTGGGCGCAGCTTTATATGTTCCGGGATGAAATCAACCGTCGTTCAGGCGGTTGAGGATGTGTTGATGTTCTTCTTCCACTGTTGAGATCTTGCCTTCGATACGGAGAGTGAGTAGTTCGTCTATGAGTTGACCGATCCTTGGGCCTTGCTTGATGCCAAGGGTGATGAGGTCGTCGCCGTTGAGTTGAGGTTTTATGTGGCGGAGTCGGGATTGGAAGTCTTGAAAGCGGGTTCTGATGGGGTTGTTGTGTTCCACGTGGATGATTGATCGGATGATGTTTGGTTGGAGGTTGATCAGGGCGCGGTAGAGTTCGGCGTCGGTGATTTGGTCGTGCCGGCATCTTTGAGCGACGGAGCGCGCTTTTGCGGCGTCTTTGGAGATTTCGGTCCAGTCGGATGGCATCACTAGTCGTTTGGTTAGTGATGAGGAAGTCTCTGGCGGGAGGAAGTATGCGAAGGCGGCGAATCGGGTTAGATCGGGTTCAGTGATGGGGATACGTTCGAAAGTACGTGGAGGGAATTTTGCGGTGATACCGAGGGATTTCAGCAGGTCGTAGTGGCGTGCCAGTCTAGCCAACTCGTCCAGATTTTCTAGGGCCGCGAACCAGAGTTTGAGTTCGTTGAAGAATCTTTGGGGCGAATGTTCGGTCATGAGACGCAGGTCGTCTAGCGCCTTAGAGATTAGAGACTGAGTTCTGTGATCGAATCGATACCCGTACCGTGCGGCGAGACGGATGCCGCGCATCATTCGGAGGGGGTCTTCGTGGAATGATTCTGGTTTGATGACGCGCAAGACTCTGTTGCGGGTGTCATGTTTGCCGTTGAAGGGATCGATTAGTGTGCTATCTCCATCGGGATTGAGGGGGATTGCCATCGCGTTGATGGTGAAGTCGCGTCTGGTTAGGTCGAGTTCGATGTCGTCGACGAGGGTGATTTTGGGGAGGGAGCCCGGCGGATCGTATGCGTCTGTGCGAGCCGATGCGATGTCGATCAACACGTTGTTGATCTTGACTTTTGCAGTGTGATGCTGGGAAGTGGAGATCAATTCACAGTCAGGGATATTGGCGGCTAGGGCACTGGCGAAAGTTGCGGCATCGCCGATCACTGTGATGTCTGGGGATGTTGTGATTTTGACAGGACTGGAGACTATCTCTCGGACTATCCCGCCGACGAGATATGCCTTTGTGGCGTTTGCGGAGGCTACGCGGGATATTGCGCGTAATGCTTTGACGACTTCGTTATTCAATCCGGCGTTGGCGAAGAGATCGAAGTTTCCCTGGTCTTGATCTACGGATTTGATGGCATTGGGCATGTTAGATGGGGTGTTTGGCTCGGTTTTGGGAAATTGTGTAATGGCTCTGGGTTGGGATTCGCTGGTAGAATCGGTTGAGATTCAGTCGTTAGTTCAATTGCATGGCGGTCATTTCGATGCTAGAGCCGCCAAGAGAAAGGTCGGAACGGTATGATCAGCGACCTCCCGATGAAAGTAGATGTATTCATCGATTACACCTGACCTTGGGTGCGCCAAGCCGGGATCTGGCTATCCCGGGTGAAGGATGAGATGGGCGACGATCTAGACATCACATATCGTAGTTTCGCGCTGGAGCAGGTGAACTCGCAGAACGGTCCGGAGTGGAAGGCTTGGGAGCAGGGAGAAGACTACGAGAGCAGGGGTTTGTGGGCGTTGCGTGGCGGGATTGCGGCGCAGATGCAGGGTTGGAAAGCGCATGACAAGTGGATGCTGGAGTTGCAGCATTACAAGTTCGTCGAGCGTGGCGATATCCGCGACAGGCAGCCGGTAATTGATGCGGCGGAACGCGCGGATCTGGACATCGAGAAGTTTGTGGCGGACATGGACTCGCCTGACCGTCTCGCCGAGATAGGGCGTGATCACGAAGAAGCGGTATCGCAGGGCATCTTCGGGACGCCGACGTTCATCTTTGAGGATGGATCGGCAGCGTTCCTGAAGACGTTCACGCCGCCGGAAGGTGATTCGATGGCAGCGTTTGAGAACATGGTTTTGATGGCTCGCAACCGTCCGTATTTCGGCGAGTTGAAGCGACCTCAGCCGCCTTGGCCTCAGAACGTCGAGGTTTGATCGTTGGCGTTGGAGACCAAGTCAGAAACGCAACTAGATGAGCTTGAGGCCAAGCTCGGAATCAGGTTCACAGATCGCAATCTGCTTAAGCAGGCGCTGACGCACGAGTCGTTCGTCAATGAATGGGGCGCTGAAAATTCGGATGCCTCGATGATTTCGTATGAGCGATTGGAATTTCTGGGCGATGCGGTGTTGAATTTCGCGATTGCGGACGCGTTGTTTGAGAGTTCAGACGACGCGAGTGAAGGCGAGTTGTCGATGGGGCGGGCGTACATCGTCTGCAAGGATTCGCTGGCGAAGGCGGCTGAAGAACTCGAGCTCGGCGATTACATATTGCGCGGCAGGGGAGAGACGGTCTACAGTCCCAATGTCCGCGATTCGGTGTTGGAGGATTCTTTCGAGGCGATAATTGGTGCGATCCATGTTGATCAGGGGCTTGACGCGGCGTGTCGTTTCGTTTTTGAGCAGTTGGGACACCAGATTGAGCATGTTGCTAAACACGGGGTTGAGAAAGATCCGAAATCGGCGTTTCAAGAATTGGTCCAGGGTGCGGGATTGAAGACGCCCCGTTATCAGACTGAACTTGCTAATGTGGGTGAGAACGGAGAACAAAGTTACATAGCGCGCGTGACGGTTGGAGGCCGGGTGGTTGCGAATGGTGTTGGCATCAGCAAATCGAAGGCTCAGCAACGTGCGGCTGCGAAAGCCAAGGAGATGTTTTCTGAGGGAATCCCGTCTGAATTTGTGCGGATGAGGGCGAAGCGTAAGTCGTCACGGTATATCAACGGTGAGGCAACGATGTCGATCGGATCGGGTTCGTCAAGGTCTTCGAGGGTGGATAGTTGGCGTCGTTTGGGCAATTTGGGCAGCTGGTTCAGTCTGGTCGTGTTTCGCAGGAGGCAGGAGACGCCAGGGCGACGGTTGATTTACCGACGATCTGATTAACTTCGTCCTGACGCTCGAATGCTTCGTTTACTGGGAAGAAACAGGAAGACTTCGGAGTCGTCGCAGGAGACGCGACGATCATGGACGAACATAGTCGGCAATGTTTTTCGACGGTCGGAGGTAGATGACGAGTTTTGGGAGGAGTTGGAGGAGGCGTTGATTGTGGCGGATGTTGGCGTAGAGACGTCGATGGAGCTTGTCGAGAAGATTCAAGACGAGGCTAGGTGGCGAGGGGCGCGTACGCCGGAAGCGGTGTATGAGCTATTGCGTGTCGAGATTGCTGCGATGTTGAGTGAGGATGGCACAGCAGGCGGTTTTGATGAAGACGGTCCTGTCGCGGTGATGGTGGTGGGTGTGAATGGCTCCGGTAAGACGACTAGCATCGGAAAGTTGGCCCAAGCTGCAAAGGCGGACGGACGTGTTCCGTTGATTGCGGCGGCGGATACTTTCCGTGCCGGTGCTATTGCGCAACTCGAAGTCTGGGCTGAACGCACGAATACGATGTTCGTATCTTCCTCTGCTGGAGCTGATCCTGGTTCGGTGGTTTATGACGCGTTGAATGCGGCTAAATCCCGAGGGGCAGATTTCGTCGTAATCGATACCGCGGGCAGATTGCACACCGCTCACAATCTGATGGAAGAGCTGAAGAAGATACGTCGCATTCTCGATCGATACGCTGAGGATTTCGCTCCTCGCGTCTTGCTGGTGATCGATGGGAACACTGGTCAGAACGGCGTGACACAGGCCAAGCTGTTTACCGAAGCGGTTGGTTGCGACGGCGTGATCTTGACGAAGCTGGACAGCACTGCGAAGGGCGGGGTAATCCTGGCGATTCGTGGCGAGATGGGTTTACCGGTCCGGTATATCGGGACGGGCGAAGGTGTTGACGATATCGCACCGTTTAATCCGCAGGAGTTCGCCGAGACGATTCTGCCTGTTGATTGACCTGTTGATTGGCCTATGGGGCATAGAGTTAATGAGCGCGACTCTGTACTCTCGCTCGCCGTAGCAGCATTTGCGATTCGATGTCTGAACTGATCCTGTGGTTGCTGACCGTCTACTTCATCGGTCTGGCGGCGGTTCCAGTGGCATTTCTGGCGTTGCCAAGTCTGATGGATCGCGGATTCGGTCTCGTCCGTCCGATTGGGCTGCTTGTGTTGGGCTCGTTCGTCTGGATGTTGAGTTTGTTGAGACTGTTGCCTAACGATCCGTGGGTATGGTGGTTGATCGCGTTGATCGTCGCGATTTTGGGATGGGGTTGGTTGGTGTGGCGAGAGAGGTCGAGTTTCGGGGGATTTATCCGAAGGCGCTGGTTGCAACTAGCGATCACTGAAGTCGTTTTCTTGACCTTCTTCATCGTCTTCGTGGTCGTAAAGGCTCTGACCCCAGACATTGATCACACCGAGAAGCCGATGGATCTGACGATGCTGAATGCGGTGGTGAGTGCTCAGCAGATGCCGCCGACGGATCTCTGGTTGAGCGGATATCCGATCGCCTACTACTACTTCGGTTACTGGATGTTTGGTGGAGTGGCGCAGATGTCAGGAGTTGCGCCGGGGATCGGATATAACTTGGCTCTTGCATCGATTGCGGCGATGTCGGCAGCGGCGATTTTCTCGTTGGTATCGAATCTGGTTCGAAGGGATGGGGGCAACACGAGGCAAGTGCTAGCTGGCGGTTTTATCGCGACCGTGTTGTTGCTGTTTATTTCCAACTTGAATGGCTTCTGGGAGTTGTTATCGCTGGCGGGTATCGGCTCCGAAGGGTTTTACGAGTGGCTTGGAATCAAGGGCGTCGATTTGACGGATTCTGGTTCTGGTTGGCGACCGGAGGGATTTTGGTGGTGGTGGGCGTCTTCGAGAATCATCAACCGCTTTGGGGCTGACGGCTCGGAGCTCGACTTCACGATCCAAGAGTTTCCGTTTTTCAGCTTCATGCTGGGAGATCTGCATCCGCATCTGATGTCGATTCCGTTTGTGCTGACTATGATTTCGTTGGTTGCGAACTTGCTCTTTTCGAGGATCAGGTGGGGACTGGGCTGGTTCAGGCGCAATCCAGTTGCGACGGTGGTGCTGGTGCTGGCGATTGGTTCGACTGGGTTTATCAACACATGGGATATGTTGTGGATGTTGCTCGCGCTGGGCGGAGTGGTCTATTTCAAGTCGTACCGTGAGAATGGAAGGAGACATCTGGCGGCGATCAGAGTCGGAATGCCCCCGCTTCTTCTGATTGCCGCTATCGGCGCTGCCTTTTTCTCGAACTACTACTTCGTGACGGCGCAGAGCCAGATCCAATTCCCGCCGATTATTCCTACGAAGTACGCGAGTCGACCGATTCACTTCTTCACCGTGTGGGGAGGATTGATCGCGGTGATGGCGGCGTTTGCCGGTTCGTTGTTAGTTCCGGCGATTAGGCGCGAGTGGGGCATCTTGCACAGATCCTCGTACGGCTTGACGATGCCGACGGTCGTCACTGAGAAATTGCCTTGGGTCGCTTCACTCGGTTTAGTTGCGTTTCTCTACTTCGCTTGGACGGTGTCACATTACGGGTTCAACGACAATGCTGGTGGAGCGGACCTGATAACGCGCCTGCCGTTGTCGATGCTTCTTGGAGCGGTCTTCGTGGTCTTGTTCGTGACGACGTATCGGCGTGGGATGCGAGGTGCTGATGATGGGGCACAGGTATTGCTGGTCCTGTTGACGATTTCGGCGCTCCTTCTTTACGCGGCAGAGTTGTTCCGATTGCACGACTTCTTTGGTGGGCGCCACAACACGGTGTTCAAGTTCTACTACGAGGTTTGGATATTCTTCGCTGTGATCGGCGGGTACGGGGTCTACTACTGGATGCGTCGACACCCTGTTCTCGAAGGACGGACGACGTATGTGAGCGCGGCTGGAGTTGTAATCGCAGCGCTCTTGGTCGCGGTTTCGCTTTATTACCCATTTGCAGCGACCGCCACGAAATCGGCGGAGACCAGCACCGAGTTCACCCTAAACGGTCTGAAGTTTCTCGAAAACAAAGGTATGGCCGTGCCGGAGGCGATGGATTGGATTCGGGAGAATGTGTCCAATGATGAGGTGATTGTGGAAGCGGCGGGCACGAGTTACAGCCAGTTCGGACGGTTCTCGGGATGGACGGGTCGCCCCACTATATTGGGCTGGGCGCACCACCAGAGCCAATGGCGTGGCGGAGATGAATGGTGGGTAGATCGCGATCGAGATATCGAGCGTATCTACAACAGCGCTGATGATGCCGAAACGCTCGATCTGCTCGACCGATACGACGCGGACTATCTGGTAGTAAGTCCGAATGAACGCGGGAAATATACTGAGTTAAATGTCTCAAAATTCGACCGCATCGGCACCCGCGCGTTTGAAAACCAAGAAGTGATCATCTTCGCTTTGGGAGAGTAGGTTTGGACGCCGGAGATATTCGATCGAACCAGGGTGGTGGACGACCCGACGGAAGCGGTCCCGCGCGTGGTCGATGGTCGGACGGCGGATGGACTGCCGTTTCTCCTTCACCTAGAACGGTTTCCAGCGCGCCGCGGTTGATTTCTCGCACACGTCGTGCCGTCGTCGAAACGATGACCGACGCCACGGTCACGCTCTCCTTCTCGCCGCGCGTGCAGTACGCGATCTACGCCTTGCTGTTCCTTGTAGGACTAGGCATGAGGTTGGTGCGTTTGGGCGACATGGCGGTCCATCATGACGAGAGCCTGCACGGTTACTTCGGATACCAGATATCGATTGGGAACGAATATGAACACTCGCCGCTAACTCACGGCATGTTGTTGTTCGAGCTGATCGCGGGGACCTTCTTCCTGTTTGGCGACTCGGAATACACCCTGCGACTTTCGATGGTGGTGTTCGGGTCTGCCTTAATCCTCGTACCGGTGTTAATGCGGAAGCAGCTCGGGGATGTCGGGGCTTTATTGACGTCGGTAATGCTCACCTTCTCGCCGGCGTTGTTCTACTTCTCCCGGTTCGCTCGTAACGACATCATCATGGCGTTCTTCATCGCATTGCTCGTAGTCGCGATGTGGCGCTACATCGAAACCCAACGATTCCGATGGTTCTACATCTCAGCCGCGATCTTGGCTTTGGGGATGGCGACGAAGGAAACGACCTACATATTCGTCGTGATTTTCGCCGCTTACTTCGCATGGATGACGCGATACGAGATCCTTGACGTGATCTTGGGCAATATGCGGCTAAATGAAATCAGTCCGATGGGTCATCTGTTGGTGCTGCTGGTCGGGTTGACCGCGCCGTTCTATGCTGCGGGGATTGCAGTGTTCCAAGACCTGTTCGGTTTGACTTTGGCGGCTGTCGAGGGCATACCGAACGTGGCAACCGGCGCACCGGACGGCAACACAGCGAGGGTGGTGGCGGCGGCGATCACGTTGATCATCCTCGCGTTCGGGATTGTGATCGGGGCGTGGTGGAACTGGCGTCGTTTCTGGGTGGCGCTGGCAATTTTCTGGGCTATCTACGTCGTGATCATGACGAATTTCGGTAGCCATTATCCAGGTGTGATCACCGGGGTATGGCAGTCGTTGGGATACTGGCTCGCGCAGCATGATGTGCAACGAGGCGAGCAGCCTTGGTACTACTACTTCATCATGGGCTCGGTCTACGAGTTCCTGCCTATGCTGACCGCGATGGGTGTCGCGGCATACTATGCGATCAGGACTGGGTGGCGCTCGATTGGGTTGATCGCGATAAGCATCATCAGCTTCGGGATATCGACGTATCTGATCTACACGCAGTACTACCAAAATCCGGAGCCGCCATCTGAATTGCTGGTGATTCCGTTTGTGATTTTGGCCTTTGTCACGACACTGTTCATCCCATTGAGTTTGAACACGTCTAGGTTCGTGAGATTCTTGTTGTTCTGGGCGTTTGCTTCGTTCCTTGCATTTTCAGCGGCGGGCGAGAAGATGCCTTGGTTGCTGGCCCAGTTGACGGTGCCATTCATCTTCGTCGCTGGTCATGGACTCGGGTCGTTGATCAGATTCGTGGATTGGGACTTTGTGTGGCGGCATCGAGGATGGGCGGCTTTTGCGTTGATGCCTTTGTTCCTGATCGCGCTGTATCGTTTGGCGTTTTTCGAGTTTTACGAGAATTTCGACATCTCGAACTCTCGCGACCTCGGACAGTTCTTTGAACTGTGGGCGCTGATTGCGTTCTGCGGCATCTGCATATTGCTGTTGGTGCAGTCAGGTATGGCTAGGGGGTACAAGCAGGTGTTAGGCGTTGCTGCGTTGGCGTTCGCTGCCATCATGTTCGCTTTCACCTTCCGGGCTGGAATGGTCGCTGTTTACACGCACGGCGACATTCCAAAAGACATGCTCGTTTACACGCAGACGACTCAGGACCTGCATCAGACGGCAAAGGAGATTGAGTTGGCTCGTGAACTCGCTTGGAACAAGGGCGAGTTCAGCTTGGCAATTGATACGAGAGACGGCTTCGCATGGCCTTGGAGCTGGTATCTTCGTGATTACGAAGGCGTGGGCTATGTCAGCTTGGAGCCGGAAGGGTCTGCGATCAACGACGACCGCACGGTTGTCGTGATCAATGCCAGGAATCACGACAATGTCAAAGACTCCTTACCCGAAGGATTCGACAGTGGGCGTCACATGATCCACCGCTGGTGGTTCCCCGAGGTCTACAAGAACAAGACGCCGGCCGATGTGTGGAATGGTTTGAAAAACCGGGATTTGCTGCGTCCAATAACCGATTTCTGGTTCCACCGAGAGTTGCCGAAAGACATCGGCTACATCGACTCATACGTCTACTTCAGGAACGACACGCCGCAAGCTCCGCTCCGATAGTCGTGGTCAGTTGGGCACGATTGAGGTAATCCGAATGGCGATCGCACATTGATCAAGAGCCGCGCATTTTGGATAGGCCTGCTCGGAAGCGTTGTCTTCTTGGGAATCATGGCGATCTTCCTTGTGGATGACTACGGTGAGGTCAGGGATGCGTTGACGCAGGCGAACTTTGCCTACGCCGCGCCTTCGCTGGTTCTTTACACCTTGGCTCTGTGGTTTCGTACGATCAGGTGGCGTTATTTGCTGGGTCCGATCACGAAGGGCGAGACAAAGCGAGCACTCTTCCCCGTTGTAGTCGTTGGCTACATGGCGAATAACTTGATCCCGTTGCGTATCGGTGAATTGATGCGTGCTTACTACTTGGCGTTGCGAGAGGGAGTGAGCACGATGGCGACGTTTGGGACTGTGGCAATTGAACGGGCAACAGACGTGATCGCGTTGTTGCTCCTCGTGGCCATCGTCGCAGTTTTTGGGGCGATCGGGCTGCAATCCACTGTCGTTGCGCTCGCGGAGAGCGTTCCGGGTGGAGTGCCAGTGCTCGTAATCGGCGCGTTGCTGCCGTTTGTCGGCGTGTTTGCGATAGTCGCTTACGTGGTGGTTGTTTCGCCGGCGAGGACTCGGAGCATGATAGCTGGGGTATTGTTCTTCATGCCAACGAGGTTGCGTGCGCGGATCGTCGGGATCGGGATGAATCTGCTCTCTGGGTTGACTGTAGTGCGTACTTGGCGTGGTCTCGTAAAGGTAGTAGTGCTTTCGCTGCCGGTTTGGATTGCCGAGATCGGGATGTATTACTTGATTGCTCTGGGCTTCGACATTCGTGGAGTTTTCGACAGCCAGTTCGAGTTTATCGCCGCGATAGTCGCCTTTGGAGCGGCTGCGAATCTCGCAGGGGTGATGCCATCCACCGCGGGGAGTTTGGGAGCATTTGACTTGTTCGGAGCGGCAGCTTTGACAGCGTTGGGAGTATCTGGCGAGACCGCGTTGGTGTATGCGTTGACGGTCCACGCGGTGCTTTGGGGGCCAGTGACCGTCGCCGGCGCGTTGCTACTGTTCGCGGACAAGACTTCGATGGCGAACCTCGCTCGGGGAGCAAGGGCCGTGAAGCGTCAGACTGCTACCGTCGAGGTCAGCCAGGGGGATGCCAACCCACAAACTGCGGAGTCGAACTCTTGAAGATCGGAATCGTTGGTGCAGGGGCCGCTGGTTTAGCTGCTGCGTACGACCTCGGCAAGGCAGGACACCAGGTTGTCGTTTACGAATCGGCCCCGTTCATCGGTGGTCAAGCGTCGACAATACCAGTCGGTGGATACCCGTTGGAGCGCGGATATCACCATCTTTTCACCAACGACCGGGCCATTTTGGATTTGATGGACGAATTGGGGATTGGGGATGCGATGGAATGGTATCCGTCGAGTGTCGGGACTTATGTGGATGGTGGATTGCACAAGACTACGACGGCGTTCGATCTGCTGCGCTTCAACGCGATCCCGATTTACGAACGCATCAAGATGGGGTTGTTCGCGCTCAGAGTCCAGCGGATCAAGGACTGGCAGAGCTTGGAGCCATACACGGCGGACGAGTGGCTCAGTGAGAAACTCGGCGGCCAAGCGTACGACGTGCTTTGGAACCCGTTGCTGAGAGGCAAATTCGGGCGATTTTATGGCGATGTGGGGATGCCGTGGTTCTGGTCGAAGATACAGACGCGATTCGCTTCCCGCGAAGGGACATTCGCTAAAGAGGTGCTTGGATATCCAACCGGGAGTTTCGACATCGTCTTCGACACGTTGGCGGAGAGGGTCAGGTCGAATAATGGAGAGGTCCGCATCGAGAATCCGGTTGTCAAGATCAATCCGCCTGATGAGTCGGGTCAGGTTGCTATCAGATCAGTATCTGACGGGAAAGAGATCGTTGAGACCTACGACTGTGTTCTTTCAACGGTGCCGTCTTTCTCTATGCCGAGCATCTTGGACAACATGCCCGAGAGTTACCTGAATCGGTTGAAATCCGTGCAGTATCTGGCCGCGGTGGTCGTGATACTCGAACTTGATCATGCGCTGACCGATTTCTACTGGATGAACATTGCTTCTGACGATGTCCCGTTCCTCGGCATCATTGAACACACGAATATGCTTCCCAAAGAGTGGTACAGCGACCGTCATGTGGTCTACCTGACCAACTATCTGCACCGCAGAGACGACCTGTTCAATCTATCTCCAGACGATCTCACCGACCTGTACCTGAGCCACTTGCCCAAGTTCAATCCCAACTTCGATCGGTCGTGGGTGAAGGATGTGCACTACAACGCAGTGAGCGCGGCGCAGCCGATTATCGGGACGAGATACGGGGAGCAGATGCCGTCTCACCGGACCCCGTTCGAGCGGATCTACCTTGCAAACACAACTCAGATCTATCCCGAGGACAGGGGCACGAACTACTCGATCCGAATGGGTAGGGAAGTTGCGGAAATGATCCAAGACGACGCCGAAAAGGGGTGGTCGGATTGGCAATCGAATTGAGGCTATGTTTTGAAGGTCAACGCGACGTTGTCGGTTAACCTATAGCGTGTTTGAAATTGAAAGCGAATTGAACAACTGAGGAGAACGGACGAATGGGCGTTTTGGACGGGAAGGTATCCATCATCACGGGCGCGGGGACAGGCATCGGTAGGTCTGCAGCGCTGATGTTTGCCGAAGCTGGCTCTGATCTGGTGCTCGCAGGCAGGCGCCAAGCGCCGCTGGACGAGGTGGCGGAACTAGCTCGAAAACATGGCGTGGAAGTTGAAGTCAGGTCTACCGACTTGGAGGATGGCGATGCCGCCGCTGCTTTGGGCAAGTGGAGCCTCGAACGATTTGGGAAAGTCAACATCCTTGTCAACAATGCGGGCCATAGCAGCCGGGTACGTTCGATCCGATATGTCGGTCCAGAGGAATGGGACTCCGTCTTCAAAGTCAATGTCGAAGGTGTTTACCGGTTGACGCAATCGGTCCTAGGAAACATGATCGAACGCGGCGAGGGTACCGTAATCACGGTTTCGTCAATGGCGGCATTGACCCCCGGATTGATGGGCGGTGCTCCGTACAGCGCGGCGAAGGCGGCGTCGCTGAACATGATCCGGGGGATGAACACGGAACTGACGAAATACGGAGTGCGCGCTTGTGCCATCATGCCCGGGGAAGTGGACACTCCGATCTTGGAAAACCGACCTCGTCCTCCAGATGCAGATGACCGTTCGACAATGATGCAGGCTGACGACATCGCACAGGCGGTTTTCCTTTGCGCAGCGATGCCACAGAGGACAATCGTGGAGCAAGTTGTTATGATGCCGACGACACGACGTGATGTTGGCCGTGATATGGTCGCAGCGGAGTCAGAAGGCTCCAAATAGTTGGTTCGCACCGTGTCTAGAAGCGCGCTATTCAATGTTGCTCTGTTACGATTCCATCTAGACGAGATTCTTGCTGGTGCAACGTGTCGCGATATGATGCCGCGCCTGTGAAATTGCTGGAGTTAGATTGACGACAACGCAGCAACAAAGCCGCCCGAAGTTGCGGGAACGCATTCGAGCGGCGCTCGAGTCCCAAAGCGCCGGCAAAGAACGTCCGCCCAGCATCACAGTTCTCTCTTCTCTGCTAGCAGTCCAAGACGATCTGCACTACATCCCGGACGAGGCGATCGAAGAGACTGCGATCTTCTGCGACTCCACGATCAACGATGTCTGGAGCGTGGCGTCTTTCTATACGAACTTCCGCTTCTCGCCGCCAGGACTGACCACAGTCGATGTCTGTTGGGGCCCGACGTGCCATCTGATGGGCGCGCAGGAGGTGTTGGCCGCGGTGCAAGAGGAGTTGGGGGTCGAGGCTGAAGAGACTAGCGAAGATGGCAGGATCACACTGCGCTACAGCACCTGCTTGGGGGCTTGTGCCCAAGCGCCGGTCATCGCTAGGGACCATGTGTTGAAGGGAAGGACGAACCCGAACGCGGCTCGGACGTTCATATCCGATCTGCGACAGGAGCTTGAGAATGGTATCGCGCACTGAAGCACCTGTAGACACCTATGCGGTGGCGATGAGCCAGCAGACGCAATATGCGATGTTGCGGGCTCGGGCGCGTCAGTTATGGGGGCAGTTGACAGAGGGCGACAAGCCTTGGGTGCGCGTTGGTTTAGGTGCGTCGGGACAGGCCGCCGGGGCTGAGGAGGTCTTCGAGGCGCTGAAACCTTACGGTCCGGACGGCACGCAGCAGATAAACCTCTCTTTTGTGGGCGCGCACGGTCTGATGTATCTCGAACCCGTCGTAGATGTAGTAGTGCCGAAAATCAATCGGGTTTTCCACGCGAACGTGACGCCTGAGATGATTCCCGACATCATCGCCCACTATGTCGACGGACGTGAACAGCACCCGATGCACGAGTCGGCTTTTGCTTACGCCGATCACAGAGACGCGTTCACGACGAATTTACCCAACTGGGACGAGTTGCCAACTAACTCTCTTCAGAAGAAGGTGTTGACCGAGAACTTCGGCAATATCGATCCGCTCGACATCTTCCAGTACATCGCCCAAGACGGGTACGCTTCGCTTAACAAAGCTGTGCTGTCGATGACGCCGGATGAAGTGCTCGAAGAGGTGAAGACATCGGGACTGAGAGGACGAGGCGGAGCGGCGTTCCCTACGGGACTCAAATGGTCGTTCCTAGCGCCAAGCCCGGCGCCGGTGAAGTATGTGCTCTGCAACTGCGAGGAAGGGGATCCGGGTGCCTTCAACGACAAGGGCATCTTGGAGAGTGATCCTCATCGTTTGATTGAAGGATTGATCCTAAACGGTTACGCCACGAACTCGACGCATGGCGTTGTCTTTATCAGGCAGGGTCATGAGATACCCATCGAAGCGACTCGCCACGCGATAGACGAGGCTTACGCCAACGGTATCCTCGGTGAGAATATCCTCGGTTCAGACTTTTCATTCGAGATGGAAGTGTCGTTGACTGGCGACTCTTATGTCGCGGGCGAAGAGACGGCGATGATGGAGGCGATCGAGGGGAAACGCTCCACCCCTCGCTATAAGCCGCCGTTCCCAGCGCAGGCTGGACTGTTCCAGAAACCGACGAACATCAACAATGTCAAAACCATCGCGTACGTCCCATCGATCGTGGGACGTGGCGGGAATGAATTCAAGAACATCGGCACCGAATCCTCCTCGGGCACGGCTCTCGTATGTCTCACTGGTCACATCAAGCGCCCCGGGATGTACGAAGTCGAGATGGGCATGACGATTCGTCAAGTCTTGGAAGATATCGGAGGTGGTGTGCCCGATGGATCCGAGCGCATAAAGGTGTTGCAGACGGGCGGCCCATTGGGTGGTGTGTTGGGCGAAGAGGCATTCGATACCGAGATCGATTTCGACGCCATGGCAGAAGCAGGCGCGATATTGGGATCTGGCGGGATCATCGTCGGCGATGAGAACACCGATGTTGTGGACTTGATTCGAAACCTCGTCGCGTTCAATCAGTTCGAGTCGTGCGGGAAGTGCTTCCCCTGCCGCTTGGGCAACACCCACATGCTCGATGTGCTAGACAGAATGTGTAAGAACGAAGCGCGGCCCGGCGATATGAAGTTGCTCGAAACTGTGGGCAACAATATGAAGATCGGTTCCCTCTGCGGTCACGGCCAACTCGGGTACAACCCCATCTCCTCGGCCATCAACTACTTCGAGGAGGAATTTGAGCAGCGCTTCAACGGAGAGTTGGAGAAGTCGGGACCGTTCGGTGACGGGTCGATGATCTTGCCTAGCCGGACACGCCCATGAAACTTAACCAAAACTCGATTTGACCAAAAACGTCCTAGGTAGATATGCCTGACCCCATCCAATTCACCATCGACGGGCAGCAAGTAGAGGCTGAACCCGGTCAGACCATCCTTCAAGCTGCGCTTGAAGCCGGAATCTACATCCCGTATCTCTGCTACTTTCCGCACATGAAGCCCTACGGCGCGTGTCGCACCTGCGTAGTGGACACGGAGGCGAATGGTAGGAAGATGACTCTGGCATCGTGCACCGCGACGCCGATGTCCGACATGGTGGTAGAGACCAAGAACGAGTCGGTGAGCGAACTCCGTCGCGGCATCATCGAGCTTTTGATGTCGGAGCACCCCCACGGTTGTCTGACCTGTCACCGCATCGAGCTATGCGGACCGCAAGACGTCTGTCAGAGGCACGTCGACGTTACAGACCGATGCACGATCTGCCCTAAAAACGAACGGTGCGAACTCAAAGACACTGTTCGTTCAGTCGAGTTAGACCTGCGAACACCACTCAACTACAACCGGCGTGATCTCCCGATCCACGCCGACGACCCGCTATACGACCGTGACTACAACCTCTGCATCGTCTGTGCGCGTTGCGTGCGCGTCTGCGATGAGGTGCGCGGAGACAATGCGCTGACTCTCGTGTCACGCTCCGGTGTTTCGCTTGTCGGAACGTCCCACGGCACGTCGTTGATGGAATCTGGATGCGAATTCTGCGGAGCCTGCATCGACGTGTGTCCTACCGGAGCGTTGGTTGAGCGGGAATACAAGTGGGAGAAGGCCTCTAGTCAAGTAACGACCACGTGCACGAACTGCGCGGTCGGTTGCCAGATGATCGCCGAGGTCAACAAGTTCGACAAGATTGTTCGCTTCCGCGGAGATGTAAACAGCGAAGTAAACCTTGGCCAGGCATGCTTCAAAGGCAAGTTTGGATACGACTACGTCAACCACCGTTCCCGTCTCAAGCGCGCATACTTCCGGAAAGGTGGCATCCTGACGAACGCCACTCCAGATGAGGCATTCAACGCCGCAGCCGAGGCGCTTTCGAGATACGAACCACACGAAGTCGCAGTTATCGCATCCCCGCGCGGCAGCAACGAAGACAACTTCATCGCCCAGAAATTCGCCCGAGTCGCCCTCAGATCCAACAACGTCGACCACGCCCACAACTTCATCGACGATGTGTCGGAGCACATTTCAGAGCGTTGGGATACGGCTCACACGAAGCGTCCGATTTGGGACATCGAAAACGCCCACTCTGTCCTCGTCGTTTCGGGAAACCCGACCGAAGATCAAAACGTCTTGGCAGTACCGGTCAAGAGGGCTGCCAAGCGAGGTGCCAAGATCGTAGTGATCGACCAGCGAGAGACCGAGTTGACACGTTACGCAGATGTGTGGCTACGCCCACGCATCGGCACTGCACACATGGCCGTGATGGGCATCGTGCGGTCAGCGTTCGACTCGACACTTGAGCAGGGCGATTTCATCCGCGAGCGCACCTCGAACGCCGAGGAGTTCAAGGCCGCGCTGTGGGACTACGACCTCGGCCGGATCGCTACGTATTGCGAAGTGGAAGTTGAAGAGTTCGCCGAGGCTGCAGCCGCGTTGGCCAGTCACCGCGAGATGGCCGTATTGCTGGGGGCGGACACTGTCCCTAAGGCGAGGCACGATGCGCTTGTCGACGCGGTAATGAACTTGCGTCTGCTAAACGGTACCGCCGATGGCCCCGGCCAAGGTGTCTACCCGCTCTATTTCGGTGCAAACTCCCGAGGATCAAGGCAGATGGGTTGTCGCCCGTTGGATGCCGAGTCCACTATGGCGACACTGTTATGCGATACGTGGGGCGTCGATTTCCCCCAAGGTGAACCGATTGGTATCGGTGAGATGATCGAGGCGATGCAGGGAGGCACGATCAAGGCCGCGATCGTGATGGCCGATGGTATCAACCCGACTGCTCGCCCGCTCAACGGGTTGCAGGAAGCGTTGGGTTCTCTGGAGACGGTCATCGTGTCGTCCGTATTTGACAACGAAATCACCGCAAATGCTGACATAGTATTCCCTGCGGCGCCGTTCTCTGAACAGACATCCACGGTCACAAACCTAGAATCTCGTGTTCAGCTTGTGCGTACTGCGAGCGAATCGAGGTTCGATGAACTCGCGGGATGGCAAATCTTCTGCGAATTGGCCAAGGCTATGGGCAAAACCGGGTTTGAATACGACTCGTCAAGCGAGATTTTCGATGCGATCTGTGCAACCATCCCGGATTACAACGGCTTGAGTTACGACACGCTTGAAAAAGGCGGAGCGTTTACTCAAACCCAGATCGACGGCAACGACGCTAGATCTGACTTCGAGATCACCAAGCCAGACTTCTCCCCATTCGCCCGTGACGGTTTCTACTTCGCTCCCGGTCGCGTTCTGCACCAGCCAGACCGAGAAAATACCTTGGGCGAGCGGAACTACCTTAACGTGATTGACCGCGTCGAATTGATCGAACTGCATCCAGACGATTTCGAGACGCTCGGGATCACCGAAGGTGACACTGTGGCGGTAAGGGAAGATCAAGGCAACGTTGTGGCCGAAGGCATCGCAACGGTTTCCGATCACGCGCTTCGAGGCATCATCCAGACGACTACGCTGTTCGCGGAGTTGGCGACCTATATGGAAGAGTGCGAATATCCGGACTCTTCGCCAACCGTGCCAGGACTAGATGTCCGCCAAGTCACTGTGGAAGTGGTGGCGAAGGCATCCGAGCGTGAACTCGTGGCAGTTTGACGACTTTACGGTCTAGCTGTCTTTCGTGAGTGTCAAAAGAGGTTGGGAAAGAAAAAGAGTGGTAAAATCTGAGGCGTGCGACCGTTCGCATTTAGTGAAGTTGCGTGGCGGCGCGGTAGTGTGAAATAAAAACACAGAAACGGAGCTCATTGAGATGGCACATCCTGTAGATGTAAACGATGCTGATTTTCAGTCCGAAGTTCTCTCTGCTGATATTCCCGTACTCGTAGATTTCTGGGCCGAATGGTGCGGACCTTGCAAAATGGTCGCACCGGTAGTCGAGAAATTAGCCAACGACTATGAGGGAGTAGTGAAGTTCGCGAAGGTCGATGTCGATCAAAACCCTGGACTGTCAGGTGCATATGGCGTTCGGAGCATTCCGACGTTGCTGATCTTCAAAGATGGTAGTCCGGTTGAGCAGGTTGTGGGCGCAGTTCCAGAATCCGTCTTGAAGGAGAAACTCCAAGGCGTGCTCCAAATGGCAGCCTGATCTGCGCGAACTAAGAGCTCATCTAAGAGAAGGGCGGTTCCGGAAACCGCTCTTTTCGTTTGTTTGAGCGCGTTGGAAATGAATTGGTAATCGGTTGGCTTTAACATCGTGAATCAGATAAGGCGTGGGAGTGGATGGGTCCCGGTGGGCTCCACGGACTTCAAATCCGCTGGCGTGCGCCCTTCGGTGTGCGCGGAGGGTTCGACTCCCTTGCACTCCCGCCAACTCTGACAGAAAACCAGTCTTCGATCCCGTTCAAGCACAGGAGAATCCAAATGCGATACGCAATGCTAGGTGATACAGGAATCGAGGTATCACGGATGGCGCTGGGTTGTTGGCCCTTCGCCGGCGGAAGCGTATGGGGTCCGCAAGACGACGCCGACTCTATAGCAGCGGTTCACGCCTCCCTGGATTCGGGCGTCACATTCTTTGACACCGCAGAGGGGTATTCGGACGACTCCAACTCCGAGGAGGTACTCGGTCGCGCCTTGGAAGGAAGACGCGGGGAAGCCATTATCGCCACCAAGATCGGCAACGCGCATCTGCATCCGTCGATGGTCGCCGAGCATTGTGAAGCAAGCCTCCAACGTCTTCAAACGGACTACATCGACCTCTACCAGATCCACTGGCCAAACCACGACGTGCCGATCGAAGACACTATGTCGGAACTCCTGAAACTCCAAGACAACGGAAAGGTGCGAGCTCTCGGAGTCTGTAACTTCGGTGTCCGAGACCTTACTGACATCCTCGAGTGCGGTGCCATCGTTACAAACCAACTGCCATACAACCTGCTTTGGCGCGCACTTGAGTTCGCCATTAAACCAACCTGCGTGGCCAACAATGTGGGCATCATCTGCTACAGCCCGCTTCAGCAGGGACTTTTGACGGGCCGATACGCCACGCCCGACGACGTTCCACCAGGGCTATCAAGGACGCGGCACTTCAACAAAGACCGCGAACAGGCCATACACGGCGAAGAGGGGTGCGAAGAGGAAACATTCGCCACAATCGCCTCAGTCTTGAAAATCGCCGAGGAAGTCGGGGAACATCCGGCGAAGGTCTCATTGGCGTGGCTGTTAGCACAAGAAGGTGTCACTAGCTTGCTGGTCGGTGCTCGCAATGCTGGCGAAGTTGCGCTAAACATCCCCACGTTCGACTACGACCTCCCCGCGGATGCAGCAAACGCATTGTCCGCTGCCACCGAAAACCTGAAGCACACATTGGGTGAAAATGCCGACTTTTGGCAATCGCCCAGTCGGATGCGATGATGACCAGCTTTATTTATTCACTTAGGCCGTTAACGTCATAGTAGATATCCACCTCGACAAACTGCCACAATGTATTAATGAGGCAATGTAAGGGGAACTGGGAAACGTCGGGCTGGCGTCAAAACCAGGCAATCCGACAATGATCGAACATCCCGAAAGACAGAACAGCGAAGGCGCGTCGGAGACGTTGCAGGGGATTTTCGCGGGCTTCAACGAAGCACATGCGACGAGCATTTTGGAGGGTGACACAGCACCCGCAGTATCGGATAGAACCAACGGAATCGAGACCGACTTTGAATACACGGGTCTTCTATTGGATCCCGATTTCGAAGTCGGATTCGCTTCCGGCGTAAACGGGCAAGAAGAGGAACTGGTCGAGGACGAGGAGGACGTAACCATTGATGCCGATGCCTCTGCCGAGGCAGCATCCGAAACTGAAGCCGAACCGGATATCGACGAACCCAGCCCTCCTGATGAAACCGATCTGGTTTCCGTTGAATCCCCGCCGTCCGCATCTCCAGAACCTGGAGTATCCGTTGACCAAATCGTCCGCGTTGAGCGGATGATAAACACGATCCGAGAAGACGGGCACCATGCCGCCGATGTCGATCCATTGGGCATGATGCCACGCACCGATGAGCATTTGCGTCCAGAACGGTTCGGTGTACTGCCTGAAACTCTTGCAGCATCATCCCGACTCTTGGCAGAAGCCAACGACGAGATGCGTCCTTGGTTGGCAAAATCAACAATCGGCGAAGCCATCGAAGAACTGAAATCCAACTACTGCGGAACCATCGGATACGAATTCGACCACGTTCATAGCGTCCGCGAACGTCGGTGGTTGCAGGATCAAGTCGAAAATCAGTCCGCGATGCAGTTCATGACCGATTCGCAGAAACGGTATCAGCTCGAACTGCTAGCGAAGGTCGAAGGCTTCGAGAAATACCTTCATACCACATTCCCCGGCAAACGCTGGTACGGACTTGAGGGACTGGACGCGCTGATCCCTCTGATCGACCAGATCGTCCTCCAATCGGCCTTCAACGTCAAACAGATCGTGATGGGAATGCCGCACCGAGGCAGATTGAACGTATTGGCGCATCTCCTCGAGCAGCCTTACGAGTCGTTGCTGACAGGATTTCTAGAGGGCCGTTTCGCTCACTTAGCTGCCATGGAAGCTGCTGGGTGGATGACCGACGTCAAGTACCACCTCGGTTCACGAGCCGACGTCGACGTCAACCAAGACGGCATGACTGACATCACGCTGCGCCTCCTCCCCAACCCTAGTCACTTGGAAATGGTCGATCCTGTCGTATTGGGTGCAGTCAGAGCCGCGCAGGATTCGGCTCGGGAATACGATGACCCGCACCTCGAATCGATGGCATTGCTGATACATGGCGATGCCGCGTTCGCGGGCCAAGGAGTCGTCGCCGAGTCGCTAAACTTAGTCAACTTGGAAGGCTACTCAGTTGGCGGCGCAATCCACGTTATAGCCAACAACCAATTAGGCTTCACGACTGAGCCGCACGAAGGCTATTCGGGTCAATACTGCTCCGACATCGCACGTGGATACGAGATACCGGTGGTCCACGTAAACGCCGAAGACCTCGAAGCATGCGCTCTCGTAGCCAAGATGGCTGTGTCTTACCGCCTGCAATTCCGCAAAGAGTTCGTCATTGACCTGATCGGATACCGTCGTCACGGCCACAACGAAAACGACGAACCCGGATTCACCCAACCAGTCGTCTACGAAGCTATTCGGAACCATCCTACGGTGCGCGAGCAGTGGGCGGCTAGTTTGCTTGAACAGGAGGTCATCTCCGAGACCGAGGCCGACGCGTACGTCGCTGCAACATTCGACGCATTGAACGACGCGATGAAAAACGTCGACGCATCGGGGACGGGAACAGCGCGCCAAGAACCTCCCGACTTGGGCCTTACTCCCGAACCGATGCAAGGCGAGGAGTACTTCGAAAAACCCGTCGACGAAGCAAGTCTGATCCAGTTGAACGAGCGAATCAGTTCGATCCCGAGCGATTTCAAACTGCATCCCACGGTGGCCCGCGTATTTTCGCGTCGAGAAGAAGCCCTGACGAACGGAAAATCCGACATCGATTGGGCACACGCCGAAGCCCTTGCAATCGGTACGGTCATGAAGGATGGCATCGCCGTGCGCTTGACTGGACAGGACTGCGCTCGTGGCACCTTCAGCCAAAGACATGCTGTCATTTGGGAAAACGGCTCGGGTGAAAAATACACGCCACTGCAAACCATAGACGGAGCGAAATTCTCGATCTACAACAGTCCGCTCTCGGAAGCTGGGCCCGTCGGGTTCGAACACGGATACAGCGTCTTCTCCGAATCGAGCTTGGTCCTATGGGAAGCTCAGTTCGGAGACTTCGTAAACAACGCACAGGCCGTCATCGACGAGATGATCGTGTCCGCCAGAGAGAAATGGGGCCAACGCTCAAACTTGGTGCTCTTGTTGCCTCACGGTTACGAGGGGCAGGGTCCCAACCACTCGCACGCCCACCTCGAACGCTTCCTCGACCTCGCTTCAAGCGGCAACATGCGCATCGCCAACCCAACAACAGCCGCGCAATACTTCCATCTCCTACGCACGCAAGCCGCATTACTGAGCGAGCTCGAAAGAGCGCGACCGTTGATCGTCATGACACCGAAGAGTCTGTTGCGTCATCCGATGGCGATGTCCTCTATCACCGACCTCACCGAAGGCAAATTCCGCCCCATCCGCAGATTCGCACTGTCGCAGGCCAAGCCTGAAGAGGTAAAACGCGTCGTCCTTTGCAGCGGCAAGGTCTTCGTGGATCTGGCCACACATCCAAATATCGGCGAAGTTGACGATATTGGCGTGATCGTGCTCGAAGAGCTATACCCATTCCCCGACGAACTCCTGACTGAAGCCTTCAGCTCGTTCCCCAACTACCAAGACGTAGTCTGGCTCCAAGAGGAGCCGCGTAACCGAGGTGCATGGGACTTCGTCAGGACGCCAATCGCATCAGTCGTAAAGACGGGCGTACGTTACGTAGGCCGCCCTCGCAGCCCAAGCCCCGCTTCCGGATCCAACTGGCTCCATCGGCGCCAACAGGACAAACTGATCCGGATCGCCCTGAAACTCGACACGGAAATCTAACATTATTACTGACGGATCACGGAGCTAAAATCATAACCTCATATTGAACGGGAAAAAGCATAGATGGAAGAGATAGTCGCACCAGATTTCGGCGAATCGGTCTTCGAGGCCTCGGTAGGGAAGTGGTTCAAGCGGTCTGGCGAAACCGTCGATGTGGGAGAGCCGATCGTTGAACTCCATACCGACAAGGCAGTCCAAGAGATCAATGCGGTCAAAAGCGGCATCATCGGCACCATCCTGAAAGAGGTTGACGACGTCGTACGTCCAGGCGACGCTTTGTGTGAATTCGATTCAGGAACCCAGGTTGCCTTCGCACCCGATGAGGAAGAATCCTCTCCCGAACCTGTAAACGACGCTGCGCCCGAATCTGAAGACGCCACCGACGCCAACCAAGTTACGGCGGAAGAACTAGAGCCAGCGCCAGAAGCCGAATCGAAAGAGGAAGACAACGGGTTTGTAGAGATACAGATCAGTCCGTTCGTCGAGATGGAATCAGTGGAGACGGAGTCACCGGCTGTAACCGAAGTTGAGGCCGAGGAATCTTCCGAACCCGCGGTGGATATCGAAGAAACTCTTGAACCCGCGGTTGAACTTCAAGAAGAGGAGCCAGTGCCGGCGACGCCAGTCGATCCCCAGATCGTTCGATTGCGGGAGACCGAAGACGAAAAACCGACTCGCAGAGAACGCCTCTCCCGCCGCCGTCTAACCATCGCTCGACGGATGGCCGAAGTCCAAGCGGAAGCCGTTATGACCACGACCTACAACGAGGTCGACATGTACGAGGTCATTCGCATACGTCGAGACTTTGGCGATCAATTCTTGGAGGCAAACGACGTCAAACTCGGCTTCATGTCCTTCTTCGTAAAAGCTGTGTTGAACGGCTTAAGAGATTTTCCGGTCCTCAACTCCGAACTCGATGGTGACGAACTCATCTACAAGGAGTTCTACGACATAGGCATAGCCGTTGCCTCGGATGAAGGCCTAGTCGTCCCAGTTGTCCGAAACGCCGACAAGAAGTCGTTTGCCGACATTGAACGCGAGATACGCGGCTTCGCTGAAAAGGCCAGATCAGGCTCTTTCTCACTCGCAGACCTCGTCGGCGGTACCTTCACGATCACCAACGGCGGAGTGTTCGGCTCAATGATGTCCACTCCGATCCTTAACCCGCCTCAAGTGGGCATATTGGGAATGCACAACATCGTTGACCGTCCTGTTGTTGTCGACGGCAAGATCGACATCCGCCCCATGATGTACCTCGCCGTCACCTACGATCACCGCGTTGTCGAAGGTGCTCAAGCGGTGCAATTCCTTACGCGCGTCAAGCAGTCGCTTGAATCCGCAGAACTATTGATGCTGGCGAACTGAGTTCGACCAGTATTCAGGCTAAAAGCTGAAGTTCGCTTCCGCTTTGTCGGCGATGTAGTTGCCGATCACCAACGAAGATGTAGCCCCCGGCGATGGCGCGTTCAGAACATGCACCGCGGTGGCCGATTCATCAATGCGGAAGTCATCCAGCAACGTCCCGTCGCTGTGGACCGCCTGTGCTCTGACACCTGATCCACCCGGCGCAAGATCCGACTTCTTCAACGAAGGCATTAGTCTCTGGAGACTCTTGAGAAAAACGCCTTTGCGAAGCGACCTGTTCATCTCCCACATTCCGATCTTCCAACTATTCAACGACATCTTCCAGAACCCGGGGAACGTCATCGTACGGCCGAAATCAGCAAACGAGAAATCGCGCTTGCGATAACCTTCACGCTTGAGCGCCAACACCGCATTTGGTCCAGCCTCGACCCAGCCCTTCATCGTCTGCGTCAAGTGAACTCCTAGGAACGGGAAGGCGGGATCCGGGACCGGGTAAATCAGCCCTTTAACCTTGTCTTCACTCTCCTTCGCCAACGTGTAGTACTCGCCACGGAAGGGGATGATCCTCAACCCAGGATTGACGCCGCTCATCACAGCGATCAGGTCAGAATGAAGCCCGGCGCAGTTCACAAGAAACTTAGTCTCGATCTCACCCGTCGTCGTCTCAAGCGTGTAGTTCGTCCCATCCGATCTTCGCACGCCGTTGCTGATGCTCTTCACCTCGGAGTTGAAGATAACCTCACCGCCTAACGACCGGACTTTCTCGCAGTAAACATCCGCCACCTTGCGGTAGTCAACGATCCCCGTCCCCGGCGCGTACAACGCCTTTGTCCCCTCCACAAACGGCTCGATCTCTCCCATCTCCTCACGGTCCACTAACCGCAGTCCCTCCACCGCGTTGTTTGTCCCACGCTCCCAAAGATCATCCAACCTCGCCTCCTCAGCCGGATTGGTCGCCACGATCAACTTCCCACAAGTCCAGACAGGGATCTCGTTGTCCAGGCAGAACTGCGTCATGCTCGTCCGGCCTTCTACGCAGAACTGCGCCTTGAACGAACCCGGTTTGTAGTAGATCCCCGAGTGAATAACCCCGCTGTTGTGACCCGATTGCTGCGACGCTGGACCGTTCGCCTTCTCCACAACCGTCAGCTTCAGTTCGGGTCGGCGCTGCAAAAGCTGCATCGCCGTCGACAACCCAATGAGTCCCGCCCCGACTATCGTTACATCTTGCCGACCGTTGCTCAATTTCCGGGCCTCTCAATTAGAAATCTGCGGAAGTTTTGGAAACGTGCCAGCGTTTAAGTGAGGGCACGTCAACACTCTCTCAAGTTTAGCAACGCGCCCTTCGACAGATAGCCTCAATAGCGTTTTATGCTGAATGAGTTGTGAACCAAGACGCCACAGCCGAAACGCCGCGCAGAGTCAACCTCTTCGTCACCTGCTTGGTCGATCAATTCATGCCAAACGTAGGCATGAGCGTCGTCAACATTCTCGAGTCTCGCGGTATAGAAGTCCACTTCCCATCTGATCAGACCTGTTGCGGGCAACCGGCATTCAACAGCGGTTTCCGCAACGACGCACGACCTGTCGCTTCCCGATTTTTGGATATCTTCGAAGCAACCGAAGGACCAATCGTCTGTCCGTCCGGATCGTGTGTCGCCATGGTCCGCAACTTCTACCGTGACCTCTTCCGCGACCATCCTAACGAACTTGCCCGCGCTGAGCGCCTGTCAAAACGCATCTTCGAATTCACCGAATTCATCGTTGATGTCCTCAGAATCGAAGACCTAGAAGTCAACAAAGACACCGAAGCCACCTACCACCGCTGCTGCCACCTTCTGCGAGAACTCCACATCGACGAACAGCCCTCGTCCCTCCTGAAAAACGTCGAAGGGCTAAACCTCAAACCCATGGAGCGCGACGAGGTCTGCTGCGGTTTCGGCGGTGCATTCTCGGTAAAAATGTCCGACGTCTCGACCGCCATGCTGAACGAGAAGCTAGATAACGTCCAAGCGACAGGCGCGTCCACTCTCATCGCAGGTGACACCGGGTGCATCATGCACATGCAAGGCGGACTCCGACGCAGAGGATCCGACGTCCAAGTTGTCCATGTCGCCGAAATGCTAGACGCGAAATCAGATCGAGGCGGATCTTCCTAAACCATGGAACCCACCACAAAAGCCTTCAGCACAGCCGCATCGCGAGCTCTTGCCGACGTCCGTCTCCAACAGGCGCATGAGGTCGTCTACAACGGTTTCCATCGCGCCCGCATCTCCGCTGCCGCCGACACCGACGAGTGGGAAGCCCAACGCACTTTAGGCAAGGCGATCAAAGACCATACCATCGCCAACCTCGACTATTATCTCGAGATGCTCGCCGACAACGTCGAGAAGAACGGCGGGAAGGTCTATTTCGCAAGCGATGGGCAAGACGCCAACGCGTACGTCCGCAGCATCGCCGCGCAAAACGATGTCCAAACCGTCATCAAAAGCAAATCGATGGTCTCAGAGGAGATGGGCCTCAACCATGTCCTAGAGGCCGATGGCGTAGAGGTGGTGGAAACCGACTTGGGCGAGTACATCGTGCAACTCGCCGGAGAGGCCCCGTACCACATAATCGCCCCCGCCATTCACAAGTCCAAGGCACAGGTCGCCGATCTCTTGGCGGAAGAATCCAACACCGAGCGCCAAGAGACTGCCGAACAACTCACCCGTCAAGCCAGAGACATGCTCCGCGAAGTCTTCCAACGTGCCGACATGTCGGTAACTGGCGCAAACTTCGCCGTCGCAGAAACAGGATCGATCGTCCTCGTAACCAACGAAGGCAACGGCCGCATGGCAACTTCCATGCCCCGCATCCACGTCGCGGCAATGGGCATGGAGAAACTCATACCCTCCGTAGCCGACCTCAGCGCAATGCTCCGCATCCTCATACGGTCCGCCACTGGGCAGCGAATCTCGTGCTACGTCACGATGGTCAACGGTCCCCGAGCCCACGACGAGGAAGACGGGCCTGAAGAGTTCCACCTCGTCATCATGAACAACGGACGCGACCGCCTCCTCCGAGACGAGTCGCTCCGTGAAGCCCTGAACTGTATCCGCTGCGGCGCATGCATGAACGCTTGCCCCGTATACCGAAAAGTAGGAGGACACTCCTACGGATGGGTCTACCCTGGACCTATCGGATCCATCGTCTCACCAGTCTTTACCGGTCTCAAAGAGGGGCACAAACTGCCTGCTGCATCTTCCCTCTGCGGCGCGTGCCACGAAGCATGCCCCGTCAAGATCAACATCCCGCGAATGCTCCTGGAACTTCGATCGCAGACCGCACAAGGCGAGCCCGACGCATCACAGCGGGCGTCTAGCCTTGGAGAGCGCATGACATGGAAAGCGTGGCGGCAAGGCATGATGAGCCGCACGAGATTCGAAGCAGGATCAACCGTCGGCAAACTCGTCACCGCTCCGCTACAACGCGAAGGATGGCTTTCGAAAGTCCCGCCGCCCATATCAGGTTGGACAGACAGCCGAGATTTTCCAGCCCCAGCGTCTAGATCATTCGGAAAACTCTTCGCCGAACGCAAAAAGATCGATCAACAACGCTGAGACCAGCATCACAAGTCGGAGAAAAAGACGTGAGACAGAACAAATCGAGAGATCCCAATCTGCCCAGTATGCCCCGATTCGTGATCGGAGTGGTCGTAGGCATAATCTCCGTCGTGCTGGGGCTTTTCATCCTCACCGAACCGTCATGGTTGAGGATTCTCGTGATGGCGCTAGGTGCCATCCAGTTGACCGTCTCCGCGTTCCAATTCGTTCAAATAATGCGTGAACGATCGAAAAATCAAGACTAGGTGATCGAGTTCTAGTAATCGATGGACCGCAAAGAGTTCATATCAAACATCAGCGCATCTCTCGGACGCGCGCAACCGCCCGCGTCACCCGGCACCCACCCCGGTCGCTTCCCTGACTTTGAGGAAGCCGAGGTAGCTTCAGAAACAGCGCGTTCCGACGCTTCTCATCGATCCTCGGATCTGCTTGAAGACGCCGCTGCTGCGCTCGCGACTACCGGTTGGAAAGTCCACCGCACTGAAACCATCGAAGATGTCGGCGATGTCATTGCGTCGATATGCCAAGAAATCGGCGCGACAAACGCACTGCGATCTGGCCACGATGTCCTCGACGAGGCCCAAATCCATGCTGCTCTCGAACGCGAAGGTGTCAACCTGCGCGACATGACTTTAGACGATGACATGTCGCCTGACAAACGCGCCGAGGCGAGAACATCTCACCGCAAAGAAGTTTTCCAAACCGATGTCGGCATCACTGGCGGCGACTATGTGATCGCAGAAACCGGCACGTTGGTGATCCATCCCAGAAAAGGTATTTCTCGACTAACCTCCCTCGCACCTCCGGTCCACATCGCCGTAATCAAACGAGGCCAAGTCCTCCCTTCTCTCGACGAACTATTCCTCCTCGAGCACGTAGACATCCACACCGGCAACCGTCACGCCGCGATGAATCTCATCTCTGGCCCGTCCCGCACCGGCGATATCGAAGCAACCATCGTCCACGGAATCCACGGACCGGTCGAAACCCACATCGTCCTAGTGGGCTGATCTACGAGTTGACGGCCACTCGCACCGCCCGGCAAGCCTGCTCCGTAGCCTTCGTCACCAACTCCGCAGTCTCTGCCATGGCATCTTCAAGCGTCATGCAGCAGTCCAAGATGCTGAACGCTGCGTCGATCCCGTGCTCATGCACCTGCTGATACCCGTCTCCCAGACTCCCCGAGATGGCGATTACCGGTGTCCCTTGAACTTTGGCGCGTTGAGCCACCGCGACAGGTGCCTTGTGAAAGATCGTCGAGCGATCCGTTTGTCCCTCGCCGACAATCACCAACGACGCACCTTCGAGCCGCGCATCGAGATCCAGCGCATCGATCACAATATCCGCACCCGGACGCAATCGAGCATTCGTGAATGCCATCAATCCCGCACCCAGTCCGCCAGCAGCCCCCGCACCAGGCACCACCATCACGTCCTGCCCAAGATCGCGTTCCAACAACTCGCCAAAGCGATGCAATGCCGCATCCAGATACTTCACCGTTTCCGGGTCAGCGCCCTTCTGAGGACCGAAGATCGCCGATGCTCCAGTCTCACCGCAAAGCGGGTTGTTCACATCGCAGGCGACATCAATCGTAGTATCCGACAAACGCGGGTCAAGGCCTGAAACATCGATCCTGTCCAACTCGGACAACGCACCTCCACCGCGCGCGAGTTCATTCCCGTCCGCATCCAACAGCCTCGCACCCAAAGCCTGCGCCATCCCTGCACCACCATCATTCGTCGCACTCCCTCCGATGCCGATGATCAGATGCCTGTATCCCGCATCCAACGCTTGCAGCATCAACTCCCCAACGCCATAAGTCGTTGTGATCAATGGGTTGCGCTCTTCCGGCGTCAGGATCGCTAGACCGGACGACCTCGCCATCTCGATAACGGCAGTCTGACCATCTCCAAGCGCACCCCAGATAACATCAATAGGCCGTCCCAACGGGTCGTCGACTGTTGCAGACATAATCTCGCCGTCCGACGCATCTACTAACGACTGCAAAGTCCCGTCACCACCATCAGCAACAGGCACAAGCTCAGTCTCCGCGTCAGGCCAGACACGAATCACGCCTTCCCGCATAGCCCGCGCTATCTCAATGCCTCGCAGACTCTCTTTGAACTCCTGAGGAGCGATAACGATCTTCATTTGAACCTGACCAACTTTCCTCGTCCTATATCTTGACCTTACGCGGCGGCACACGCCTAGATTCTTGTTGAATTATCCCGATCACATCATCCACCGCCGAATCCAGTTTCCCCTCATGGTTGATGACCTGATAATCAAACACCACCGATTTCTCAGTCTCCTCTTCAGCCGCCGCCAATCTAGTCTCAATATCCTCCTGGCTGTTGACTCCCCGACGCGCAATCCTTCGTTGCAAGACCGCGTTGTTCGGCGGATGGATGAAGATCATCAACACCTCAGGTGCAAGCTCCCGAATCCTCAACGCGCCCTGCACATCGACGCGAATGATCACATGCTTCCCATCGCCGAGCGCGTCCCTCACCTGCTGCTTTGGTACCCCGTAATAATTCCCATACACCCGCGCCCACTCAAGCAACTCATCCTCCGAGATCCGCTGCTGAAAGTCCTCAACCGTCAAGAAGTGGTGATTAATTCCTTCGCGCTCACCCGGACGAGGATCCCTGGTAGTAGCCGTGACTGTGAAGTGATAGTCCAAACCACGACCAGCCATGCCTTCGATGAGCACGTCCTTGCCTACGCCAGATGGACCTGAGATGACGACGACGAGCGGGTTGTATTCGTCGGAATTCGATGCTCCGTCACCGTCAGTCAACGACACCGCCCAACGAATAGAGTTCGTCCCAAAACTCCGGATACGAAATGCTCGCACAGTTCGCCTCAACGATTGTGATCGGGCCCTCAGCAACCATGCCAGCAATCCCCAAAGCCATCGCAATCCTGTGATCGTCCTGACTCTGATACGTCCCGCCTGCGATCTTCCCTGAACCAACGATCGCCATCCCATCGTCGCGCGCTTCCGCTTCCACGCCAGCCGCAACCAGCCAATCCACCGTCGCACTTATGCGGTCCGTCTCCTTGACCCGCAACTCGGACGCGTCGCTTATCACCGTTTCTCCCTCTGCCATCGCGGCCGCAACCGCAATGATCGGCACCTCGTCCATCAGCAAAGGCATTATGCTGCCGGCCAGCTCGGTGCCGCGCAAGTGGCTTGAAGTCGCAACAATGTCCGCAACCGGCTCGCCGGCCACATCCCGTTCGTTGACAAGTTCGATATTGCCGCCCATGTCCTGCAACGCCGTGATCACACCCGCACGAGTCGGGTTTATGCCCACATTCTTGACCATCACCTCAGAATTTGGATGTATCAGCCCTGCGACGATCCAGAATGCCGCACTTGAAATGTCCCCGGGCACGTCCACATCGATGCAGCTGATATCTGATTGACCGACTGTCACATCAAGCCCGTCGACGCTGATTTCCGCGCCCATTGCCGACAACATGCGCTCCGTGTGGTCGCGCGAAGCAGCCGGTTGAGAAATCCTAGTCTCACCTTCGGCGCGCAGTCCAGCGAGCAGGATCGCAGATTTGAGCTGAGCACTCGCCACCGGCAGATCATATTCAATGCCGCTGAGTTCTCCGCCGTCGAACACCAACGGTGCAAGCGTGTTGTTTTCGCGACCGCGGATCACTGCCCCCATCATCGAGAGCGGCTTGATGATCCTGCCCATCGGTCTCGATTGCAAGGAACTGTCACCGGTCATAGTCGCCTTGAAGTCGCGGCCCGCGAGGATCCCCGACATCAAGCGCATCGTCGTGCCGCTGTTCCCAGCATCCAAAACATCCTCAGCTTCACGTAGTCCATCCGCACCCGCACCCTCTATAACCAACGTGTCGCCTGAATCGTCATCAGCGGAAGCGCGATCGATATTGACACCCAACGCGCGCATGATGATCATGGTCGAAGTGCAATCATCACCAGGCGAGAAATTCCTCACCCTAGCCTGACCCTCCCCGATAGAGTTCAACATCACCGCCCGATGCGAAACCGATTTGTCTCCAGGCGCTACGACCTCGCCAACCAATCTACGGGGACGACTAACCGTCAGATCCATAGTTCCAACAGTCCTCTACGAATTCAGTGGTCAACTTTCGATTACAGCTTCCGACGGTCGTATTTGGTCGGATCATCCTTGTCCCTATTCCCGCGGAAAGCCTTCATGATGAACCCGCCCATCAACATCGAAGCCGTAGCCTCTCCGCTGCTAGGCATCTTCTCAGGCGCTTGCATAGAAGTCGGCGGCGCTGGCTGAATCCCAAGGTCCAACCGCAGCCGGTTCTCCCAAGCATTCACCAAGATATCCGCCAGCTCCCCTTCAGGATCGCCCACATCCTCTTCGCTCTCCAACATCCGCTTGATGTTCGACAACTTCAAATTGATCTGGTCGATCCAATAGATCAACATGTCCCGGTTCGTCGACGCCATCCCATTGACCCAAGCCGGATCATTCGCCATCGGCTGGCTCATCGACACAAAGTCCTTGCCCACGAACTTGCTGATCTCATGCCACGAAGGCGAGTCAGCAGCCGCGTTCAACGCCGCCGCAGCTACGAACGCGGGAACCCCCGCTACCGCCGCCGAAAAACTGTCATGCTCATCCGGGTCCATGAACAGCGGACGCGCCCCGAGATCGTTGCAGATCTCCTGCACATCCCGTATCGCAGATGGCCGACTTCGAGGATGCGGAATAATCGCGTACGGTGCCTGCGTAAACAGATACGGCGACGGTTCGTCACGCCCCGTAGCATCCGCCTTCACCAACGGGTGACCGCCCACAAACGAAGCATTCGACGGCAAGATCTCCGACGCCCAGTGCAGTATCGACCTCTTGGTGGTGCACGTATCCGTAATGGTCACTTCATCTCGCAGATAAGGAGCAATATTCTCCATAATCTCGTACGCTCGATTAACCGGCAACGAAATGATCACCACATCCGCATCGCGGACCGCGGTATCCAGATTCCAGATAGCCGAATCGACCGCACCGATCTTCTCCGCACGTTGATGAACGTCCTGATCGGGATCGTATCCAATAACCCGGTACTTATTGCCATGCTCGACCTTAAGCCCGAGCCCGATCGATGCGCCGATCTGTCCGACGCCCAATAATGTCACTTGTTTCATTGCTGTCTCTCAGATAGTGTCACGTGCTTGATTCTTACGTTCGAATATCAATCCCTAGTTCTTACCCACGCACCATATTGTCGTCGTCACTGTCATCTTCCAACCCGATGTCACGCGTCCGCAAGAACTCGTCCAACTCGTCGACCACCTCCGCAGAACCCGGATTCTCTGCAACCGTCAACTCCGAGTCGTAACGCTCTTCCAAGCTCTGGACATACTCAACCGCCTTCGGTGTGTTCTGCAAGGCGTAGTCTACCCGAGTCGTAAAGTCATGGGCCTCTTGCCCGAGACGTTCATTCTCAACCCCGATATTCGAGAACTTCTCGATCTCCTCCACAAGTGCCAAGGTGATCGCCGGGTTCTGTGCTCCCTGCAGATACCGCGGCGCATGCCCCCAGACCGAGACGGCTTTGATCCCACGCCTCTCAAACTCATCAATCGTCGCCGAAGTCATCCCCGACGGGCCTTCATAGTTCGGACGGTTATATCGCCGGTGGATGTAACGCTTTCCTAGATCATCATGCGTCGTCGTCCGCATTACCACCGCGTCACGCGTATGCGGCACCTCATCCAACAAGGCCCCCAAAGTCATCAACACTTCAACATTCATCGCCTGCGCAACATCCGCCACAAGCGACGTATAGGTCCGCCATCTCAAATGCGGCTCCGTACCAATCAGAACCACCAGATCCGGATACTTTTCCTCTTCCGATTTCCAGTAGAAGAACTCATTCTTGGGCCAGATCAACCGCCGCCCTCCGTCGGCATCGTTCTCCACCATCGGCCTCTCCTCGGTGAAGATGTAAAACTCCTCCGCATCGATCTCCGCGAACTTCTTGGCCCCAAGTTCCTGAGTCAGGTGATAAAGGGCACTCGTAGCAGATTCACCAGCGTCAGACCAACCCGACCACGCGCAGACCATCAAAGCATCCTGCAGTTCAGGTTGCTCCGCAATCAGTAACTGGTCGCTCAAATCATCTGCTCCATCAAATCGAATCGCTGCCTAGGCAACAAGATTAGTGCGAGTCTAGCATTTATCCGAGCGCCAACTTCAGCGAGACCGCATCCCAAGACACGGCAAACCGCTCCTGACAATCGGGAATGTGGAGCCAACGGTGGGGATCGAACCCACGACCTGCAGTTTACGAAACTGCTGCTCTACCACTGAGCTACGTTGGCGATGAATCCTGCATGACAACCGCACCGCCACGCAATCTCAATCTTAATTCACCACCCTCTAAACTCCGATACGTTCATCATCAGGGATGCTCCTCCGCTCCGTCTCAACATCCTCGAACCAGTTCTCCAAATCGTTCAACATCCGCGCAGCTCGCTGAGGTTCGTCATCCCACAAATCCCGCTCCTCCAACGGATCATCAGCGATGTTGTAAAGCACCGGCCTCGGCGGATCATCAATCACCCGTTCCGGCTCCGGCCACCGCCTTATCTCCGTCACATTCTCAGGCTCATACTTGTACTCGATATCCAACAACACATACTCCTCCGCCAACTTCCGACCCTCCTCAGTCGACGGTTCCAAAGGCAGGGCAGGGCGTACCAGCTTCCAATCACCATCCCGCACCGCCGCATTACTCTCCCCAACCGGCGAATATCCGTTGAACTGCCAGAACCGACGCGGCTCGTTCGGTGGCTCTTCACCCCTCAACTGAGGTAGCACCGATACCCCATCCAAAGGACGCATCCCATCAATCCCCTTCGCATCCGCCATATCCATAAACGTCGGCAACCAGTCGATGAAGTGCACCAACTGATGGTTCTCAACTCCCGCATCCAACCCCGAAGGCCACCTCATAACCATCGGCACCCTGACTCCGCCTTCCAAAACCGAGCCCTTAGCCCCGTTCAACCCGCAGTTGAACCGCGTCGTATCACCATCTCCCCCCGGCGGCACATGGTCCCACCTCACTCCGAACGCCGGCCCATTGTCACACGTAAACATGAACACCGTATCCTCTTCCAACCCATTCCGCCGCAACGCCTCCGATATCCGCTCGACACCTCGATCCATTACCTCGATCATCGCGTAAACAATCGCAACATCCACCGAGAATCCAGCCTCGATATAAGGCGTTACATACTTCTGCGGCGCATGGAGCGGAGTATGCGGAGCGTTAAACATCACGCTCAAGAAAAACGGCTCATCAGAATGCCGATCAATGAAATCCACAGCCTCCGACGCCAAAACGTCAGTCATATACGTCCCATCCGAAGGCACCATCGTCCCATTCCGGTCCAAGTTGTACCGCCAATAATCAGCCCAACCACCTCGGAAACCCACAAACTCATCAAAACCCCGAGCATTCGGATGATACCGAGGATCCAAAGCCCCGTTATGCCACTTCCCAATCAGACCCGTCGCATACCCATTCGCCTTGAACACATCCCCCAACGTCCTCTCCCTCAACGCGATCCGGTCATACCCAAGCGTCTCCTGAGGCGTCACCGCACCCGTGCGTATTGGATACCTCCCCGTCAACATCGCTGCACGCGACGGAGAACACACTGGACTCCCCGTGTAGTTCTGCGAAAGGCACACACTCTCCCCAACCATCGAATCCAAAAACGGCGTCCTCACCCTACCCTCGCTGAACATCCCAAAATCTCCATATCCCATGTCATCCGCCATCATCATCACAAAGTTCGGACGTCTCATTCTCGTCTCCTATCAGATTCAGTCATTCCCATGTCGCCGTCGTCATCCCGCGTCCTTGTCGTCATTCCTGCATCCCCCTCGTCATTCCTGCGAAAGCAGGAACCCAAGGGTGGACGGGCAAGGCACAGGCTACCGCGCAACCCAATCCTAAGTCCCCGTAGGCCCAAATCGCTCCGTCCTCACATTCTCCGGAGCAATTCCTAACTCCACGGCAAACAACGCCGAGTTCTCCACGAAATCGCTAGGACCGCACACATAGCAAACCACCTCACTATCATTGTCACCCCCCATCCCCTCAAGCATCCCCAAAGCATCCCGCACCATCTCGATATCCACGCGCCGACGCCTACCAATCCATCCCGGAGGCTGATGACGCGTCAACGTATGCAACACCCTCACATTCCCATCTGCAGCATCCATATCATCCAACTCCCCCCGATAGATGATGTGATGATCCGTCCTCGACGAATACAGCAGAACCGCGGGAATCTCCCCTGCCTTCCCCGACGCTGCCCGATGCCGCAACATCGACATCAAAGGCACAACCCCCGACCCTCCGCCAATCAGCAGCAACCTTGCATTTTCCCGGGCGCGCCAAGTAAACGGCCCACCAATCGGACCCCGAAACTCAACCTGATCTCCCGGCTCCACGACATAGTGAAAATACGGCGAAACCTCCCCATCCTCCAACAACTCGATCGTGATGTCGATACACCCCGGCCTCTCAGGCGCAGACGCTATCGAATACGACCTCTGAGCCTGATACCCATCCGGAGCCGTCAAACGCACATCGATATGCTGACCCGCAACAAACGACATCTCCCCATCCTCAGGCTCAAGCATGAAAGTCTTAACATCCCCAGTCTCACGCTTCACCGCCGCCACCGTAGCAACCTGCCAACCAACATTCAACGGACTTCTAGCCATGTGACAAACGCCCCGAACTAAGCACCACGATTCCGATAGTCCGGCGCAGCCATTAACCGCTCCGTAACAACACTCGAATCATTCAACCGCGAACGAATCGCCTCCCATTGATGCTTCCCACGCACTCGTTCCCAATTGCTGTTATCCGCACCCTCCCACAAGATGTACTGACTAGTGATCACAGTCGGCAACAATCGGTCATGTCGATGACTGACGATCTGATACAGCTTCTCCAAAGCCCAATCCGTCATCTGCTGGGCACCGAAGTCATCCAATATCAAAAGCTCACAATTCCTAACCGCATCGAACAACTCATAGAACGTCGACTCATTCGGAGTCGAATACGAATGCCGTAGCTTGTCCAGCAAATCGGGCACCGACCAAAACGTCACCGCTCGCCCTCGATCCGACTGCACCTTCGCTATCGCAACCGCAATATGCGTCTTGCCGACTCCCGTAGGCCCGTGCAGATACAACCACTTCTCAGGACTATCCGCAAACTCCTTCGCGGCCGCATACGCCATCCCCAACGACGCTCGGTTATCATGCTTCGCTGACGGAGCACCATCGGGATTGAACGCCTCGAAGGTCATCCGATTCAACATCTGCCCCGGTATATTGACCCGCGGATCACTCCCGCCACTCAACTCGCAAACCATCGCAAACCCCGGATCATCCAACTTCAACGCGATCCGCTCAGGCATCTCCGAAACAGCCTTCGCCAAAACAACCACCGTAGGCATCCGACCGTTGAACCGATGCGTCAACAGCTGATCCACCTTCGAATCAATCCAATTCGTAGCCTGCTGGGCCCCAAGATCATCAATCACCAACACCGGCGCATCCATCAACGACCCAAAAGACCCACCCTCCGCGCCATCATCATCCTCAAACCGCTCATTCCGAATCAAATCCGGAATATCCAGAGCCGAAACATACTTCGCTGGCTCTCCATGATCAACTATCGCATTCACAATCGCCGCCGCCAGATGCGTCTTTCCCGACCCCGTCGTCCCATCCAAAACCAGCCACCCTTCGGGTCTCTCCGCAAACCGCTTCGCCGCCTCAGTCGCCGCCTTGAAAAGACCCTCGTCGACACGCCCCCGCCGTCCTTCCGGCAACAGCGAAGAAAAAGTCATCCGCTCTAGATGACCCAGCTGCGAATACGTCCGCAACCTAGACCGAGCATCAGACTGCGCACCTTGACAATTACAAGGCACAACCGTCACCGTCTCACCTGCCGCCGAAAGCACCCAAAGCGAGTCATTGCACCGTTCACATTCCGGTGCAACCTCAAATCCAGGATCAGACACGCTACGCGGAACGTGCGCGATCCCGTTTCCGTTGCTCCTCCAGGTATCGCCGGAGTTGATCCTCTGGAACCCGCCCTCGGTCTCCTCCTCCGGATCTCGAATCTCTTCGCTCATGCGGTATGCCTTCTCTAGCCCAACGCCTCAATACGCCTGCAACGAAAGACCAACTTCGGCTCTCGTTCTCAACGGCGATTCTAATGGCCTCAGTTATCTCATCATCCGTAAAATCCTCCAACGAAGACAAAATACTCTCCCGAATCATCGGCGACAACACACCGATGTTCTCCTCATAAGCCCGAAACGCATTCGCCCCAACCGACCTCGCAGCCGGCGTATCCCAACCATCCTCTTCATCAGATTCACCATTCACCCCAACCTCCGCCGCCTCCAATGAAACCCTACGAGCAGACTCCGTATTCAACATCAACCGCTCAACCCCATCAATCGAAACCCGAACCAAAACCCCACACTCAACCGCGTACCCCAAAGCCCGATCAAACGCGCTGGCATCTCCAAAAACAACCGACAACACCCGGTCCGCCCTCAACTGCTCCACCGAGATCATCCGTGGGTATCCCGACTGCCTCTCCAACAACCAGACCGCACGGAAAATCAGCTTGATGACATCTACATCCTCAACACCGGCCAAGACCCGCCCCAACACCGCGTTCGGCACACGCGTCACAGCGTAATCATCGGCTAATGGAAATCCATCAAGCGGTCGGACCGACATCCACCGGCCCTCAATTCATACCCGGCTCGGACACTGTCGAGAACTGCCCGAACTCGTCCCGTACCGCCAATTGAATCGTCGCCGTCGGCCCGTGACGGTGCTTGGCGATAATGATGTCCGTCAACCCACGCGGATACATCTGCGTCGGGTTCCGCTTGTTCCACTCCTCCTCCGACATGTTCTTATCGTCTCGATGGATGAACATCACAACATCCGCATCCTGCTCAATCGATCCCGACTCTCGCAGATCCGCCAGCTTCGGCTCATGCGACGACCTCTGCTCAACCGCTCGATTCAACTGAGAAACCGCCAGCACTGGAATGTTCAAATCACGCGCTATCGCCTTCAGATATCGAGAAATCTCACTCACTTCCTGCACACGGTTCGACTCGCGTCCCGGAGACGACCCGCTTATCAACTGCATATAGTCCACGATCAAGAAATCCAACCCCGACTGCATCTGCAATCGCCTAGCCTTCGCAGACATCCCGGTCGCCGTCTGGATCGCCGCATCGTCTACGTAGATTCGCAGGTCGCTCAGCAGACCATAGGCATCGCTCAATCGATCGCCCTCAAGAGGCTCCAAAGTCCCGTTGCGGATGTTCTGGATATTCAGCCGAGCATGGCACGCCGCCAGCCGATGCGCAACCTGATCGACGCCCATCTCAAGGCTGAAAATGCCAACCGTCATACCCTCTTTCGCCGCGTTCAGGCCAATGTTCAACGCCAACGTCGACTTGCCGAAACCAGGACGCGCCGCCAATACGATCATGTCAGAGCGATGGAAGCCGCCAAGCACCGAGTCGAGAGAAAGAAATCCAGTCGGAATCGGTTGAAGCGAGTCGTCCGTGAATTCCGATGCCGACGGGTCGAGATACTCGAGAATCGAACGCGATTCACCAATCGCCACAAAATCCGTCGAGTCATGGTCACGCCCGATACGGAAGATGATCTCCTCCGCCTGCTTCAACGCCGTATCCACATCCCGCGTGTTGCCCACATCGGCGCCGATACCGGCTATCCTCTCGCCCGCCTCGCCGATCTGACGCAGCAGGTAATTCGCCCGAACTATCTTCGAATACGCAACGATGTGTACGGCGTGAGGCGTCGAGGCAACTCCAGAACTCAGATAAGCGTCACCACCTACATCCTCCAAGACCCCCTTCGAAAACAGTCGATTCCGCACCGTCTCCTGGTCAATCGGCGTCGACTCCCCGAACAGCTCAAGACACGCTTGGTAGATCTCCCGATTGTTCTCCCAGTAAAAATGTTCAGGCTTGAGTTCCTGAACCACTCGCAGGATCGCCTCGCCATCGATCAACAGCGATCCAATTATCGATATCTCAGCTTCGAGGTTGGCGGGAGGCGTTGCGTCGGAGGGGAGGGTGGTAGGCTCTTGCATTCGGGAGGAAGCGGTTTCGGAACTTGCAAAACGATGTCAGCGTCTACGAGGCGTGGTTATTCAAATCCTACCCTCAACCGACCGCGACTGAGCACCCAATCAAACTGAAAATCAGGCACTTTTGATCAGTGCATAGTGTAGGCGGAAACGCCTCAGCTAGCTGACCGTGAACCACGAAACAGCCTCAAGACTGTCCGCGTCCGTGTCACCATCAGTTCGACCCGGACCCCACAAAATCACCGTTCCCTCGATCTTCATCGCATCCAAACGGTCACGCACCGCCTGACGCAACGTACCCTCGCCCTTCCCGTGGATCACCCGGAACTGCGCAATGTTGCGAGCCAAGATACGACCGGCTATGAGACCCAACGCATCCACCGCCTGCGGCTCTTCCCAGCCATGCATGTCGATCTCGCCACTCGCCAAGATATCGTCCGTGATCGCGTACTGATCCGTCGTCTCCTCCTCTTCCTCGCCCTCAACAACATCATCCGAAACTACGTTCAGGTCGACTGTCCCGTCAATCTCATCCATGAACCGAACCGGAATCCGATACGTCCCCACCATCCTGATCTGATCCTGCAACCGCACACGCTTACGCTCGATAGTCCGACCCGTAAGCTCCGACAACCGAGTCGCGATCATCGCGCTCGTAACCGAACCATACAGACGACCCGTAGGCCCGGTTCGAACCATCAAATCGACCGGATTCTCAGACAGCTCAGTAGCAATATCCCGCCACTCATTCAACTCGCGCAGCCGACGCTCCTCAGCCTCAGCCCGCAGCTTCTCTGCACGCCGTAGCTGATGCTCTGTAGCCAGCACCGCGACACCACGCGGAATCAAATAGTTGCGAGCAAACCCATTCTTCACATCCCGAATATCACCAGCCCGCGCCGTCGGCAACTCATCTTGCAGGAACAGTACCTTCATCGTCCAAATCTCGTTTCAACGCAACGTGCCACCGAACCAAACGGAATTACACACGCCTACAATCCATCTACAACCGATTCTACATTTCCCACCCCACCAACATTCCCTGCACCCAACCGTCATTCCTGCGAAAGCAGGAACCCAAGGGTGGACACATGGCCAGGGTTTCCCCCACTCGTGGGGGAAATGTCCGAAGGACAAAGGGGGTCCCCCCTTCGCAAAGCGCAAGGGGGACGCGGCGAGCGAAACGAGACGCAGGGGGATGCCCGCCGAGGCGGGAACCTCCAATCCACCCCCAAACCACAACCAATACCGCCACCGGCTAAGAACACATCCCCTCTCCCCCAAAACACCCGTCAACAGCGGGAGAGGGCCAGCGCGAGCGCAACCGGGACGCACGCACATCCGGTTTCCTCCATTCATGGGGGAAATGTCCGAAGGACAAATGCCTGCACTGACATCGTCATGGTCGCATTGCTCTAGGAAGGAGAATTTGATGCCCGATGAATTCTTGTGAGAGAACTCTCACTCTCAACCAACCAAACAACCAATCCCAAAGGGTGCACCCCTTATGTCAAGCCAGATAACAGATGTGCGCGAGCAGATGCTGATGCAATGCAGAGGCGACATCAAGCGGACGCAAAAGATGTTGGCATTCCACCTGAACGCCGATGAGAATTCTGAAGCTGCACGTCAGCTGCGGACGTTGAGCAACCTCAAAACGAGCTAGAGATGCTGGAAACCCTTTCATTTAAGGACTTGGAAGGGGTTTGGCCCTTCAGGGCAGTGAACGCAACACTTCGTCTTGGCAATTATCGGGGCTACGTGCTTGCGCCAATGGTCGATCTCTTCATCGGTCCAATTGCCGAGGGCTTCAAGTTCTTTGAGCTCTTCGTTGGTCATAGATGAGTCGTATCTTACCGGATGGGCGCATCGAGAAGGGTGGTAGAATGGGTTGCCCGATCCAGCCGACTGCAACAAGGAGATGGCATGTGTGAGTTTGACAAGAAAAGACACATGGCACAGAACCCCAGCATCTATCTAAATGCAGCAAACAAGGGTGTCCCGCCAGAAAAGGTGTTCGCCCAGATGATGGCCGCAAGGATCATCTGGACAGTGATTGCAGGCGTGGTCGTGTCCGTTGTGGTCGGGTTGCTTGTCGGCAGCTGCGAATGATTCCGTCCATTTTAGACAAGTCGAAGAGGTTCACCATTGGACGTTTTGAAATGAAGGCACTGGCATCGCTACTCGAACGGGCAGTAAGTGCGACGCAATTGAAGTACGAACCGTACGGCGTTGCACCTTCTCGGGTGGACATGCACTCCTATCGGTCGTTGTTGCTGTCGTATCGCACTTCCTACGACTCAACTGCCAAAACGTACGTGCCATTGCTCCGCCCAGTAGTTCAAGACGCTAGGATCAAGAACCAACTTACGGATGTCATCAGGGGCCACTTGCAGGAATACATCCATGATGAACGGATCCAGTCCGCGGGGTATGCCACCAATGGCGGAGCCACCGACGGATTCACGATAGACAATCTGATTGAGCATTGGCTGGACATCGCCATTGCTCGGGGGCCTGTATATGCGGCCAACGCGTTTCTGAGCGGCATCAATGCTTCAACCGTGCAGTACCAGAAGATGACGGTGCTCAAAGGGTTGCGAGTGGACAGCGAACTCCCTGTCTGCGACGGTATACGGCTTGTCCCGTTACCGAATAGTCGCAACGCTTTCCCTCCTTACATGCCTGCATTAGACGGGCCAGTAGGTCCAAGGCCTGAAGATTTCACTCTTGACACTATCTTGGTGGTTGACACATCAGTGTCGCCAGTGTTCGTAAACCCGACCAAGACGGCAGGCGACATCAATCGAACGCCAGATCGCAGGAAAGTGTTCACGTACGAGGATCGGTCTAATGAGGAGCCCGATTTCATTGCAAGCCAGTTCTGCGAAGCTCTGTCTTTGGTCACAGGTAGAGCGGTTCAATATGCGGCATGGTGGTCATATATCGACGAGGACCACATCTGCAAGGTGTGGCCAACCCGCGGGTACGGGTACAATTCTGCCGCACGGGATGGACACGGTTCAGGCGGTGCCAGGGTCGACGCAACGGACAAGATCGTCCAAGAGGCTTTGTCGCTCTACCGGAAGCGGAAGAACCTTGATGCAGGGATCGCAAAATGGCTGGCAGTTTCTGTCGATCGATGGATACAGTCCCTCATAGACTCGTCCATCGTTGACCAGTTCATCAACCTTGGGATAGCTCTAGAATCTCTCTATTTGAACGATGGGAACAATTCCGAGGCAGGATTCAGATTGGCTCTGCGCGCCGCATGGCATTTGGAGGACTGCTCTTCGGATCGCTCACGCTTGATAAAAGAGTTCCGCGATATTTATCGTTTGAGGTCCCATGCCGTCCACAAAGGATCCGTCAAATACAACACAAACACGCGCAATACTTTGGCAAGGGCACAAGAGCACTGTCGTAAGGCCATCATCAAGTTCATTACCGAAGGGGAATTACCAGACTGGGATAGGCTCGTAATGGGTTGACAATCTCAGCCCCCTGAAGGTTCCTAGCGGAATCTGCAATTCGTATTCCGCCAAACCGTCCCTCACACACTCACGGCGTTCTGAAGCTGTCAAAATTCCAGTGACATACAGGCGCGATACACTTCACAGAAGCAGACTGAAACAGAGAGGACGAATCACATGGGCAGACAATCGGATCTTGACAACCACGCGAACCAGATGAACCCAAACCACGACGCGTACTACCAGAGCAGAGGCGATGAAGGCCGTCCTGACGACTGGGACGACGATGATGACGACAACACCGTCGTCATCGACATTTCATACAACCCCTGAATTTCTAGGAACTCGAAAGCAGGGGAATTGTGAAATACCTGATTTACAAAGATTCGTGGCGATACCCCAGACCAATTGCGGGCAGGCGATCTTTGGTCGAAGGGTTGCGGGCGATGGGCTTTCCCGACTGGCTGATCGTGAACGTGGCGTGTGATCTCGAATATCGTGGCGAGTCGATCATCGACGAGGGCAAGTTCATAATCCGAACTGATCTGAAAGACCGTGCCAGACTGCTTGAGAATGCTGAATTGACGGCGGCGCGCAAGGGCGCGTCAGAGTTGTTGGAAAAATGGATCGAGGAGTGACGATGAAGCGGTCGAGATTGCGGCACTGGGCTGCTTGGTGCGCGTTGGGCGTGTTCGTCGTTTCGTTCGTAGGCATGTTTACGCTGGATTTACCTTGGTTCGTCGCGCAGCCGGGTATTCTTGGTGGACTTGTGGCGTGGATGTTTCTGTTGAGGGAAGACGATTCTGGCGATGGTTAGGTTGGCGAGTCTCGCGCTTCTGACCGCCGCCGCCCTGATAGCCTGCGGCACCGCCGACCCCTTGCCGACGCGGGATGCCGGGCAAATCTCTGCGACAGAACTGGCGGAGGCCGTGGCCGCGAACCTGACGGATGCCGACCTGGTGGATCCGGAGGACGAGGGCTTGATATTGGACCTGCGGGACGGCATGCTCTTCATCCGGGGCATCGTGGACGGCGGCAGCCGCGACCAAGTGTATGACGCGCTGCGAGACGCTCCCAACGTCCGCGTGGTGGTGCTGACCAACGTCCCCGGCTTGGCAGACGACGAGGGCAACTTGGAGTTGGGTAGGATGCTGCGCGGCGCGGGGGTGATCACCTACCTGCCCGCCCAGGCCCTGGTCGCTTCGGGCGGCACGGACCTTTTCCTATCCGGTGCGCAACGCATCGTGGAGCGGGGCGCTTTGCTGGGGGTGCACAGTTGGGCTGACACCGACGGAACCGCAGGGGGCGAGCTCCCGCGGGACCACCGCGAGCATCAGAGATACCTGGAGTACTACCGGGAGATGGGCATACCGGAAGACTTCTACTGGTTCACCCTCCAAGCCGCGCCGCCAGAGGGGATCCACTGGATGACAGAAGCCGAACTGCAAGACTACGCCATCTACACCGAACTGCCGTGACCACGGCGGGACCCAGGTCCGTCCGGAGTCCATGATCGCGGCGGCCGACCCCATGATGGAGGTGAGCGGCGCCCTTCGCAGAGACCTAGAATCCCCCAAAACCCCAACCAAAACCTCCATCCACCACGCACGTATCCCCTCTATGGATACATCCCCTCTCCCCCAAAACACCCGTCAACAGCGGGAGCCCAAAACCGCCACTAACGGACAGCGGGGTATGCCCGCCGAGGCGGGAAACCGCCAACAACCACCAACCCAAAAACGAAAGTAACTTATATACGATGCTACGCGTTGGCGTAGTCCCTACTTCGACGCAAGAATCTCATCGACGTTCCAATCGGATCGGAACAGCGTTGCAAATTCTTCGATGACACTCCCGGCGTTTGGTTCGGTATCAGTCCCGAACGCACTCGATTCAACCACCTCGTAAAGGGTTTCGTAAGCGAATTCGTTGATCCGGCGCAAAATGTTGCGCGCTTCGTCGTCGTATTGGTGATTGACACTTAACGGGAATTGAACGAACGCCTCGTATACCGCGATATAGGCATGACGAGGCAACACATGCAATCCCCATCCTTCGAGTTCGGCCCAATTCTTGTCGAATTGACACAGCGCGGCGGTCATCGCACCCGAACTGCTAGAATGCCAATGCGAGTATTCGACATTATCAAGTGCCTTGCGGATGGTTACAGTAACGAACTTCCTTGCAAGCGCACGTAACACGCGCTGGCAAAACAACACTTCGTTGCCTATTGCGGTCGCGTCGGGATCGGTTCGTTTCAAGACTTGTCCCCGCGCCATTCCAAGTAGGGCCACTTTTTCGGCGGCGGTGCGGACAGGATCACTCGTGCGATGCGTTCCGGCGATGCGTCGATATGTTCTGGCATGGGGTTCGCCGGACGACCTCGTTTGCGTTTAGCGGTCATACTCACCGCTGGTTTCCGAATTGACTGATTTTGCAAGTTCCGCAAAATGTGATTAAATCGTAGCCGAGTGATTTGACGTGCGCTTTCACGGCATTATCGTCGACCAGCAAATCCGACCATCCTTTTCCCTTGCGTTCCCTTGCTTGGTGGCAATCAGCATCATGTAACACCACGTGCCTATCGTTCCAAATGGTCGCGTTAGGGTATTCATTGACGAAGTAGCCGCTTGCCGTCACGTTCAACTCCAGAAACGCAATGTTGCCACGATGATGCCGGTGGCCACGATGATGAGTCCGCCCAGTTGCCACCGGAGGTTCGCCAAATCTTCTTTCGTTGCTAGATGTCGCAGTTCCGTGCGGAACTCGGTTTCAAGCGTGGTCATCCTTTCTTCGACCGTTGCCACATCAAACTCCAATCTGATGGTTCTGCCTGAACACCATTCTACACGGTTCAAACGTGAAACAACATGCTTCATGTTCGTTCAAGTTGTCTTTGAGTTGCTACAAACCGCATCTTTCGTTGAACCGACAAATGCGACCGTTTCCAAACGAAAACCACCACTCCCCCACATTCCCAAACCCACCAATTGCAATCTCCATCCACTATGGACACGTCCCCTCTCCCCCAAAACACCCGTCAACAGCGGGAGAGGGCCAGGGTGAGGGTGACCGGGGTGGACAAACGGGCAGGGCACCCCAAACAACACAAACCCCCTTCCTTCCCTCCTAACCCTTCCTTCTCTCCTAGTTCAAAAGCCAACATCCCGTCCATCCATGCAAATTCCCACTCTAGTTCAAAAACAACTTGACACATGCCATACGGTTGTTCTATCATTCAAATTGTTAACACATTTGGCCCCGGATCGACGGATCAGGGCATTTCACCAAGCCTGCAATGGCAAGAGGAACAACGACCAGTACGTTGACGGCACGAACGGACAACATCAAAGCCACCGAAACCATCGGTGTCCGCACCGGGGGAATTATCCGCCCGGCATTGATCGCGCCCAGCCCAAGGCGTAGGCAACGTCGCCTCCACTCGCAAGAGTTGCCATCCGCAGGTCG
>CAZMBB010000013.1:0-480 GCA_964564575.1 uncultured Dehalococcoidales bacterium
CGATGTCGATGGCGGAGATTGCGCATCCGTAGACGCGGTCGGCGGGGAAGAAGTTTCCTCGGAACATTAGCTGCCAGAGGCGTTCGGTTTCCCATGGGTCGGAACCGACAACAACTTCTGCGAGGTGGTCGATGGCTTCCATGATTGCGCGCCCCATGCTGGCGGTCCCGACTTCGCCGAGGCCGTGGATGCCGGCATCGGTGTCGATTCGGACGAAGAGGGCGTTGCGTCCGTTTCCTGCGCTAATGGGGAGGCTTTGGACTTTGGTGACCTTCATGGGTTGGCTCCGTTGGGAACTGTGATGGTAATGATGGGGAATGATTGTAACGATGGGAACGGGGATTTTTGGGGGTTTTGTGGGATTTTTGGGATTTGGTTCTGGTTGTTTGTCTGAACTGGGATTTATGGGATTGGGGGGATTTATGGGATTTTGTTGTGGTTGTTTGGGGGATTGGTTTTGGGTTGGGGTGATGGGTGGGG
>CAZMBB010000013.1:490-59522 GCA_964564575.1 uncultured Dehalococcoidales bacterium
CTTCTGGCCCCTCCCTTTTGCCCCCGGTCACCCTCACCCTGGCCCTCTCCCGCTGAGCGGGAGAGGGGATGTGTGCATAGCCAGAGAGATATTAGTTGTAGAAAAGGTTGTGGGAGGGAGTGGTGGTTTTTGGGTGAGTCCGTCTTTCTGCGAAGGTTCGCTTCGCTTTCCTTCGCAGCCCCACCCCGGGCCGTTCTCGAACGGCCCCTACGTTTCCCCCTCCGGGCCGTTCACGAACGGCCCCTACGATTCCCCTTCCGGTTTCGTGTATGGATGGTTGTTGGGATGCGTGGGTGGGTTGTTTAATGGTTGCTGGTTTTGGGGTTTAGGTTTAGGATTTTTTGGAGGTTGGCGTAGTAATCGGCGAAGGCTTTTCGGCCGGTGTTGGTGGCTTCGATCCATGTTCGTGGTTTGTTGTTGTGGAACTCTTTTGTGATTTGTAGGTAGTTGGCGTCTTCGAGTTTTCGGAGGTGGGTTGTGAGGTTTCCGCCGGTGAGGCTGAGGTTGTCTTGGATGAATCCGTAAGTCAGGCGCGCGGGTCCGGGTTGGGAAACGAGGAGCGTCATGATTCGGAGGCGGGTTGGTTGGTGGATCGTCTCGTTGAGGACGATTGGTTGGGTGTCGGTCATTGGATGCCGTTCTTTTTGAGCCAGATAGCGCTTGCGGCGACAAGTATTAGCACGAGCACGGCGGTGATTGGGTATGCGGCATCGCCGGCGAAGTGAGCCGGGACATAGTATGCGATGGCGATTCCGAAGCCAAGTATGGAAATGGCGATTCTGGTGAAGAGACCGAAGAGGATGTGACCGATAGCGACGATTCCGATAGCGACTCCAGCGATGTGTTGCCCGGGGTCTGGAGCCGTCCAGAGCCCTGACAATCCGGGTATGGTGAGTGCGGCGATTCCGACGGTCAACCAGAACGCGAAGACCTTGAGTCCGGTCCGACGCGCGGTGGATGGATCTGCGAGTTGTTTGGAGGCGCGTGATCCAACGATGCTGCTGGCGATCATTCCGATGACGATTATGGTTGCCCAAAGGGGAGCGCGGAACCAGGGGTTGTCGTCGGAGAAATCTGATGCGAGGTTTGCGATAGCGAAGTCGGCGAGGAAGCCGATGGCGCTGAGTGCGCCCCAGATGAGGAAGATGGATGTAGTTCCGGCCAGATACATGGAGGTTTGCGCCTGGCTGATGGTGCTGTGTATGGTGTTGATGGATGCTTCGGGGGAGAGGTTTGTTTGGTTGGTCATGGAGCGGTTCCTGTGGTGCGGGGAGAGGTGTTTTGTATTGTACTGCAAAATAGTTTGTATTGCAAACTATGAAATTGGGATGTATTGGTTTGGCGTGCCCTGCCCCTTTGTCCGCCCGGTCACCCTCACCCTGACCCTCTCCCGCTGTTGACGGGTGTTTTGGGGGAGAGGGGATTTGATGAATGATCCTGTTGGCGTCTGTGGTGCTGTGTGCCCCCTTTGTCCTTCGGACATTTCCCCCGCGAGCGGGGGAAACCCTGGAGTCTCGCCTAGCGGGAGAAGGGATTCCTCCCTAGCCCGTCTATTCGTTAATCAATGTCAGGGAATCGCATGGTCATGCGTGGAATTGGTGGATGTTGGTTGTCTAGACTGATGTTGATGGTTGTTGTTCGAGGTTGAGAAGGGCGATATTTGCCAGTTGAGTTGGTTGGCGTCAGAGTTGGTTGATCGGGCTGCGCGGGGTTACCGCGCGGTTCGGTTGTTGGTTGGTGTCGCTGTTGTGTTGTTGCTGGTTTCGGTTGTGCTGACCGGGTGTGCCGAGGATGAGGAGCCCACGCCAGAGCCGTTTGTCACGAGGACGCCTACGCCTGCACCACCTACGGAAGTGCCTGCTACGGCGACTCCGGTATCTCCGACGAATACTCCGGTGCCAGCGACGGCTACCGCGGTACCAGCGACGAAGGCGCCGGTACCTCCAACGGCTACTTCGGTGCCGCCGACGAACACGCCGGTACCTCCAACGGCTACTCCGGTGCCGCCAACCGCCACGGCGGTACCTCCTGAAGCTACTCCTATACCGTCGTCACCGACGCCGGTACCTCCCACGGCTACGGCAACTCCGGTTCCGGCGTCTTACAGCATAGAGGCTTTGGATTGGGATGTTCGGGGTGCTGAGGGCGACAAGATTGCGGTGCGTTTTACTTTGAAGGTGTCGAATGAGGGTGAAGCCAGTCGGACTGAAGGGACTCCGGTGATGGCTACGGTGAATGGTGTGGAGGTTGATTCTGTGGCGGAGATTCCGCCTTTGTCTGGTGGTGAGGAGGCGACGTTGGTGTTTGATGTGCGGTTGGACTCAGGAGAGCAGCAGGTAAAGCTGAGGGTGGATGATTCGGACTCGTTGGTTGTTTTGGATCTTCTGGTTTCGGATGTTTCGATATCGCCGATTTCGTATCAGGTTTTGGCGGAACGGGTTGTGGCAGTGCGTGTGACACTGACGAACCATGGGACATTGCCGTCGCGTCCGGTGCAGCTTATTGCGTTGAACAACGTTGTTGCGACGGTGCAACCGCTGGACCCAGGCGCTTCCGAGGATGTGACGTTCAACATCGAGTTGGATAAGGGCGTACACACATTAGAGGTGACGGCGTCGGCGGATGAACGAGAGGCCAATCTGTCGAATAACACGGCGGAGTTCGATCTCGAGATCGACTTCGTCACGCTGAATGTGCGCGCTGGGAGTGCGAGTGTGCGTGGGTTCATCCGGGGAGGGACTGCGGAGATCGATGTGAATTACACAGTGAGGAATGTGGGGGTTGCGAACAGTGGGTCGTTCATCGTTGCGGTTGCGTGTCCGGACGCGGATATCGGGTCTTGCGCGGGTGAGAATGTGGTAGAGAATGTGCCGCCGGGCGGCGAGGTATCGGGAACGATAGAGGCGGTTGTGCCGCAAGGGATCTCGTCGGTTGTGCTGTTTGCAGGCGAGTTGGAGTATGGGTATCTGTGGGGCGACCAGAATGCGATTCCGTTGACTCTCGAGGTTCCGCTGCAGCCGGATATCGAGCCGGTGTTTGCGGCTGCTGCATCGTTGAACGGGTACTACAGGGACGGCGAAGCATCGGTGACGGTGGATGTTTCGTTAAGGAACGACGGTGCTGAGCCGATTCCGGGGGACTACCCGATCGCGGTTTCGTGTTACGAGGATGGTGAAGCGATATCGGGATGCGGCGATGTTGTGACGCTGAGAATGCGGGATGGGTATGGTCCGGTGGAAGGGACGCTTGATATCAGGGCACCGGCAGGGGAGATCGAGTTGCGGTTGGAGGGTCCTGAGGTTGCCGGTGTTAATGAGATTTTGGCGACGACGGTTGACATTTCGGTTCCGGCGAAGATTGCGAATGTGGATCGCGAAATTTGGGGATGTTTCACGGAGACGCGGCAGAGCGAAGAGTTCCCGCGCGGGAATTGCAGCGGCAGAGATGGTGAAGTGATTCGTAAGTGGTCGCAGGACCGTCCGGTGACGGTTTGGATCAATGGTCTGTCGGCTTATTCCGAGCGTTTCCAGGACATGCTTCAGGAGCTGGCGCCGGAGTTGAATTTCTCGTATCAGCTTGTGGCGGAGGAGCGTCGGGCAGATATTGCGGCGTATGTGGGTATCAGCGATGATGAAGCGCGTGCGTTGGGGTTCATCAGGTGCGAGGGTTTCTGGGGCTGCGCGGATTATGAGGTGAACGAGGATGGGGAGATTTTCGCAGCGGAGGTCGTGTTGTTCAGAGTTGAGGACTCGGAGCTGCGTCAGCTCGGGGTGATTAACGAGACGGTCGAGTATGCGATGCTGCACGGGCTGCTGCAGATCTTGGTGCCGATGGGCTATCGGGATGTTCCGGACAGCGTGATGAGCATAGACACTGGCTTCCGGTTCCCGGAGATGAGTTCGTCGGACCGAGAGATTGCGCGACTGTTGACGCATCCGTTGGTTGAGACGGGCTTCACGACGGCGGATGTTGAAGATTTGGTGGTGTTTGGGGATGAGGTTTTGGATCCGGAGGAGCCTGAGCGGTTGTCGAATCTGGAGATTGTTGAGCAGGCTAGGTTGCGTCTGCACAGCGAGGGTTCTGCGCTATACAACATGAGCGGTGGCTGGTCTGGCGGGACCTGCATCGACAACTTTGGCCCGTCTCAGGTGACGGTGGCGGAGTTGAGTTCGCATCGTGGACTGCATTACCGGATCACAGATGCGTCGGAGCGGTTGTACGCGTTCTGGCGTTCGGAAGGTGGTCGTGCGGAGTTCTGGGATGGGAGCACGCGGTCTTGGAGACGATTCGCGGCGGCGAACGAGCAGGACTTGGCGGAGGAAACGGCGTGGTCGCCTCAGTATTCTGACCCGTTGGCTCTGCTTGCGTCGGTGTTGTATTTCGGTCAAGAGGTGCTGGTTGAGTTGAACCGCGGCGAGGATGAGATTGAGTTCCGGGTGGAGCGGATCAGAGGGTATGCGGCACCGGATTGGGCGGATGAGGCGCTATTGTCTGCGACGTTCAAGGTGAACTTGACGAATTACGAGGTGACGACGTTTGCGATGGAGTGGTTGTTCGGGGTTCGTGGCTTGGCCTGCGACGAGTATGAGGTCGAGGCGAATCTGATTGAGTATGGTGCAAGCTTGGTTGTGCCGTCTGAGGTGCGAGGCGGATCGCGGGTGATCGGCAACTGAGGCGTTCGCCGGTTTGTTGACATCGTCGAATTAGGATGGTCCGTATGAGGTCGCGGGTCGTCAGTTCGGTTTTGGTAGGCGTGTTGGTTGCTTTGGGTTGGACGAGTGTGGTGGCAGCCCAAGGTTCAGACGACTTGCTTCGTGTGACAGATGTGGTTATAATGGAGGTTGGTGAGGAAAAGTCGGTTGTGTTGTATGAGGCGTTGGTGACGGTTGGGAATGTAGGTGATGTGGATTTTGTGGGAACTCAACGGATCGATCTTCAGGTGGATGGCGGTGATCGGGAGTTGGTTTATGTGGTGAGTGGACTGGATGCAGGAGGGCAGAAACAGTTCAAGTTCAGGTTTGAACTGGAGCCGGGAGAGCGGATGGTGGAGCTATTGGTAGGAGATGTGGCGCATGAGACGAGGGTGAATGTGTCAGCGGCGGATTTGTCGGTTAGGGTCAATGGGCAGCGTGTAGTCAGAGGAGGGTTTGTGGAGTTTGATGTTGGAGTTGAGAACGAGGGTGAGCGCGTGGCGCGTGAAGTGGAACTGAGTGGCGGTTGGGAAAGGATTGAGGATGGCGAGGTCGGAGATGTCGATTTTGGGTTGTTCGCGGAGTCGATTGATGTTGGCGGAAGTGCGAGTAAGTTGGTGAGTTTTGAGGTGGAACCAGGGACATATCGGTTTGAGTTGAGGGCCGCGACGGCATCGACGGAAGTGGCGTTGGAGAATAATGTGTTGGCTGTGGAACGTGAGGTGGAGTACGTGGAGTTTGACGTAGTGGTGGAGTCCTCGGAGGTGTTGCGGTGGCACGCGGAGGGCAGAGGTTTGGTGGCGGTGACTGTTGGGATCAGCAACGTGGGTGTGAATGACAGTGTGCAGTTTTTGGTTGGTGTCGAGTGTGTTGAAGAGGAGTGTTCGGGATCGGAGTTTGCGAGGCCGGTCGTGGCTGGTGGATCTACATCGGTGACGTTGGAGGTCTGGGTGCCTGTTGGGAGCGTGATGGTGACGGCTTATGCGGGAGCGAATGAGGATGGTTTCAGATGGGGTGATGGAAACGTTGCAGGCACCGTCTTGGATGTGCCGGATTCGCCGCGGTTTGAGTGGACGTTGTCGGCGGTTTCGGATGCTCAGGAGTTGCAGTACTGGAGCGATGGGTCGGCGAATGCGGTGTTTGAGACGAGGCTTGAGAATCTGGGGAGTGGGATGGTGATTGGCGAGGTGCAGGTTGTGGTGTCGTGTTTACGGGATGGCGAGGTGATTGAGGAATGTGGAGGGGAGTATGCGGTTGCGGTTGATGGGGAGGATGAAAGCAGTGTGACGCTGCATACGTTCAGGGTGCCGTCGGGAGAAACGGAGTTGCATTTTGCGATAGGTGAAGAGGATGTTTTGACGGCTGAAGCTGTCGTGCCGCAGCGGATTTTGGGCGTTGATCGGGAGGTCTGGGAGTGTTTCAGCGACACGTCGAATCTTCGGCGTCATTCGAGCAGGGATTCGGGTGTGGGTTGCGGAGGTTGGCGGAATGATTTTGTCGTGAAGTGGCCGGTCGGGGAACCTGTAAGAGTGTGGACCAGCGGCGGTGATGAGTACCAATCGATATTCAATGAGGTGTTGGATGACATAGGTCCGCTATTGAATCTCGAATTCATGCCGGTAGATGCGAAATCTAGCGCCCAACTGTCGGCCTATCTAGGGTTGCCGCGCCGGGATACGAGGCTTGAGAATCTCAATTGCAATAGCGCTGCCGGATGCGCGTGGTTTGAGATCGCTTCGGACCGCACGATTCAAGAAGCGGAACTGGTTGTGTGGCCGCCGTTGACCAGCCACGACCAGGTCAGTCGCAGGCATCTGATTTACAGCATTGCGTTGCATGAGCTGATCCATGTTTTGACCGGGATGTTGCACAGGCACGATGATCGAACCAGCGTGATGAGTTACGACGCGTTGGACTACAACACGCTGGGCGAAACGGATTCGGAGCTGATTAGGATCGCCTCTCATCCGTTGGTTCATCCGGGAATGGGTTTTGAGGAGATCGGGGACTTGCTGGTGTTTGAGGATGAGTTGGTGGATCCGCCAGCGGTGGATGAGGTGTCGGTAAGGGGGATACTCCGGCGGGCGCACGCGCTGCTGATGGATGACGGTTCGGCTATCTTCGAAATCAAGGGTGGATGGCCGAGTTGCGGTTCAGGTTTCGATTGGGCGGAGTACCAGATAGGTGGGATTCGTCCGCGGACGCCGAGGTGGATCCACTTCAAGAACAAGTCGGTCAACTATTACATGATCAGGACGCCGGCCCCGATGAGTTCTTTACGGTATTGGTTCGAGGTTGCGGATGGCTGGCGCAAGGTGACGGTCGCGACTGTTCCAAGGCTGACGAGTTTCAGAGATTCTTTCAGCAACCCGCTTGTGCTGCTGTCTAGCATCAACATCTACGGTGAAGATTTGGAGATGAAGGTGGTCTCGCGGGAAGGTGATCTGATGACGTTGGAGACGTTGCTGGACGGTGGGGACGTGCGTGTAGGCTGGAGCAAAAACACGACGGTCTACGTCAAGATGGAGGTTGATACGTCGGAGTTCAAAATCGTGAACTACGAGATGTATTGGACGTTTGATCCCTACGATTTGGGTGTGTGCGGGGACTACAGGGTAGAGGCGCGGCACGTTGACTACGGCTCGGAATTTATCTTCCCAGAGGCGATTCGGGGCGAAGCGCAGTAACAGATCAACTCATCCGCTACGTGAACCATGAACTGGCCGTCTGCGTTGAACGACGGTGAGGGGTTAGGAGATCAAGGCCGCCCACTGGGTGTCTAGGTGAGCTTCGATGTAGTCGCTGTCTAGCTCGTAGCCTAGTCCGGGTTTATCGGAGAGGTGTAGGTGGCCGTCTCGGATGTCGAGTGGTTCGGTCAAGCATGCGTTGTATGCGGGAACGGAGTGGTGACTCATTTCGAGACGATAGATGTTGGGCACGTTCATCAGGACTTGGGCACCGGCGATGACGTTGAATGAACCGGACGCGTCGTGTGGCGAGATGGGGATGTAGAAGGTCTCGGCGAGGTGGGCGATCTTCTTCATCTCGGAGATTCCGCCGGTCCAGCAGATGTCGGGCATGATGTAGTTGACTAGACCCTCGGTGAGGTAGGGGAGGAAGTCCCATCGGGTGAATTTGCGTTCGCCGATGCAGAGGTTTATATCGGTGTTTCGTCGGAGTTGGCGGTGTGCTTCGATGCTCTCGGGTTGCAGAGGTTCTTCGAACCATGTGAGGTTGTAGGGCATCATGCGATTGCATAGGTCGGTGGCAGTGGAGACGTCGAAGTTTCCGTGTGCGTCGATCATGAGTTCGATGTCGGGGCCGAGGCTTTCGCGCAGGGCGGCCATGAGGTCTTCGGCGTGGGCGGCGGCTGCTGCGGAGATTTTGCCGTCGATGTAGCGTCGGTGTTTGGCTCCCATTTCTGGAGAGAAGGGGTCGAGTTTGAGGGCTTGGTATCCGAGTGCGACTTGTGCTTTGGCGTCGGCCACGCATGCGTCGATGTCGTCGGCAGGGCCGCAATGGGAGTAGAGAGGTACTGAGTCTCGCATGGGGCCACCGAGGAGGTCGTAGACGGGGCGTCCGAGGGCTTTTCCTTTGATGTCCCAGAGTGCCATGTCGACGCCGCTGGCGAGGGTTGTTGCGAAACCTCGGGATCCTAAGGTGCCGAATCGACGGTAGATCTGGTGCCAGATGCGATCGATGTGGTTGGGGTCTTGTCCGACTAGGCCGTCAGAGAAGTCTTGTCCTACAAGGTCGTTTTTGAGCAGGGCGTAGGTTTGCGCGATGACGATTGCACCGCCACCGCCGACGTTTGTGGATTCGCCGTATCCGGTGATGCCTTCGTCGGTGTCGATTTCGACGAACATCCATGGTCGGGATTCTTGTGCTCGGACTACGTAGGCTCGGAGGTCGGTGATCTTCATGGTGATTGTTTCCTAGGGTGTTGGCATGTGGTTTGCCAAAGTGTCTGGAGGTAGTGACGGGTTCATGGTACACAGAGATTTGAGGGGGTGTGATGTCATGAATACGTACAAGTGTTAGAATGAGAAGGGTATTCTATGCCAATAGAGAGTTTCCGCGACCGGGATGCGGAGCGCCTGTTCGCCGGGTATTCGGTTCGGCGATACCAAGCATTTGCATCGCAAGCGACCCGTCGCCTCAACTTGCTGCACCAAGCGGCATCGTTGAATGAGTTGACAAGCTTCCCGGGTTCACGATTGGAACGGCTTCGAGGCGACCGTCGGGGTCAATACTCAATACGGATCAATCGTCAGTGGAGGATATGTTTCCAGTGGGTAAACGGTAGCGCTTACGATGTTGAGATTGTTGATTACCACTAAACGTAGAATGATCGGGTAAATCATGCCGATTGAGAACAAAATGAGGCCGGTGCACCCTGGTGAGTACCTGGCCGAGGAGATCGAGGGTTCTGACCTGACGGTCGAATCGTTAGCCGCGACGTTGAGGATTAGCTCCGACGAGTTGCGCGCGGTTGTCAATGGGGAACGAGGGGTTGATGCTGAATTGGCGTTAAGGTTGTCTCGTTATTTCGGCACATCGGCGAAGATTTGGATGGATCTGCAGAGTCTGTATTCGTTGAAGGTGGCTGAGCGAGATTTGGGTGAGAGGATCGAGCGGGAGGTTGAGCCGCGAGTTGAGGAATCATCGGAGGTTGTTGAGGCGGCTTGATGTCGTTTCAGTGGTGATGGGGTGTTAAACTGCGAACGCAGTGAATGAGATGTGTCGCGGTTGTCGGCACGACCTTAAGAATGAAGGGAATCTAGGCACGCCATGCGCTTCTGCTATGCCCACCGACGTTTCACGTTGTATCCGAATTCCATTGACTCTTGGAATTTGCATCCTGATGACTACACCCCGGAGTTTTTGGACAAGGCGAAAGATACGGGCTTCGACGCTCTCGAGTGCGGGTTTGAGGTGCTGGATAAGTTGGGAGACGCGAAATCGATCTCCGAATTTGGCGAACGTGTGCGTTCTCATGGGTTGAAGGTAGGAGCGATTCGTGCGGGAGGAACGTTGACGGAAGCGAGGCATGGTCCGCAGAACCGTGAGAAGTTGATGCGTGCGGCCGAGTACGCAGGTCACGTTGGCGCGGAGGTGGTGAATGGCGCGTTGAGCGCGCCGGCACGATATCCGGGTCATCCGCCAGGGTCGATTCCGGGCAGCGTGAGTGGTTGGCCGAGGTCACAGGATGCTAGCAAGGATGCGGAGACGTGGGTTTACGACGAGTTGGCGTCAGTCTTCCAAGGTGTCTGCGACTCGAACGGTGAGATCGATGTAACGGTTGAGGTGCATCAGAACTCTCCGGTCGACAACTCATGGTCGGCGGTGTATCTGCACGATCAGATCGACCGAGAGAACTTCGGGATTAATCCTGATATTGGGAACATTGTGTGGACGTACGACGTTCCGGAGGAAGACTACGACGACGCGATCGATGCTCTTGCGCCGATTTCGAAGTATTGGCATTGCAAGAATATGCACCGCGTCTATCATCCCGAGAACCAGCGGACGGTGTTCGTGCGTGTGCCTTTGCAGGACGGGGAGATCGATTATCGGTACGCGATCTCGGCGATGGCGAATGCCGGGTACAGCGGTTACATGGCGATCGAGGGAACGCAGTTGGGAGACCAGTGGCACAAGGACGGCGGTTCGTTGGAGTACGCGAGGTCGATCTGGGCTGAGTTTGAGGATTAATCAGGTGCCTTACTGACCAATCGATTGATCGGGTTAGCCTATGCGAGATACCGAGAGCGAAAATCCAGAAACGTCTGCGCTGGACGACGAGTTGGAAGAAGAGGAGGATGTCTTCTTCCGAGATGTGTCCGAGGATTTGGACGACGAGGAAAGGACCTCGTACGCGGTCCTGTTGATCTTGGCCGTCGGCGGGTTCGCTCTCGGCGCTCTGCTGGTGAGCATCACGCTGTCGTCCGCGATAGCGTTGCAGGATTACGTCGGAGAGATGGGGTGGGTTTTCGCTCCAGCGCCGATGCTGCTGTTTGGTCTTGCCTCGATCTGGCAGTATGAGGCGACTTGGTTGCAGAGACTGGGAGCGACGGCATTGGGTTTCGCGTTGGCGCAGTACATCATGTTGGCGATCAGCTTCTCCACGTTGGATATATGAGATAAGTTCGAGTTTGCACATCATAGTCGTCAACAGCCAGGGACGATAGTGATGTGGGCAAACGCGGTTTGAGATGCGAGGCGTGCGGTCACGGTAAACTCGGTTGTGAGTACTATCGCGATCGTTCTTTTGTGGATACCGAGAAGGTTATCGCTTTGAGAGATTGGCCAACCATTGACCACCGGGAGCACCGACTAGCTTATACGTTTTGAGCCCGAGGAGGCTTGTCCTCCGCTGGCCGCGTTGGTGGTTGGGTTTCAGGGCGCTGCGCTCATACTCGCGCCGACGGTCCTTAATGTGGCGATCGCCGTTCGTTCTTCCGGACTCGATGACACGTACCTGAATTGGAGCGTATTTGCAGCGTTGGTTATCAGCGCCGCGATCACAGCGTTCCAAGCGATTCAACTTTGGCGATTCGGCGCAGGTCATATCGTGCTGACCTGTCCCGCGGCGCTATTTATCGGGATCATGGTGGCGACCGTGACGTCAGCAGGACCGTCGACGTTCGCGAGCCTGGTGGTCGCGTGTTGCGTTGTCCAGATCGCGCTCGCCTGGTGGTTGCCAACGCTCCGAAGAATCTTTACTCCGGTTGTAACGGGGACCGTGACCATGCTGATCGCTGTCAGCGTGTTGCCAATCGCGTTCAACAGTGTTCAGGATTTGCCGGACGATGCGCCCGCAATCTCCGGCCCGTTGATTGCCGGAACGACACTTCTCGTCTCGGTCATCATGATCCTGCGCGCCAGCGGCCCGTGGCGTCTTGCAGGACCTTTCATCAGTATTCTGGCTGGTTGCGCAGTCGCAGTTGCGTTCGGTTTGATCGATGCGGACCGGATAGCTAGCTCCGGCTGGTTTGGTGTACCTGAACTGCCAGCATTGAGCTTGGACCTTACGCCTAGCAAGGAGTTCTGGGCGCTTCTACCCACGTTCGCGATACTCACTCTAGTGATCGGGATCAAGACTATCAGCGACGGTGTCGCGATCCAGCAGGGATCAAGGCGACGGCCGCGAGCGATAGATTTCCGACAGATCCAAGGCATGGTGAAGGTCAACGGCATCGGAATGTTGTTCGCGGGCATTGCAGGGACACTGCCGCCCATGTCCTATTCCTCGTTCAGTCTCTCGCTGATCAACCTCACCGGAGTCGCCGCCCGTCAGGTCGGCATAGGCGTGGCGATCGTCTTTCTGGTGATGGCCTTCTTTTCAAAACTTGCCGCCATCTTGCTGACGATTCCCGGACCCGTATTGGGGGCGTACCTGATGCTCGCGATGGGGATGCTTTTTGTGAGCGGTTGGCAGACGATCTTGCGCGATGGCTTGGACCCCAGGCGAGTACTGGTGGTCGCGCTCGCCAGCGCGTTGGGTTTGGGTCTCCACAATCACCCCATCATGGGGGACGTGTTTGGCGATGATGTGGGTAGTCTACTTGGCAATGGAGTCATGATCGGTGCGATAGTTGCGATCGGCATGACGTTCCTGCTCGAAGCGACCAACGCGCGCCGCTCGCGTCTTGAGGTCACGTTGGATATGACCTCACTCCCCGCGATAGATGAGTTTCTTACGGGGCTGGCAACCAGACTCAAATGGAACGAGACGTCCATGCTACGGTTGCGCGCTGCTGGTGAAGAAACGCTTGTCAGCATGCAGGCGCAGGAGAACGATGCTGATAGCTCGGAGCATCCGCGCCTGATCATCAACGCACGGCCGCAGGGGACGATGCTGGAGTTGGAGTTCGTCGCGACGACGCGACGGGAGAACGTTGAGGACCAGTTGGCGTATCTGAGCAACGAGGCCAGCCTGCCAACATTCGATGATCTTTCGCTCCGGCTGTTGAGACACCATACTTCTGCTGTGCGACACCAGAAGTTCCACGGTGTGGACATCGTAACGGTCCAGGTCGAGGGCAGCACCTGATTCAACGCCTAGACGCAGACAATCAGGCCCGCGGGTGTGCGGCGTCGTATTCGCGTCGGACGTGTTCGGTGGTGAGGTGCGTGTAGATCTGGGTTGTGGCGATATTTTCGTGACCAAGGAGTTCTTGTACGTGGCGTAAAGACGCGCCGCCGTTCAACAGATGCGAAGCGAAGCTGTGGCGGAGCATGTGTGGGGTGATGTGTCGGGTTATGCCGGCGGCAGTCGCAATTTTCTTTAGTTGCAGCCACAGCCCCTGTCTGGTGATGCGTGAGCCGCGTGCGTTGAGGAACATGGCATGTTCATCTTGGAACTTTCCGAGTTTGGGCCGTCCGATGATGAGGTATTCGGCTATGGCATCCATTGCCGGCTCGTAGATGGGGACGATGCGTTCCTTTGAGCCTTTGCCAAAGACGCGGATGGTTGAGTTGTCGAAGTTTACGTTGTTTATATCGAGGTCGGTTACTTCGGAGATTCTGAGGCCGCCCGCGTAGAGAAGTTCGATCACGGCACGATCGCGAAGTTCGGTCGGTGCGGAGGCGTCGGCGACGTGGTCTAAGAGATTTCCCACTTCGTCAATGGTTAAAGACTTGGGGAGGGGTTTACCGCCGCGCGGGGATTTCAGTCGACGAGTAGGCAGATCGCTGGTGATGCCTTCTTCCCTTAGGAAGCGCATGAAAGAGCGTAGAGATGCGACTTTTCGGGACTTTGTGGCGTTGGAGTATCCGCGCGTGTCTAGATCCTGCACGTACTCAACCACGGCTTTCTCGTCGAACTCATCCCAATCGATGGCGTTCGGGTCTGTCCCGAAAGCATCTTCGATGAATGCGGTTAATCCTGCTAGGTCGTTGCGGTACGCGTTGACGGTGTGTTGGGAAAGTCCGCGTTCGCCGCCGAGGTGTTCCAAGAACGCTGTGACTTGGAGATCCATGACTGGAATCGTAGAAAAAGGACGGATGCGGAAAGGTTCGTGGCGGTGCAATCGATGCTCTGAGGCGGCAGTTTGGCGCGCAGATGCGGTTTCGGGATTGAAGTCGTGCGCGATAGAATCAGTTGCTAGCTAGCAACGATGCTTGATGGAGACCAGATGCTGCGTGTTTGAAGCGATCAAGATACCGTTCGACCCGTATATATTCGGTGGAACTACCACTGCGTTTTCGTGGCACGGATTCCTCACGTTTATTGCCGTGGGTACGGCGATTTGGATGTCGGGCAGGGCAGCGATCCGTGAGCGGTTAGACCAAGAGCAGGTCTACAACACAGCACTATGGGGTGTTTTGGGCGGTATCGTGGGTGCTCGGATTGTGCACGTGTTGGACAACTGGTCGATCTACGGAGACGACCCGCTGTCGATTTTTGCGGTTTGGAACGGTGGGATAGGCCTTTGGGGCGGGATTCTTGGTGGTTGGATCGCTGGGTTGATCTATGCGTATTTCGCGAAGGCGCCGATTGGGCGTTTTATGGATATAGCTGCGGCACCATTGTTGGTTGCGCAAACTATCGGTCGAATCGGGGACATCATCAATGGCGAGCATTGGTCGCGGCCTTTGGAGATGTTTTGGGCATGGTATTTCACCGATATCGACAGCCCGGCTAGGTCGGTGATCGATCAGTATCCCGAGTTGTTCGGGACCGATGTTGAGCGGCCTGTTCATCCGGCGGTGGTCTACGAGATGATTACCAACATCATCATCTTGGGTGTGATCTTCTTGCTGCGAGGTAAGGTGCGGCCCGCGGGTAGCATCTTCATGATCTATCTGGCGCTGTATGCAACGGCGAGGTTCGGGATTCAGTTCGTCAGGCTGGACGACGTTAAGTTCTGGGGCTTGCAGGAGGCGCATTTGATCGCGATCTTGGTTTGGATCGTGACGATTCCTTGGATCGTGTGGAAGGTCAGGTGGATCGGCGGTGGTGGTGCTCCACGTCGCCGGATGCGTGAGGTGGTGGATGTTGATCGGGTTACCGCGGGTCGTTCTCGACGTGAGAGGCGTCGGGAATTGGCGCGGTGACATACAAGCGATCGCCTGTTTTCCAACCGAGAAGCAGAAATAGCGATGTTGGTAGAATCGCTTTCAATTGAGTTAGGTAGATCGAAATGGACGTAAAAGAAGCAGTCCGAACAGCGAAAGAGTATCTAACCGACCTTTACGCTGAAGAGGAGATCGTGAACGTTGGGTTGGAGGAGGTGCGATACGACGACAATGACGACAAGTGGTATGTAACGATTGGATTTTCTCGGCCGTGGGATCAACGCGTCCCAATGACAGTCAGATCGCACCAAGCTGGTTTGGTGGAACGTTCATATAAAGAAATGTGCATCGATGATGTTACCGAGGAGGTCGAATCGCTTGTAACTCGCATACTCGGTCCTCCTCAAACAGTGGGATTGTGAGTTCGAGTTTTTTCATTGATGCCAACCTATTGGTGTTGTTCATCGTCGGAAATGTGCGCCGAAGCTTGGTGAATAGACACCCTCGATTGAAGGCGTATTCGGTTGCGGACTATGACCTGTTGTTGAGCCAGTTAGGGCCTCGGAGCAAGATCTACGTGACCCCGAATACGCTGACCGAAACATCCAACCTTTTGCCGTTTGGTCCGGAATCCATCAATACTGATCTGTTTGAAGAGTTGAGGTCGATGATCGAAGACAGCGAAGAGATTATCGTAGTGAGCAGAAAAGCATCTGCAAAACCCGAGTTTCGGTGGCTTGGTTTGACGGATACGGTGCTGTTGGAACTGGCTACTCGTGAAACACCACTAATGACCACAGACTTGAGGCTGTGGAGCGAGGTGATCAGTCTCAAGCCAGAAGCAGCGGTGAATTTCCATCATTTGCGTCGTTAACGATCCTTCGAAAGTGCGTGAGCATCCAAGCGTAAGATGCGCATCACCGAGGATCAGGTACTACAATCACTGGCTCGCCGCGATGTCGTGGAGCCTTAGTTCGTGGCGGCGGACGCCTCGGTAGTAGTCGGTCTTGAGGCTCACTACGGCATCGACGATGCGGGTTGGTGGAAGGTCGTCTGCCATGCCGAAGCCTACGGCGCGGAATGATCGGCCGGTATCGTCTTTGAGATTGAGGCGCACATGGTTCTGGTTTCGGCCCATGTAGTTGATGTTGGCGGTTTCAGCGTTTCGGATTAGGAAACGTGGTTCCGGATTGCCAGATCCGAACGGTGCCATCATGTTGATAAATTCCCAGAGGGAGTGTCCGAGTTGGTGGAGGTCGATTTCGGCGTCGGCGGTTTTGATAACGCGTTCGTCGGCTGTTGAACTCAGGTTCGACCATGACATCTGGGTTTCTAGATGCGCTGTGATTTCGGGTATCAGATTGGAGTCGACCGCGAAACCGGCGGCTGCGGCATGGCCACCGAAGCGTTGGAGTTTGTTGGCGATGCCTTCGAGAGCTTGGTGGATATCGAAACCGGGAACGCTGCGCGCGCTGGCCCGTGCGGTGCCGTCTACGATCTGGTAGGCGAACGCGGGAGACGCGGAGTAGTCTGAGGCGTTTCCCGCGAGAGGCCCCAAAACGCCCATTGGCAGAGTGGCGTCGACTTCGATGGCCATGACGTTGTTGCCTTCACTCAGGGCAGATTCGATCTTAGGTTGGGCGGCGCGCCACGCTTTGTCGGCCATGCTCCTGCGCTTGCGGTTTGCGTCATCGAGCAGGTTGGCGAGTTGCATCGCTTGATAGATGTCCGTCGCGATGAGTAGTTTCAGGCTCGGTTCGGCCGAGTCGATTCGTCCAGGAGCGTTGAGACGGGGGGCCAGTTGGAAGGTGATGAATTCTGCGTCGAATGGGCCGTTGTGACGGATCTGGTTGGATACGAGGCGAGTAAGTTCGATTAGTCCGGGCGGTGCGGAGCTGTCCAGCATCTTCAGACCTTCGCGGACGATTATTCGGTTGTCACCCGAAAGTTCTGTCTGGTCTGCGAGAGTGCCAACGGCAGCAAGCGGTATTAACTCGGGAGCGGCAGGGACGTCCGCTTCTGCGAGGAGTGCGACCGCCAACTTGAATGCCGTTGCTGCGCCGCAGAAGTCGGCGAGTCGGGTATCGTCGGATAGGTGGCGATTGACGATAGCGGCTGCTTTGGGCAGTCTGTCGCCTTGGGGCAGATGGTGGTCGGTGATGACGGTCCGGATGCCTAGGACCTTGTTGGCGTATTCGACTTCGTCGAAGGCGGTGATTCCGGTATCGACGGTGATGACGACGGATACGCCTTGTTTTTTGAACCGATCAAGGGCCTCTAAGGAGATGCCGTGGCCCTCGATCTCCCTGTGTGGGAGATGATATTTGGGTTCGATGCCGAGTTTGCGGAGAGTCAGAACGATGATCGCGGTGGCGGTGATACCGTCGGCATCGAAGTCACCAAGAATGCCGATTCCCTCGTTGTTGCGGACGGCTTCGAGGATTACTCCTACCGCGCGCTCCATTCCGGGTAGGACTTGTGGCGAGTGCATTGCGTCGAGGCCGTCATTGAAGAATGACCTTGCATCGGCGTCGGTTCGGATGTTTCGGTTGTAAAGGAGGGAAGATGCTAACGCGAGCGAATTGCTAGGTGCGATGTTCTCTAGATCGAGATAGAACCCGTCTGGTGGAGGGTCGACGATGCGCCAGCGAGTGTCGATGGGTTGTAGTGAAGCCGGCGTTTCGGTGGTGCGATGGTGACGTTGGGACGCGGCTGTTGGCCGCGATATCAACTGTCGAATTCCTTGAAGAGCACGGAGGCGTTGTGGCCGCCGAAGCCGAGGGAGTTTGACATCGTGACAGGAACGCGGCCTCGTTTGGCGAGATTGGGGACGTAGTCGAGATCGCAGTCGGGGTCAGGGTTTTCGAGGTTGATAGTTGGCGGGACGACTGATTCAGAGATTGCGAGGACGCTGAATGCGGCTTCGATGCCACCAGCAGCACCTAGGAGATGACCAGTCATCGACTTTGTGCTGCTCATCAGAAGGTCGTTCGCATGGTCGCCAAAGGCTTTTTTGACTGCGATGGTTTCGAATTTGTCGTTTAACGGCGTCGAAGTGCCGTGGGCGTTGATGTAGGCGACCTCTTCAGGTTCGAGGCCGGATTGTCTGACAGCGATCTTCATCGCTTGGGCTGCGCCTTCGCCTTCAGGGTGGGGCTGAGTGACGTGATGGGCGTCGCTGGTTGCGCCGTATCCTGCCAGTTCGCAAAGGACATCGGCACCGCGTTTTTCGGCGTGTTCGATGGATTCGATGACGATGACGCCTGCGCCTTCGCCGAGGACGAAGCCATCGCGTTCGGCGTCGAATGGTCGTGACGCGCCTTGCGGGTCGTCGTTGCGGGTTGACAGCGCTTTGCAAGCGTTGAATCCGGATACGCCGATCGGGCAGATTGCGGCTTCGGTGCCGCCTGCGATGGCGACGTCAACCACTCCGCGTTTGATCATTTCGGCGGCTTCGCCGATGGAATCGGTGCCCGTCGCGCAGGCGGAGACGACGGAGAAGTTTGGTCCTTTAGCGCCGATCATCATAGAGACTTGACCGCTGGCCAAGTCGCCCAACATCATCGGAATGAGGAACGGGTTGACTCTGCGGGGACCTCGATCATTGAGGACTTCGAGCTGTTCTGAGATCGTGATAATGCCGCCGACACCGCTGCCGATGAGGATTGCGACGCGGTTGGCGTCTTCGTTTTCCATCTCGATACCGGCGTGTTCGAGGGCTTCAAGGCTTGCTACACAAGCAAATTGGGTGAAGCGATCCATGCGTCGGGCTTGACGTCGGCCCAAGATGGTGTTGGCATCGAAGTCGGTTACTTCGCCTGCGATGCGGGACTCGAATCCTTCAGGGTCGAATGCTCCGATGTAGTCGATGCCTGATTCGCCGTCGATCAGGTTTTTCCAAGTCGTTTCGCGGTCGGAACCAAGGGGTGTTACGAGTCCGATTCCGGTGACGACTACCCGGTCATTCATGTATTTTGGTTCCCTGTTGAGTAGGTGCAAACGATGCGCTGATGCGCTGAATGAAGTATATATCTGGGGCGAATTTCCCTTTGGGATGGTTACGGTTTGGCGGCTTCGTAGAATCTTGTTGGTGATGGTTACGGTTGAGATCGAGACACATGGTTGCAAGCTGAACACCGCCGATTCGCAGCAGTTGGCGGCGGAGTTTTTACGCGCTGGTTTTGCATTGAGAGGACGGGATGATGAAGCCCTTCCGGACGTTTTCGTGTTGAATTCGTGCACGGTCACGCATGTTGCGGACAAGAAGGCGCGGCAATCGATTTCGGCAGCGAAACGGCGCTATCCGAATGCGTTGACGGTGATGACGGGGTGTTATCCGGAAAGGGCAGAGGAGGAGATTGCGAACCTCAACAGTGTCGACTTGGTGTTGGGAAATCGTGAGAAGCACGATCTAGTTACGACGGTTGCGGATCGATTGAGTGTTGCGTTGACGCCTTGTGCGGATGGGAGGGATGTGATTCCCGCCGGCGCGCTTTTGGGTCGGACGCGGGCGTCGGTGAAGATACAGGAGGGGTGTGATCAGGTCTGCGCCTATTGCATCGTGCCCAAGGTGAGGGGACGGGAACGGAGCGTTTCAGTTGAGGAGATTGTGGCGACGGTCCGCGGGTTGGAAGATGCGGGCTGCCGCGAGGTCGTTTTCACCGGCACTCAGTTGGGGCACTATGGATTTGATTTGGACGATGGCGTGGGCTTGGCGTTTATGTTGCGGATCGTGCTGGCTCAGACTGCAATGCCGCGTATCCGGGTTTCGTCGTTACAGCCGCCGGAGATCAATGATGAGTTGCTGGACGTTTGGGTGAACGAAGGAGCGGGTCGGTTGTGTCCACATTTCCACATGCCTTTGCAGAGCGGGAGCGATGGGATACTGAGCCGGATGCGTCGAACGTATTCTTCGGATGAGTTTCTGCAGAAGGTTGAATTGGTCCGAGAGCGTGTTGATGGTTGCGGGGTCACTACCGATGTGATTGCAGGTTTTCCCGGTGAGACGGAGGAGGACCATGAGGCGTCGGTAACGGTAGTACGAACTGCTGAGTTCTCGGACGCGCATGTGTTTCCGTATTCGGCGCGGCCTGGGACGAGTGCGAATCACTTTGCTGAGCACGTTGACGCGTCTATCAAGACTGAGCGTGCCGGGCAGTTGCGGGAGATCTCGGTTGCAAGCGCTGAGCGCTTCCGGGATTCGATGCTAGGAGCGGTTCGACCGGTGTTGTGGGAAGGACGCCGCGGTAAGTCTGGGCTTACCGATAACTACATCAAAGTGCGGATGCAGAATGGGGATCGACGTGCAGGTGGTGATGGACTGATCGAGGTTGTCGAGTTGGATCGGCTCGATCGTGATGGGACAGTGATCGTAAAGGCGCTTTGATGGTCGCGCCTTCACGATAGGCAAGCTGCTTGGCTCAGTTGACGAACGGATCCAGCTGAGACAGGATGTCGCAGGGGAGCCCGACTTGGTTGCCGTTCCGGTCGCGGTCGATGTAGACGGCTCGACGAAGCGGGTCCATCGGGAAGAAGACGCATTGACGTTCGCGTTCGGCCTTCTCGAGTAAGCGGTGTTTTTGGTCGTAGGCGAGTGCTTGGTTCATGCTGAAGCCGAACTGTACGGCAGGGTCGATGTGGAACGGTGTGGGGAAGAGCAGTGGAGAGACCATGATCTTTTCTGATCCACATGCGATAGTGACGGTGGAGTTTGCGGGTGTGACGCCGCCAGAGCGCTCCATCGTGATGCCCGGGCCGACTTCGGCTTCAAGATCATCGACGAGTGTGATGTGGGCATCGAGCTTCTGGAGCATTTTGAGATCGGCGCGGACCTCGCGGTATGCCGCTTGATGGAAAGGATGTTCGCCCATCGCTGTATCCCATTCTTGGCGTGGGATGATGTACTCGGCATTGGGGCAGACCGGCTCGGCATCGCCTCTATTGTTGTAGGAGATCAAGTAACCGGCGTGCAAAAAATGGAGGCTCGGAAGGATAACGCGAGTGACTAGCTTGGGGGAAAGGGTCCTCAAAAGTTGATTGGTTTTGGCGCCCAAGATTTCGCGGGTAAATATGGGGTCGTGCATTCCGATACCGGTGCCGATGAGAGAGATGTCATAAACGCCGTCTTCGATTGTCGGGACATTAATCTGCACCGCGTAGTTTCCGAATGTGACACGGTTTTGGCGGTCAGTTGGGCTTTTGCCGTCGTTGAGATTGAAGTCGCGCCAGAGAGCTTTTTCTACGTTGTAGGCGTAGGTAACGTCGAGTTTGACGGGACTTGTGTCGATTGGTTTGATCTGCACTCGGGCCATTTTGCGCTCCGTTTAGGAAGATAGGGTGTTGCACCAAGATTCGATGCGACGTTCTACTGATGCGGCAGCAAAGTTGCTTGGGATCCCATGTGGGCAATTAGATCCCTTCTCGACGCGAAACCCTCAGGCGGTTTCGCGGGTGAAGATGGGTTCCATCGGATGCGTGCCCGTGTTGATGACCGTCAAAGAGTTGCGACCACCAGCGATCTCGGGGAGCGTAATGAGGAGGACAGACTTCGCGAGTTGGATGCGATGCTGCATCGATGAGCTGTCTTCGCTCAAGGTCTGCTGCTCCTTCCGGAAAGTGTCACCTTGGCTAAGCATTACAAGCCTCCTTTTTTGGACTAACGAGGAGAGGGTGTCTCAATTGATTCGGCTGTCTTGAGACCGTGTTTCTCCGCGTCGTGGCTCTAGTTTAGACTCAAATCACGATAACGTCAAGTCTTTTACGAAATTTATTTTGAATTAGTTGTATTTTCTGATGCAGAGCATTTTCGCGCTCATTGCTTCACTGTCAAACTCAATGAATCGTGCTTGAAAGCAAGCATTTTAGGTGAATTCGCGCGAAGCGGTCCATGAAATCGAGGGATAAGCGTGGTTGAACCGATTTGGCTAAAATTGACAAACGACGTTGAAGAGGGGAATTTTGGACTAGGAAACGCGGAAATGACCTTGACATTGCACACCATGCGCGGCAACATTGCGCAGATCGCGTCTGACGCCGCGATAGTGAACCTTTTTGAGGGAGTTCAGCGCCCTGGCGGCGCGACCGGAGCGGTCGATCGTGCGCTGGGAGGTTTGATCAGCGAGTTGATCGAAGATGGGGAGATAACCGGGAAGCGGGGCAACAACGTGTTGATCCATACACCTGCCGGACGCTACGGCGATTTTGCGCCAAAGCGGGTGTTGGTTATGGGCCTTGGCAAACCAACGGGTTTCGGATATGGAGATGTGCGTGAAGTATCAGCGGTGGCGATTAACAGGTTAAGAGGTATTGCCAAGACAGCTACCACGATCATCCACGGAGCCGGGATCGGTGGACTCGATACTGCTAAGGCATCGCAGGCGATAGCTGAGGGATCGACAGTCGGATCCTATTCTTTTAACAAGTACAAAAAAACATCGAAAGATTCGACTGATCGGCTCGAGCTTTTGAACGTGGTGGAGTTCGACGATGACAAGATGCCGGAGGTACGTGTCGGCGTCGGTGTCGGGATCGTAGCTGGAGAGGCACAGAACTTCGCTCGCGACTTGGTCAACGAACCAGCTAACGTATTGTCACCTGAGGCGATGTCGGATGCAGCTCGAAAGGTGGCCAAGGATTATGGATTGGGCATGAGGGTGTTGGATTTGGCAGAGTGCCGTTCGATGGGCATGAACGCCTACGTTGGAGTGGCTCAAGGTTCGCATCGTCCGGCGCAATTTGTGCATTTGACGTACGAGGGCGATCCGTCGAACACCAGCAACAATGTTTGGCTGGTGGGTAAGAGCATCACGTTCGATTCCGGCGGTCTGTCGCTGAAGCCGTCCCGGGGCATGGTTACGATGAAGGGAGACATGGGTGGGGGTGCCGCGGTTTTGGGTGCGATGAAGATCGTTGGGACGCAAAAGCCTCGTATCAATGTTCATGCGGTGCTCCCGATGACGGAGAACATGCCGGGTGGCGGTGCCCAGAGACCGGGCGACGTCGTGCAGGCGATGAACGGCAAGTACATAGAGATAGACAACACGGACGCGGAAGGTCGATTGACCTTAGCCGACGCTCTCGGTTACGCGCGAGAAAACGGCGCGGCGCGAATCATTGATGTCGCCACTCTGACAGGTGCCGCACGAGTCGCACTTGGGACCGGGAACGCTGCGGTGTTCGGGAATGACGACGGTCTGGTGAAGTCAGTTTTGGATGCTGCGGAGACGTCCGGCGATGGTATGTGGCGGTTGCCGTTGGATTCGACTTCGAAGCGTCAAAACCGCTCGAACATCGCGGATGTGAAGAACAGCGGCGGCGCGCCAGCGGGATCGATAACTGCGGCGCACTTCATTTCTGAATTTGCCGAGGATACCCCTTGGGTCCACATCGATATCGCTTCAGTCTCGATGGTTACGGGAAACCGTGGGATGTTCCGAACCAGTGGAGCCACAGGTGCCCCGACACGCACGCTTGCCAATCTGGTAGCGTCGCTGGCCAATTGAATTGATCAAATTGCTTAAATTGATGCCCGCCTTTGTGTTGGTGGGTCTGCTGTCCTTAGGGGTGTGGAGCTGCGGGTCGGTGCGTGACCAATCGGAACCGACACGAGACGTTAGAGGCCCGTACGTGGCTGCGACTGATTTCACGGTCGTGACGCCGACTTCCGTGGAATTGCCGGAGGGGTGGTGGAATCCGATAGGAGAGAGGGAACTGCGCCTGCTGGATAACACGCTGACGGGTATTCGGATGTGGGGTAACTGCGTGTGGTACAACGACGATCCATCGCCAGCCACCGAAGCGGCGGTGCGCGAGTCGCTGTCGGACGTGATCGGATCGCCGGTGGCGGCTGAGATAGGGATTGTCGAAAGCGCGGACCTGAGCTTGATTTGCGATAGGTTCTTTGCATCCGTTTCCGATTTTGAGATCGAAGTCACGGATGGTCGCAGAGCGGCAATAGCGTCAGAAATGATGATCGATCTGATGGATTCCTGCGTGACGTTTTACGAGGCGCCGGACCCCGCGTTGGGTTACCGGATCGCAATCACGTTTATCGACATGCTGTGGATGTTGGAACAGGATGCTCCACGATGGCCGCGCCGGGATTTTTGGGGAGTGCGCGAGTGGTGCGACGGGATCGTTGAAGGAGCCGTCGCGAGTTAGACGGCCACGCAATTGAGTCCGGTAGCTCTGGCGATTACGGACAGGGTGCTCATGCTCAGAATGGCATGATCGTGGTGTCGAGGGTGATTTCGGCGATGAGGATTGCGCCGACGGCTATGCTCAATCCACCTGCTGCTAGGACGATGTACCGATTGAGCGTTTGCTTTGCGGACGTGACTTTGAATGGCAGGGCGAGTAACAGTGTCAAGGCAGCCATGGAGATCATGGTGCCGACGCTGAATAGCAAGATGTAGCCGATTCCGACCCACACAGCGTCGATAGTGGGCACCAGAGCAACCATCACCGCTGCGCTTCCGGCGAGCCCGTGGACGATGCCGATGGCGAAGGATTTGACGCGGAAGACTGGTTTGCCAAGGATGAAGAAGCTGTTGTGGTTTTCGTGGCCGGTTTGATGTCGTGCAGAAGGTTCATGAGAGGCATGGACGTGAACGTGTGGCTGCTTGCCATGGCTATGTTGGTGGATGTGCAGGTTGCCTCGGAGCACGTTCCAAGCGGCGCTGACACCGAGGTAGATGAGCATGACCGCGACACCTAGTTCAAGGTACGGAGCCACACTTTCGTATCGGTCGAGGGCAACGCCTTTGACGATAAGAATGACGGTGCCTAGGACGAGAAGAGGGAGTGAGTGCCCTGCACCCCAGGATGCTCCGATCCAGATCGACTGCCAGAGATTTCGTTCTTTGTCGACTATGTTGGCTACCGCCACGACATGGTCGGCGTCGGTGGCGTGTTTGAGCCCGAGCAGGAACCCGAAGGTCAAGACTGCGATAAATCCGAAAGTTATGTCCATGGTTGTCGAATGGGGTGTGTGAATCGAACTACGAACACGGAGAAGGTTGGGGATATCTGGCGGTGCGAGTCCGAAGAATTGGGTGGCACGCCCGGAGGGATTCGAACCCCCGACCCTCTGGTTCGAAGCCAGATGCTCTGTCCCCTGAGCTACGGGCGCATGGATGTCCTCGGAAAAGCAAAGTGAGTGGGGTGGACGGAGGGAGTCGAACCCTCGATCTTCAGGGCCACAACCTGACGTGTTAACCGCTACACTACGCCCACCACGGGATTGCATTCGCGAGGTTTGCGTCTACTCGATTCTAATTCAGGCTGTCGTTCCATTTCTTTTCAGGACGCGCAGTCACGGTTTCAGACTGCGGAAGAAACGGCGGATGGTTTTCGGGTTGCTAGAATTGCCGCAGCTACAAGCGAGAGGAAGTTTGATATGAAGATCGTCGATGTCAAGCCAATGATTGTCGAGAATGATCCGCCGTATATCGGTGGCAAGCACTTGGCGTTCGTTCAAGTGATCACTGACGAGGGCATCGTGGGACTCGGCGAGCGAGTCACCGGTAGCGGTTATTCGGGCAATCCAGCGGATTTGGGGTCGATCATTTCGTTGATGGGAGAGTTCGGGAGATACGTTCTGATCGGGGAGAACCCCTTCAACATCGAGTTGCTGTGGCAGAGGATGTATGCGGAACGGCATGATTTTCGGCATCCCAGCCTCTATGCGACGCCGGTGATCAGCGCGTTGGAGATGGCGTTGTGGGACATCGTAGGCAAGGCGACTAATCAACCCATCTATAACCTCCTCGGCGGGAAGTTCCACGGGAAGCTGCGGGCCTATGCGTACATGCCACAGCCGGAGGGCGGTTTCATGGCGAACCCGGAAGCCGCAGGACCGATCGCTGAGAAGCTGCTAAAAGAGGGCAACACGGCCTGCAAGATCGACCCATTTACTCCGTTGTTCCCGGGACCGCGCGACGTTGGTTTGCCTGAGATCACACAGGCGGCAAAGATATGGAAGGCTATCCGGGACGCGGTGGGCAATGAGTTGGAGGTCGGCATCGGGACTCACGGGCAGTTGACCACTTACAGCGCGATACGAGTTGCCGATTTCCTAGAGGAATATCACCCGTTCTGGTTCGAGGAGCCAGTGCCCCCGGAGAACATCGAGGAGATGGCCCGAGTGGCGGCGCACACTTCGATACCCATCGCCACAGGTGAGCGTCTGGTGACGAAGTTTGAGTTTTCGAACCTGCTGGAGAAGCAGGCGGCGCAGATCATACAGCTGGATCTGGGGCAATGCGGCGGGATCTTGGAGTCGAAGAAGATAGCGGCGATTGCGGAGGCGCACTACGCAGTGATCGCACCCCACATGTATTGCGGCCCGATAGCAGCCGCGGCAGCGATTCAGCTGGACACCTGCTCACCGAACTTCATGATCGCGGAGGCAAACCAAGGCCCGCTTCACAAGAACATCTTCAAAGAGCCGCTAGTGTTCGAGGACGGTTACTACATTCCGCCGACGGGGCCGGGGCTGGGCGTGGAGTTGGATATGGATGTGGTTAAGGGGAGGTTGGTGGGGTGAGTTAGTTCTCGTCTTTGCCGTTGCGACGTGCCGATTGTTCTTCTCGTTCTAGTCGTCGGCCGATCTCAATCCCCTTCTCAAATCCTTCTTTGAACCGCGCTTCCGCTTTTTGTCGTTCCTTAATCCTGTCTTTGGCCAGCTTGGCTCGGTACCATTCTCTGAGAACCATCAGTACCTCCAGTTCGAGAATCGTTGCGAAGGGTGGTCAATTGCCTTGATTGCCGTTGCGGTGTTTAGCTTCATCGAGTGAAGCGGATTGCGCTACTCGTTCGTCTTCGCGGCCCTGTTCGTATGCCTCGCGGATACGTCGTTGGGTCTCTTCGGCCATTTCGCGTTCCAGTTCGGCCTGTCGGTCTTGTTCGGCCTTTTCGCGCTCCTTCCGAGCTTCGCGTTTTATCAGAAGATGTCTTAGAACCATGCCTGTCCTCAGTTAAAAGATGGTCGCGAACGGGATGTTGATTCTATTGGTTGCCGTTGTTTTCGTTGCGACGTGCCGCTTGTTCCTCTCGTTCTAGTTGTCGGCCGAGATCAATGCCCTTCTCAATCCCTTTCTCAATCCCCTTCTCAAATTCTTTTTTGAGCCGCGCTTCGGCTTTTTCTCGCTCCTTAACCCTGTCTTTGGCTTGCTTGGCTCGGTACCATTCTCTGAGAACCATCAGTACCTCCAGTTCGATGATTGTTGTAACGGCGGCGACGAAAATCATGGGTGCCGCGCCGCTGGCTACATTGACGATGATGTTTGCAATGTTATCGTGCGTTTTGGGTGTAACATCGGTCCACCACAACAGGAAGATGAGGGGCGCGGTGTGAGAGACGAGGAGCAGGTAGAACCATGGTCCGAAATCCACAGACACGCTCCAGATCGAGACGCGACGTTCGGAAGCATCGACAGCAATGTCGGCCAGTTGTTCTTCGCGGTCTTGTTCACGCATGACTCCACGTTATAGCACATTAGTGGAGTTCCTCCAGCCAGAGTGTCACAAAATCTCATGGGGAAGCGTTCTTTACACCCAAGGCTTTCCTCCACTCGTGGGGGAAATGTCCAAAGAACAAAGGGGCCCCACTACGCAAACACGCTAGACATCGCGTCGTCTATAGCGTTGAGTAAGTCTTGTTTCTAGTCGTGGTTATCGATCCGCCGGAGGGCGTTGGCGGTTGGGATTGCGGCGCAGGTTGGCAGGGTTGATGCGTTGGAAGATGGATGGGACGCGTCGCGCGGTCGAGGTGATGTCTGATTCCGCGCGACGCAGAGTGCGGACTGTTGTTTGAGTCAAGAATCCCGTGAGTTGTACCGGGTCGACGGCTGATGGAACGAAGCGAGTAAGGTGGCGTGGTCGGAAAAGTCCGGCACCCGCGATGACCCATCGCTTGAGCCAGAACATCCAGATGACAAAAGACAACGCGATGAGAGATGCCGCGACAATAATGTGATATCCCCATCGAAATTCCAGCCCGGGCATGTTCGCAAAATTCATTCCAAACAGTCCCGCTATCAGGCCCAACGGCAGGAATATGGTCGCAACGATCGAGAGAACCTTCATGATCTCGTTCTGCCGGTTTGAGACCACAGAGAGGTAAGTCGCGAGCGAGGTGTCGGCGCGTTCGCGGATGACATCGTTGGCCGTTTGGACGCGGAGAAGGTCGTCTAGCAGGTCTCGGAAATAGATATCGACTCCGCTGCCGAGGAGATCGAATTCACGTCTTCCCAACCGGCTTAGGACTTCACGTTGCGGAATCAGCGCTCGATTCAGGCTGAGACAGGATCGCTTTATCGCCATCAGGGCGATCAGAGCCGAGTTGTCAGGGTTGACAAGGACCTGCTCTTCAATGGCGTCGGCACGGTCTTCCATCCGGTCGAGTGTCGGAAGAATGGCTTGGATCAGGGAATCGAACAGCGCGTGCGCGAAAAAGCCGGAGCCTTTGATCATCGGGCGTCCGTCGATCTCGACGAGTTGCTTGACCGCCTCCACGCTTGGCATCTCTTCATTGTGGACAGTTACAACAAAGTTGTTCCCGATGAACATCCCCAAGTCGGTGGTTTGGACGACTTCGGACTCAGCGGCGTAGTCAACGCTTCTGGCGTTTACAAAGATGTAATCCCCGAAGTCTTCCACACGAGCAGGACGGACATCGGAATTTATGGCACCGTCGACGACTAGAGGATGAAATTTGAACTCGTCCAGCAGCAGCTCGCGCTCGTGGTCACCCGCTCCGGTAAGGTCTAGCCACAGCAAGCCAGATCTGGACTTGCGGGCAGTTAGCGCTGCCTCCAAGTCGATGTTGCTGTGGATCTGGTTGTCGGCATCGAGGTAGTGGGCGATCAATGACATTGATTGACCTCCTTGTGCCCCGCTGCTGATGTTGTGCGGGGCTTTCTATTTGAGGGTGGCTAGGTATTCCTGCATCATCGCATCCGTAGGCGGATAGTACCTACCGGGCCGGACGTTCTCGGCGAGGATTTTTTCTTTGACGTAGCCTTCGACGCCTTCGTGTTCTTCGACCCACACGACGGCTTCTTCGGCGAACCATGATGGGACTACCACGCAGCCGTCGTCGTCGCCTACGATGACATCGCCGGGGCGGACTAGTGCGCCGCCGCATTGGATGTCGCAGTTCTCGTATGCGGGATCGGCCCAGGGGCGTCCGCCGTAGGGACTGCGCTCTTGGGCGTAGACAGCAAAGCCGTAGTCCTCGTCTTCGAGGACGCCGAGGTCGCGGATCGCGCCGTCGGTGACCAGACCGTCGGCCTTGTTCATCTTGAGCTGCATGAGCTTGACATCGCCGGCGACCGCGGCCCACTGCTTGCCCATGAGGTCGGCGACGAGGACATCGCCAGGTCCGCATCGTGCCATGGCTTGGTACTCAGGGGAGTTTTCGCCGCGCTTGGCCTCGGCGTCTAGGTCTGGACGTGGCGGCAGGAATCGGAGGGTTCGTGCTCTAGCGGCGAGTCGTTTGCCGGGGGTGAAGTTTCGGACGCCTTCCATGAAGGGCAGGGGAACACCGGCGACGTTTGCAACGGCGGCCCATGTCGTGGCTACTGGTAGCTTTCGGAAGCGGTCGAGGATGTCGTCGGATACGTCGACGGGAGCGAATGATCGGTCTGCCATTTGAGTAGGAACCTTTCGATTTTGTGTTGAGTAGCTCTGTTGTTGGCGTTGATGATGATACTTCAGGATTTTGGATTGGGATTTGGTGTTGGTTGTTTGGGGTACCCCGCCCGTTTGTCCGCCCCGGTCACCCTCACCCTGGCCCTCTCCCGCTGTTGATGGGCGTTTTGGGGGAGAGGGCATTCGTTCATGGTTGATGGAGGTTTTAGTTGGGGTTTTGGGGGTGTGAGAAGGAAGATGTGGTTTTTGGGTGAGTCCATCATTCTGCGAAGGGCGCTTCGCTTCCTTCGCAGCACCGCCCCGGGCCGTTCTCGAACGGCCCCTACGTGGTTGCCGTTCCCCTTGTTGTTTACGGACGGGTGATGGGATGCTGATCAGCGTTTTTCGCGGGATTTGATGGCGGTTATTACTTCGTCTACGTGCATTCGACCCACGGGACCGGAGGCGTAGATGGAGCCGAAGATTACGCCACCTCGTGAGACCAGGAGTTCGGCAGGTTGCATGTAGCGTCCGTGGTGGTCGGTGGTCCACCATGCGCCGATGCCCTCGAAGTCGGTTTCGTTGACGTTGTAAGCGACGGGGAATGTGAGACCGAGATCGTCGCGCATCGCTTTGACCTCTTCTTGTGTTCCGCCAGTTGCGGCGACGACTTGAGCGCCTAGTTCATTGAGTTCTTCGAGGTTTTCTTGGTAGCTGCCTAGCTGCCTACGGCAGTAGCTTCACCATGCGCCTCGGAAGAAGAGAAGTGCGATGTAGCGAAATGTCACGCCTCGTGGCAGCGAGAGTTCTTCGCCATCGACTAGTTTGAGGTTGAGTTGGGGCAGGCGGTCGCCTTGTTGGAGTTTTTCGGACATGGGAGTGATTTTAGTTGAGGGTTGAAGGCGTGGTTTATCGCGCTTGGTCAGCTTATTGACCGAGTATCGCGGATGCTTGGTCGACTGAAGTTTCGGGCGTGGTATCGAAACCGAGTATCTGCAACGCTAGCAGCTTTGCATCTTCTATGGTGTCGACGATGTTTTGTTCAGGGACTTCGTCAATGGCGTTCATGGCTCGTAGAGCGGTCTCGGGGACTCCGCCTAGGCCGACGAGGATACAGTCGGTGTGTTCGGTAATGGCAACATCGATCATTTGCTCGACAACGAGGGCCGCGGAGTCGTCGATATATACGGTGTCTGAGAAGTCGAGGATCACGACTTGGTGTTGTCGGATGTCTTCGCCAATTGTGGTGATGAGTCGACTGGAGGATGAAACGGTGAAGCTTCCTCTGAGGGATACAAGTCCGACGCGGGCGGCGAAGATGTCCATCGTTCTCGCGGCGCGGTATCCGGCGAAGAAGACTTGGTCGATGATGGGAACAGAGATGATGCTGTCGAGTTCGAGTCGCTCAAGTTGTCTCGCGGTCGCCATACCCGCGGCGATGAGACCGATAGCGACCGCGGTGACGAGGTCGAGGAAGATGGTCAGGAACATGGTGATGACCATGACGATGAGGTGTTCGCGTTGGACGCGATGAATGCGAGTGATGAATCGCCAGTCGATAATGTCCCACCCGACTTTGAGAAGTATCCCGGCGAGCGCGGCTAAAGGGATGCTTTCAACGTATTGTCCGAGCCCAAGCACGAGAGCGAGGAGTATTCCAGCTCTTATTGCGCCGGATACTGGAGTGCTTCCGCCGGCGCGTAGGTTGACGACGGTTCCGAGCGTAGCGCCAGCGCCAGGCAGCCCGCCGATAAAGCCAGCGATGGTATTGCCGATACCCTGTCCGACGAGTTCTTTGTTGGGGTTGTGTCTGGTGCGCGTCATAGAGTCGGCGATGAGCGACGTGAGGAGGGAGTCGATGGAGCCGAGAAGGGCGATGATGAGAGCGGGTTGGACGGCCTTGACCAGGAATGCACCGGAGATTTGCGGAACCTGAATAGATGGGAGACCTGAAGGCACTTCGCCGATTACAGGTGCGTGTGTGAGCCATAGATCTCCGAGTAGTGTTCCGGTGACGAGTGCGGCGAGAGTTGATGGGAAGAAGCGATGGAGTTGCTGCGGCCATAGGATGCCGACGGCCAGAGTTGCGGCGGCAATGATGAATGCGTCGAAGTCGATGTTTGGAATGGCGTCGGGCAATGCTTGAATAGCGCCGACCGGCCCTCCTGAAACTCCTGCCTGACCGATGAATGGGAGGATCTGAAGGATGATGATGATGACTCCGATGCCGGACATGAATCCGGAGATGACGGAGTAAGGGGTGTAAGCGACGAAGCGTCCAATTTTTAGAACGCCGAGAAGGATTTGGATGATGCCAGCGAGGATAACGATGGCGAAAGCCTCGCCGAGATTGTCGGGTCCGGCAAGGGTTACGACTGCGGCCATTGCTACGGACATAGGCCCGGTGGGGCCTGAGATCTGGGATCTGGTTCCACCGAACACGGCGGCGAAGAACCCGACGGCGATTGCGCCGTATATTCCTGCCACAGCACCGAGTCCGGAAGCGACTCCGAAAGCGAGAGCGACAGGGAGGCCGACGACAGTGGCAGTCAGTCCGCCGAAGATGTCACCCTTCAGGGTTTCCAGATCATAGTTGAACTGAAGTTTTTCGACGATATTTTGCAACTGGATTTTGTTTGGATACGCTGTATCGTTTAGTTAGCGGTGAGGACATTTTACGGTGATATTGTCAATTCTGTTAGGGAATATTGAGGAATCCTCGGGATGCGGCGTGTAGGATGGCGTCAAAATGAGCGGATTTGGAGGAATCGGTGTGGTATATTGCAAGTAAGACGATGCGACCCGCAATTCGGTGATGGGTTGTGGGGTTTCAGCTGATTAGAAGCTGCGAGATAGGAAGCCAATGACAGAGCGGATTTTGGATCGAATAGACGCCCCTCAGGACCTTAAGGAACTGACGCTTGAGGAGGCTGAGCAGGTGGCGGATGAGGTACGCGAGACAATCATCTCGGTGATAACGGAGCGCGGTGGCCACTTGGCTTCGAATCTGGGTGTCGTTGAATTGACGCTGGCTCTGCATCGGGTATTCGACAGCCCGAACGACAGTCTGGTTTGGGATACTACGAACCAGTTGTACACGCACAAACTGGTGACCGGTCGTCGTGACGAGTTTCAGGACATCAGATTAGCCGGAGGCCTGTCAGGCTTCGGTGAACCGATGGAGAGCGAGCATGACACGCTTTGCGCGGGCCATGCCGGGACAGGTCTGTCGATCGCGCTAGGCATAGCACAAAGCGCGGTGAACCGAGGGAGTGAGGAGTGGACGGTCGCGGTGGTGGGTGATGGTGCGATGACGTCGGGCTCGAGCTTCGAGGCGCTGAACAACATTGTTCATCTGAATCCCGAGCGGATGATAGTTATCTTGAATGACAACGGGATGTCGATCTCGGAGAACATCGGTTTTTTGACCAACTGGCGGAAGCGCCTCATCACTCATCCCGAGTTTCAGTCGATGATCGAGCGGATGAAGTCGATATCGCAGAAGGTGCCGACTGGTGAGTTGATGTATCGGATCGTGAAGCGGTTCAATACTGGTCTGGCTGGTCTGATCGTGCCGACGATGTTCTGGACGGAGATGGGTTTCCAATACCTTGGGCCGATCGATGGTCATGACTTGAAGGCGTTGGAACAGACGCTAGGGCAGGCGATGGATTCTCGCGGTTCAGTTCCCTTGATCCATGTCGTTACCCACAAAGGGCACGGTTACGAGTTGGCGGAAGAGGACCCGGTGAAGTTCCACCAGCCGAGTTCGCCGCTGGGTTCAGGGTCAGGTGCTCCGACATATTCGAAGGTGTTTTCGGAGACGCTGTCCGAGATAATGCGAGAGGACGAGTCGGTAGTTGGCATCAGCGCGGCGATGCTTGAGGGGACGGGTCTGGTGGATGTGATGCAGGAGTTCCCCGAGAGGGTGTTTGACGTCGGGATTGCAGAGCAGCACGCGGTGAGTATGGCAGCCGGAATGTCGTCGAATGGGATGAAGCCGTTCGTGTCGATCTATTCGACCTTCATGCAGAGGGCGTTCGATCAGATATTGCACGACATCTGCCTGCAGAACTTGGATGTGACACTGATCGCGGACCGAGCGGGGATTGTGGGCGAGGACGGCAAGACGCATCATGGGGCGTTTGACATCACATATTTGAGGTGTCTACCGAACGCTATCGTTGCTGCGCCTCGTGACGAGAATCATTTGCAGCACTTGATTTATACGGCGTACAAGTATGACGGCCCGTTTGCGATTCGTATTGCTAGGGGTGAGGCGGTCGGTGTTCCGCGCGATGCGGAGCTGCGTGAGTTGCCGATTGGCAGGGGTGAAGTGATTATGGAGGGAGAGGATGTGGCGATATTCGCGCTTGGCAAGTCGAACAGTGCGGCTGTAGAGGCTGCGGACCAACTGGCGGAGTATGGGATTTCGTGCGCCGTCGTTGACCCGGTGTATGCAAAGCCGTTAGATACAGACTTGATTTTCGAAGTCGCGCGCAAAGCGGGACAGATCGTGACGGTAGAGGAGAACGTGCTTGCCGGCGGGTTCGGTTCGGCGGTGCTGGAGGTTTTGAAGGACGCCGGACTCGAGGATGTGGTGGTACATCGGATTGGGATGCCGGACGCGTTTATCGAGCATGGGACTGCTGCGGATCAACGTCAGCAGCTTCGTCTGGACGCGCAGGGCATCGTGGACCAGGTCCTCGGCACGTACTTCCCGGACGTTGCAGCACGAGTCCAACGCGGAGAGGATCCGCGATTGGCGGCGACGGCTTAACAGAGGTAGTCTATTCCCACTTGTGCTGGTCTTCCAGAGGTACGGGATGGCACGGCGGATTATCGGCTAGGTTTGCCTATCCCTGGATTCCCGCTTTCGCGGGAATGACGGATCCTCTCACAGGTAGGGTTTGACCCAGTCCAGTCCGGCTTCGGTGTCGCCAGCGGGTATGTATTCGGCACCGATCCAACCGTCGTAACCGCTGTTGGCGATGTGATCTAAGACGAATGGGTAGTTGATTTCACCCGATCCTGGTTCGTGACGTCCAGGGTTGTCGGCGATCTGGACATGGCCGATGGAAGGCAGGAGGTTGGTGAACTTGGTTGCGAGGTCGCCTTCCATGATTTGCGTGTGATAGACGTCGAATTGGAGACGCACGTTATCACGATCCGCGGCGCGGACCAGTTCTGCGCCATGGGCAGAACTTGATACGTGGGTGCCGGGGACATCGCGCGTGTTCAGAGGTTCGACGAGGACGATGGCACCGATTTCGGATGAGGCATCCGCTGCGAAGCGGAGGTTGTCGACAAGAGTCTGGTCAGCAAGCTCGGAATCGGTTCCGGCGTCCGAGATGCCAGCGAGACAGGTTAACCGTTGGCAACCGAGGGTCTTGGCATATTCGATGGCGAGTCCTACACCGTCTTGGAATTCGCCTTTGCGGTCGGGTTGGACAGCGATCCCGCGGTCACCATTAGCCCAGTCGCCTGCCGGGAAGTCGAAGAGGACTTGCTGGAGGTTGTGTTTATCGAGTTGCTCAGCGATCGCGTCGGCAGGATAGTCGTATGGGAAGAGATATTCGACGCCTTTGAAGCCGTTGCTTGCTGCTGCTGCGAAACGGTCCATGAAGTCGTGTTCGTTGAACATCATGGTGAGGTTTGCGGCGATTTGGAGGGTCATGGGAGATTCTCCTAGTGATCGATTTACGCTAGTCGTGATCAGCGCGACATTCCATGTTAAGAGATTTTGGAAAATGATCGGATAGCGGTTTGGTCGGTGAGTTCCGAATATGATGGCCGATACATGATGCGTTGGTCGTGCGAGAATTGGATAACGCTCGTGATCGAGTGATTGCTCGCGGCTCAGTTAAGTGGATGAAGGTTTCCGTAATTGATGGATGAGTTAATCGTTTTCGGAGTTCTCGCGGTTGCGCTTGTCCTGTTTGTCATGAACAAGTGGCGGTACGACGTTGTGGCGTTGCTGGCGTTGTCGGTACTTGCGCTAGCGGGTATCGTGCCAGCATCGGAGGCGTATCGCGGTTTCGGGCATCCGGCGGTGGTGACGGTTGCGGCGGTTTTGGTATTGAGTCGTGCCCTCCAGAATTCGGGGGTTGTGGATGTCATGGCCAATTGTTATGCACGGATTCCAAGCATTCCGGTGTTGCGAATGTTGAGCTTGTCAGGTATGACAGCGTTCTTTTCGGCATTCATGAACAATGTAGGAGCGGTGAGTCTGTTAATGCCTGTAGCGATCCGGGTAGCGAACAGAAGCAAGCAATTACCATCGCGCTACCTCATGCCGCTCGCGTTCGCGTCGTTGCTTGGCGGCCTGACGACGCTGATCGGCACTCCGCCCAACATCATCATCTCGAATTTTCGGAGAGAGGAATCGGGCGTTCCATTTCAGATGTTTGATTTTGCTCCGGTCGGGATAGGAGTCGCCTTGGTAGGTATCGTTTTCATTGCGTTGGTCGGTTGGCGGTTCATCCCGACGAGGAAAGCGCCGTTGGGACTGTCCGATATGTTGCATATCGAGGACTATATGACTGAGGTGCGGGTGCCTCGGGATTCGCGGTTCGTGGGGAAGCTGGTGCGTGATCTTGAGGAGATTGCTGAAGAGGATGTGGCAATAGTTGGTATGCTTCATGGCGGCACGATATACGGCGCACCGTCGAGTTACGAGGTGATCGATGGCGATGACATCTTCATCGTCGAAGCTGACCCGGAAGACTTACGATCTTTCGTCGATTCAACAGGCTTCGTGTTAGAAGGTTCGAGAGACGTGCGGGAGGATTTCAACCAATCGGTAAGCTCGGATGAAGTCACGGTTGTAGAAGCGATAGTTGAGCCGGAGAGTACGGTGCGCGGAAGAACGGCTAGGGGCCTACATCTCCATGCAACGTACGGAGTCAACTTGCTCGGAGTGTCGCGAAGGGGAACACGGTTTGCCCGTCGCTTGGGGCATGTGGCGTTTCGTGCAGGAGATGTGCTTCTTCTGCAAGGGAGGACGGAGCTGGTTCAAGCAGCGATGCCACGATTGGGTCTGTTGCCTCTCGCTGAGCGCGAATTGCGCATCGGTCAACGCCGGCGACTTTTCTTCCCGTTGGCGGTGTTTGCCGGAGCCGTTTTGTTGGCGGCATTCAATGTTGTACCCATCCAGATCTCATTTGTGGCGGCAGCGGTGGTGCTGCTTTTGACACGATTTCTGACGCTCCAGGCGGCGTATCAGGCGATCGATTGGCCGGTGATTATTCTTCTGGGAGCGATGATTCCGGTTGGGGAGGCATTGGAGTCGACGGGTGGAGCAGCACGGATCGCAATGGTGATTGTGGAGGTTGGTGAATTGTTCCCAGCGTGGGCGATGTTAGGGATCATGCTGGTGACGACGATGTTGTTGTCTGCAGTGATCAACAATGCGGCGGCGGTGATTCTGATGGCTCCTATCGGGATCGGAGTTGCGGCGACTCTGGGTGCGCACTCGGATCCGTTTTTGATGGCGGTTGCCATCGGCGCATCATCTGCGTTCCTTACGCCGATCGGTCACCAGTCGAACACCATCGTGATGGGTCCTGCCGGTTACCATTTCGGGGACTATTTACGGCTCGGAATGCCGTTGGTTGTGGTTATCGTTTTGGTGGCAATTCCATTGATTATGTGGGTTTGGCCAATGGGCATATGACCACCATGGGCCGGCACATCAATGCATTGTCCAGCTCGGGAGCAGCAGTTCATGGGAAACGGTCACTGGGAAACGTACAGGGTTTTCGAGGAGGCGAATCGAATCGGGGAGTAGCTGAATATTTGAGGTGATGCGATTTTTGATTGTTGCGGTCGGTTCTCTGGTTTGAAGCCGTCTGCCGGATTCGATCGCTGGTTGCAGCAATTCGTGTTGGAGTTCTGGTATATCGAGTGACGGGTGTTTAGTGATGGTGTCTCCAGTGATTTCACCTTCGCGGATCTGTCGGTAAACCTGTTTTTCATAGGGGAGAGTACGTTTGCCTTCGCTGCGTTTGATGATGGGCTCTCCGTCCAGTTCGACGAGTTTGTAGACAGAGTCGATGTACGGTGCGTCGGCTGAGGTTCCGAATCGGGTGCCTACTCCTAACGCGTCGATAGGAGCGTTGGATTTAATGAGATCTTCGATGCTGTGTTCGTCGAGTCCGCCGCTTGCCATGATTCGGATTTCAGGGAAGCCGGCTTCGTTGAGTAGGCATCGTGCGTCTTTAGCGAGTTGGGCTAGATCGCCGCTGTCGAGGCGGATGGCGTTGATGGATTTGCCGTTTTTCCGAGCGGCCTGGGCTACGCGGATCGCGTTGCGGACGCCTTCAAGCGTGTCGTAGGTGTCGACCAGTAGGGTTGTGGAGTCGGGGAATTCAGTTGCATAGGATTCGAAGGCGGTGTGTTCGTCTCCGAAGGCTTGGATGAAAGAGTGGGCCATTGTGCCGAAGGCAGGGATGTTGTAGAGCGCAGCCGCCTTGAGGTTGCTGGTTCCGGCAAATCCGGCGAGGTATCCGGCGCGTGCGGCTTCGACTGCCGATTCTTCGCTATGGGTTCGACGTGACCCGAAGTCGACGACAGGTCGTCCTGAAGCGGCTTGGACGATGCGGGATGCTTTGGTCGCGAATAGGGTCGCACTGGTGACGATGTTTAACAGCATCGTCTCGACGATCTGGGCTTCGATTAAAGGACCGGTGACTTCGAGGAGGGGTTCGTCGGCAAAGACGATGGTTCCTTCAGGGACGGCACGGACATCTCCGGTGAATTGGGTGTTGGCTAGGTAGGTGAGGAAATCTTCTGACAGGGGAGATGTTGAACGTAGGGATTCGATGTCTTCGTAAGAGAAGTGAAAGTTTTGGAGGAAGTCGAGAGCGGCGTCTATGCCGCTGGCGATGTAGTAGCTGCGGTTTTTGGGATAGCCGCGGAAGAAGAGGCTGAAGGTGGCGGTGTTGTCCATGCCGCGTCGCCAGAAGACCTGAGACATGGTGAGTTCGTAGAGGTCTACGCTGAGTTCTTTTCGGTACGTGGGCACGGAGGCATGTGGATCTGGCGCGTTGGTGCATACTTTAATGCTGACTGTCGGGGATAGACATGTACAAGCAGGCAATCGACGGGAGAAACGGGATGTCTCAGGCTTTGGAAACGGCGTTTGCGATGGATGCTGCGAGCATCAAGTTCGGGTTTGGGGTCACCGGCGAGTTGGGTTTTGAGATGAAGCGGTTGGGGGTTGAAAAGGCGATGGTTCTGACGGATCAGTCGTTGTTGGAGACTACCGCGGTTACGACATCGTTGCAGTCGTTGAGGGATGAAGGAATCGAGTGTGTGGTGTATGCGGATGTGAGTGTTGAGCCTACGGATGCGTCGTTTGCGGATGCGATCCGGTTTGCGGAGCAGGGAGAGTTTGACGGATTCGTGGCGGTCGGCGGGGGATCGGTGATGGATACGGCTAAGGCGGCGAATCTTTATGACACTTATCCGGCGGAGTTTTTGGAGTATGTGAATGCGCCGATAGGGAAGGGGACGCCGGTGCCGGGGGCTTTGAAGCCGTTGATTGCGGTACCGACAACGGCTGGGACGGGTAGCGAGACGTCGGGTGTGTCGATCTTTGACATGAAGGATCTTCATGCGAAGACGGGGATCGCGAATCGGGCGTTGAAGCCGAGCATGGGTCTGGTGGATCCGGAGAATACGAGGTCGATGCCTAGGAATGTGGCGGCGTTCAGCGGATTCGATGTGCTGTGTCACGGGTTGGAGTCGTATACGGCGTTGCCGTACACGCGGCGTGAGGCTCCGATCGATCCGGCGCATCGGCCAGCGTACCAGGGATCGAACCCGATGAGCGATGTTTGGGCTGCTAAGGCGGTTGAGATTGTGTCCGCGAATATCCGGCGTGCGGTGAATGATCCTGAAGATGATGAGGCGCGGGCGAATATGTGCTTGGCGGCGACAGCGGCGGGCGTGGGATTTGGGACCGCGGGTGTGCACCTGCCGCATGGGATGTCGTATCCGGTAGCGGGCAATGCGAGGGATTTTCAGCCTGAGGGGTATCCGGATGAGCATCCGATCATCCCGCATGGACTGTCGGTGATTCTGAACGCGCCGGCCGTGTTTAGATACACGGCATCGGCAAATCCGGCACGGCACTTGGAGGCGGCGAGGTTGATGGGTGCGGATGTTGAGGGTGCGGATGAGAGCGATGCTGGGGAGATTCTGGCCCAGCAGATCATTCAACTGCTGCAAGACTTGGAGATGCCGAACGGGTTATCAGGGGTGGGTTACGGCGAGTCAGATATCGATGCGTTCGTTCAGGGGACATTGCCGCAGCATCGAGTGACGAAGCTGGCGCCGAGGCCGACGGGGGCGGAAGAATTGCGTGAGTTGTTTGAGGAGTCGATGGTGCTCTGGTAGATCGGAGCACGTGGGTATGGGGGCTCGGGTTTTATTTCTTACGCCAATGGGCTTGGCGTGGGATAATGCGTTTCAAGCTAATCGAGGAGGGTCGAAAATGGATATCTTGCGGAAGATTGTTGCGGTTTACTTGGTTGTGACGGGGATTGTTGTAGCTGTGCATTTGGCTGTGACGCCGCTGTATCACGATGGTTCACCAGACTATCCGGTGTGGGAGATCGTGAACTACTTCATGGCGGTCGGGGCAGTAATCGTCTTGCTTGTCGGAATTGCGCGGAAACGTGCGATTAATGGGCAGGAGGTGGATACGCTGACGTACCTTCGGACATCGTTCGTTTTCTACGGTGGGATTGTATTGGCGAGCCTGTTTTTCTGGCAGTGGTTCTGGCAGTTGAATCCAGACAGCGAGACCGGGTTGGCGGTCAACTCGCACATCATCTATTTCCCGGCGATGGATATGCTGTATTCGGTGCTGACGTTGATTGTCGGACGGCGGATGTGGAGCGCTGACGGGAACTAGTTGGTCGAAATTGCCGGTACGTGATCTTGACCATGTCGTTTTGATCTCAGCAGGCTCGCGCTTAAACTAGTACTGATGGTGTGAATCATGATGCGAGCCGTTCCAACAGAGACCAAGGTTTTGGATCTGTTCAGCGCGCCTGTCGCTAAGTGGTTCGACGAGCGGCATGAGACCGCGACTGAACCGCAGGTCGAGGCGTGGCCGCTGATCAAGCAGGGCGAGAACGTGTTGATCCACTCGCCCACAGGTTCTGGAAAGACGTTGGCAGCGTTTCTGTCGGCGTTGGATGGGTTGTATTCGGATGTTCGGTTGTCAAAGCGCAAGGGGGTCAGAACGCTCTACATATCGCCTCTGAAGGCTCTGGGCTATGACGTTGAGCGGAACTTGGAAGAGCCTATGCGGGGGATCGAGGAGGCAGCGCGTGAGTTGGGAGTTGAGATCCCAGAGGTGAGGGCCGACGTGCGGACCGGGGATACACCATCGTCGGCGAGGGCTCGGATGTTGAGGAACCCGCCACACGTATTGATCACGACGCCCGAATCGTTGTACCTGATTTTGACGTCGCCGCGGGCTAGGGATATGTTGCAGACGGTTGAGACGGTGATCGTTGATGAGATCCACACGTTGTGTGCGAACAAGCGTGGAGTGCATCTGAGCATCACGTTGGAGCGGTTGGAGCAGATTGCGCCGGGATTTCAACGGATCGGACTTTCAGCGACGCAGCGTCCGTTGAGCGAGGTGGCGAGGTTGTTGGGAGGACAGTCAGTCGATCAAGTTGACGGTGACAGTGAGGAGTTACGGGTGACAGCGCGCCCTGTTTCGATCGTGGACTGTCCAGGTTCGAAGCAGATCGAGGTGGGCGTGCACGGGATGGTGGAGGCTGCTGGGGCAGATCCGGGTTCGATCTGGCCGAAGTTGATACCTCAGGTGTTGGATGACATAGAGGGGCACGATACGACGCTGGTGTTTGCAAATAGCCGTAGGCAGGCGGAGAACACGGCGGAACGATTGAATGCGTCGTGGCAAGCGAGGCAAAGCGGGGAGAACGAGGGTGAAGTTGTGAGTGGTGGCAACTACAGTTCAGATGGAGTTGATGGTCCGTTCATGGCGCACCACGGCAGTCTGTCAGATTCGCTGCGCCGTGAGATCGAAGCCGAGTTGAAGGCAGGGAATCTGCCTGCACTCGTGGGCACGAGTTCGCTGGAGCTGGGGATCGATATCGGGAGCATCGACTTGGTGGTGCAGTTGCAGTCGCCGAAGACGGTTACTCAGGGGTTGCAACGTATCGGGAGGGCCGGGCACAGCGTCGGAGCGATTAGTTGCGGGAAGATCTATGCGACGCATCCCGAGGACTTGATGGAGGCGGTTGTCGTGGCGCGGGGGATGGAGGATCGACGGGTCGAAGAAGTGTCGGTGCCTCGTAATTCGCTGGATGTTTTGGCTCAGCAGATAGTGGCTGCGGTGTCGGTTCAAGACTGGTCAGTGCGGGATATGTATCGATTGATCAAAAGGGCATATCCGTACGTGGAGTTGAGTTACGAGAATTTCTTGGGCGTTGTGAGATTGATTTCGGGTCATTATCCTCGCGAGCTGTTTTCGTCGTTAAGAGCTCGAGTACATTGGGATCGGACTCGAGATGTGTTGCAGCAACTGCCAGGAACGCGTATGACAGCGATCAGCAATGGCGGGGCGATTGTGGATCGGGGTGCGTTTCCGGTGCTATTGCCGGACCGCAAGACGCGTATCGGGGAACTGGACGAGGAGTTCGTGTACGAATCGGGTGAGGGCGATGCCTTCATGTTAGGGAGTCAGGTCTGGCGAGTGGCCAAGATCGAAGATGATCGGTTGATCGCGGAACCCGCACCTGGAGCACCTCCGAGGATGCCGTTTTGGCGGGGAGATTTTCCGTGGCGACCATTGGATCTGTCGTATTCGTTGGCTAGATTCAGATCAGAAATCGCGGAAAGAGTGAGGCCGCACGTTCATGAAGAGGTCGCCCCGCCTGAAGTAGTTGAGTGGTTGCAGTCGGAATATCCGGTTGATGAGGTCGGCGCTAGGCAGATCATCGACTACGTCAGGCGACAGCTGAGGTGGGCCGGTGAGATTTCTTCTGAGAAGACGGTGATAGTTGAGACGTACCAGGACGGGATCGGGGATCTGCGGATAGTTGTTCACTCACCGTTCGGAGGACGAATCAACGGTCCATGGTCGGTGGCAATATCTCGTGAGTTGATGCGGAGGAAGAAGATCGAGCCCGAAGTGCAGGTGTCTGATGATGGGATGATGTTCCGTTTGCCGCAGTCGGACGATGCAGCGCCGGTGGATTTCATCGCGGAGATGACGAGCGAGGAGGTGAAGGAGCTCATTCTAGACGGGATGATTGATTCCCCGCTTTTCGGTGCGGTCTTCAGGCAGAACGCGTATCGGGCGTTGCTGTTGCCGAGTCCAGGGCAGTTTCGTCGGACGCCGTTCTGGTTGCAGCGGTTGAGATCGAAGGATCTTCTCGCCATCGCAAAGTCGTTCCCGGATTTCCCGATTGTGCTGGAGACGTACCGGGACGCTTTGGAAGATTTCATGGATATGCCGGGCTTGGAACAGGTCTTGGATGACGTTGAGTCGGGTTCTATTTCGGTGAGGTTTGTGGAGTCGGATGTTCCTTCGCCGGTGGCGCGGGCTTTGGAGTTCAACTTTGACGCGTTTTGGATGTATCAGTGGGACACGCCGAAGGCCGAACGTGGTTTGCAGGCGTTAGATATTGATCGAGACGCGCTGGCTCTCCTGTTCCGACGTCCCGAGGCCGCGGGTTTGTTGAGACCAGAGGCGATTGAAGACGTATCGTCGATGGTGGCAAGGTCGGCGTCAGGGATGCAGATCAGGACCGCCACGGAGTTGGCGCAGCTACTGGTCGAGATCGGTGACCTTAGCGATCAGGAGATTGGCGAAAGGAGCGAAGATGGATGGCGGCAATGGATTAGACTGTTGGCTTCGCAAGGGAGGGCGGAACTAGTTGAGTTCGCAGTGGATGGACGGGTTGAGGAGCGATGGGTTACGTCGGAATTGGCTGATGAGTATCGCGGAGCGACGGGTGAGCATTGCGACTTTGCGTCGGCTCGGCGGGTCGTGGCGCGTTACCTCGCGAGAAGCGGACCAGTGCCGCTGGGAGTGATCGAGGCGCGATATCCGATAGATCGAGAGGTGTTGCAGGATGTCTTGGATGAGTTGATGGCGGATGCGCGAGCAGCTAGAGGGTTCTTTACGGAAGCAGGAGTTGAGGAGTGGTTGGATCTGTCAACGTTGGCGCGGATACAGGAGCGAACGTTGTCGATCTTGCGGTCGGAAGTGCAGCCGTCGGACCCGATGGACTATCAGGCGGCGTTGCTGCGAAGGCACGGGATTGGCACGCCGGAAGTTGATGATGATGTTTATCGGATGACTTGCGATGCGTTGGGTGTGTTGCAGGGGGTGCCGATTGTTGTGGATCAGTGGGTCAGAGACGTTCTGCCGTCGAGAGTCGAAGGATTTTCCAGCAACGTGTTAAACGATGTTTTGGCGGATGGAGAGTTTAGATGGGTGATATGTCGAGCCGATTCGGGATCCGCTGTGCAGGTGGCATTTGTACGGTCGGGTGAGGGGAGAATTGTTTTGCCTTCAATGATTGTGGATGCTGTCTCGACACGCGATGGAGAGTTGGATGATCGGGCCAGAGAAATCTATGAGTTCATATCAAGTGAAGGGGTAGTCGATTCCGAGACATTGGTTGCCGCGTTGGGTGGTTCGGCATCGCATGAACTAGCTGAGGTGGTGAAGGAACTGGTGCTGAGGGGATTGGTGACCGCTGATTCCTGGGCGGTGGCAATGGCGATTGCGCGCTCTTTGACGACAACGACATCGAACGATAGAACGATGCCATCAAATCAAAGAAGGTCGCGTCGAATGGCTCACAGACGTTCGGTGCGTCGTCAGTTCTATCAACGTCGATTGCAGACGAGCGGTGTTTTGGAGCCGGGCGTCAATTGGTCGGCAACTTCTCGATTTTCGTTCATGGGATCGTCGATTTCCGAGGAGCAGTTGGCGGAGCGACGGGCGGAACTGCTGTTGGCTCGACATGGCGTGGTTACCAAGCGCGCGATAGAAATTGATCGACTGGGATGGGATTGGCGACCGATCTACTCGGCGTTGAGCTTGATGGAGTTGAGAGGGAAGGTGCGGAGGGGGTACTTCGTAAACGGGTTGCCGGGAGTGCAGTTTGCGGACAGTGAGTTTGTCGACTTGATGCGAGAGGGGGCAGAGGATGACGCGATTGCGGTAGTTTCCGCGACAGACCCGGCGTACGTGTTTGATCGCCGATTGGCGTCGATATCCCGTGAAGCAGGGACAGAAATGCTCGAACTGAGCCGCAACTCGAGTACTCGGGTCGTGTTTTTCGATGGTCGGCCCACGCTGGTCGCCTACTCCAACGGGGTCCGTATCGATGCGGGTCAAGCGACGGAAGACGTGGTGGAACGGGCCATGAAAGCGTTAATCGGGCGAATTTCGGACTCTGCTTCTGATCGTCGCGTGGTCGTCGCAGAGTGGGACGGTGATCCAGTGCTGTCATCGGGAGGAGCGGAGATGCTCGCCCGGATCGGTTTCAGGCGGGACTACCCGAACATGGTGTTTGACGCGCTGAGCATGGCGGTTGCACGGCGTTGATGCGCGTCGGGCGAACCGCCTGCATCGTGGCTGTCATCGAGACGAATTCGGCGGATTAACGCAGAACATTTCATCGGTGAGTTACGTAGAGAGTTTTATAAGAGTACGAGTAAGCCAAGGAACAATGGAGAGTTCGACAATGCAACACACCAACGAGGCGACCGCGGTAGCCAACGCGGGCGATTTCCAGTATCGAATCATCGGTGACGACTTGCAGATGCTTGAGATCAGATTGGGCCCCGGAGAAGAGATCATCGGGGAGGCGGGCGCGATGATGTACATGGAGCCGGGCATCGAGTTCGAGTCGAAGATGGGCAAGCGACCAGGTGGCGGGGGCGGTGGATTGCTCGGTGGGTTGGTGAACGCTGGAGCTCGGATGTTGGCTGGCGAGAGCATCTTCGTGACGCATTTCAAGAACGTGGCGAACCAGGGCCAGATCGTGGCGTTCTCATCGGAGGCGCCAGGCAAGATAGTCACGGTCGATCTGGGAGGATTGGGTGGCACTGTGTTGGCGCAGCGTGACGCGTTTCTGTGCGGTTCACCAGACACTGGGATCACGATCGCGTTTCAGCGGAACTTGGGAGCCGGATTTTTCGGCGGTGAAGGATTCATCCTGCAAAAAGTGCAGGGGAGCGGTCACATCTTCATGTCAGCAGGTGGCACGATCATCGAGCGAGACCTGCAAGGTGAGCAGTTGAGAGTCGACTCTGGATGTATCGTGGCGTTCCAGGAAGGGATCAACTACGACATCCAACGGGCCGGAAATCTCAAGTCGATGTTGGCTGGCGGCGAGGGATTATTCTTGGCGACGTTGCAAGGGCACGGGAAAGTCTGGCTGCAGTCAATGCCGATAGGACGATTGGCGCACCACATCTACTCGAAGATGCCGAGTAGTCAATAGCCGCCGAATTAGACAAGCGCCCCATCCACGATGTTGGTGGATGGGGCGCGTTTGATTCTCGGACAGGACGGTGCTGACTTCAGAACGATCCGCAGTTCACCAACGCGTAACTCGTGCTCCGGCCACCTGCGGAACCTTTTTCAAGGACGCCTTTACCTATGAGGTCGGTGATGTCCCTCAAGGCGGTGTCCTGGGAGCATCGGGTAATTCTGGCCCACCTCATGGTGGTCATTTTCCCATCGAAGCCGTTGACCAAGCGTCTCAAGATTTTGCGTTGCCGGTCGTTTATCTCGACTTCTGTCAGACCGTCCCAGAACCGGACCCTCGCGATGCTCGCCGAGACCGTGTCATGTGCAGCTTCAATGGCGCGCCCGAGACAATCCAGGAACCATACTATCCAGTTGGTGATGTCCATCGACCCTTTCTGGCTCAGTTGCAGGATCTCGTAGTAATCGTTTCGCTCTTTGCGGATCTGGGATGACATGCTGTAGAAACGTTGCGAAACGCCGTCGGATCTGGCCAGCGCCAAATCGGCGATCGCTCGGGCGATTCGACCGTTGCCATCGTCGAATGGGTGAATCGTCACGAACCACAGATGGGCAAGCGCCGCCTTGAGGATGTTGTCCGATCTCCGAAGGGCATTGAACCACTTGATGAATGCCTGCATTTCGTGTTCGAGCCGGTCTTCCGATGGCGCAACGAAGTGCACACGTTCACGTCCGGGCCGCCCAGAAACCACCCGCATCGGCCCTTTTCCAGGCTTGCGCCAATCGCCAACGGTGATGTGCCCTATATTGCTCCACCCATATGGAAACAATTGCGCGTGCCAGCTCAACAGCCGCTCTTTTGTGAGAGGTGCATAGCAGTTTTCGGCGGCATCGATCATTAAATCGACGATACCATCGACATTTCGGTTTTCTGAAGGCGGAGGTCCTCCGATATCGACACCCAAGCGAGAAGCAACGGACGACCGGACCTCGTCAGCCGTCAGCACCTCGCCCTCGATCTCGCTGGTTTTAACGACGGTGTCGGTGAGCGCGTTTAACTCCGCCTCGGTTTTGAGGTCGAACCCTATGGCCTCCATGCGCCCTAAGAGCAGACCTTGTTGGTATCTGATCTCAGCGAGCTGATCGATGAGTTCTTCTTGACGCCATGTGAAGTTCGGCCAGTCGGGAAGTTCGTGTATGTAGGTAATGCGGAGCATATGCGGAGATTATACAACATATTCTCCGCATCGCAGGATAAACGCCGCAAAAATACGGAGATTAAGCTGGCTATTCTCCGCAGAAGTTACGAACCGAACTTGTCGTCATTACGCGACAGCTAACCGCGCGCCATCTCGTCGTGCAAGATGCGCATGGCTTGATGATGGCTCACACCGTCTTGTTTGAGTTGCGTGTAGCGCGCCTCGTCGATATTGCTTCGATCCAGGAAACCTCGGATGTCGTACCGGCCGGGTTCTTCGACGGCAACTTTGCCCTCATCGATCATGAGTTCGAGCGGGTATTCCTGCTCTTCCATCGGCATGTAGATGACTTTGTTTTGACGAGCCGATTCATACATCGCCATCATGATCTCGACGGTGTCACGGGCGATGTGTCCGGCGTTGCGGTGCTCGGGACCGCCATCGAGCCAGCCCACGAGTTCCTCGACCTGCTTGGCGTTCATATTGCCGCCGATGGCTTGATCTCCCTCTTGCAGTCCCAAGTCAACGCTTTTCCAACCGTTGGTCTCAGCGTTGAAGAGCTTTAACACGGTCTCACGGACGTGGAGCATACCTTCGGTTCCACGGATGAAGAACTTGCCGGCGTCGCAGTCATTGTCCCAGAGGTCCGACTGGATGAAGAACTGTAGGGGATCGTCGAACATCACGAGGCCGATGCAGGCGTCTTCGATTGGTGTGTTTCGTTCGTACTTGTCGGTGGTTCGCGTGACTGCGCCCATGACCCAACGAGGTTTGGGGTCGCCGAGGATGAACTTGGCACCGTCGATCGAATGAGTGGCCCAGTTTGCGAGACCCTCTTTGACTCGGATGTCGACACGTAGAGGGATGCCAATCGCGCCTTGTTCGACGAGTTCCTTGGCTTTGTTCCAACCAGGGGTGAAGCGGCGCTGGTGACTGATAACGAGTTTGGTGTCGTTGGCATCGCAGGCTTCAACCATTCGGTTGGCACGTCCCATACCGATAGCCATAGGTTTCTCGCAGATGATGGCTTTGATCGAGGGATAGCTGGACGCTTCGACTGTCAATGGATCGTGCAACAAGTGCCAAGTGCAAACGCTGACGATGTCCGGCTCGGCGTCGTACGCGCACTCTTCGAGGGTGGCGTACGAGTTCGGGATGCCCCAATCCTCCATATACATCTGGCGCGCTTCGGGGATGGGGTCGACGCATGCCACGACATCGACCGCGTCAACCTGCGAGTAGCCTTCCATGTGGGCGTGGGCGATGCCGCCGCAACCCACTATCGCAGCTTTGTATCGACCTGTCATCTCGTGATGCCTTTCACTTGTCTCGCGTCGGAGGTCAGTGTCCGCCGATCTGATCCAAATAGGATATGCGAAACTGTGAGCAGGTAACGGTAGTCCGAGATTGAGCGAGGGATGTATGGCGTCGAGTTCGAAAAGAGCGCTGATCGTGGTGGATGTGCAGAACGACTTTGTTGATCCTGAAGGGGGGTTGAGCGTCAAGGATGCCTCATCGGTTGTTCCGAGCATCAACGCGATGATTTCCGCGGCTCGTGACGATGACCGTTTGATCGTCTACACACAGGACTGGCATCCGGAGGTGACGCCGCATTTTGCCAAGGATGGTGGCATTTGGCCGGTCCACTGCGTCGCAGATAGTTGGGGGGCTCAGTTTTTCCCTGAACTCGAAGTTGTTTCGGACGCGAGGGTTGTCAGGAAGGGGACTGGTGGAGAGGACGGTTATTCGGGATTCTCAGTGCGCGATCCTGAGACGGAAGCCGAATCGGATACTGCGATGGAGTCGATATTGAAGCAGCACGGGATTGACGAGGTGGAAATTGTGGGAATAGCCACCGATTACTGCGTGAAAGAGACGGCGTTGGACGCGCGCAAGCGCGGATTCAAGACGGTAGTCTATCGGAACTGCATGAAGGGAGTGGATCTGCAGCCAGGGGATGCGGAAGCAGCGATCCAGGAGATGGAGGAGGCGGGTGTCGAGGTGCGCGACGGTTAGCGCCTGAAGAGCCTGAAGAACCGCTCCTGATACTCCTCGAAAACGCCCCAGCGCGTCAACTCTTCGTGAACGTCTGACGGGTCGATTTCGCGGCGTTCCGCTCTCTGAAAAAGGTCGTCGATGCGACGTCGGGCATCGCGCGGCACTCCGCCTTCATCATCGAACATGCTGCGTTCGTTCAGTTCGTCGAAGTTCGTCTTGGCCGACTGATTGGTGAACTCGTAGATGAACTTCATCACGGAGACGTCCCAGAGCTCATCGACACCTAGGAGAACCGTGTGAAGCGGTTTATCGTCGGCTTCGAGTTCGTCGCGGATCTTGGCGGCGATTTCCCGCGGTTCGCCGGAGACTGTCTCGGTTGTTTGGGGTTCGTTCTTGTATTTGTAGAGCAGGCCAGCGGCGTCCGCGCCGTAGCGATTGCTGATGTAGTCGAGATATTCGGCGGCTTCTTGGCCGAAACCTTCCGAGCGTGAGAGATAGCCCGGAGTGACGATCTGGGGGCGATCGGCACGAACCATCCCGTATCGAACTACGGTGTCTTTGTGTTCGTCCTCGAAGATGCCTTCGTATACGGGCTGGGAGACGACGTGGTAGTGAATCACAGTAGATCCGAACGTCGCGAGCGAACGGCGCGGCGGTCGGATGATGCGGGTCATCGCGATGGCGCGCTCGATCTGCGGATCAAGCCTGCTGGGGCGTTGGGGGCCTAACACTGAATACTCGGATGATTAAGGAAGCGGGTCGATCAGGGCAACGGTTGACCTTCGGTAATCTCGACGCGCTGGTTGGCGTTGACATCTCCGATGACCTGGTCAATGCCGCTGGGCCACTCGATCTTTATGGAGTCAACTTTATCCGCTTTTCCGATTCCGAAAGTGAGTTCCAAACTGTTCATGGATAGAAAAGTCGAACTGCCCGTCAACTCTTGCACCTGTTCGCCCTTTGATCCATCAGGGTTGGTGTATTCGATGTAGACACGGGCACCGATGCCGTCGGCGTTGCTTCCGCTGTCACCGTCAAGCATTCCTCCGATGAGACGCATAGTGATCCAGTTGCGATCACCGCCAGCATTCATCCAAAGGAACAAAGGTCCGGGTTCCCAGTTGCACTCGTCTTGACCGACGAGGCGGCATCCGTTGCTGTTGGTGCCGATGAGGTCAACGTAGCCGTCGCCGTTGAGGTCGCCTTTGGCGAGTCCTTTGCCGTTTTCATGGAAAGCAGGACTTATGCGCTGCTCGCCGCGACTGAAGGTCGGGTCGTCAGGATCAAGCACCGAATAATCCACGCCGAGAATGTCGAGGACCCGGGCTTCAACGGTTATGTCTTGAAAATCTCCTTGGCCATTGCCACGGAGGAGACGCCCTGCACCCGGGAAGAGGTGACCGCTCGGTGCTTCTCCCCTGTCAGACATCGCACCGAGCCAGTAGAGGTCTTGATCGCCGTCGTTTTCATAGTCGAAGAAGACCGTGCCAAAACCGAAGTCGTATGCGGCTAGCCCAGTTGGTACTTGCCACTCGTCGTCGATGTTCGTGGGATCGAGCGCCATGGGTGGCATCACTTCGTTCGGCGCAACGTAGGTTGCGCCAGCGATGTCGTTGAAAACGCCGACCATACCGACACCTTCAACCTCGCGCACACCGTCGTTGCGCAACAGGAAGTGGAAACAGGTTCCCCATCCATATTGATGTCCGTAGGCGCAGTCGCCAGATGGCGTGGTTGGTGCTTCGCGGGTGAGCGGATGATAGCCGATATTGGTGATGAAGATATCGAGGTCCTGATCGCTGTCGTAATCGCCCAAGGCAAAGCCCATCCACGCGCCCATCCTGTCGATGCCCATCGCGCGGCTTATCTGAGTGAATCTGACATCGTCTTTTGTCGAGTCGTTGCGGAAGATCTTTAAACGACTGCCGTCGTCGGCAAGCCAGAGGTCCGCGTCGCCGTCATCATCGTGGTCGAAGAAGAGGGCAGCGAGAGTCTGGCCCGTGGGTTCCCCGACGTATTCCCCGGACGCGTCAATAAGGTCGGGGTTGTATCCGGGTACAACTTCCCCCGTTTCCGGGTCTGGCCAGCCGATGTCATCCCCGAAGGGGTCGCGCATCAGGATCGGACCATAAATCAGACCCGCATCCTCAGTAACGTCGGTGAACGTGAGATCGCCGTTGTTGAGGTACAGCACGTTGTAGTGACCGTGGTGATCAGGACGGTTGAACCAGAGGAAGTCCTGGTCGACGCGGTTGCTGACGAAGATGTCGATCCAGCCATCGTTGTTTACGTCCGCACAACCGACGCTGAAACCGGATCGGAGATTCACCGCATCTCCGAGGGCCGAATCGGTTATCTCTTCGAAAGTCCCGTCGCCTAAATTGCGAAAGAGTCGGTCTTTGATGATTGCCGGTAGTTCCGAGTAGTAACGAGCGGCACGATAGTCCAGGTTGTCACCGATGCGGCCATATGACGCGACGTAAAGGTCTTGGTATCCGTCATTGTCGATATCGCACGCGGCTACCCCGGTGCTGTTCGCGACTCGTAGGTCTACCCCTGCCTCTTCGGCGACTTCGGTGTAGACGTGATCGCCATCGTTGCGGAACAGCCGGTTCGGTCCGCCCGTTGTATCCGGCAATAGGGCATCGATCTCAGCGGAGGTGACGTAGAAGTCCATATCGCCGTCGCGGTCATAGTCGAAGATAGCGACGCCCGGATGCCGGTTCTCGATCATCCAGAGTTCTTCACCTGTTTCGGGATCGACGAGAACCAAAGGCGCTATGTTCGTGAACGGCATGATGGGTTCTTCCATCATCTGGTCCAGCGATTCACCCGATGATGCTGACGCTGGTTGCGCTTGAGTGGCCGGTTCGGGGATAGAGGTCGCCGGCGGAGGTGTAGGTTCAGGTGTGGCGGTGGGTTCTTCGCTAGTGCACGAGAATGTGAGCAGGGACGCGCAGATCGCGATCGCCATGAAGATCGGCATGGCAAGAGAATATGAACGTCGACAAGGCGACACGTCAAGTTCGTTTCGCATCAATTTGTATCGTGTCTTGCGGTAGTCTGGCTAAGCTTTTCAGCGTAAAACATGCGCTACTCAAGTCATACGAATAGCCGTTCCGTATTGGTTTGACTCAAACTGCGAAACACGTTAGATTCGGAAGTTGCGCTTCTCTGGCGCTGAACCCAGATGCTTCGATGTGAATTCGAGGCCACTTGCGTAATCCCTAGCCTTAATGGAGGTTGGCACTTGAGAATAAATTTGAAGAAAGCTCGGAAGGGCTTGTTGCTTTTGCCGGCGCTGGCGATTATTGGTTTTGCCATCGCATGCGGAAGCTCCGAACCTGAGACGATTATCCAGACCGTGGTCGTTGAGAAAGAGGTGGAAGTGAAGGTTGTGGAGACAGTAGAGGTCGAGAAGGAAGTCGTCGTCGAGAAGGAAGTGGTGAAAGAGGTCGAGGTAGTTAAAGAGGTCGAGGTTGAGAAGGAAGTCGAGGTCGTCAAAGAGGTCGAAGTCGTTTCGGCTGTTCCGCGCAACAAGACCGTTGTAGTGGGCACTCGTTTCGGTGGCGGCATCGCTCTTCGTATGTGGAGTCCTTACGCACTCGGCGGTACGCACCAAAAAGGCGTCATCTTCTTCCACGAGCCGCTCTTCTATGCCGACAGCCTGAACGGCAACAGCTATCCATGGCTCGCTGAAAGCCACGCCTACAACGACGCCGCGACCGAGTTGACTTACAACTTGCGCGACGGAGTTCTCTGGAGCGATGGTGAAGAGTTCAACGCAGAGGACGTGGCATACACGTTCAACACCCTCGCCGAACTCGGCAGCGAAGTTCGGGGCGGCGGCGTGTTCCAGACATTCATCAAGGAAGCAGAGATCGTCGATGATCTGACGGTGAAGGTCCACTTCAACTTCCCTGCTCCTAGATTCCACGCCGAAGTAGTGATCTACAAAGGCGACTCCGGCACTTACATCGTCCCGGAGCACGTATGGAACGACAAGAACTGGGCCGAGTACGATGCCTACAACGATGGAGCAGGTCCTGTGACTACAGGCCCTTGGCGTCTGTCATACTCGGATAACTTCCGCCGCGTTCTTGACCGAGTAAAGAACTGCGAAGACTACTGGGGTTGTGCCAGCGGATTTGTGCCGTTCCAAGAAGTTGAACGCTACGTGCTTTACAACATCGACGACGACACGCAATTCGCACAGGCGATGATCACGAACCAGATCGACGAGACCCACGACCTACGTGTCGACACCGTCGAGACGATCCTTCGTGAAAACCCCAACACGACCACCTACACCGGGCGAGACCCAGAAGGTGAGTACGGAATGGTTTCCTGGTGGCCGATCTCGCTCCACCTCAACAACCTGCAGCCGCACCTCGAGAACGCCAGCGTCCGCAAGGCGATCAACAAGTACATCGACCGCGACCGCCTGAACGCTCAGGCTTACCTGAACAAGGGCCGTATCAACGACTGGCCGTGGCCGCAGTACGCTGGCCTGAAGCACGTCAACGAGGCGATGGAACCCTTGAGGCAAGAGTTTGGGGTCGGTCAGTACGACAAAGATGGTGCCGACGCTCTCATGACAGAGGCCGGTTACTCCAAGAACTCCGACGGCTTCTGGGCCGACGCCAATGGCAATGTCGTCAAGTGCAACATCATCAGTTCGGCACACTTTACGGACCTAGGTCCAGTAGTTGCCGCACTTCTTGAGCAGCACGGTATCGAGTCGTCATGGGCGCAACCGCCTGACGTCTGGGCCCGAAACGGCAAAGGCGGAGACTATGAGTGCACGTTAGTCGGACACAACGGTTCGCAGTCAGGCGACATCTATCGATCGTTGCTGATGTTCACCACCGATTCCGGAGCTAACCGATGGTCGTACTCGAATCCCGAATTCGATGCAGTCGTCGCGTCGATGGCCGAGGAACCGGATGTAGACAAGGTACTGGATCTTACGGAACAAGCCCTTCGAATATGGTTGGCAGACCAGCCAGACGTCCCGCTTGTGGAGTTCTTCAACCGAGTAACTCGTAACGAGTACTACTGGGAGAACTGGCCCGGTGACGCACCTGGGTACGAGCCGTACATGAACGGAATCCACCCGCACACCGGTTTCCCGTACATCCTGAGCAAGCTCGAAGGAACCGGCAGGGAATAGTCCGCGTTTTAGCTGAAACGCGGAATAGTTTCGGCGCCGGTTGACGGACTGAGAGATCCGTCAACCGGCGTCGTGAATTATCGGAAACTCAATCGTCGCCCAATCGCGAGATTAGCTTCTGATATTGTGGCGGGAGCGCGCTTCAGGACGCGGCGAAGCGGTATGTCCTTGAAATGACGATAGATTATCTGGCGAGACGAATCGGAATGTTCGTGGCGGTTGTTTTCGTCGCCACGTCGTTAAACTTCTTTCTACCCAGATTCACCGGCCAAGATCCCATCGCTACCCGGCTGGAACTTCTTGCGGCCGAAGGCGTAACGACCCGTGCCGAAGATTACGCCGCCCTTATAGAGACCTACAACGCCAAGTTCGGTTTAGATCAACCCCTAGTCCTTCAATACCTCAACTACCTCTCCTCAGCCGTCAGATTCGATTTCGGCGAATCCATCACCAAATATCCAACTCGTGTCGGCGAGTTGATCAATCAGGCGATGCCATGGTCAATCGGTCTGCTGGTGACATCTACGCTATTGGCCTTCGTCGTAGGGACTTTAGGTGGTGCTGTGCTGGCATGGCAACACGGACCCAAAGCCGCGTTCGAACTTATCCTTCCGCCATTCTTTCTTTTGGCAGCAGTACCGTACTATCTCTTGGGCTTAATTCTGATCTGGCTCTTAGCATTCCAGGCCAAACTGCTCCCACTGGGCGGAGGTTACGCGCCCACGACACTCCCTGACTGGAGCGATCTCGGTTTCCTCTGGGAAGTCTTCAAACACTCACTCCTACCAGCCCTATCCATCGTCCTAGCATCCATCGGCTTCTGGGCCCTCGGTATGAGGTCGATGATGATCACGATGCAGGGCGAGGACTATATGTTGCAGGCCGAGGCAAAAGGACTGACCAAAACAAGGTCCTTCTTGCGATACGCAGTCCGCAACGCTGTCCTACCCCAAACCACCGCATTGGCCCTGACCCTGCCCCACGTCGTCTCTGGCGCGATCTTGGTCGAGCGGATTTTCGGCTACCCCGGCGTTGGCAGGGTCCTCTACGAAGCCATCACCGGCTTTGACTACTTCGTCATCCAAGGCGTCGTATACATCATCGTCCTAGCCATCGCCTTTGCGATGTTGGTAATCGACGTCATTTATCCACTTCTGGATCCCCGAATCAGTTACTCATCGTCGTAAAGCATGGCCACCACAGCATCCACAGAACCGCTGGCACCATCCGGCAGCGCCGCTTCCGACACGCTGAACCAGGCAGCCGGATTGTGGCGGTACATGAAACGGAATCCGTCCATCATCGCCGGAATCGTATTGCTCGGAATCATCATCCTGTTCTGGGGATTCGGCACCCTAATGACGGCACCTGAAGATGCCAAAGACCTCGCCTTTGCCCCGCCGAACAAGCGACCTTCCATAGCAAAGCCACATCCCTGCTACACGTCTGAAAACCCACGCGAACTCTGCTTCGCCTACGACAACGAAGAGCGTCAACACCTCCTAGGTACTGACCGCCTAGGCAAAGACATCTTAGCCTCATTCTCACAAGGAATCCCCCAAACAGTCATGATCGGCCTCATCGCGGGATCGCTGGGCACGATCGTCGGCACACTCCTAGCCTTCGCAGCAGGTTACTACGGCGGCATACTCGATGCCACCATCAGGTTCATCGTCGATACTCTTCAGACCATCCCAGGCATATTGATCCTGATAATCATCACCATCGCATGGCGAGAAGTAGGTGGCGGAGAGATGACATTCATTCAACTTGCCCTCATCATCGCCATGCTCGCGTGGCTTGGCCCAACCAGAGTCGTCAGATCACAAGTTCTGGTCATGAAGCAACGCTCATACGTCGAGATGGCGAGGCTTTCCGGGATGAACGGTCCCGAAGTGATCCTCAAAGAGATGATGCCTAACCTCATGCCCTTCATCGTCGCAAACTTCGTCCTAGCCGTTTCATCAGCGATATTGGCGTCGATAGGACTCGAGGCCCTAGGTCTTGGAGACTTCAGTTCCAACACCTTGGGCATGATGATCTACCACAACATCTGGTACGGCTCACTCGTCAACGGCTGGTGGTGGTGGTGGTCGCCCCCGATCATCGTCATCGTGATCCTGTTCATCGGATTGTTCATGCTCTCACGCGGTATGGACGAGTGGGCGAACCCGCGCCTGCGGAGGCGATTCTAGGTGGCAGTCGATACAACCATCAACGCCCCCGCGGAACGCGTACAATCTGGGCGCTTCGAGATGCCGAAGACGATCGATGAACTCCGTCGTTCGGGAATCGGTGATTCATCCTTACCCGCAATCGACGTCAACGACCTCAAGGTCTACTACGACTCCGAAGCCGGTGTCGTAAAAGCGGTAGACGGCGTCAGTTTCACCCTCCTACAAGGCGAACGTCTAGCCTTGGTCGGTGAGTCTGGATGCGGTAAAACAACCCTCGGCATGGCGTTGATGAAACTCACCAAACCGCCGGGATACATAGACGGCGGCGAAATCCTCCTCGACGGAAGAGACCTCGTTCCCCTAAACGACGAGGAGATGCGTCTGGCACGCCTCGCCGAGATCGCATTGGTGACCCAATCAGCGATGAACGCGCTGAACCCTGTCATGCGAATCGAGGACCAGATCTTCGACGGCCTTATTGACCACGGCATAAAAGACACGAAAGAAAACCTGAGAAACCACGTCTACGACTTGCTCCGACGTGTCGGACTGCGCGAAAACGTCGGACGAATGTATCCCCACGAACTGAGCGGCGGCATGAAGCAACGCGTCGCCATCGCCACCGGCACCAGCATGAACCCTAAGGTCATCGTCGCCGACGAACCAACCAGCGCCTTGGACGTCGTAGTCCAGCGTCAGGTAATGATGACCTTGAGCCGCGTCCAACGCGACACCGGCGCAGCAGTGATCCTAATCGGTCACGACATGGGCCTAGTCGCCCAGTTCGCAGATCGCATCGGCGTGATGTACGCTGGCAAACTCGTAGACATCGGCACTGTCCAGCAGATCATCGAGGAACCGAAGCACCCATACACCAAACTGCTGATCAACAGCGTACCGGATCTCGAAGAGAAGCGAGAGCGTCTGACGGGAATCCCCGGCATCCCGCCTCCATTGGTAGACCTACCACCCGGATGCGTCTTCGCTCCCAGGTGCCCTTCAGTCGAAGATGTCTGCAACGAACTGGAGCCCAGAGACATCGACATCGGCGACAGCCGGCACGTTATGTGTCACCTATTCGACGAAGATGTGAGCATGGCGGGACGTGGCGTTGGCTAACCTATTAGATCTCCAAAACGTCACCAAGGTCTTCGGCGGCGGACTCTTCAATCGCTCCAACGTTACCGTGGCGGTCGACGACGTCACATTCGCCATATCGGCAGATCGACCCACGATAACCGCGGTCGCAGGCGAGAGCGGTAGCGGAAAGACGACCTTGGCGAGATTGCTCCTAGGCGTGATCAAACCCACATTCGGTAGCGTGACCTACGACGGTCAAGACGTCTCAAAAATGTCCGGCAGCGACCGCAGAAACTTCCGCCGTGAAGTTCAGCCCATCTTCCAAGACCCCTTCGAGGTCTACAACCCCTTCTACAAAGCCGACCACCTGCTCCACGTCGCCATCGAAAAGTTCGGACTCGCCGGATCGCGTGAAGAACGGATACATCTCATCAGAGAAGCCCTCGAAACCGTCGGACTACGCCCCGACGAAATGCTCGGGAGATACCCCCACCAACTCAGCGGCGGTCAACGCCAGCGAATGATGGTCGCCAGAGCACTCCTCCTAAAACCGCGCGTCATCCTCGCCGACGAACCCGTCTCCATGGTCGATGCCTCGCTCCGAGCCACGATCCTCGAATCGATCCGAACCCTCAACCGAGACCTCGGCATCTCAGTCGTCTATGTAACCCACGACCTCACCACGGCTTACCAGATCTGCGACGACATTTTGGTCATGTATAAAGGCTCGGTGGTAGAGCAGGGCAGTGTAGAGCGCGTGATCCGCGACCCCAAACACCCCTACACCCGACTCCTCGTCGAGTCGATACCCCAGATGAGGGCAGATAGCGGATGGGAAGAAGGCGTCGATGAAGTCCTCTCAATAGACGAGTCAGGCGAAACAACGGGATGCAAATTCGCCGACCGTTGCCCCCAAGTCATGGACCGCTGCCACGACGAACATCCAACCGCATTCCAGATCGACGATGACCGCGTCGCCAGCTGCTACCTATACGACGAACTCCCAACCGCCAACCGAGCCCCAGTCGCCCGATAAACAAAAACCATGCCAGACAACTCACGACCAAACATCGTCTACATCCAGTCCGACCAACACAACCCGGCGGTTATCGGAGCCTATGGCGACAACATCGTTGAGACCCCAAACCTAGACCGCCTAGCCGCGTCTGGTGCAATCTTCACAGGAGCCTACTGCGGCTCCCCCATCTGCGTCCCCTCGCGCACAGCACTCGTAACCGGTCGATACCCCCACGAGACCGAAGTCTGGACAAACGACCAGATCCTAAGTTCCGCCGTCCCAACCTACGCCCACTCCTTAGGCGCCGCCGGATACGACCCCGTCCAGATCGGCAGAATGCACTACAACGGCGTCGACCAACTCCACGGCTTCTCCCGACGCTACGTCGGCGACCACAGCCCCAACTATCCCGGCAGCCCGCGTCCAGTCGACCACGGCCAACTCCACGGTACAGCCGGACCTGCCCGCGTCAGCCTCGAAGCCTCCGGCAAAGGCCAGAGCGCCTACGAAGTCCACGACGAATACGTCACGCAATCCGCCG
>CAZMBB010000014.1:0-54775 GCA_964564575.1 uncultured Dehalococcoidales bacterium
AGCCTTGCAGCGGACTTCCGATCCGCTGAGGGACGCCACCAGAGGAAACGAAGACGCCGCGACTCGACACGGCTGTTCGCCGCGTCTTTTATGTCGACTGTTGCCTTCATGTCCTCACGCTTTCTCCCTGTGGCTGTTCGGTCCGGGGGTCTGCACACGTCTGCGCAGCACTGTGTCGATCCGTCGATCTGGTATCTATATTACTATGGATGTTCGCGATATCAAGCGCGTTTTAGCAGAATTTGCATGGATGTGCATTATGGGCGGGATGATGGATGGAGGAGTCCTTATGTGGCCCTTCCCTTTCGCCCCGGTCACCCTCACCCTGGCCCTCTCCCGCTGAGCGGGAGAGGGGATATCCGTCGTTGATGGAGGTTCTAGTTGGTATTTCGAGGTGTTGGTTAGGAGCGTCTTAGGCCTGGGGCTAGGAGCATTGCTAGGAGGACTAGGGGGGTGCCGCCTATTGCGCTGATGATTAGGGTTGGTTCGTTGCCGATTAGGGCTGATAGGGTGCCTCCGAAGGTCCAGCCTAGGGGGAAGAGTCCCATGCCGATGGCGTATAGGGACATTACTCGTCCTCGCATTTCGCTGGTGGCTTCGCGTTGGAAGAGGTTGGTGATTGCGTTTACCCAGAACATTCCGGCGATGCCCATGATGAATAGGAGGGCTAGGGTGAGGGGGTAGATGCGTGAGAATCCGAATCCGATCATGCCGAAGTCCCAGATGAAGCTGGAGACGATGATGATGGGCATGACGCGTCTGGGCAGTCCGAAGACGGCGATGGTAATGCTGCCGATGGCGAGTCCGATGCCGAGAACGGAGGACATGACACCGAAACCGACGGCTCCGACGTCGAGGATCTTGGTTGCGTATTCGGGCATGAGTGGGAAGATTGCGACGCCGGTGATGTTGACGGATGCGTTCATGATGAAGAGCCATGGGAGGACGGGTGATTTCCGGGCGTATGCGATGCCTTGTTTGAGGCTCTTGTAGTAGGAGGGTTTGTCTTCGGATTCGGAAGCGGCGTATCTTCCTTTTGGGGCGTTGAGGATGAAGATGGCACCGAGGAGATAGATACCGGCGACGATTCCGTATGCCCAGTCTGCGCCGGCGGATGCGATGATCCATCCGACGATGACGGGTCCGGCCATTTCGCCGGCGTTTTGTCCCATCATGACGAGTGCGGTGGCCCTTGGCAGGGAACGTGCGGGTATGAGGTCGGCGAGGTATGCCCAGAAAGTGGGCATTGCGAATGAGACGACGGTTCCGGCGGCGAGAGCGAGAGCGAGCATGTGCCATGGCTCGATGATGTCGAGGGCGATGAGAATGGCCTGGACGACCGAAACGATTGCGAGTCCGACGCGGACAAAGGCGAGGAGTTTGCGTTTGTCGAATCGGTCGGCGATGGCTCCGGCGAAGATTGGGAAGACGAGGATGGGGACGGCTCTCATGCCGGAGACGATTCCGACCCATAGGTTTGATCCGGTGAGGTCGTACATGACCCATGACTGGAGCGCGGTGCGTGCGACGGCTCCGATGTCGAAGAGGGCTTCGGAAGCTAGGAGGCGTGCGAAGCCGGGGATTGCGAAGATGCGGAGGACGCGTGGGGTCATTGGAACTATGATGCGAAAGATTTTGAAGGATGGGAAGGATGGGTTTTAGTTGTTTGGGGTTTTGGTTTTGGGTTGGGTTGGTGGTTGTTTGGGTTGCCCCGCCCGTTTGTCCTCCCCGGTTGCCCTCACCCTGGCCCTCTCCCGCTGAGGGGGAGAGGGGACGTGTTCATAGTTGGAGGTGGTTTTAGTTGGGGTTGGAGGGTGTGATTGGGGTGCGCGGTGTTGGTGAGTGGTGGTTTTTGTGTGAGTCCATCACTCTGCGAAGGTTCGCTTCGCTTCCTTCGCAGCTCCTCCCCGGGCCGTTCTCGAACGGCCCCTACGGGGTTGCCCCTGCTCTCTGCTGAAGGCGGGGGGTGGAAAAAGGTGGCACCTGTCGCTCGCGTCATAGGGGCAGGTTAGAACCCTGCCCCTATGATCGGGCCCCCTTTGTCCTTCGGGCATTTCTTCCGCTAGTGGGGAGAAGCGAGTTGGGTTGTTTTTTCACCAAAGCCGCCGGACGCCGTAATGATCGAAGAGCGTTTCGTTGGAGATTAGTGTCAGGTTTTCGGAGATGGCTTGGGCGATCAGTATTCTGTCGAAGGGGTCGCGATGGTGTCCGTGGAGTGATCCGGCTCGGTGGGCGTGTTGGACAGTGATGGGGAGTTGGCTGAAGCCTTGGTGGTCGATGGTGCTGACGATGTCGTAGTTCATTGCTTCTGCTTCGGGTAGTTTGCCCAACCTGTATTTGATGGCGATCTCCCAAGCGGTTGCGGCGCTTACAAAGACGGAGTTCTCGCTTTCGAAGATGGCGTTGTATGCGGTGGTTGAAAGACGCTTGCTATCGGCGATCCACCAAAGGAATGCATGAGTGTCCAATAAGACTCGCAATGTCAATCGGCTTCCCACGCCCGCAATTCTTCATCGGGCAAGGGTTCAAAGAAGCTGTCGGGGATGGTGATTTTTCCCTTCAAGACATCTGGTCGACGCTTGCCGTGCGGAGTTACAGCGACGAGTCTGGCGACGGGTTTCCCGTTGCGGGCAATGACGACCTCGTCCCCTTCTTCAACGTCTGTCAGTAACCGCGATAGATGTGTTTTGGCCTCATGCACGTTCACAGTGACCATCACCAACTCCTTTGAACTTCGCTTAGCTAATTATATGACTAATTGTCTCTTTGGTGAACTAGGATGCGAATGATTTTGAAGGATGGGGTGGATGGATTACGGGCATCCCTGCGTCTCTGTTGTCGTTCTTTTTTGGCTCGTCGCGTCCCCCTTCGCTTTGCGAAAGGGGACGGCCCCCTCCCCCCTTTGTCCTTCGGACATTTCCCCCACGAGTGGGGGAAACCGACACTTCCTAACCCATAGTTTTATGCCTTTCTGAATGCTGGGGAGGTGATGTAGGCGATGGTGGGTAGGGTTATGGTGGCTATGGCGGAGGTTAGGAGGGCGGTTTCGGGGGTTGTGAAATGGGCTATTGCTCCGGCGATGGTCCAGCCTATGGGGATGGTGCCCATGGCGATGGTGTAGAGGCTCATGATGTTGGGGTGGTGGATGGTGTAGGTGTTGGATCGGACCATTTTGAGGATTGCGTTGCCCCATATCATGCTGGCGATTCCCATGATGAAGAGGATGAGGAGGGTGATAGGGAGGTTGGGTGAGTGTGCGAATGCGATGGTGCCCGCTGCCCATAGGAAACTGGCTATGAGAGCGGCGAGTGCGGTGTGTTTTCGGAGTCCGATGAGGGCGACTAGGGTGGAACCGACGGCTAGTCCGCCGCCGAGGATTCCGGCCATGAGTCCGAAGCCGAGTCCTCCGCTGTCGAAGACTGCGATGGCGTATTCGGGTATGAGGGGGAAAACTGCCATGCCGAAGAGGTTTGTCGTGAGGAGCATGACTAGCAGCCATGGCAGGGGCTGGGAGCGTCCGATGTTGTGGATGCCGATTCTGAGGGTCCAGACGTAGGGGTGGTGATAGTTCCCGATGCGTGAGTCGTGTTCGGGTATGGGGACGTTGAGGATGAGAAACGCGCCGCCGAAGTAGAGGATGGCGATGAAAATGAATGACCAGTCTGCGCCGACGAGGGCGATGATGACTCCGACGGATATTGGGCCGATGAGTTCGCCGAGGTTATGCGAGAAGGCGAGGACGGCGTTGGCGCGTGTGGCCATGCGGGGTTGGACAATGTCTTTCAGGAAGGTGGCAAAGGAGGGCCATGCGAACGCGATTGCGAGTCCTGTCAGGAGGGTGAGGACGGCTTGATGCCAGGGTCGAATGGTGTTGGTGCCGATGAGGATGGCTTGGATGATGGCGAGGATGCCGATGAATGCCCTCATTGCGGCGACGAGGAGTCGATGGTTGACGTGGTTGCCGATGTATGCGGCGATTGCGGGGCTAAGGAAAGATGGTGCGGCGCGGAAAGATGCGACTGCGCCTACCCATAGGCTGGATTGGGTGAGGTCGTAAGCGACCCATGACTGTGCGGCGACTCGTGCGAGGACACCGATGTCGACGACGGCTTCGGAAGCGACGATCCAGTTGAAGCCGCGGTCGAATAGCTGATGGAAGAAGCTGGTGCGGCGTTTATCGACGCTGCTTCGGAAGGTGCGGTAGGGGGATTGTGCCGGTTCGCGCAATGGTTGATGGCGCTAGGGCGGGTGGTCGTCAGTAGGCGGTTAGTGTCTTGGGCAATGCAAGCACGCTTATGTTTTCAGATTGCAACAATTGGTGGTTGGGATTCATGGGGATGGGGCGCGATTTGGGTGTGAAAGTGTTTTGAATTGGGATTCTTAGGATTTTGTTGGGGGATTCTGGGGATTTGGTGTTGGTTGGGGGAGTCCGTCTGGTCCCTCCCTTCCGCCCCGGTCACCCTCACCCTAGCCCTCTCCCGCTGAGCGGGAGAGGGGATGTGTTCATAGTTGGAGACGGTTTTACTTGGTGTTTCGGGGGTATGGAGGAGAGTGGGATGATGCGCTGCGTGAGGGGGGTGGTCAGCGTCGGACGATGTAGGGTTCTATGGCGTTTTCGTTGATTGTTACTCCGATGCCTGGGCGGTCTGGGAGGTGGAACTGGCCGTTTTGGAGTTGCCAAGCGGTGTCTGAGGCGTCTTGTAGGAGGTTTGAGAGTCCGCCTTGGAACTCTTGGAGGAGTTCGGGGGATGAGACGGCGGCGCATTGGAGGGTTGCGGCTTGGAAGATGGAGACGCCGTTGCCCATGTGGGGCGTTACGGGGATGTTGAAGGCTTCGGCGATGTCGCGTTGGCGGATGAAGTCGGAGATGCTGGTGCGGCCGATGTCGGGTTGGTAGATGTCGAAGACGGGAGAGGGGGTTAGCCAGTCGTTCATCTGGTAGGTGGTGCGGAAGTGTTCGCCTAGGGCGATGGGTGCGCCGATTGCTTCATGAAGGGTGGCGTGACCTGAGAGGTCTTCGGGTTGGAGGGGACATTCGAAGAAGCGGAGGTTTCGTTTGCCGAAGTCTTGTTTCGCCCTAAGTGCGTCGTAAAGGTCGCACATCCAGAGGGTGTCTACCATCCATTGCTTGATGTTGGGTGCGCCTTGGATGAGGGCGTCGAGTTCTTGGATTGCGGCTTCGATGTCGCCGGATTGGAAGATTTTTACGCCGTTGATGCCTTGATCGGCGAGGGATTTGGCTTGGGTGATGCGTTCTTGGATGGTGGCGCGTCGGAGGCCGGAGAGGTAGACGGGGATTTGAGTGCGGTAGTCGGGGTCTAGGAGAGTCGCGGTTGGGGTGTCGTTGCGTTTTCCTAGGGCGTCCCAGATTGCGATGTCTAGGGCGGCTAGTGCGTCCATCCAGTATCCGGAGTTGATGCCTCTGCCTCGTTGGGAGTCGTAGACGAAGTCCCAGAGTTCGGTTGGGTTAGCGAATTCGCGGTTTGTGACCATCTCGGCGATGGCGGCGTCGATCATGACGCATACGATTTCGGGAGCGATGGGGGTGTTGGATTCGCCCCAGCCGATCGTGCCGTCAGCGAGTTCGATACGGACTAGGGGCGTCTCGACCATGGTTGCGTAGACGGTCTGCCATCCGGGTTTGAATTCGTAGCGGGAGAGAGTCGGTGTGGCGGTAGGCTCTTCGTTTTGGCGGCGGTATTGCTCCCAGTAGCCGGGGGTGTCGGGGAAGGCGAGATGTGCGGTTTTGATCTCGCGGATGGCGAAGGAGAGGTCGTGTGAGGTCACAGTGATTCGAGGTGGTCGGTGAGGGTTTTTCGTATCTGGTCGATGGTAGTTGGGTCTAGGTTTCCTTTTTCGTTTGCGATGGGGAGTTGGGCTAGGGCTAGGGCGGCGTAGGCCCGGGAGATGTCGGGGTTGATGTCTTTCGTTGTTTCCAAGTGGGTTTGGATGGTTTGGATGTCGCCTCGGACATAGGGGCCGGAGATTGCGTCGGGTAGGCCGTTGGTTGTGATGGCTTCGATGGTTGAGTTGAGTATGGGTGAGAGTAGTTTGAGGGCTCGGTCGCGGTCGATGTCAGCGGTTTGCCATAGTTCGGTGGAGATGCCTACTAGTCCGGCTAGGAGTCCGCATGCTAGGACGGCGGATGCGTGGTATGCGGCGTGTGCGGTTTCGCCTTGGATGGGGAATGAAGCGCCGTTGAGGTCGGCGACTAGGGTTTCGAGCCAGAGTTTTAGGTCTTCGTCTTGAGTGTCGATGGCGAAGGATGCTCCTTCGAACAGCCATCCGGCGTCGTGGTACGGGAAGGTCTGGAGGGGGTGTAATCCTGCGGTTGAGGCGCCAGAGTTTTTTGCTGATGCTAGGACGTCGAGGGTTAGGGATCCGGAGCAGTGGATTACCCAGTGATGTGGTTGCCACTGAATGTTGTCGCAGACTTCTTGAATGGCGGGGTCGGAGGTGGTGATGAAGATGGTGTCTGCGAATTCGGGTAGGCGAGTGTAGTCGTCGAGGATGGTTGTGTTGGGGAATCGTTCGCGTAGCGAGTTGCGGCGATTTGGGTTGCGTGATGAGACCGCGACGAGGGTTTGGTTCTCGTCTAACTTTGCGGCGAGCGAAGAGCCTAGGCGTCCTGGGCCTATAATGCCTATTTTTCTGTGTTCGTCGGAGGGCAATGGAGGGTGATGGGATCGTCGAATCGGGGTCGCAGAGGTTAGGGAAATCTGCGATAATTAAGTGAATCCAGTATCGCATTTGATTTGGGTCGATTAGGTCATACTCGGTTCGGCGGGCGTTGTTCAACGTCTTCGATTACCATCGCGCGGATCGGGTCTGGGTATGTCGATGGAGCGGGTGCTAGTGTGCGATCAGGCCATCAGCAGCATAGGAGTCTGTGAATATGGATTTACCCATCGGGATGCAAAGCCTTCCTCCGGCGTATGGATATGATGATGTGGCGATAGTGCCTGGGGATGAGACGGTCAACCCGGATATGACGGATGTCTCGACGAGTTTCGATGGTTTCAGCATCGATATTCCGTTCATGGCCTCGGCGATGGACAGCGTGGTGGATCCGAAGTTTGCGGTGAAGATGTCGGATAGAGGCGGGGTTGCGGTCCTGAATATGGATGGGTTGCATACGCGGTACGAGGATACCGAGGGGATTTACGAGGAGATTGCGTCGGCACCGAAGGATGAGGCGACGGAGATTTTGCAGAAGCTCTACACAAAGCCGACCGATCCTAATCTGATTGGTCAGCGAGTGATTGAGATCAAGGAGGGTGGTGGAAACGCGGCGGTGTCGTTTGTGCCGCAGACGGCGAAGCGACATGCTCCAATGGCGGCGGAGGCCGGGGCGGATATGGTGGTTGTGCAGGGGACGGTGATAACTAAGAGACATCGATCGAAGAACAGTCCGATCGGGTTGCGGTTGTCGGATCTGGTTGAGGAGGTCGGGGTGCCGGTTGTTGTCGGGAATACGGTGACTTACTCGGTGACTAAGGAGTTGGCAGAAGAGGGTGTGCATGGGATATTGGTTGGCGTAGGTCCGGGATCTGCGTGTACGAGCAGGGAGGTTTTGGGGATCGGGGTGCCGCAGGTATCGGCGACTTTGGAGTGTGTGGCGGCTCGGGACGCTTATTTCGAGGAGACGGGGAGGTATGTGTCGATCATTACGGATGGAGGGATCAGGACTGGTGGTGATGTTTGCAAGAGCGTGGCTTGTGGTGCTGATGCGGTGATGATCGGGAGTCCGTTTGCTAAGACTGAAGAGGCACCGGCGAAGGGTATGCATTGGGGGATGGCTACTTGGCATGATTCTTTGCCTAGGGGGACGCGGATCGATCTTGGGGTGCGATACAAGTTGGATGAGTTGCTGTTCGGTCCTTCATCGACGTCGGATGGGACGTTGAATCTGGTGGGAGCGTTGCAGGTGTGCATGGGTTATGTTGGTGCGGAGACGATCAAGGAGATGCATGGTGCGAGGATGGTTTATGCGCCGGCGATCAAGACGGAGGGGAAGATCTATCAGATGTCGGGTGCGTAGGTTGGGCAGGTTGTGAAGGTCTGGTCGGATTAGTTTGGGGGTATAAGTTGTGATGGAGTTGCCGAACGCGGCTGGTATGCCGTCGCCGCTTGAGGGCGTGAAGGTCTTGGATTGCTCGCAGATTTTGGCGGGTCCTTATTGCTCAATGCTGCTGGCGGACATGGGTGCGGATGTGGTGAAGATTGAGAAGCCGGGAGGTGGTGATGATACGAGGAGGATGGGGCCACCGTTCTTGAAAGGGGAGTCGGCGGCGTTTCTGGCGATGAACCGGAACAAGCGGAGCATGGTGCTGAATTTCAAGAATGCTGATGGTGTTGCGGCGATGCGTCGGATGTTGGTCGATGCGGATGTGATTATTGAGAACTATCGTGCGGGTGTTATGGGTCGGTTGGGTTTGGACTACGACAAGGTCAAGGAGTTGAATCCGGGGATCATCTATTGCTCGATATCGGGGTTTGGTCGGACGGGGCCGTATGCGGAGCGTGCGGGGTTTGATTTGATTGCTCAAGGCATGAGCGGGGTGATGAGTTTCACGGGAATACCGGGATCACCGCCGGTGAAGGTGGGAGTGCCGATGGCGGATTTGAATGCTGGTCTGTACTCGGCTTATGGGATTTTGTCGGCGTATATTCATCGGATGAAGTCGGGAGAGGGTCAGTTTTTGGAGGTGAGCATCATGGAGGCGGCGTTGGCGTATACGGTCTGGGAGTCGGCGAGTTATTTCGCTACGGGTCAGGTGCCACCGCCGTTGGGTTCTGCGCATCGTTTGTCGGCGCCTTATCAGGCTTTGCGGACTTCGGATGGGCATATCACGATTGGTGCGCCTAACCAGTCGAATTGGGAGCGGATGTGTAAGTCGATTGGTCGGGAGGACCTGTTGGAGGATGAGCGGTATATGGATAATGCTGGTCGGTTGTTGAATCGGGAGTTGTTGGAGGGGGATCTGGAGGAGACGTTTGGGACGCGTACGACTGCGGAATGGTGTGAGGTTTTGGATGGTGCGGGGGTTCCGGCAGGTCCGATCTACAACATGGAGCAGGTCTGGGATGATGAGCAGGTGCAGGCTCGGGATATGGATGTGAGTCTGGAGCATCCGAAGGTTGGGGAGATACGGAATATAGGGTTGGCGGCGAAGCTGTATGGTTCGCCGGGGAAGATACACTCGCCTGCGCCTCTGCTGGGTCAGCATACGCGGGAGGTTTTAGAAGAGTCTGGGTTTGGAGAAGGGGAGATTGAGGAGTTGATTGCTTCGGGGGCGGCGGAGGCGGTTTAGGCATCCGCCATTTGAAGCTGTGGGGTGGTTCGTGTTGTAAGTTGTGAGATGATACCTTGTTGGCGAGATCTCGCATATGCCTCTTGAATTGAATCATCTTGAACGAGCCATAAACGCTCTCGACGAAGGGTTGGCGTTAGTTGAAGACGACCAGTTTCTGGGAAGCCTCAACGAGATTGCCCAACGGGTGATGATGTCTGGGATTATCCAACATTTCGAGTTCACCTACGAGATTAGTCGGACGTTGATAGAGCGATGGTTGCGTGAAAATTACGGTCGGGACATTCTCGGCGTCTCAAGGAAAGAGATTTACCGCGTTGCTGGTGAGCGTGGATTAATCGATGGTGTAGAGCGTTGGTTCGTCTATCACGAAGAACGTAACCGCACGACGCACAGGTATGATGAGGAACTTCTGAGTCTGGTTTCCGAAATGGTGCCACGTTTTGCGGGAGACGCCCGTCTATTGCTCGAAAATCTGAGGTCACGGGGTGCTTGATCTGCAACCAAAATATCTTGAGATGATCCGGACCATCTTAGATGAGTATTTTCCGGAGTGTGAGGTTAGGGCATATGGGTCGCGAGTACTTGGGAATGCGGCCAAATACTCTGACTTGGATATCTCGATCGTTGGGTCGGGGATGCTTGATCGTCGGACGTTGATGGATCTAAGGAATGCGTTTGACGAGTCGGATTTGCCGATTCGGGTTGATGTGCATGATTGGCACAACACGTCGCCGGAGTTTCAGCGGATCATCGAAGAGAGATACGAGGTGATCTCTTGAGATTCATCGGATGCTGCTACTCGGCGATTGTGCGGATGTAGTTGACTAGGTGCCAGATCTGGTCTGGGGTCAGGTTGTCGCGTTGGGCGATCATGGGGGTGCCCTCGATGCCGTCGGAGATGAAGGAGTAGAGTTCGTTGTCGGTGTGGAGTGGGACGTGGATGGCTAGGTCGGCGGGTGGCGGGTTTAAGAGGAGGCCTGCTGGGCCGTCGCCTTTGCCTGTGTCTCCGTGGCATGTGGCGCATGTAGTGGTGTAGGTTTCTTGGCCGAGTTGGATGGATTCTTGGTTGAGGGGGAATGGGTTGCCTTTTGCTTCGTCGGGGATGCCTATGCCGGTGGTGAATGCGTTGAGGATCGCGAAGATCCCGATGGTGATGACTACGACGGAGATGCCGTAGTGGGGATGGATTTTGAGGGTGACGGGTTTGGCGATGATGACCGTGGCGACGAGGTAGGCGAGACCGGCGACGGCGATGAGGATGCCAAAGGCGACCATTGCGGACTTGACGGTGGGTCGAATGAGATCGGAGGCGAAGGTGTCGGAAGTGGCAGGGAAACGGGTTGAGATGTGGGAGTCGAAGGAGTCGGATCGGACGACGTTTATGTCGAGCTGGTATGCGCCGGAAATGCCGATGGTGACGTCGTCGAGTCGCCAGTGTCCGAGGGATCGTTCGATGAGGGGAGTGAAGTATTCGCCGAATTCGTCGTCGAGGTATTTGATGCGGGCGCGGACGTCGGTTGCGAATAGGAATGGAGCGCCGTCCTCGTCTGCGATATCGACCGTCAGGGTGTTTGTGCCGGTGTTGCCGGGGTCGAGTTTGGCGTTGATGGTTGCGCCGGAGACTGTTTCGGAATAGCTGACGTTGTCGGCGACGCCGATGCCTTGTCGTTCGGCGTATTGGCGCGCTGGTTCGAGGCTGGCGAGGCCTGCGGTGGCCAAGAGGACGGCGAAAGCGACGCCGAGTTCGATCCCGACGAATCGGCGTAGGGATCTGTTGGTCGTATTGTCGGCGTTGGATGATTTGGCAACGGCGCGGTTGTTTCGGATGGCTAAGGCGATCAGTACGATGAGGAGCAGGACTTTGATGCCTAGGACGCGTCCGTAGGGGGTGTTTAGTGCCTCGGGGATGGTTACTTGCATGAGGGATGAGACGATTCCCGAAGCGACGAGGACGGTCGTTGCGAAGATTGCCAAGGGTGCGAAGCGGGAGGCGAGTTCGAGAACTACGGAGGGTGAGTGAGCGTTCGGGATTCGGGCGGCGACGACAGATGCCGTGAGGAGGTATGCGATGCCACCGACCCAGATTGTTGCGGCGATGACGTGGATGAGATCAGTCGCGATGGCGAACCAACGAATGTCGCTAGGTGTTGCAGCGTTGTGGCTGGTGAGTGCGATCAGCAGAAGGTAGATTCCGCCAAGGGCGATTGCACCGATTCCCATGGGCGTCTCTGTGGTGAGAGACATTTCTTCCAGGTCTTCGTGTTCTTTCGTGTAGGGATCGTCCCGTCTCAGCTGAAGCGCTGCGAATAGGGACAAACCGGCAAGGATGGCGGCGGTGATGCGCCATGACCAGTAGCGGCCCCAATCACTTTCTGTGGCGACGTCGATCAATTGGCCGGGGCCGACGGCGTGTATGGGGACGTCAAAGGCGATCGATGTTTGGACGGCCAACTGGGCGATTTGCGCCAATATGACGACGACGATTGCCACGATGGCGACGAATGCAAAGCCGATGCTTGCGATTTGAGTGAACAGTAGACCGGATCTGTCGTCTTCGGCCCGGGCTACGCGGGCTGCGATTAGGAGTTCAAACAGCAGCCCCCCGGCAAAGACGGCGATTCCGATGTATATGAACCACCGGACCATTGGTTCAAACGGCGACCGGATGAGGGGTTGTTCGACGAGGTCGAGTTGTGTGACCGCAGCCAAGGGTTCTCCGACGGAGAATAGGAATGAACCGGCGACTTTGTGACCGTCAACGGTGGAGACGTTACGCCAAACTACGGTGTAGGTTCCGTTATCGAGTGGCCCGAGCGGGACCCACATTGCGGTGGGTTCAGTGGGATCGAACTCGGTTTCACCGGCAGTGACGTCTGCGCCGGTTGGGTTAAGAACGAGGATGTTGGAGAAGGCTGGTTCGATGGGTTCGGTGAACCAGATGATGACGCGTTCGGGTGCGACGTCGAGTTTTTCGTCGGGATTGGGCGATGCTTCTAGGAGGTTGGCGTGAGCGGACGCCGGTTGATCGATGAAGAGGGTTGCGGAACAGGCGAGGAGCGCGAACGCGGCGACGATTTTGTGGATCTTGCGTTTGCGCCAGATCATGGGCAAATGGTCATTCTTCGTCGTTCGTGCTCTGTGCTTGGAGTTGACGCAGACGACGTAAGCGTCGTTCCCGCTGTGCTTTTCGGCGTTTGTTACCGCTGGACCATGCCAAGAAGCTCATGAGGATGACGAAGGAAACAATGGCAACCACGGTGCCGATCTCATCCCAAAGTCCGACGGCACCGTGAAGGAGGATTTTGGTCATGAAGTATTCCCGCCGATGCGGGCCAAATTAGTTGCGTCTTCTGGCAATGGTAATGGCGAAGAAGCTGGTGCCTATGGCGATCAAACCGAACAGAATTCCGACGATGCCGATGATCATGCCCGTGGAGGCGTTTGACGAGGTCGACTCGAGGTCGGTTTCGAGTTCTTGAACGGCGTTGAGAGCGCCTTGGGTTGCGTTTTGGATTTCGCGGTTGCTCTCGAGGACGATGGGGAATTGAATGGCGTCGGACGGTATCACGGTGTCGAAAGTATCTGGCCCGGAGTCGAAGGTTTCGTCGATGGCATTTCCTTCGATGGATCCGAAGAATCGGACTCGATAATCGCCGGGAGCGGTGGGAACGAATTCGGCTATATAGTGACCGGGATCGTCGACGCGTTCGGTCATGGAGAGGACGCGTGAGGCATTAGTTGAGAGGTGGAAAACTTCGACTTGGAGGTTCGAAGCTAGGCCGCTGACGCGATCTCGTGGTGTATTGGGCGGTGTTTCGGCATCGTCGGCGACGCTTGTATTCGCGTCGCTGATCGAGGCGGTCATTTCGGAGGTCACGGGTGATAACGGACCGCTCATTACGACGGCGCTATGTGATTCCCGGTTTGTCCATACGACAGTGTCGCCGACAAAGACTTCGACGCGGTCCGGCACGACGTGGTCATCCATGATCTTGATGGATTTATCGTGGCCGTGGTCTGCTTTTCTGGTGGAGACGACGATGACGCCTTCTTGGTCGCCCGGGTGGACGTGGTACGGGATTTCGATCCCGCCCAATTCTTCGGGGATGTCGAACTCGAAATGTTCGCCAGTGGCGATTTGAGAAGAGGTGAAGGCGGCGCCGTGGACCATTACGTCACCTGCTTCTGCGTTGATAGTATCGGTGGCGTGGTGATCGTCTTCCGCGGGTTGGGTACCGTGGTGGTCCGCGGGGGCAGTTTCGTGGTGGTCGTCCGCCGGCTCGCTGGAGGGTTTGGTTACTACCAGGGAGACGGCATTTAGCTGTCCTTCGTATGCGGGTTCGTTGAGGAAGCCTACGACGAGGTTGTATTCTCCGACGATGCGGCCTTCGTGCGCGAGGATTGATGCGGTGAGGGTTGTAGCAAGGACGCTTGTGACGCCAATGAAGAGGACGGCGACAGCTCGAGTCCAGGTTGAGATGCGGAATATTGCGGGCATATGCGTTTTCGCGTGTTGACGTGCGCCTCTAGATACGAATCTAAATTGGTCGCGGGTTCAGAGAACCAATGACTCGTCTGTTGACGGCGAATGACCGTCCCAGATGATCGTCACAGTGGGGATCGGATCAAGCTCTTGCGTAGTCGGGTTGGTACGCGGTCTGGAGTGTTCGGAGGTCGAAGCCTTCTGGTTGTGCGCCGACGGCGAAGTCGTACAAGGCGGCTTTGAAGATGCCTTCAAGCGTCTGAACGACCGCTAGGGCGAATCCGACTAGCAGGATGCCTACGATGATGCCGATGGCCGGGGCGATCAGGAAGAGCAGTATCGCCGGGATGGCGGCCGCGACTACAGCCAACAGGTAGACGAGGAAGAAGCCGAAAGTTGCCGTAATCTGACGTCCCCAAGTCTCTCTGATGATGCTCGCCGATCTTTTGATGCCTGTGATCGGCCCATGGTTTTCGGAGACCATGACAGGGATGACGAAGAAGGTCATGAACTCCCATACGCCTTCGATCATGCTGTAAATCATCTGGACGATGAAGTTGTCAGTGTTCGATCGGAGCACTCGGAAGAGGGTGCCGACGATGGCGGAGATTACGGACCAAAGGAAGATGTGGTGGACGTGTTTTGCGGCGTGGGCGAGTCCGGACGATACGTTGGGATCGCCACCACGAAGTCTTTCAAGAGCGGCGGAGATCAGAGCGGCGTTGAAGAAGGTTGTGATGAAATAGGCGAGAAGGATCATTATCAGGAAAGCGACGAGGTTTCCACTTTCGCCGACACCTGCGGCGAGTCCTGCGAATGCGAGGATGAGCACGCCCATTCCGGAGAATATGGGGAAGAGGATGAGTTCGCGATCCTGCATTAGGACGTTCCAACTCATCTTCATCAGTTCGAAGGTGTGACCGATGGTCGCGAACATTGGCGGGATTTGCTCCTGATCGTCCGAAAGGAATAGTGGCGAATTACATTGGGAATGGTACCACAAAACGACTTTTGAACTGAGAGAAGCGATGCCCAAAGGCAACTACGAAACGTACATGGAAGCGGCGACAGCCGCAGCGCTCGCAGCTAGCGAAGTGTTGATGTCCAGGTTCCGTTCTGGGGTCCAAAATCTGTCGAGTTGGGAAAAGTCACCGGGAGCGTTAGTGACGGAAGCGGACATCGAATCGGATAACGCGATCGCCGACGCGTTGAGGGCATCTGGCTGCGGCGGGGTGATTATCTCAGAGGAGAGCAATGTCGATTTGGGCGGTTCAAACGATGGTGCGATCGAGTGGTTGATAGATCCGTTGTGCGGGACGGTTCCGTTCAGCACTGGGATGAATCATTGGGGCGTGAACATTGCGATGCGGGATGAGGGCGAGTTGGTGCTGTCGGCGCTTGCTGTCCCGACTAGCGAGACCCTGTTGACCGCGGAGGTCGGAAGCGGGGTCAAGTTGGATGGCGAGAATTTGGAGGTCGCAGGGATTGATCGCGACTTGGGCGAGGTGGCGGTCGGACTGGAGGTGGATGGTCAGGATATGTGGCGATCGCTGCTGGAGTGTGGAGGATTGGATTGGGTTACGCGAGCGGGACAAGCTAATGGATTTTCTTCGGCGGCATATCCGTTGATGCTGGTTGCGACTGGTCGGATGGCCGCCGTCGTGTTTTATCGGATCGAGCCGATGCACGTTGCCGCGGGTTCGTTGGCGGCGATGATGTTAGGGGCTCGGGCGACGGATGGGAACGGTGACGCGATTGACTGGTCGCGGGATGATGAGTTGTCTATGGTTGTGGTCGGATGGCCTCGGGTGCACGGTCAATTGATCGAGGCGATCGCTGGTCTTGGTTAATTCTCGATAAGATGTGCGGCGGTCCCGGAGAGCATCGTTTGAGTGCTTCCGCGGAATGGAGCGGTGCTGAATACCGCGTTTCCGAGCATGATCATGGTGGCCACTCCGCCGTTGGATTGAGCTTGATTAATCGAGTTCTTCACGCGGTCATCCATCAAGAGTTCGCTGGATTCGGCGAAGTTGAGGGCGAGTCTAATGAGATCATCGAAAGTGATCGTGGTGCTGTTGTCGATGGCGTTTTGGATGCTTTCGAGGGCCGCGTCGGCGGCATCGTTGATGCGCTGATGGCGTTCGTGATCGGAGAGGATTTCGCTAGTGCGTATCTTGCCGAAGTATCGCCAATGGATAGGGGTGGGCGGCATTTTCAGGACGGTTGCTGCGAGGGGGTCACCGACTTTGGTTTTTACGAGGCATCCGCCGTTGAATTGGGCGCACACGTCGCCTAGTCCGGTTAGGTTGCGGACCTCTGCGACGTGGGCGATCATGGCGAGGTCGTGGCGGGATTTGCCGAGGTGCAAAAGGTGATTGGCAGCGATCAAGGCTGCGAGGGTGGCTGCTCCGCTCAAGCCGAAACCGCTGCTGAGGGGAAGGTTTGAGGTGATATCGACTTTGAGGGATGTCGGTGTCAGATCAAGTAGGGCGGTGGTAACGGTAGGGAAATCGATGGGTCGTTGATTGAATAAGACTTTAGTGGTCTTGGCGTCAGAACGGGTGAGTTTTACAGTGACACCGTCGCTGACTGTAAAGCCCCACCCCAACGAATGCATCTTCGTGGGGTCGTCATTGGCGATGATTTTGAAGAGTCCGGAGATGTTTCCGGGCGCGAATGCCTTCGCGACGTCACGCGCTGATTCGTTTGCCGCCATTTAGATCCCAGTGTTTAGAGAAATCGGTAGGAGGGTTAAAACCTAGGCGGTAAATACTATCCCACGGAGGGCGTTGGCTTCGTCGCTGGCCATGAAAGCGACGATTTCGGCTACGTCTCCGGGGTTAGTGAGGTTTGAGACGGCTTGCTCGACTAGGGTGGTTGGTTGATGAGTGATGTCGCCGGTGGCGCGTAGTTGTGCGACCTTGAGAGGGGTGTCGACTGATCCTGGTGCGAAGTCGTTGACGCGGATGCCTTGAGCTTCGAGGTATTGCTGCATGACCATTGCGAATCCGTGGACGCCGCCTTTGCTTGCACCGTAGGCGTAGGATGACGATCCGCCTTTGACGCCGGCGCCGGAAGCGGTGAGGATCATTGTGCCGCGGTGAGGGCCGGGTTTCTTGAGCATCTCGACGGCGACGTATTTGGCCATGAGGTAGGTTCCGCGCAGGTTGATGTCGAGGACGGTGTCCCACGTCTTTTCGTCGAAATCTTCGAGCGGTATAGATGCACCGATGAGGACGCCGGCGAAGTGGCAGAGGATGTCGATGTCGCCGAGCCAGGCCTTGGCAGCGATGACGGTGCCGGAGACATTGGCTTCGTCTCGTACATCGACGCTCCAGAATCTAGCGTTTCCGCCGTTTTCGTTGATCTCGATAGCGGTGGCGTTGCCATCTTCGTTGTTGTTGTCGAAGATTGCGACTTGTGCGCCTAGTTCGGCGAGGCGAATGGCGGATGCGCGGCCGATCCCGGTTGCGCCACCGGTAACGATGCATCTCTTGTCGGTCAAGTCTGCGGGCATTTTTGGACTCCTAGGGGGTTAGTCCCGATTCTAGCCGTGTGCGTTTCAGTCCCAAGTAATTCCTGCGATTTTGGCGGCTTTGCGGATGCCTGCCGCGGCAGGGGGGATTTTCTCGTCCGGGTAGTGTTCGACGGTGACGGTTATGTCGGGAGCGACTTCGTCGAGGCGTTTTAGAAGAGTTACGTTGTCGAGGAGGGCGTTGGGTGCACCGATGACTTCCTCTTCGAAGTGCGGAAGGAGAGCGTCGATGATGGTGAAGTCTTTGGCATCGCATCCGACGATTTCGTCGGTCATGAGATCGATGCATTCGTTTATCAGGGATGTCGTGTCGTACGCGATGTCTAGGGATCCGACCAGATTGACGGGGTCCATGTTGTAACCGAGAGCGGGCATGGAGACGGCGTCGAAGAAGTCTCGGACGCGGTGGGGAGTGTAGAGGGGGCATACTACGCCAGATTCGACGACGAGTTTTATGCCTTCGGAGTCGGCGACGGCGCAGGCTTGTTTGGCGCTGTCAACTAGTCGGTCGAGGGTTGCTTCGGATCGGTTCTCGGGGTGAGGGAGCCATGCGCCGTTGGGGTTTAGGCTTCCGGGACGAAAGTAGGTTGTTGGGCAACCCATCTTGGCGGAGAGACGGATGGTGTTCTCAAGGAAGTTGACGGTCCATTTGCGCTGGCCTTCGTCGTCGGAGCAGAGACCGCCGCCATAACCGCCGCGGGTCATGGGCATGTTGAGGCCGTGGTCGGCGTAGAGCGATTGGATCCTCTGGATGTCGCGGTCATCGCCCTTGGATGGATCGGAGATGGTTAGCAGTGCGGATATGAAGCCGTTATCGGCGACCTTTTGGACTTGATCCGCGGTTACGTCGAGCCAATCGCCTTTGACGAAACCGGCAACACCTAGAAGCATGGATGGAGACCTTTCACTGCAGATCGCGGCGATGTTTATAGACGGGACTATCTTTTCATGTTACCCATCTTGAAGGTTCGGGATGTATTGAATGTTCGGATGACGATTGGGTACGATTCAGATTGCCGGACAAGGGGTTTCGGTTGGGCTGGTTAGCGGTACGACCGGCTTTGAAGGAGCGCGTCTCGATGGTTGTCGCGTTTAACAGGAGCAATCCGTAATATCAGGCGGAGAGAATCACGCGGTGGCGATGACAGTTCCAGAACCTTGGGAGTTGGGCGATGTTCTCTCCGAGGTTAGCGATCTTCTGGAGGTCGGTGGCGTTTCGGTAGCTTTGAAGCGGTTATCGTCGTTGCGCCCTGCAGACTTAGCGGCGGTGGTGGCGGAACTGTCGGAGGATCATCTTCGGCAGTTGTTGGATCGGATGAGGAATGAGACGATCGCGGAGGTTTTGGACTATCTTGATGTGGATCGCGGGGCGAGGGTGTTCGATGCGATTCCTGAGACTAGAAGGCCGACGGTGTTGGATGAGACGTCGCCGGAGGTTGCGACGGATTTACTGCATCGGATCGCTTGGGACGAGGCGGCTCAGACGTTGGTGCGGATGCGGAGTTTGAATGTTATTGGGGATCTGCTGGTCCACGATGACGATGACGCTGGCGGGTTGATGTCGCCGACGTTTGGGAAGTTGCGGGAGTATTGGACGGTGCGGCACGCGTTGCGGGTGTTGAGGCAGATGGAGCTGGATCCGGAGATGTTGAGGGAGTTGTTTGCGGTGGACGCGAACGATGTTTTGGTGGGTCGGATGGAGTTGAGCGAGCTGGTGTTTGCGCCGCCAAATGCGACGATCAATGAAGTGATGAACCGAGATGTGATTTCGGTTTCAGCGACGGAGGACCAGGAGAGTGCGGTGCGGTTGATGCAGCGGTATCGTTTGCCGAGCATCCCGGTGACGAATGGTCGTAGGCAGTTGCAGGGTGTGATTACTTCGAACAGCCTGGTGGAGGTTGCGGAGCAGGAGGCGACGGAGGATATGTTCCGTCTTTTTGGTGTTGGAGGCGGAATCGGGTCTCGCTCCAACATCCGGGAGGCGATTCGGAGCCGGTTACCGTGGCTGGTGTTGAACCTGTTTACTGTGATGTCGGCGGGGTATGTGCTGAGTCTGTTTCAGCCGACATTGGATGCGATGGTTCTGTTAGCGGCGTTCTTGCCGGTGGTAATGGGGCAGGCGGGGATAGCTGGGACGCAGACGGTGACGATTATTGTGCGGTCGATGGCTCTGGGGGAGAGTTCACTGTCGAATGTGTGGCAGTTGTTGTTCTCCGAGGTGGCGATGTCTTTGGTTCAGGCGATAGTTGTTGGTGGGATATTAGGGTTGGTCGTCCACGTGTGGAAGGGGCAGTGGGCACTGACGATTCTGGTGACTTGCGCGTTAGCGTTGAACTTGTTGCTGGCGGCTTTGAGCGGAGTGTTGGTGCCGGTGTTTATGCGGTTGGTACGTATCGACCCTGCGATGGCGTCTGCGGTTATAGTGACGACCGCGACGGATATCTGTGGGATTGTGATGTATCTGGGGCTGGCTAGTATCTTTTTGACGCTGTTGACGGGTTAGTCGGCGTCTAGGAAGGCGGTTGCGACGTGGCGGCGTTGGATTTTGCCGGTTGCGGTTCGTGGAAGTTCGTCGGCGACGTAGATGACGTCCGGGACTTTGAAGTCGGCTAGTCGTTCTCGGCAGAAGTCTTGGATTTCTTGCTGGTTGCAATCACCGCTCAAGACTACGGCGGCTTGGACGGCCTCTCCGTAGTGTGTGTCGGGAACGGCGAAGCAGACGGCCTCGGCAACTGCGGGGTGTTCGAGAAGGGCGGCGTCGACTTCGAGCGGGGAGATTTTTTCGCCGCCTCGGTTGATCAGCTCCTTTAAACGGCCGGTGAGGGTTAGGTAGCCGTTGTTGTCGAGGAAGCCTTGGTCTCCAGTTCGGAACCATCCGTTGACAAAGGCGTCGGTGTTTGCTTCCTCGTTGTTGTGGTATCCCCACATGACGTTTTCACCCTTGATGACGACTTCGCCAAGGCCGTTGGCGGATGCGAGCTCGCCAGTGTTTTCGTCGGTCATGATTGCGACTTCGACGCCGGTGGCTTGTCCGACGGTGCCGGGGATGCGATCGCCAGGGGGTAATGGACTGCTTGACATCTGGTGGGAGGCTTCGGTCATACCGTATGCCTCAAGTACGGGGGCGTTGAAGCGATTTTCAAGGTCGTTGAATACGGTTGGTGCTAGGGCAGCGGAGCATGAGCGGATGAAGCGGAAGGATTCGTGTGGGGCGTTGTCGTCATCGGCTCGGGTTAGGAGGATCTGGTGGATTGTTGGGACGGCGGAATACCAGGTTGAGTTGGTTTCGGACTGCTGGTGCCAGAAGGCGGATGCAGAGAAGCGTGGTGGGACGACTACGGTGCCGCCGGAGTTGAGGGTGGAGAGGGTTGCTCCGATTAGGCCGTGGACGTGGAAGAGGGGCATGACGATCAGAGTTGTGTCGTCGGGTGTGAGGGCGTATGTGTTTTTGATGTTTTCGACGGACTTCATCAGATTCAGGTGTCGGAGAGGGACGCCTTTAGGCCGGCTGGTGGTGCCGGAAGTGTGTAGGAACAGGGCGATGTCGGAGTCTTGGGGAGCGGAAGCGTCGATGGTTGAGGTTAGTTCGGATCCGTTTGAAGAGAGGGTTACTTGCAGATGGCCGTTGGAGGTGGTGAGGGTGGCATCGATGGTCTTGATGCCGAGGTTTGTGGCGGCTTCGCGTGCGGGATGAGGTCCGTTGGGGAGGATGGCGACGCGTGCGTCGGCGTCTTCCATGTAGAAGGTGAATTCGTCGGTGGTGTAGGCAGGGTTGAGGGGTGCTGCAATAGCGCCAGCGCGGGCCACGGCGAGGAATGTTGCGACGAATTCGTAGCTGTTGATGAGGACGATGGATACTGCTGTTCCTGGCTCGACGCCGTTAGCGGCTAGGATGTCGGCGAGGCGGCCGGTCTCGGAGTCGAGTTGGTCGTAGGACCATGAGCCGATGTCTGGTGCGATGACGGCGATGTCAGATCCAGAGGCGGGTTGGAGGAGGGAGTCCAGGGTGTTGGTTTGGGACACTTTTAACTCTGTTGGTTTGGTTAGTTTGGGTTCGTGAGAATTTTAGCGTTGTTGAGGTCTCAGTCGCGGATGATGGTCAAGATGCGCTCTAGGCCGGCGTAGTCTCGGTGGATTTGGATGTCGGCGTGGGGAAGTGCGGCATGGGCTGCGGTTAGGCACTTGTCAACGATGGGCGGGTCGATTTCTATGAAGGCAGCGGTGGGAGTGTTTTCGTGGAGGAGGTTGGGGAGGGAGTGGATCAGAGGGCGTAGGATGTTCATGCCGTCGGGGCCGCCGTCGAGGGCTTGTCGGGGTTCCCAATCTCGGACTTCTGGTTGTAGGTTTTGGATGACTTCGGTTTTGATGTAAGGGGGATTGGAGACGATGATGTCGAAGGTTTCGTTGGGTCGGATTTGGGTAGCGTCTTGGGTGATGAAGTTGATTTTTGCGTTGTGTTTTTGGGCGTTGGATTTGGCTAGTTGGAGAGCCTTGGTGCTGATATCTGTGGCGGTGATTTGGGCATTCGGGATCTCTTTGGCTAGGATGATGGCGATGATGCCTGAGCCTGTTCCGATGTCGCAGATGGTTGGGACTGCTAGGTGATTCTGTTGAGTGAATTCAATGGTTAGATCAATCAGATGTTCGGTTTCAGGTCGCGGAATTAGGACGTTGCGGTTGACTTGAAAGGTGCGGTTGTAGAAGTCTTTAGTTCCGAGGATGTATGCGAGAGGTTCACGGGCTTGGCGTCGAGTGATTGTGGTGTTTAAGTTTGGTATCTCTTGAACGGGAAATAGGTCGTTAGGGTTGGCAATAAGGTGGGTGTTAGACAGACAAGTGACGTGCTGGATGATGATACGGGATTCGATAGATGCTTCGTCGGGAGGGATGCCGACGGCGAGGAGTTTGGTTGTGGTTTCGCGGAGTATTTCCGCTATTGTTGGCAAGGATGTTTTGCGGGTTATGAGGACGAAGCGGCTTGGATTTTGCGGGTCTGCTCCTCGTGTAGGAGGGCGTCTACGAACTCGTCGATCTCGCCGTCGAGGATTTTGGGCAGGTTGTGGGACGTGAGGTTTATGCGGTGGTCGGTGACTCGGGACTGAGGGAAGTTGTAGGTGCGGATTTTTTCGGAGCGGTCGCCGGAGCCTACTTGTGCTTTTCGGTTGGCGGCTTCTTCGGATGCTCGGCGTCGGAGTTCCATGTCCCAGAGGCGCGCTCGAAGGATGTCCATGGCCTGCATCTTGTTTTGGAGCTGGGAGCGTTCGTTTTGGCATTGAGCGACGATGCCGGAAGGCTCGTGAGTGATGCGGACGGCGGTGGCGACTTTGTTGACGTTTTGTCCACCGTGTCCGCCAGCGTGAAAGATGTCGATCTTGAGGTCTTTCTCATCGATCTGGACGTCGATGTCTTCGGCTTTGGGTAGGACGGCGACGGTTGCGGCGGAGGTGTGGATACGTCCTTGAGATTCGGTCTGGGGGACGCGTTGGACGCGGTGGGTTCCGCTTTCGTGTTTGAGGCGCGGGTATGCGCCCTCGCCTTCGATCTCGAAGACGACCTCTTTGATGCCGCCGATACCGGTGTCGTTCAGAGAAAGGACGGAGGTTTTCCATCCGTGGTTTTCGGCGAAGCGCTGGTACATGCGGAAGAGTTCGTTTGCGAAGAGTCCGGCTTCTTCGCCGCCGGTTCCGGCTCGGATTTCGAGGACGGCGTCTGCGTCGTCGGTTTCGTCGCGGGGGATTAGAGCGATCTGTATCTCATCGATGAGCTGTTCGTAGCGTTGTCGCTGATCGGTGATGATGTCGCGTGCCATGTTGAGCATCTCGAGATCGGACTCTTCATCGAGGATGGTTTCGGCGTCGGCGATCTCTTCACGGACGGCGTCGAAATCGTCACGGAGCCGAACGAGAACGGAGATGCGAGAGTATTCTCTGCCGAGTCGTTGCATCTTCATGTGATCAGAAACGATGTCTGGTTGGGACATTTGCGTTTCAAGTTCCGACTGTCTGTCGGCGGCAACTTGCAGGCTGGCACGGAGGCGATTTTCGACGTTGGGATCAGGAGGCATTACAAGATGGGGCACACGGTTTTCGCGATGGCGGCTACTTCCAGGTCAACGGATAGTTGCTCACCGTCGAATTGGAGGGGTTTGATGGCGGCGACGTTTTGTTCGATCTCTCTGTTGCCAATGATGATGGCGTAGTTTGCGTTTGCGCGGTTTGCGTAACGCATCTGGGCGCGCATGGATTTTCCGGCGGGAGCCATGAGGATGGATATGCCGCGGTTGCGGAGTTCGGCGGCAAGAGCGGCGGCGCGGTTCGTTGCGTTGTCGCCGACGTGGACCATTACAGCGTTGAGGGGTGGGTTGGCAACTTTGAGAGATTCTTGGCGTTGGATTTCGAGGATGATGCGTTCGATTCCGGAGCCGAATCCGACTCCGGGGGTGTCATTGCCACCGAGGATTCCGATTAGCGGGTCGTATCGCCCTCCGCCGAATAGGGAGGTTTGGGATCCTTCTGTGGAGGGTTCGAATTCGAAGACGGTGCGGTTGTAGTAGTCCAATCCGCGAACCAAGGTGTGGTCGATGCGGTAGTTGAAATTTGGGTATGCGGTTTTCAGTCCGTCAAGGAGCGTCAGTAGGGATTCCCAGTGGTTTTTGGCATCGTCGGAAAGATAGTCGAGTGACTTAGGCGCGTCGGTGCTCAGGTTTTGAGTTGCGGGTTCTTTGGAGTCGAGGAGTCTCAACGGGGCGCGATCGAGTCGATCGTGGTCGACTTTGGGAAGGTCGTTGGCATATCTAGTGAAGTAGGCGCGAAGGTCGTCGGCGTGGCCGGTGCGGGTTGCTGGGTCGCCGATGGAGTTGATGCGTACAGTGACGTCTGAAAGACCGAGAGCGGTGATGTAACGCAGCCCGATCTCGATGATCTCAGCGTCGATGGTCGGCGAAGGGTCGCCGATGGCTTCGCAACCGAACTGGTGGTGCTGTCGATAGCGTCCGGCTTGTGGCCGGTCATATCGGAACATCGGGGCGATGTAGAAGAGCCGCACGGGTTGCGGAAGATTGTGCATTCCGTGCTCGATGTATGAGCGGCATACGGGTGCAGTTCCTTCGGGTCGTAAGGTCAGGGAGTCGCCGCCGAGGTCCTCGAAGGAGTACATCTCCTTTTGGACGATGTCGGTCTCGTCGCCGACGCCGCGTCGGAAGAGTCCGGTGTGCTCGAATACGGGGGTATCGATCTGCTGGTATCCGAACAGTCGAGCGGTTTGAATGGCGGTGGACTTGACCGCGTTCCAGAGGGTCTGGTCGTCAGGGAGGATATCGGCGACGCCACGCGAGGCTCGGAAGTTTTGTTGTCGGTCGGGCATTTATATGGATTCTATGTTGGTCGTGTTGAGTGAAACGGGATTTGTTGTTGGGCGACCAAGATTACGGCACGCGAGAGTTGTTGCAGAAGAGATAGAGGATGGGGCGCGCAGATCGGCACCTGCACGCCCACTCGCCCTAGTTAGCCGTTAATCGATCAGACAGTTTAGGAAACGGCTGGTCAGGGCTGTATTCGATTGTAATCGATCTGATCAGAGCGCACGCATCCGGGCACGAGACGGACAATTGGGCGTCAGGATCGCCGTGGTTTGGAATAAACGAAGCGTTGACATCTGGCGGAACGGTCATTGACGATGTGGAAGACGCTTTTCGGATCTGAGGCTCAATTCCGCTTTGATAGACTTTGGGATACTGTGTCGGGGCATGGCGCAGCCTGGTAGCGCACTTGACTGGGGGTCAAGAGGTCACAGGTTCAAATCCTGTTGCCCCGACCATTTTCTTGGGGTTCTTTTTGCTCCGATGACGTGTGGGAGGTACTGATTCTGCGGCAGTTGTTGAAGGGGTTTAGGCTCGTCGCCGCGCTCGTTTGACGGCTGGTTGGAGGATTAGGAATACGCCTGCGGCGGCGAACATCAGGATGGTGCCGGTGATCAGGACGGGTTGGTAGGTGCCGAGACGGTCAAAGGTGTATCCGGCGGCTACGGGTGCGACGATCAAGGCGGCGTTGTAGATGGGTGCCATCATGCCTCGGATTGTGGCGTATCGGGCGCGTCCGAAGAGGTCTCCGATGATTGCCCAGTTCAGGGATGAACCGGCTTCGGAGCCGACGAATAGGAGCATTGCGAGGAATATGGGCCATGTTCCTTCGACGAGTGTTATCAGGAGCAGGCTGACGGCGGATGCGCTGTATAGGAATGTGAGCATGAGGGGGCGTCCGACGCGGTCGCTGATGTATCCGGTAAAGATGATGACGGGAACGGCGGCGAGTGAGATAGCGCCGACGAGGTTGGCGGCTGTCTGTTGGGCTTCACCTCGTGAGACGAGGATGGGTATGAAGTGTAGGAAGATGGTTCCGTGGACGGATATTCGTAGGGTGGTGGCAGTTACGAGGATCCAGAATGAAGGGGTCTTGAGGGCTTGTTTGGTGGTGAAGTCTCCGTCAGCGGCTACGTTGGAAATACCGACGGAGCTGTCTGGTGTTGTGGCTTGAGGTTGTGAAGCGGCTGCGCGTTCGCGGATGCGTCTTCGCATGTGTGTGTAGGAGACACCGCCGTCGGGTCTTAGCCCCATGCTTTCGGGGGAGCGTCGGAAGATGAGTGAGATAGGGGCGATTGCGACGACGAGGATGATGCCAACGATTACCGATGTGGTCTGCCATCCGAGGTTGATGACGCCGACGGATAGGAGGGGAATGACAATGGCTCCGCCGAGTCGGAATGCGGCGCTGTTGATTGACATGACGAGGCCGCGGTATCGGATGAACCATGTGTTGAGCGCGGCGGTGGTGGCTTGCATAAAAGAGGTAGAGGAGCCGATGGAGACGACGCAGAGGTAGACGAGGAGGAAGGCGATGTAGGTGTCTTGTCGGGAGAGGAGAATGTATCCGAAGCCCGTGATGAGGGTGCCACTGAGGATGAGGGGGATGTATCCGAATTTGTCGAGCGCCCATCCTGTGATGGGACCGAGGACGCCGTTTTCGGCTCTGGCGAGGGCGAAGGCGAGTGAGGTTTGCCAGTATGCGATGCCGAGGGATTCTGCGACGGGGATGAAGAATACGGCGAATCCTTGCCATACGATGGTTCCGCCGAGTGCGTTCATGACGGAGGCCCCGGCGAGCATGTACCAGCCGTAATAGGTACCCTTAAACGGGGATTTTCGGGAAATCACTAGGGGGTCTCGCGAAGATGAGTGCGACTGCGCGTTGGATGGGATTTATTTGAATTTAGGGTGGGTGCCGGCAGTGTTTCTAAACCTCCTTCAATTCTCCCTTGGGCATCAAGAGGGAGGGGCCTTGGCCTTAGGGCGATGCCCTTGAAGAGGGAACGGCTAGATGAACGAGTTGGGTTCACTCGTCGGTTCCGAAAGTTGTGTGGGAAGCTGTTTGGTCGATGCGGTCAAGCCTGGATTGGCTTTTGGGCCATGCTTTGGCTAGGCGGTCGTACATCACGATATTGACGGTCATGCCAAGGTTTAGGGATGCCATTGTGGGAATCATGATTTTGTGGGTGCAGCGTGCGAGGATTTCGTCGGAGATGGAGCCGTTTTCGGGACCGAAAACGTAGCAGGCGCGCTCGGGATGTTTGAAGTCCATTAGGGTAGAGGCGTCGTCGGCAAGTTCGATGCCGACGATCGTGGTGCCTTCTGGGACGGCGTCGAGGAGATTTTTGGACCTTATGACTGGGATATGACGGAAGGAGCGCATCGGGTCGGTGTGAAGTTTGGGGAGTCGGATGCTGGATGTTTCGCCGCCGATGATGACGAGTCGTGCGTCGAAGCAGAATGCGGCTCTGAGAGCGTGGCCGACGTTAACGGGATCGGTGGGTCGGTCGAGGGCGATGCATGCGAAGCCGCGCTCTTTGCGCATTGAAGGGCGATCGATGTAGCGGTCGTAGCGTGGGCGGCGCTTTTCGTTTTGAGATTGTTTTTCGGCGTGCATGGGTGTGTCCTCGCCCCGGGATCAAGTCCGGGGCAGGCTCTAACTCTCTCCCGCCGAGCGGGAGAGGGGACATGTTGTTGCGGGAGAGTTCACTTCTGGTTAACGTCGTCAACATTCCTTAACGGCGCGGCATGACGCGAAGGACGAGTCACGGATTCGCGCCTACCAGTTAATCGATCGGAGGGCGTTGTTTGTGCCAGTCGGCTAGTTCTTCGTAGGCGTGACCCACTCGGAGGACTGTAGTTTCGTCGAAGGCGTGGCCGGTGATCATCAATCCGATGGGCATGTTTGTTGAATCGAATCCGCATGGGACGGAAAGGGAGGGTTCACCAGTGACGTCGAAGATGGAGGTGAATAGGGGTATCTCGTGGCTTTTTTCGGCGAGGACTTCGCCTGGGGGTGGTGTGCATTCTTCGATGGTGTGTGCGAGGACGGGGATCGTAGGGGTTACGAGGACGTCTACGTCCTTGGTGGCTTCGGCCATTTTCACGGAGAAGGCTTGACGTGCTCTTTGCGCTCGGATGTAGTCGACGGCTGGCATGTCGAGAGCGGATTGGATTCGGCTTCTGACGGCGGGTGTGTAGTCGTCTGCGTGTTCGGCGAGGAGGTTTTCGTGGACTGCAGTGGCTTCGGCGAGAGTGATGATCACGTTGATCGACCTGCCGTCTCCGACCCATTCCATTGGAATATCAACGATCTCGGCTCCGTTATTGGCCAAGAGTTGGATGGCGTTGTTGACGGCGTTATTGACTTCGGGATCGACGATTTCGGAGTCGAAGAAGTAGTGTTGGGGGACACCTATGCGTAGGCCGTCCAGACCTTTGTCGATGTCTGCGGCGAAATCGGGTACGGGTTGTTTTGAGGAAGCGAAGTCTTGAGGGTCGTGTCCTGCGATTGCGTTGAGCATGTATGCGGAATCGACAGTGCGGCGTGTCATGGGGCCGACATGGTCGCAGCTCCAGCAGAGGTCGAGGACGCCGGTGCGTGGGACTCGTCCGTAAGTGGGTTTAATGCCGGCGATGCCGCATAGTGAGGCGGGCATTCGGATACTTCCGCCGGTGTCGGACCCGAGGGCCCCGTAGATGAGTCCGGCGGAGACAGCGGCACCGGAACCGCTGCTGGAGCCGCCGGTAATTTTGTCGAGGTCCCAAGGGTTGTGGACATCACCCATGTATGCGTTGACGCCTGCTGAACCGAATGCGAATTCGACGAGGTGGGTTTTTCCGATGGTGATGGCGCCAGCGTTGTTTAAGCGGTCGGTGACGGTGGCGTTGGAAGTAGCGATGTTTGCTTCGAGGACTTTGGAGCCGCCTGTGGTTGGTTTTCCCGCGACATCGACGAGGTCTTTGAGGCCGATGGGAATGCCGTGCATCGGTCCGAGGTAGTTGCCGTTTTCGATTTGGCGTTGAGCTTCGTTAGCCGCGGCGATGGCTTCGTCGTGCCAGATGTCGAGGAAGGCATTTAATGCGGTGTTTAGATTCGAGGCGCGGTCCAGCGCGATTTCGGTGAGGGTGACGGGTGAGACGGTGCCGTCTTTGATTTTGGGAGCTAGTTCGTGGATCGAGCTGAATGCCAGATCATCGTGGTCGTTGCTCATTGCTTGCTCCCTTTGTCAAGAACGACGGGGTTGAAGACGTTGGCGGGTTCGTGGGCTTGGTAGTCGATGGCGCGAACTACGTCAACGGCTGGTCCGAGCAGATCGCCCCACTTGGCTGCCAGTTGGGCGTTCTTTTCGGAGATGGGTATTGCGGTGCGCTCGCCGGATTTGATGATTTCTTCGGCGCGCTGGAGTTCTTCTGGTTCGGGCATTTCGTGCTTTGGTGCTGTTGGATGTATGCTCATCGATTTTGGTTTCTTATCCTTATATATGTACGGAAGTTGGTGTGATAGCAGGATACATGCGCGGACGTGATTATCATGTGGCGCGCTCGGGTATCAGATTGGGATAGCATGCATCCGCAAAAAGAGATAGCAGAGATCGTTGTTTCGGCTCTAGAGTCGGCAATTGCCGCCGATGCTTTGCCGCAGGTTGGTGATGTGACCGCGACTGTGGAGCGTCCGAAGAACGCCGAGCATGGCGACTACAGCACCAGCGTGGCTTTGGCTTTGGCGTCGAGCATGAGGATGGCGCCGCGAGAGATCGCGTCGAGGATCACTGACGCGGTTGCGCCGTCGTCGATGGTGTGTGATGTGAGTATTGCCGGGCCGGGTTTCATCAACTTCCGGTTGGATGATGATTGGTTGCGGTCGCAGATTCATGTGATTCGCGAGTCGGGTGTGGAGTTTGCGCATTTGGATATGGGTGCGGGTCAAAGGGTGCAGGTGGAGTTTGTGAGCGTCAATCCAACCGGACCGTTGCACATCGGGCATGTGCCCGGTGCGGTGATTGGGAATGGGATTGCGAACATCTTGGATGCTGCTGGTTTCGATGTTCAGCGTGAGTACTACGTGAACGACGCCGGTAATCAGATGCGCATCTTCATCGAGTCGGCGTATGTCCGGTTCTTGCAGGCACAGGGCAAAGATGCGGAGTTGCCGGCGGAGTCGTATCCCGGTGAGTTTGTCGTGGAGTTAGGGAAGGAGCTGTATGAGGAGTTTGGGAACGATCTAGACGGGATGGACGCTGATGGAGTGATGAGTGTGATCGGGCCTCAAGCGCTGAGCAAGACTTTGGCGAATATCCGGGCGACTTTGTCGCGGATGGGGATTGAGTACGATGAGTGGTTCAGCGAGCAGTCGTTGGTCAGTGGCGACGATTTCGACGAGTCGTTGGAGTTGCTGAAGGAACGGGGGTATATTGCGGAACGGGAGGGTGCGCTTTGGTTCCTTGGGACGAAGATGGGTTTGGAGAGTGACAGTGTCATCATTCGGTCGAAGGAGCGTGGTCCGTCTTACTTTGGGACGGATATCGCGTATCACTACAACAAGTTTTTGAAGCGCGATTTTGATCGCGTCATCAACGTCTGGGGTGCTGACCATCATGGTCACGTCGCGCGGATGAAGGCGGTTGTCGATTCTTTGGGTGTTGATCCTGAGCGGTTGACGATCATCCTCAATCAGATCGTGAACTTCAAGTCGGGTGATGAGTTGGTGAGCTTCGGCAAGCGGGAGGACAACTTCATCGCGGCGGATGAGTTGATGGATGCAGTGGGTCCGGATGCTTGTCACTACATCTTCTTGGAGCGGACACCTGGAACGCATATGGAGTTCGATATCGACTTAGCGAAGGCTGAGTCTTCGGACAACCCGGTGTTTTACGTGCAGTATGCGCACGCGAGGTTGTGCGCGATCCTGCGTGCGGCGGTGGAGCGAGAGATCGAGTTTGAGGATGGGGATGTTTCGTTGTTGACGATGGATCGGGAGTTGGCGTTGATGCGTCGGCTGAACGAGTTGCCGGACATGATCGCGCGTGCGGCGGAGATGCTGGAGCCGCATCACATGCCGCATTTCGCGTATGAGGTTGCTCGGGAGTTGCAGCGGTTCTACGAGGCTTGTCGCGTGATTTCGAGCGATTCTGCGGATGCGGAGTTGACTAAGGCGAGGTTGCTGTTGGTAGATGCCGCGCGGATAGTGCTGGCTGGCACGTTGAACATCATGGGGATGAATGCGCCGGAGCGGATGTAATCCGGTCAACTAGAGCGGGTTGTTTGACGAAGATGCTCGCTTGTAACGTTCGATGCGTTTGACGTAGCTGAGTGCGGCGCGTTGCTGAAGTTGTTGATGTCGAGTGCGCAATCTGCCGATGGCTTTGCCGGGGACGCCTCGGATTAGCTGGTAATCCTCGAAGTTGGAGTTTTCTGGAATTACCGAACCTGCGGCTACCAAGCATCCTTTTCCTAGCACTACTCCGTCGTTAAGGACAGATCCGTTTCCTAGGAGGGAGCCGTCGCCGATAGTTTTCCCGTGGCAGACGACGCCGTGGCCGATCGTTACGCCGTCACCGATAGAGGCGTCGTCGTCGGCATGGATAACAGAGTTGTCTTGGACGTTTGAGCCTTTGCCGATAGTGATGGTTCCACTGTCGGCTCGGATGACTGCGCCGGGCCAGATGCTGGAGTTGGGGCCGATGCGGACATCGCCGATTACTGTGGCTTGTTGGCTGACGAAGGCTGTCTCGTGAACTTGTGGTTTGATGCCGTCGAGTTCGAGGAGCATTACTGAGAGCTCAACTCGCTGGGAAGCATTGGGAAATTGAGTTCGACGTCGGAAGTTTTGAAGGGTTCGCTACCGTCGAACTCGAAAGTTTCGGCTGATTTGACGGCGACGCCTTCGGGATCGCCGAGGCAGAACTGGAAGGGAACGCCTTTGTCTTGGTCGCTGACGGGCCCGTGAATGATGTTAATGAACTTCCCGTTTTGTTCGATTTGTACGGCGTGCGAACGGGATGTGACGAGTTTCACGTATAGTTGCTCGCCTTCTGGAGCCGGTTCACCATTCACATATGCTGTTCCAGTGAATATGTTGGGAAGTGCCGGGGGAGGGCCCGATGGGGCGTCGCCAACTCTGTTCGGGTCTTTTTCAAGGTCTGAGCAGTCGAGATCGGCGACGTTGGCTTCGCCATCCGGCCCTGCTCCGGGTGTGCCCTCGTTTGTTTCGCACGCGATCGCCACTGTGATGGTCAACATCAGGAGTGCGAAGAGTAGGTTGGCGAATGACGGCTTCGGAAAGGTGAGGTTTTTCATAGCTCTGGTGGTGTCAGCTTCCAGTTTGCCGATTGCTCATAGGCATGCGCGATTTGGATCGCGACTTGGTCGCCGAGTTGAGGTGCGATTATTTGCAGACCAACGGGGAGGCCATCGGATAGGCCGCAGGGAACCGATATTCCGGGAAGTCCAGCGATGTTGACCGGGATGGTGCAGACGTCGCTTAGGTACATCTGGAAGGGGTCCTGCGTTTTTTCGCCTAGCTCGAAGGCGACGGTTGGTGATGTCGGCGTTGCCAATGCATCGAACTTTTGGAAGGCGTCTTGGAACTCTCGCCGGATTAGAGTCCTGACTTGCTGTGCTTTCTTGTAGTAGGCGTCGTAGTATCCGGCTGAAAGTGCATACGTTCCGATGAGTATGCGGCGTTTCACTTCTGGGCCGAATCCGCTGCCTCTTGTTGCTTCAATCGATTCGCGTGCGTTAGGTTCACCTTCAATCGACATGCCGTATTTGACGCCATCGAATCGTGAAAGGTTTGCCGAGGCTTCTGATGGGGCGATGATGTAGTAGACGGCGAGGGCGTGGTCAGTTAGGGGAAGGCTTGTTTCTTCGATTACTGCGCCTAGACCTTCGAGAACTGCCAGCGATGCTTCGAACGCGGAGCGAACGCCCGGCTCGATACCTTCAACGAGGTATTCCCGGGGGACGCCGATGCGCATGCCGTTGATGTCGCGGTCTATGAACTTGGTGAAATCGATTTCGAGGTCAAGCGAGGTTGAGTCGAGTGGGTCTCGGCCTGAGATTGCGTTCGCGGTATCGGCGCAGTCCGCAACGGTTCTTGCGATGGGGCCGATCTGGTCTAGGGATGAGCCGAAAGCGATCAGGCCGTACCTGCTGACGGTGCCGTATGTTGGTTTGAATCCGACAACACCGCAGAGGGATGCGGGTTGACGGATGGATCCTCCGGTGTCTGATCCGAGCGCAATCACGGCCTCACCCGCAGCTACTGCCGATGCTGCACCTCCGCTGGACCCTCCGGGTACGCGGTTCTTGCCCCAAGGGTTGACGACCGCTCCGAATGCGGAGTTTTCATTGGACGAACCCATTGCGAATTCGTCGAGGTTGCCCTTGCCGAGGATGATGGATCCGGCCTCTTTCAGTCGGTTAACGACAGTGGCATCGAAGGGTGGGACGTAGCCGTCGAGGATCTTTGAGGCTGCTGTGGTGCGAATGCCGTTGGTGGAGATGTTGTCTTTAATGAGGAAGGGGATGCCAGTTAGCGCGGAAGCGTTTCCCGATTGGATCAGGGCATTAGCGGCGTCGGCTTGGGCGATTACGTCTTCTTCGCCCAGCACGGTTAGGAAGGCGTTGGTATGCTTTTCGACTTCTTGGATGCGTTGAAGATGGGTGAGTGCTATCTCACGGGCAGTTGTCTCGCCGGAATCGAGTTTTGCGCGCATCTCGCGCGCAGACGCATGAGTTTCTGGGCTCGGTTCGGTCATCGTGGGAAACGTAATTTCGAGAGCGGATGCGTCTTCGACTAGTCGGTCATTCGAGAACTGGCCGCACGCGCACGAACTCGCCGTCTACGAATGGTGCATTGGCCAGGGTCTGCTCGCGTTCGAGGGCGGGCATCTCGTTGTCGTCACGCATCACTGTGTGTGCGTCGGTTGTGTGCCCTGTAGGAGGAACGCCCTCGGTGTCGAGTTCGGCGAGGGTCTGGAAGTGGCTGAGGATGTCGGACAACTGACTGCGCATCATCTCAACTTCGTCGTCATCGATACGTAGAGCGGCTAAGCGCGCTACGTGTCGGATGTCTTCTGATGAGAGAATTTCGTCGGCCATTTGGAAGTAGGTTTTGGCAGTTGTCGCAACCGAAGATTCTATATCTGCGAGATTCTGTGTCGTTTCGGGCCGACAGCCTCACGAATGTGGATGTGTTTGGCTTAAACTTTTTATGTGCCGAACCCCAAAAACAGCGCCGTTAGTTCACGTTGAGCAAACGCCGGCGATACATCTTCGTCACCGGCGGCGTGACAAGCTCTCTAGGCAAGGGCATCGCCTGTGCATCTATAGGGCGAATGCTCAAGAATCGGGGTCTCAGGGTCACTATCCTCAAGCTTGATCCGTATCTGAACGTCGACCCAGGCACAATGTCCCCGTTGGAGCATGGCGAGGTGTTCGTCACGATGGACGGTAGCGAGACCGACCTTGATCTGGGGCACTACGAACGCTTCCTGAACCAAGACTTCACGATATTGTCGAATGTCACGGCAGGGCAGATATACAACGAGCTTCTAGACAAGGAGAGGTTGGGATCGGAGTTTTTGGGGCAGACTGTTCAGGTTGTGCCGCATCTTGTGGAGGCGGTTGCGAGTCGCATTCGTAAGTTGGGTGAGAGCGAGGACGCGGATGTCGTGATCGTGGAGGTCGGAGGAACAGTTGGGGATATGGAGGCGGAGGCATTTATGGAGGCGGTGCGCTGGATGCGGGATATGGAAGGGCGGCAAAACTCGTTTTCGATCCACTTGACCTTTGTGCCGTTTCTGAAACCTACCAACGAGCTCAAAACAAAGCCGACGCAACACAGCGTTCGTGCGTTGCGGGCATTGGGCATTCAGCCAGACGCGATCCTATGCCGTCTCAACGATCCCACAGATTCGGACGAGGAGACGGTGAGTCTGAAGGAGAAGATCAGCGTTCACTGCGGTGTTCCGAGGGAGGCCATTATTTATCTGCCGACATTGGGCAATGTCTATGCGGTGCCCGGTTGGCTGGAGGAGCAGGGACTGGCGGATGTGATTATGGACCGGCTAGGGTTTGAGCGACGAAAACCGGAAGAGCCTCCGGCGTGGCGGTCTTTGGCGCGTAACCCCAATCTAGCGGTCAATGGTGTCGAGGCGTATGACGACGATAATGACACCGAGCGAGTCGCCATCTCCATTGTGGGGAAGTACACGAGTCTGCAAGATTCGTATCTTTCAGTCGTTGAAGCGTTGCGTCATGCGGAGTTGAACCAAGGTGTACGTATAGATCTCGAATGGACGCCGTCAGAACTGGTTGAAGAAGATGGAGCGGAGCGTTATCTCTCAAAGGCGCAGGGGATCGTGGTTCCGGGTGGTTTCGATAAACGGGGCACGGAGGGCATGATCCAAGCTGCGCGATATGCACGCGAGCGGGAGGTGCCTTATCTCGGGCTGTGCCTGGGTTTGCAGATGATGATCTTGGAGTTCGCGCGTCATGTGGCGGGGATCGAGGAAGCGGATTCGACGGAGTTCGACGAAGGTGCGCCAGAGCCGGTAATCGCTCTGATGGAAGAGCAGAAGAACATCACCGACTTGGGCGGCACTATGCGACTCGGCGCGTACACGTGTGTGCTCAAGACGGGGACTAGAGCACACGAAGCCTATGCGATGGCGAGACATGGGGAAGAGTTGGAAAACGGCGACATAAAGATAAAGGAACGTCACCGCCATCGATACGAGTACAACAACGCTTACCGTGATCGTTTGGAGGAGTTGGGACTTCTGAGCAGCGGATTGAACCCGGAACTGTCTTTGGTGGAGATCGCGGAGATTGCAGATCATCCCTTCATGCTCGGAAGTCAGTTTCATCCCGAATTCCGATCCCGCCCCGAACGACCGCATCCGCTCTTCGACCTATTTGTGCAGTACGCGCGACAGTTCCGACCTGAAGGAACGCAACAACCGCTCTTCGAAGGTGCGATGTCAGTTGGTAGTTGACGCGGGGCGCGTGTCACACTACCGAGGGATTGCTTAGGACTGCAAGTCAGATTTAGATCTGCGAAAACGCGACGGTTTATTGATTTGACTCGCAATCCTTGATTCATATAAACTTTCGCCCAGATACGCGGATTGCGTGCATGGAGATGGTGTGAATCTACTGGATGGTGGGAGTGTGTGGCGGGCATGTATCCGTATCCACTCGGAGATAGATCGCGGAGAAGCGATACTCACTTCAGCAACTTGCTAAGCCTCAGCACGAAGGTGTTTCATGGCACGTACCCCTATCGATACGTCGGTTCCTATTGACCAGAACGGCCAGCGGCGACAGGTCGCGGTCACAGCGTCCAGATCCCCCGCCGAAAGACAAACAGAGCGGTTGAGCCCGGATGCCCTAGGCAATCTGGGCACTATGACAAACGCGGAGTTGATGGTCGAAGCGCGACGCATCGGCCTCGCGGATATTCCTGAGCGCCGCACCGAATTGGCGCTTCAGGTCCTACTCGCAAAGTCCCAAGAGACCGGCATCGCTATCGGCGCCGGCATCCTCGATGTCCATGACAAGGGTTACGGTTTCTTGCGCCCACCGGGAGGCAGTGGAAGCGATGGCGACATCTACGTTCCCAACGGACTGATCCGCAAGAGCGGTCTCCGGCAAGGCGACTTCGTAGCAGGTCCGGTCCGCTCGCAAGGCGAACGCACACGAGGACGCGGCAACAACCCGCTGCTTTGGCCAGAACTGATAAATGGTCGAGACTCTGAGTTTGCGCGGCGTCGACCGCGTTTCGAGCATCTGACCGTCGTCTATCCCGACAAGCAGCTCACGCTTGAGACATCGGCGACAAAGATGAACACCCGGGTGATCGATATCATCGCACCCATCGGCAAGGGTCAACGCGCGCTCATCGTCGCTCCCCCCAAGGCCGGCAAGACGGTGATTCTTAAAGACATCGCCCACGCCGTCGCCGAAAACTATCCCGCAATTCACATCGTCGTCGCGCTCATCGGTGAGCGCCCTGAGGAAGTGACAGACATGCGCCGCACCGTCAAGGGCGAGGTCTACTCCTCAACATTCGACGAGCAGGTCGAGCACCAGTGCGAGACCTCTGATCGGGCCCTCGACCGCGCCAAGCGATTAGTCGAATCAGGCGAAGACGTTCTCCTAGTCCTCGACAGCCTGACCCGTTTGGCCCGAGCCTTCAACGTGAAACTCCCCAGCAGCGGCAAGACGCTGTCAGGCGGTATGGACCCGTTGGCGCTCTACCCGCCCAAGCAGTTCTTCGGCGCAGCCCGCAACTGCGAGGAGGGTGGAAGCCTGACCATCGTAGCGACTGCGCTCATCGACACTGGCAGCCGATTGGACGACCTCATCTACGAAGAGTTCAAGGGCACCGGCAACATGGAACTGCACCTTGACCGCACAATGGCCGAGCGCAGAATCTTCCCGGCCGTCTCCATGGACAAGAGCGGCACTCGCCACGAGGAACTTCTGCAAGCTCCGGACACGCTGCGGCAAGTCTGGCTCCTCCGTCGGATGCTCGCATTGCTACAAGCTCAGAACGAACACAATCCGACCGAAGCGACCGAACGCATCTTGGAGCGTCTGCAACGGTCCAAAGACAACACATCGTTCCTGCGAAGCATTACCGAGAAGTAGCCTTCTCAATTTCGCCCCGTCCCTCTGGATTCCCGCCTTCGCGGGAATGACGGACGCTACTGCCCCGAAGGCAGGAATCCGATGAGGGCAGGAGACGTAGGGTTCCCAGATGGAACCTTATTGCCCCTTCGTGCGTCTTACATGATAAGGACGCAATTTGGTTTCGAAGGGACAATGTGTTATCCCTTCGTTCAGTGCCCCTCCGAGTGACGGGCTATCACGGCAACGGTGCTATGAGTGCCACTAAGCACATAAACAAGAAACTCCTCGCTTGCTTCTCATTGGCAGCGATCGCGGTCGGCGTCTTCGCATTGCAGGTTATTCCCGACGACTCGGAACGCGTCGACGCGGCTACTGGGGTCATCGACGCGCTCAATGTCGGAACCTGTCTGGCAACCGATGCGTCGATATTCGAGGAAGAGGGATGTCATCTCTCCAACCGCTCCGATGGTTGGGAGATTCGTGACGAAGTGGAACGCGTCTCTACGCTCTACGCCACCTACGCTCATGATCCGAAGACTGGTTGGGATCAGCCGCGAGCGATTCTTGAAGACACCGATCTGCTCAAGATAAGCATCTACGATCCGGACCGAGACAAACGAAGCGGTGTGTTGGTGCGGGGTCAAGGGCACGCGGATATCACAGGTGCACTCAACGAGATCGCAGATATTTTGATGGACAGCGACCTTCTGGGAAGCGACGAAAGTATCGGCTTCGAATCGGGCACTAGAGTAATCGTCCGCGACAATCCCGGCAGTGCGACTGTTCCTGCATCTGGTAGCCAAACCTTCAACTTCGAGAGCGGAGCCTCGTACAAGCCGATGGATGCCGACGGCAATATCCGCTTCTTCGGATGCGTAACGGATCAGTCCGCCTGCGTTCTTGGTGGGAGCGGGGATGACGAGTTGGTGGATATCAGCCGTTACTTATCGGTAGATGAAGACAGGGTTTCCGGGAGTATCAATCCGAGTGTCGCTCCTTGGTTCGCTGTAAACGCCAGCATTCCGAGCGGTAAGCAGATCCATGTTTACGCTGTCTACTACGAGACCAGCGGTCAGGAAACGATGATCGGTGGCCAAGCCTTTTACTACTGCTCCAATGGCGATGAGCCCGATTACGACCGGAACGACGGTTGGCTATGCGGCAGCAGCCCGGCGAGTGAGCGGGATAGCGTAGGTAATGTCGTTTACACCCGCAGCGAAATCAACGGCAATGACGAGTTGACGCTCCAAGTCAGATCCGACGGCGACCAAGACTACGTCAACCTACATCTCACCGAAACGGGCCTTTTCACCGGCAGGTACGAAGGGTACGTACGGTTGACGGACACCAATGGTGACGGTCAGTATCAGAGCTGCGGTTCTCAGAGCACCAACTGGGGCGCGTGCGTACGCGATGCGTCTAGCAGCACCGAATCAGGCGCGGCCGTAATCGGCGTCGCGAGCGGCCCGGTAACCATCGAGTATCGAGACACGAACGGCAGCCGACGAAACCTTCGCATCCAGATCGACTACGAACCGCCGCGCATCGAGATCGACCACCCGCGTCACCAATCTTCTAGCGACGACCAGTCGCCAGACTTTATAGGCACCTTCGAAGACAACGACTCTGGACTCGCGCAAGAATCGTTCCGCTTGGTAGTGGACAATGACCCGGATGCAACGCGCAACTCCGATTTCGCGCTTGATGGTATTGTGCCGAAATTCACGGTACGCGGAACTGGCCCGGGCGGGAGCGCTCAGCGTCAGGCCGACTATGTTGGATACAGCACCAACGGGGACGACCCCTTCGGGATCATTGATCCTGCTCGTCTCTTCGATCTGGGAGATGATTCCTGCGATCGCAACCAAAACAGGTGCTTCATCGAGGCTGACAGCTACGATGACGGTGATAGCCGCGGTCGTTTCGATGATTCGGTCCGATTGCGGTTGGAAGGTGATGATCTTGAGTTCGGTGTCGACTTCCAAGCGTTCGTAGTTGACATCGCGGGGAACGTCGGCTTCTCAGACTCCGATCCGAGCAATCCCTACTTCATCTACGACCTCGGGCAAGAGGATCCGCGTGATCGCATCGTGCCGAACGTTTTGGGCTCCCTATCCGCGCACATCATCGGCCTAGACGAGAAGGACCCCGAGATCAGCACCACGCGATCCGCAACCGGCTACTACGGACGCGACAGTGATGACGAGCCGATAGTAGATCGCCGTGGCGTCATGCTCGTATTCGACGGACCGATTTCTCTGGCATCTGTAGATCTACACACTTTCTACGTCGAGTTGGACGACGGGTCAGAGGGTGAAATTGTCGACGTCATCGTTGACAAGCAGTACGTCTTCTTGAAGCTGCGACACGAGTTGAACTCCGACGAAACGCCGTACGTCGGCATCGCCGCGGGTGAAAGCGTCCGCGACATGGCAGGCAACATTACCTCAGGGCGAGAACTGCGACGCTTTGAAGCCAACGACGGCATCTCGCCGAAATTGACTGTCACCCTCAGCGGCGGTTCTGGTCTTGGTCAAGGCAATGAAGGGCCAGACCAGCTCACCAACGGAAACATCACCATCCACGTCGCATCCGACGAACCGATACAGGGTTCGCCGACTGTGATCGTGGTCTGCGAGAGCTTGAGTTGGGAAGAGACTGTGCGCGGGCGCAAGATCGAGTACGACGTGGACGACTTCATAGAGAACCGTCATGGGGCGTTCAACGGCAAGCCGCGCGAGGATTCGGGAACGCAATACACATGCGGGTACGGCAGCAACGACGATGATCCGTTCGAATTGACCGAGTATACGACCAATGCGCGGCCGGGCGAAAACTGGGAAACCGAGTGGCGCAACTTGCGGAGCGGTGGCGCTTCGCTCGAGAATGGGCGGCTCAGAGTTGTCGCGTTTGCCCGTGATCGCTCGCGGCATGTGCGCGACGGGCAGTACGTCCAGAGCTGGGGCGCGACGTCCACCAACTTCAATCTCGATACCGAGTTCATCTCCCCGCTTAAAGCCAGTGGCGGTGAAGTGCAACCGGAAGACAAATCCACCACTTCCGAGATTCGGCCCTTCATCTTCATCGAGTTCAACGAGCCGACGACCGTTACGCTGGAGTCCGTCGAGTTGGATGGCGTCGAAATTAAGGACGAGTTCACGAACCGAGACCTCAACCGATTCGTCTACTGGCCATTCAGCATGTCACGCGGTCAACACGAGGTAGAGGTGATCGCATCCGATGCGGCCGGCAACGAGTTGGAGTTCGACTTCGAGTTCGAGTCGATCGCCCGCGGCGATTTCGTTCTGGACCTGGTGACGGGTTGGAACGCGGTATCGTTCCCTGCGGACCCGATAGACACGAATATCGATACGGTCTTCACCAACCCGGCGATTCAGGCGGTGATCGGTTGGGATACAGAAGGGTGGAGAGTCGCGGTTCGTAGAGACGGCATCTGGGAATCGGGGCAGAACTTCGGGGTACTTCACGACATCCGAGCGCGTTACGGATATTGGGTCAAATCGAACGACTTTGTCCGACAGCCCGTGGCGTTGCGAGGCACAGTCCGCCGCTCCGACGGAGCGGTACCGGCGCTCACCGACATCCCCACCGAATCCGGCTGGAACTTCGTAGGCGTAATCGATTCCGATGGTGACCAGACCGAGGACCATTTCGGCTTGACCCTCCGCGACAGCCAAGACGTTCCCGTAACTGCCCGCGACTATCTAGGCCCCAATTTCATCCGCGCGTACACCTGGAACGCCACGTTCAACCAGTTCAACACAATCCGCGCTAACGATCCGATGACGATAGGCCAAGGCGTGTGGGTGTACTACAGCGATGGTAGAGGGATCGCGCCGTAGGGACTGGTTCCTCCCTGCCTCTGCCCCTTTGTCCTTCGGACATTTCCCCTGAGGTTTCGGTCTCTTTGGCGGGGGAAACCCCGAGTCCCACCACCCTTGGGTTCCTGCTTTCGCAGGAATGACATAGCTAAGCGGGAATGACTTACGCGAGCGCACCTATATATAAGGTAGGGTGCTCTAATCATTCCCAATCATGGCGATCATGGCTCTCAAAACGTGTGGTAAACGCGTTGCGGTGCATTGAATCGGATTCGCTGTCCTTCGTATATTCGTGAGCATGAACGCCGAGTGGCGCGCTTTTGTGTATGTCAGCGAGTTTGAACTTGCCTTCCAAGAGCCGCCTCAGGCAAGGTTCTATCGACAATACGGTGACCCACGAAACAGTGAGTGAGATCCGCATGAGAGAGAGAATGAGCATGAAATCGAAGATGCTGGGTGCGCTGGCACTCCTAACACTTATCGGCGCGCTGTTCGTCATACAGTCCGCAGACCAGTACACGCCGACGGCAGATGCCGCAACTGGCAGCATCGCAGCCCTCAACGTGGGCACATGCCTTACCACCAGCGAAGACGTGTTCGGCAAAGCGGACTGCGATCTGTCCGGGAACGGCTCGGGCGACGATCCCGTCAAGTGGGAAGTCCGGAAAGATGTGGTCGAGGTTTCGACGCTGTACGCGACCTATGCGCATGACCCGAAGACCTCGTCGGATGCGCCGAGGGCGATCCTCATGGACTCCGACCTGCTGAAGATCAGCATCGCGGACACGGGACGGGACAAGCGGACCGGCGTGTTAATAGCGGGTGCTTCTCTGTCGAACATGAATTTGAAGCACATGACGAATACCGCTCTGGCGACAGCGATAAAGACCAACTTGGATAGAGACGAACTCAATTATCCGACGGATACCTCGGGTGATATCCAGTTCAACCATGCCAACAACAGCGGTGTTGCTCAAGTAAAGATAGGAGAAGTGACATCTGGCGGCGGCGCACCGGCTACCTCGACGATAATGAGCAGCGGAAACAAAACCCTCAACATCGGCGGTACAGTGGTAGACCCACCAGGATTTTTGCCAGGTGATTTCAATGTCCAAAACGGCGCCGTGGTCAGATTCTACGGATGTGTGGACATGACCCGCGACAACGATTGCGGCGACTCTGGGGAGACGATCGAGGTACTTGATGAACTGGAGGTTGACGAAGACGCATCGAATGGCGAGGCACATGGCAATACTGCTCCTTGGCTTGGAGTCAACGCCAGCGTTCCCGATGATTCAAACGTCCTTATCCTGGCGGTCTACTACCGCACGAGCAATCAGGAGGACCTGGTTGGCGGCAAGCCTTACTACTACTGCAGTGACAGCGGCCATACTTTGGATGAGAACAATGACGTATGGACCTGCGACGATCCGATGACGACAGCAGTCGTTGAGACAGTTCCAGCGTTGATGCGAGATGGCGAATTCGATGTCGTCTACACCACGGATGAGAAGGACAGGAACACGGCGCTGATGGTGCAGGCGAGTGCGGATGGGGATCTTGAAGCTCGCAGCGTGAACCTCCACTTGAAGGAGACGGCGAGATTCAACGGTGTGTACCAGGGCTTCATTCGTCTGACCGACGCCAACGCTGATGGTCGGCAGCTGGGAGCTGCTAGTACTGTATCGACTACAGACTGGGGCCGAAAGGCTAAGCATGGATCCGGGAGCACAAACACCGCTTCAGACGTTGCTGTGCTTGCGGTTGATGGCGGTCCGGTGACGATCGACTATCGCGATTCTGGCGGTAGCAGGCGGATGTTACGAATAGAGATCGACAATGTCGCACCGAGTATCGCGGTGACATCTCCTACGAACGGTTCATCGAGCGATGACCAGTCTCCAGACTTCGCCGGCACGCTCGAGGATGCTGACTCCGGTCTTGTGGACAATTCGTTCCGGCTGGTGGTTGACAACAGAGTTGATGGCGAAGGTAAAAACGATGATTGGGTCTTAACTGGTAGAGCGCCGGACATCACGGTTACAGCATCGGGCAGTTTGACCAGCATAACGCGCATTGAAGAATATGCTGGCTATACTTCTACTGATCCCCTGTTTGGCATCGTTTCGCAAGCAAGCGATCTGTACGACTTGGGCGACGACTCCTGCGACGATCAAAACCAATGCCACATTCTGGCTGACGCGTACGACGACGGAGCGAGCAGCGGCACGTTCGAAGACGATCTCCGGCTAGACCTGCAAGACAGCTCCGGAGACGCTATTACCCGTGACAAGGAGTTCGAGATCGATTTCCAGGCGTTCGTGATGGACATGGCTGGTAACATCGGCTTCTCGGACTCGGATCCTGCGAACCCTCGTTACATCAACGACCTGGGCACGAAAGCAGATGACCGCAAAAAACCAAACGTTCTCGGCTACTACTCAGCACACATCGTGACGCTAGACGAGAAGGACCCGGTGATCCAGAACGCTAAGACAGCGACTGGCTACTTCGGATTGAACTCGGACGGCGATCCGATCGTGGACCGTTCCGGTGTGATGGTCGTGTTCGACGGTCCGATCGCTGCGTCATCAGTATCGACTGGCACGTTCAGCGTGGAGTTGGACGATGGCACGGCGGCGAGCATCGTAGATGCCCGTGTGGAGAAGAAGTACGCGTTCCTGAAGCTGGATTCAGAGCTTGCGTCAGATGCCACGCCGAAGATCGACATCACGCAAGGCGAGAAGGTCGAAGACATGGCCGGCAATGAGACGTTCGGCCGCGAGGTCGACGAGTTCGAGGCTAATGACGGTATCTCGCCGAGACTGACGGTAACGCTCAGCGGCGGTTCTGGCAGTGGCACTGGTGATGAAGGTCCGGACAAGCTGACGAAGAATCAGATCACAGTCAATGTGTCGTCGGACGAGGAGCTGCAGGGTGCACCGAAGATCCACGTGGTGTGCAGCACTCTTCGATGGAACGAAGGCGCAAACGCAGATGTCAAGAAAGACATCGATGACTTCGTTGCGAACCGGAACACTTCGTCTGCGGACGAGCCGACCGACGACAACCTTATGACCACACCTGACGTGACGGGTAAAAACGCAGAGTACGACTACACCTGCGATTACACGGATCCGAGCGGGGTTGTGCAGGAGTTCGTTCCTGGCACCCCGGCGACCGGACTGTCCCGTCCGGGCGAGAACTGGGACCACACGTGGAAGAAGGGTACTGTCCTCGAGGATGGCAAGCTGACAGTAGTAGCTTACGCCCGCGACCGCTCGCGGTATGAGTTCGGTGACGAACTCAATGTCCAGAACTGGGGTTCGACGTCGACTGAGTTCACATTGGACACTGGTATAGCCTCGCCGAAGAATGAATCTGGCGGCAACTTGCAGCCGGGCGATGGCGAGGTCTCGAAAGAGGATCGTCCGCACGTGCTGATCGAGTTCAACGAAGGTACGACAGTCACCTTGGATTCGGTTGAGCTTGACGGTGTTGAGATCGCTGACCAGTTCGACAATCCTCAGATGAACCGCTTCATCTACTGGCCGGAGAGTCTGGCGCGCGGTGCCCATGAGGTCGAGGCGGAAGCCTCCGACGCTGCTGGCAACGAGGTCACGTTCGACTACAAATTCACGGTCGAGGCACGCGGGAAGTTCTTGGTTGAGCTTCAGGCAGGCTGGAACGCGATTTCAGTGCCTGCTGACCCGATCGATACCGCGATCGGCTCGGTCTTCACCGACCCGGCGATCGAGAGAGTCATCGGATGGGACACCCAAGGCTGGCGCATCGCGGTGCGACGCGACGGCGTCTGGGAATCGAACCACCAGTACCGCGCGCTCAACGAGATTCGAGCGAAGTACGGCTACTGGGTGAAGTCGAGCGCGTTCATAGATCAGCCAGTGGCGCTGAAGGGTCCGATCTCTCGGAACATCAGCGGTGCACCGACGTTGATCGGCATCGACACCTTGCCAGGCTGGAACTTCGTGGGCGTGATCGATCAGGAAGGCGACCAGACAGAAGGTAACGACTTCGGCACCTCTCTGATTGACAGCCAAGACAACCCTGTGAAGGCGGGCGAGTATCTGGGTCCGAACTACGTGCGAGCGTATACCTGGGATCCGACCTTCAGCCAGTTCGAGTCGCTACGCAGCGACAATGACGTGACAATCGGCGATGGGGTTTGGGTCTACTACCCGGAGACAGGCGGCATCGCGCCGTAAAGCCCTGAGCCATAGCTCCCCCTCTGATCAATAGAGAAGGGAATAGCGAAAACGCCCCCGTGTCTCCACGGGGGCGTTTTGTCGTGAACTGTGATGAGGGTGGTCGTGCTGGTTTGGGGTTGCCTCAGTCCCGATCCCCCGTCCTCCCTTGGATTCCCCCCGTATCGGAGTACGGAGCAGGCTTTGCGGGAATGACGTGGACAAGGGCGGAAAGACTTGTGTGCGGACTGCCTCTTCGGTTATCACGTCTAGCACGTCGTACCCTTATATATAGCTATATCCAGCGCGGTGTTCGCGCACTCGGTAGGTGGTTCTGCTCTGGCTGGTGGAAAAAGGGATGTAATTTCAACGAATCGAATAGTTGGGGGTTTACGCGCGCAGGAAGGATTGGGTATCATATACTTTTCATGGCACGCCAACCGCGTTGCGCGTTGGCGCGCTTGCAAGTATTATGCAAACATCGCACAGATCCGGACAGAGGACGTTGCGGACCAAGGTCGGCGTTTGGGCCGAGACCGTTCCGTTCACGATCGTGCCGGGAAAGTAAGCAGGAGGACTGAAGCGTGCAGCTTTCAGCGAGAATCTTGACAGCACTGGCAGTGCTCGCATTCGTCGTCGGCGTAGTTGTCGGCGCTCAGAACGCGAACGACCAAGTCAGCGCAGCTACCGGAACGATCGATGCATTGAACGTCGGAGCGTGCACAACCAACAACGCGGATGTCTTCAGCACAGACCACTGCACGCAGAAGGATGCGGTTTACCAGCAGGTTGAGCCGCTCGACGATCTGATCGAAATCCCCACGGTCTACGCGACCTATGCGCACGACCCGAAGACCGGGGCGGAGAATCCACGCGCAATCATCGAAGACGGCGACCTCATCAGGGTAAGCATCACAGACTCAGGACGTGACCGCAGGGATCCAGTTTTGATTACGACGGACGCCATGGCTTTGGTTGCGGACACGCCCGATGGTGATGGTTTTGTTGTCACCGGTACTGCCAGGACACTTAACGAGCGGGCAGCCGACGCCAATGTCACGGCACTCAGCGCGTCTGGAGTCATAGCTGCGTCGGTTTTCGATGATGCGACGAAGACCGGGGGCTTGCCTGGGCTTGAGCAGGTTGTTGAGTTCGGTACTGCCACATTCATCAATTCAGGCTCGAATCAAGTGGTTTTCGAAGGTGGCACTCCTGCCATCCCTTACAAACCCATCGCGGATCCCAAGCAGGGCGGAGTTGTGAAGTTCTTCGGGAGAGTCAGTACGGACGACCGCACTATTGATGCTTCTGATGGAGATTTCCAGGACATCGGCGAGTGGATCGTGATTGACGAGGACGTGATATCTGGAGAGACCAACATTGCGCCGGCGATCAAGCTGAACATCAGCGTTCCTCGTGGCGGAGCAGTCCAACTCCAGGTCATCTACTACGAGACCAGTGGAATCGAGTACATCCAGGGCGGGGTGCAATGTATCGATGAGCCCGCAAAAGCGGACACTGCGGACTTGGAGGACTTTGCCCAAGCGACCTGCACGTCAGATGAACGCGAAGGCGATGACAACCAATCGTTCATGCTGTACGCGGAATCGGATGAGGATGCTGGCGGTAATGGGAAGACCGACGCAGGGGAAACCGACCACGCGAGCGAAAGGAAAAACCTTGCGCTGGTTGAGACTGGAAGGTTTACTGGCGTGTTCCAGGGATACCTGCGACTGACTGACGCGGATGGAATCGGCGGTAGCAGTCGCGATAACTGGGGTTTGATGAAGGAGAGCGGCGACTTGATTGACGACTTGATGGGTGGCACCGCACCAGCGGCCATCCCACTAGTCAGTGATGCTCTCGCCGTGTTGGGCGTTGGAAACGGCCCCGTGACGGTGATGTACAAGGATTCAGATGGTCAGAACCGTTCATTCGACATCATGGTTGATATTGAACCACCGACGATCCAGGTCGATTCTCCTGTGCACAATGCACGTAGCGACGACGAGAAGCCGTCGTTCATCGGCTCGTTCAACGACGCCGATTCCGGCTTGGCTGCAGATTCCTTCCAGTTGAACGTCGACAACCGCGATACACCTCCGGGTAGTGCTGCGGTGATGAGTATCGCTTCTGGTGTTGAAGGCACGGCACCTGGCGGCAAAGGTCAGGTTCTCCGCCGTCTCGACTACACGGGCTTTATAAACATGGATCAGTTCGGAGTGATTGATAGGGCTACGTGGATGGCCGAGCTTTATAAGGGACCGGAAACAACTACTCCCGACAAGGCTGCGAACTTCAAGTCTGTTGAAGCGGACGACTTTGACAATGGAGATCCGGACGGCGAGTTCAACGAAGAGGCTGAGATCGACTTCGATGAAGTGACTGGTACTCCGGCCGACTTTGTGTTCAACCATGCGATCGACTTCCAAGCGTCGGTACGTGACCTTGCGGGTAACATTGGCTTCTCGGACAGCGATGCTGCCAACCCGCGCTTCATCGACGATCTTGGCACCAAGGAGGAGAAGGACCGCAAGGCACCGAACGTTCTTGGTTACTTCTCGGCTCACATCGTCCACATCGACGACTTGGACCCTGTTATCCAGAAGAGTCAATCGGTTACCGGTTTCTATGGCCTGAATGACGATGACATTCCGATCAGAGATCGCTCTGCGGTGATGGTGGTGTTTGACGGCGGTGTAAACGGCGACCTGATCGATACCGGCACGTTCACCTTGGAGCACGACGACGAATCGGGTATCGCGATCACCGATGTCCTCACTGACGGCAAGTTGGTGTTCCTCAAGCTTGGCGAAGAGTTGGCGTCCGACGCGACTCCGACGTTGAGCATCACTGAAGGACGTGAAGTCGAAGACATGGCCGGCAACGTTCTGAGCTGGCAGGAGAAACCTGCGGAAGCATTCCAGGTGCAAGACGGCATTTTGCCGGTCTTCACTCTGGCGCTGAGCGGCGGCTCCGGGACCGGCGTTGGTAGCGAAGGCCCATCTATGCTCACGAGCACGTCGATCGACATCTCGATCGCGTCCGACGAAGACATAAATGGCGCTCCGCGCGTAGCGGTCGTCTGTTCCAACATCAACTTCAATGAGCGAGTCTCGAGTGGTGGCGGAACGTTGAAACAGAACGCGGATAAAACTGCCTATGCTGTCTTCGATCTTGGTCGTTACGAATCGAATAGGAACGGCTATCACGACAGCAACATCATCTTGGAAGACAACAGGATGTGTGGCACCATGGGCAGAGATTTGGGCGGCGCTTCGTCGCTGTCTCGACCAGGGAACAACTGGATCTACGCGTGGCGCAACCCGGGTACGTCATCCAGAGGCCATTTGAGCGATGGTCAGCTGGTAGTCGTAGTTTGGGGTCAAGACCGTTCGAATTACGACGCGCATGCCACCGACATTTGCGACGGTAAATGCGAGAACTGGGGTTCTGGGACGACGAAGTTTGTTCTGGACAACACGTTTAACAGTCCGTTGAAGGCGGATGGTTCTGGTGGCAGCGTGCAGCCAGAAGCCGATAGCAAGGTCAAAGAGCAGCGTCCGTTCGTGCTCCTCGACTTCGCGGGCGAGGCTACCACGGTCGAAGTCACCGAGTTCAAGGTTGATGGCGAAGACGTGCACGGTTCGTTGGAATCGATTGGCGACAACCGCTTCCTGTACTGGCCCGAGCCTTTGGATGCCCGAACTTACAAGGTCGAATTCGACGCACGAGATGCTGCGGACAACGAACCGGATGGCAATACATCGTTCGAGTTCGAAGTAACGGCTCGCGATCCGTTTGTCCTCGATCTGTCGGCAGGCTGGAACGCGATTTCCTTCCCTGCTAACCCTGTGGACACGGCGCTCGATGCTGTCTTCACAGAAGAGGCGGTGGACCGAGTGATCGGTTGGAACCCGTTGAGTTCGACTGGTCCATGGAGCATCGCAACACGAGTTGACGGTGTGTGGAGCACGAGTGCGAACTTCGCACCGCTCACCGAGGTCGTAGTGCGCTACGGATACTGGGTACACTCATCAGCCTTCGTGAAGCAGAGCGTAGACCTTAGCGGTCCGATCAACCGTGAGACTGGCGACAGGCCAGACCCCATCGGCATAATCACGATGCCGGGCTGGAACTTCGTCGGCGTCGTCGACCAAGACGGCGACCAGACCGAGGGCGACTTCGGCAAAGACTTGATGGACAGCGAAGGTGTCGTGGTCAATGCCAAGGACTACATGCCAGGCTTCACACAAGCCTACGTGTGGGACGGCATAGCCAACGGCTACCGAGTGCTAGGCGAAGACTCCGCTATGGTCATCGGTCAAGGCGTCTGGGTCTTCTTCCCGGATGACAACTCGATAGCGCCATAAACAGGCTCAACGCCTCTCCCGCCCGACGGGAACAGGCAATAAAGGAAACGCCCCCGTGCGAAACACACGGGGGCGTTTTTTGTGAACTAGGATTCCCGTCATTCCTGACCACCCCACCGTCATTCCCCGCGCACGCGGGCATCCAGAGCAAAACAAACCTTGCCATTTAAACACCCGCACATCCCAGCCCACGCCATCCCCCCGCACACCCCCGTCATTCCCGCACCGTCCTACGCCATTCCCCCGCATAGTTCACAAAAAAGCGTTGACACGCCACACATACTGGCATATATTCGGTATCATATAGTTTTCAGGGCGTGCCGACCGTCATGGTTCGTTGCGCGTCTTGAGAGTGCTATGGAAACATCCGGGCAAGACCGCTTCAAGAACGGCGCGAGCAGCGCTGTTGCATGTGCGTCTGGTATCGAACCGGTAGAGAGATAGATACAGGAGGACTGCAGCTGTGCAGCTTTCATCGAGAATCTTGACGGCTCTGGCCGTGCTGATCCTTGCCGTTGCGGTGGTGGCGGTGCGAGCCGGCTCATCGGGGACGGTAGAGGCGGCTACTGGTACGATCGACGTTGTGAACGTCGGGACCTGTTACACCACGAGCACCGACGTGTTCGGTGTGGACGACTGTAACGATGGAGATGGCAATGCCTACAACGTTGCGGGGCGCGATACCATCACCGAGACCGGAATGGTCTACGCGACGTACGCGCATGACCCGAAGACGGCTCCTGACAGCCCTCGCGCGGTCTTGGAAAATTCCAACCTGATCAAGATCAGCATCAAAGACACCGGCAGAGACAAGAGGACTCCGGTGTTGCTTGGGGCGGGAGGTAGAGCACCTTGCAGAGGGGTATCTCCAGCTGGTTCTAACGATGGTTGCGAGGCAACCGATCCTTATTACGTTGAAGACGATCCGAATACGCCAACTGACGAATCTGGCTACCGAGCCATCATTCGGAAGGACTACGATGGCATTGATGCTGACCCAAACGATTTTCGGTGGGTACGGCGTAACCAGACACCCAGTAGTGGTCCGGTCATAATCGCACAAAGTGCTGGAGAAACGGTAATAACTGGCATCACGATCGATAAGAACAGTGTTAACGCGCCTTATTCCCCCATGTTCATAGTTGAAGGCGACGATTCGCCCATCAGCATTTACGGCATGGTAACTAGTAATCCAGCGTTAGACACTGATGGTTTCCAGAAGCTGAACAAGTACCTGAACATTGACGAGGACGTCGGATCAGGCAGGATTGACGATGAATCTGGTGATGGTGAAGACGAGGTGGCGCCGTGGTTCAGCGTTAGTGTCCACATCCCTACCGGTGCGTCAGTTGAGGTGATGTATGTCGTGTACGAGACGAGCGAATTTGAGTCGCTCGTGGGCGGGGCGACTAAAGGAGCCTACGGTACAGCTCCCTTGGATAACGTTGATGTTCCTAGATTTACGACCGCCGAAGAGCGATCCACAGATACGGAACTAGTCGTCGAGGCACGATCTGATGGGCGAACCAGTTCTCAGGATCTGGCGCTCAGAGAGACCTCGCGCTTCAGTGGCGTGTATGAGGGGTACCTGAAGCTGACGGACGAAAACGGCAATAACGGCCTTGGCGCACCTAACAACTGGGGTATGGCTACGGCTGCTGGGATGCCTTGTGAGGCGCGGACGGGTTGTTCAGACATGGAAGCCGCAGTCTTGGGCGTTGAGAGCGGCCCAGTGGTGATCGCATATAAAGACACCGACGGATCGACACAACTGCTGGAGGTTGCTATCGATACGGTGCCCCCTGGCGTGCAGATCGACCAGCCGGAACACGAAGTGCAGATCCAAGACCTCTCGCCAGAGTTCTCGGGCTCTTACAGCGATGCCGGTTCCGGGTTGCGCAAGGACTCGTTCCGAGCTTATGTGGACCACAAGGACGACCCAAATGAGAACGGTGTGACAGCGACCAATTTGGCGCTGGATTTGAGAGTGGACACGATGGGTGGTTCATACGGTTATGTCGGCACCGGCGGTGGCAAAAAAGCGGTTGAATCGGCCGCTGACTACACCGGATACGGCGATCCCGAGAAGGATGTTTTCGGCGTCATTCCTCATGCTGATGTATTCGACCTTGCCAACCCTGATGTCTTGGAGGTTGAGGGCGATACGCACGACGATGGTGCGCTCAGCGGGACATTCGGTGATTCCGTACGCATTGATTTCCTACAAAACAGGGACTACAACAACACGATCGACTTCCAGGCATTGGTTGCGGACGTGGCAGGAAACATCGGATTCTCGGACAGCGACAACCAAGGCCCGAGGTTCATCAACAACCTGGGTGAAGAGGATGCGGCCAAACGCAACACAGGGCGATACAACGTCTTGGGCTGGTACGCACGCCACGTCTTCTTCTTGGATGAAGTGGACCCCGTGATCTTCCAAGAACAGTCGGTCACCGGGTTCTACGGCGAGAACGATGACGACGTGCCGCAGTCGAGCCGATCAGGTATCTTGATCGCGTTCGACCGCGCGGTTGACGCGGATTCGATAGATCGCGAGACCTTCACGGTCACGTTGGATGCACCTGCTGGTAGCACCTCGCCAGGCGCATCGGCACAGATCATCGATGTCGATGTGCAAGGTCGCGCCGTCTACCTGTTGCTAAATGAGGAACTGGCTTCGGATGCAACCCCAGAGGTGGATATCGCGGCTGGTCGGTGGGTCTCAGACCCGGCGGGCAACCGCTTGACCGGCGGCAATCAAGCAGCGTTTGATGTTAAGGACGGTATCGCGCCCAAGATCACGGTATCGCTCAGCGGCGGTTCCGGTTCTGGCGAAGGCGCCGAAGGTCCTTCGATGTTGACCATGGACTCGATCATCGTAACGATCACCGCAGACGAGTTGATTAACTCAACGCCGTCACTGGTAGTCGTGTGTTCCGACATCGGATGGGGACGCGACCGCGTCGCGAATCCTAACGGACCTCTTGCAGATAACAACAAGGGATTGTCGGATCTCGTGAAGATCCGGAGCGGTAGTCTTGGTAACTCGAGCGCCATCTTTACCGATGGCCCGGACAAGTACGACTGCGGTAACGAGCAGAGCAGAAACGAAGTGACCCTGCAACAGGCACAGTCATACTCACGGCCCGGCCTTGAGTGGGAGTACCAGTGGGTCAACTTCGACAATCCCAAGGATCTTGAAGATGGCAAATTGACGGTCGTAGCGTACGCCCGTGACCGACAGTCGTTCACGAGTTTGGGCGCCGCTTCCCCGGTTCGAGGGATTGATGACGACCCGACTGCGCCGGACAAGTACAACTGGGGTTCCGGGACTTCCGAGTTCCGATACGACATGACGCTTAATGGCCCGATGCCGACACCGGCTGACGAGACAACAGTCACCGAAGACCGCCCATTCGTCATGCTGACCTACAACGATGCTTCGACGGTCTCAGTTGAGGAATTCAAGATCGATGGCACGGTGCAAGAGATGCAAGTTCTCGGCGGAAACCGGTTCCTGTACTGGCCGGACAGCCTTGGCGAACGTGGTGACCGCGAGGTATCCGTGAAAGCCATGGACGCGGCTGGCAATGAGGACACGTACGACTTCAGCTTCACATGGGCAGAGCGCAAGGACTTCGGTCTCAAACTGATTGCCGGTTGGAACGCCGTTTCCTTCCCTGCAAACCCGATGGACCCGATGATCGAGAGTGTCTTTACAGACGCATCGATCGACATGGTCGCCGGTTGGGATGCCAGCGATCCTGAGAAGCCGTGGAGCATCGCAACCCGCATGGGAGACGAGTGGTCCACCAGCGAAGAGTATGCGACCTTGAACAAGATCCATGCGCAGTACGGCTACTGGGTACATTCGCAAGGCTTCACCACACAGCGCGTTAAGCTAGTGGGTGGCATTGATCGAACTGATCCCTCCGTAACCCCGGCGGACCTAGTGACGATACCGACCTTGGCGGGTTGGAACTTCGTCGGCGTGATCGATCAAGACGGCGATCAGACGCAGGACGACTTCGGTGAGCTGCTGATGAACCGCGCGCCGGACGGTACCCAAGTCGCAGTCACGGCTGGTGACTACCTAGGCGACAACAAGCGCGCCTACACGTGGGACCCGATTCGCGCTAAATTCGACATCGTCGAAGATGGCGACAACCTACAGATAGGTGAAGGCATCTGGGTCTACTTCGGCGGAGGTATCGCACCGTAAGGGCAAACCCTCACCCCGACCCTATCCCGCTCGGCGGGAGAGGAAGGACGAGAAACAACGCCCCCGTGCAAAACACGGGGGCGTTTCCTTTTTGAACTAAACAACCCCACTTCATTCCCGCGAAAGCGGGAACCCAAGGGTGGACATGAGGAATGGTCCCTCCGTCTCCTTCGTCGAAGACGTAAGGGGACGCGAGCAAGCGAAGCGAGATCGCAGGGGATGCCCGGGGATGGGAGGAAGACACTCCCTCTCTCCTCTCCCCCAACAACCACAACCAAACATCCCGTCCACCCATGTAAAATTTTTGCCATAATTCAAGAAACGAGTTTGACATACACCATACTGTTGTACTATCATTAGATTTGTTAACACCTTTTGGCCCCGGATCGACGGATCAGGGCATTTTACCAAGCCTGCAATGGCAAGAGGAACAACGACCAGTACGTTGACGGCACAAACGGACAACACGAGAGCCACGGCAACCAGCCATGACCGAGACGGGGGAACCATCCGCCCGTCACTCGTCGCGCCCGGCCCAAGGCGTAGGCAACGTCGCCTCCACTCGCAAGAGTTGCCATCCGCAGGTCGCGCGGGAAGCGGTTTTCCCAGAATGGACCGTCGCGTCGCCCGGTGGGGGCCTCGCAACACGAGCCATACGGCCCAGCCAGGGCCGTCGAGGGCGGTCAGTTATCCGTGGACGCGTAACGTCGATCCCATATCGTTGCACGGGAGAGACCACGGCGTGAGCTGGAGTCCAAGCCAGTGATTGACACCGCCCCAAAAACCAAAAGGT
>CAZMBB010000015.1:0-54235 GCA_964564575.1 uncultured Dehalococcoidales bacterium
TTGTCCGCCCCGGTCACCCTCACCCTGACCCTCTCCCGCCGAGCGGGAGAGGGGATTTTCCCTTCGCCGCCCTTCCCCTTTGGATGGATTGTTCTGTCCTGCAAGCGAGCTGGCCTTCGCTGGGATGACGTGGGAGTTGTGCAAAGGTCCGACGCAAGGCCCCCTTTGTCCTTCGGACATTTCCCCCGCAAGCGGGGGAAACCCTAGGCTTGCGCAATGGTTTGCAAGGAAGGGGAGATTTCAGATGCCTGCGGCTTTTCTGAGGGCGGTTGCTTTGTTGGTTTGTTCCCAGGGGAGGTCTAGGTCTTGGCGTCCGAAGTGTCCGAAGGCGGCTACGGATCGGTATATTGGGCGTCGGAGGTTTAGGGTTTGGATGATGCCGGAGGGTCGGAGGTCGAAGGTTTGGGCTACGAGGTCGGCGATTTTGGTGTCGGGAATTTTGCCGGTGTTTCGGGTTTCGACCATGAGTGATACGGGTTCGGCTTTTCCGATGGCGTATGCGATTTGGACTTCGGCGCGTTTTGCGAGACCGGCGGCGACGATGTTTTTGGCGACGTATCGGGCGGCGTATGCACCGGAGCGGTCGACTTTTGAGGGGTCTTTGCCGGAGAATGCGCCTCCGCCGTGTCGGGCTGATCCGCCGTAGGTGTCGACGATGATTTTGCGTCCGGTTAGTCCGGCGTCGCCGTGGGGTCCACCGGTTACGAAGCGGCCGGAGGGGTTGATGAGGTATTGGGTGTTTTTGTCTAGGAGATCGTTGGGGACTAGGGGTTCGATTACCTGTTCGATGAGGTCAGTTTCGATTTGGGATTGCGTGGCTTCGGGGGCGTGCCAGGAGGATAGGACGATGGTGTCGATACGGACGGGGTCGTGGTTGTCGTCGTATTCGACGGTGACTTGGCTTTTTGCGTCGGGACGGAGGTATGGGATGTCGCCGTGGCGTCGTGCGTCGCTCATTCGCTTTGTGAGGCGGTGTGCGAGAGAGATTGGGAGCGGCATGAGTTCGGGCGTCTCGTCGACGGCGTATCCGATCATCATGCCTTGGTCGCCAGCGCCTTGTTGGACGTTTTCGGTTTCAGATCCGTCGCGATCTTCGAGAGCGGTGGAGACAGCGGCGTTGATGTCGGGAGACTGGGAGTGGAGGTAGACGTTTACGTCGCAGGTCTCGTGGTCGAAGTGGTATTCGGGGTCGGTGTATCCGATGTCGTGGATGACACCTCGGGCGACGGATTCGAAATCGATGTCGGATGATGTGGTGATTTCGCCGAACATCCATAGTCGGTTGGTGGTGCAGGATGTTTCGCATGCGACGCGGGAGGATGGGTCGCCGGCTAGGGCGGCGTCGAGGATTGCGTCGGAGACTTGGTCGCAGATCTTGTCGGGATGGCCGTCGGAGACGGACTCGGAGGTTAGGAGGTGTTTGAAATTGCTGGTTGTCATTGTTGAATCCTCCGTTGTTGAATCCTCTTGTGAATCCTCTTGGGGCTTGAGGGTGTCGGCTTTGTATCTACGTGCCGGCTTCCCATGAGTTGAGGTATTTTTCTTGTTGGGCGGTTAGGGTGTCGAAGGTCATGTCCATGGAGTTGAGTTTGAGGGCTGCGATTTCGATGTCGATCTCTTTGGGGAGGGTGTGGACGCCGGGTTCGAGGGATTCGTGGTTTTCGGCGATGTATTCGCTGGCCAAGGCTTGGTTTGCGAAGCTCATGTCCATGACGCTGGGCGGGTGTCCCTCGGCGGCGGCCAGGTTGACAAGGCGGCCCTCTGCGAGGAGGTTGATTCGGCGTCCGTCTTCGAGAGTGTGTTCTTCGACGAATGGTCGGACTTGACGTCTGGCTTCGGACATTTCTTGGAGTGCGTCGATGTTGATTTCGACGTTGAAGTGTCCGGAGTTTGCGACGACAGCGCCGTCTTTCATGTTTTCGAAGTGATGCTTGTCGATAGCTGACATTCCGCCGGTGACGGTTAGGAAGATGTCGCCGATTTTTGCGGCTTCGTTCATGGACATTACGCGGTGTCCGTCCATGACGGCTTCGAGGGCTCGGACGGGGTCGACTTCGCAGACGATGGTGTGTGCGCCGAGGCCGCGTGCGCGGTCGGCGAAGCCACGTCCGCACCATCCGTAGCCGATGGTGACGACGGATTTCCCGGTGATGAGCATGTTGGTTGCTCGGATGATGCCGTCGAGGGTGCTCTGTCCGGTTCCGTATCGGTTGTCGAACATGTGCTTTGTTTGCGAGTCGTTGACAGCGACGATGGGGTATGCGAGTTTTCCTTCGGCGTGGAGGGCTTTTAGGCGGATGACGCCGGTGGTGGTCTCTTCCATGCCGCCGATGGTTGTTTCGAGGAGTTCTCGGCGCTCGGAGTGGAGCATTGCTACTAGGTCGGCTCCGTCGTCGATTGTGAGATGGGGTTTGGTGTCTACGGTTGCTGATATGTGGTTGTAGTAGGTTTCGGAGTCTTCACCGTTTCGGGCGAATACGGCGATGCCTTCAGAGACGAGGAATGCGGCGATGTCGTCTTGCGTCGAGAGGGGGTTGGATGCGCAGAGAGCGAGTTCGGCACCGCCAGCGACGAGTGTTTTGGCGAGGTTCGAGGTCTCGGAGGTTACGTGCAGGCATGCGGCGATGCGGATGCCTTTGAGTGGTTTAGTTTCTGCGAAACGTTTTCGGATGTCGGCTAGGACCGGCATCTGTTCGTCGGCGAACTCGGATTTTAGTGCGCCTTCGGGGGCGAGGTTAATGTCGGTGATGTCGTGGTTCATCAATTCTCCGGTTGGTGCTTGGTTAACTGGCTGAATTTCTCAGGGGTAGGCGAATCGCGGTATCGAAGGTTGTGAGGTCTTCGAACTCGAAGAAGCGGTCGGTGATTTCGTCGTTGGTCAGGTTTGCGAGGCGGTCCAGGCCGAAGCCTTCGACGGTGAAGGATGCGATGACGGATCCTGCGATGACGGCTTGGCGGTAGGACTCGGGGTCGTGTCTGGCGGTTGATGCGATGTAGCCCATGAATCCGCCTGCGAAGGAGTCGCCTGCGCCTGTGGGATCGACGATGTTTTGGACGGGATATGCGGGGACAATGAAGCGTTGGTTGTCGTTGTAGAGGACTGCGCCGTATTCGCCTCGTTTGATGATGACGTTGTCGGGGCCTTCGTCGAGGAGGCCTTCCGCGACGTCGACTAGGTTTGACTTGTCTGTGTACATGCGGGCTTCGGCTTCGTTGATGACGGAGAAGTCGAGTTGGGTCATCAAGTAGTCGAGGGATTGTCGTTTCTCGATGATCCAGTGGTTCATGGTGTCGCCGGCGACAAGTTGGAGATCGTCGGTCATTTGGTTGAGGACTGACTGCTGAGTCTCGGGGTCGCAGTTTGCGAGGAAGAGGTAGGGGATAGAGCGGTGTTCTTGTGGGACTGCTGGGTTGAAGTTTGCGAAGACGTTTAGGTCGGTGGCTACGGTTTCGGCGTCGTTGAGGTCTTTGAGGTAGCTGCCGGACCAGTGGAATGTTTGGCCGTCGGCGATTTCGATGCCGGAGGTGTCGATGCCGCGGTTGGTGAGGAGATCTCGGTGTCCGGGTTGGAAGTCTTGTCCGACGATTCCGATGATTGCGACGTCGGTGAAGTAGCTTGCGGCGACGGAGAAGTATGTGACGGACCCGCCGAGTTGGTGGGTTCTGGTACCTGCAGGCGTCTCGACGTCGTCGTACGCCATTGATCCGACGACAAGGAGATTCACGTTGTGCTTCCCGTGAAGTTTGTGGGGGATACTCCGAGGTGTCGCTGTCGACGCGTTTCCTCGGAGCTATGCATGTTGCCGTTGGACACGGTTGGGGTTATGCGCCGGTGGCGTGGGGGAGTCCGCTGGCGATCCATGCCGGGGTGCCGTCTTCGATGTTGTAGAGGCGTCCAGTGTCTGCGCCCATTGCGGCGGCGTATTCGGCTGCTAGTCCGCTGCGTGCTCCGACTTCGCAGATGAAGAGGAGGTTTCCTTCGGCGGGTAGTTCGTCGAAGCGTGGGATGATGTCGTCGACGGGGATCCATAGAGCGCCTTCGACATGGCCGGCTTCCCATTCGTCAGGGTTGCGAACATCGACGACGGTAGAGTCGCCGTTTTGGACCATTTCGTGGGCTTCTTGTGATGTGATTCGGGCGTATGGTTCGCCTGGTACTTGCCTTGCCATTTGATACCTGATTCTGTGTGCTGAAACCAGAGTTGATTGTACTTGATTGGCTGGTTGGGCTATGTGATAGGGAGTGGTTGGTTGGCTAGAGGTTTTCGCCGGTGAGGAATGAGGCGACTGCGGTCGTGAATGAGAAGGATCCGAAGGCGAGGATGATGAGGGGGATGAGGGCGATGACTACTGCTCCGACGTTGTAGACGACTACGGCGGGGACTTTCTGGGTGATGGATTCGGGCAGTGTCAATCGTTGCGACGCGACGTAGGTTGCGATGAAGATAACTATGAACATCAACGCTCCGATCCATCCGGCGGCGAGGATTTTGACCATGAAGATGTAGCCGTCGAGGAACGATCCGAGGAGGGTTTCGACGAATGCGGAGAGCCATAGGCCGGGTCGGAGTCCTTCGATGAAGTCGCCGAAGATGAGGAGGGTTGTTGGGAGCAGGAAGCCGATGAGTAGGGGAGTTGCGAGGGCGTAGAAGATGCTGGAGATGATCCAGCGGACGGGGCTTGCGGCTTCGGCTCGGGTAGTGAACAGGAGGTACGAGAGGGCACCTCCGACGGCTCCTCCACCGATTAAGTAGGCGGTGATGATGCGGAGGAATCCATCGACGAAGTTGGGTTTGAAGAATTTGAATCCGAATTCTCCGATGCCGCTGTCGACGATTGTGATGAGAGTGCCCAAGTATCCGACGGTTAGTCCTACGGTGGCTCCGATGACGATTCCGAGCCACATTAGGCGTTTTCGGATGATTTGTTCTTCGCCTAGTCGCTCGTTTTCGGCTTCGCGCAGACGATTTAGGGCTTGGGCGCGGGATTCGGATGTTGGTTCGAGATCGGGTGGATCGTTTTGCAAAGTGGAATGATTGGAGTTAGTCATGGATTCAATTGTGCATGTTGGAGGGGAGTACTCAGTGCAAGCTTGATGGTTACGGATTCCATATCTTCGACGGGCCGGTTTGGTTGAAGGTAGAAACTGGTCCGGCGCAAATTGACGAAATCTTTGGTACGTGCTAGAGTTCGCACAGCTTTGCCGCTTTAAGTGGCTAGGTTTGCTTTGCTTGACTCAAGGAGGAGGTCGGACATGAAACGAATTGGTTTGGCGATGGTGATTTCAGCGGTGTTGGCGTTCGCCATAGCTTGTGGCGGCACCGAGACCGTTGTGGAGACGGTCGTCGTTGAGCGTGTGATCACAGCGGCGCCTGAACGTGTCGTTGAGACGGTTGAGGTTGAGCGAGTGGTTGAGGTTGAAAAAGTGGTCGAGGTCGAGGTTGAGAAGGTAGTTGAGGTTGAGGTCACGGCCGAGGCGATGGCAGAAGGCGATGGGATGATGATGGATGACGGCGTAATCCCTCGGGAACGGCAGTTCATCATGCTTTGGGGCGGATCTGGTGGTGTCGGTTCTGCAGGTCAGTACACGAACCACGACATCTGGAACGTGTACGGCGGTTTGAGCCACCAGGATGCTGGTCAATTGATCTTTGAGCCGTTGGCGTTCTACTCGGCGTTCAACGACACGGAGTATCCCTGGCTGGCGGAGTCTTGGGAATACAACGACGACTTCACGCAACTGACGATCAACACCCGGCAAAACGTCGAATGGAGCGACGGGACGCCGTTTGGGGCGCATGACGTTGCTTACACGCTGGAGCATTTGAGGACTAATTCCGGTCTGGCACGTGCTGGTCAGGTGCAGGCGGATGTGGAGTCGGTCGAGCAGGTTGACGACAACACGGTGGTCGTGAATTTCTTCGGTCCTCGGCCGAAGTTCATGTATTTCATGACCTACAAGTTCGACATCGGTCTCTACATCGTTCCGAAGCACATCTTCGAAGGCCAGGACTGGTTGGAATTCAGCAACTTCGATCTTGAAAAGGGTTGGCCGGTTTCGACGGGTCCGTGGGAAGTGATCCAAACGTCGCCGCAGTCGAAGATTTTGAATCGACGGGATTCTTGGTGGGCGGTTGAGCAAGGAGTGGTGGACAAGATGCCGGAGGTCCTGCAGATCGTCTACATCCCGAACCCGGGCGAGACACAGATGGCTCAGGAGATGATTGCGAACCGTGCCGATGCATCACTGTCGTTGCAGACAGGGACGATGCGTGAAGTATTGTCTCGCAACCCGGCGATCATCACTCATTCCGGTTACAACCCGCCGTACGGTTACGTCGACTGGTGGCCGGTAGGGTTGCTCTTCAACGCGAGCGAGCCGCCGTACAACGACAAGCGGGTGCGTTGGGCGGTTTCGTATTACTTGAACCGTGAGCAGTTGATCGAGATCGGTTTCGGTGGTGCGGGGACGCTCTCCTATCTGCCGATCCCGACGTATGCTCCTTTGCAGCGTTACATAGACGTTGTCGAGGATAAGTTGACGACGACGCATGACACGACGGAGTACAACCCGGAGAAGGCCGATGCTTTGATGACCGAGGCGGGTTACTCGAAGAACGCGGATGGTTATTGGGAGAAGGACGGGAATGTCGTGGTTTGCGACATCCTGAGCTTCGGCATCTTCAACCACTACGGCCCGATCGTCTCGAGGCAACTAGACAACCACGGGATCAAGTCTTCGTACAGCACACCTCCGGATGCGTGGTCGCGCCAGAGTGCTGGTGAGGCTTCCTGCGGTTTGCGAGGCCACGGCGGTTCCGTGCGTGACCCGTATTTCACGTTGAACCTTTACACTGGTGGCGATCCGGCGACGTACGACCCTGAGCAACCTCAGAGCGCGACAAACCGCCCGCCGAACGCGTACCACTGGTACAACGAAGAGTTCAACGCGATCACCGAGGAGGTATTCGCAACAGCCATCGACGACATTGCCACGCTAGAGGAACTGTGGGCGGAGGCGATGGACATCTGGTTGGAAGAGCTGCCCGACGTTCAAGTGTTGGAGTTCTACCACCGGATTCCGATGAATACGACGTACTGGACGAACTGGCCGACCCATGACAACCCGTACGTCAACGGTGCGTTCTGGCACCTGACGTTCCAGTTGATCCTGAACGAGCTTGAGCCAGTGCAGTAGCAGAGCCTACGAAGTTGGGACGGGTCTGGACGGTATATGAACGTTCAGGCCCGTCTACTTTTGGTTTCTGCTCACGGCGTACCCGAAGTTAGGGGTTTCTGAGCTCGGTGCCTTGGAAGTACATTGCTGGAAGGTTGACGATGTTCGTCGTCACGATTTGGATGGCGAGCACGATCGTCTTTTTCCTGCCGCGCCTTTCGGGTCAGAACCCCCTTGCGGAGAAGATCTATCAGGAGGCGCAACAAGGGGGGTATCAAGATCCAGACGTTGCTGAGCGGGTCCGGGTTTTTGAAGAGAAATATGGTTTCGACAAACCGCTTTGGGAGCAGTATGTGAAGTTTGTGGTCGATGTCGTTCAGTTCGATTTAGGTCGATCGATATTCCAGTGGCCTAAATCGGTTAACGAGATTCTTGCCGAGAAGATCATGTGGACACTGGTGATGGGATTGTTGACTCTGGTATTGGCTTTTTTGATCGGTTCTGCGATGGGTGCGTTGTTGGAGTGGCGGAGGAACAACTGGGGTCTGATGGTTGCGATGGCTCCGATTTTGGCGATATCTGCGGTGCCGTTTTTCATTTTCGGTTTGGTGCTGCAGTTGATCGTGTTCAACATTGATCGCGAGTTCCCGTTGGTTTATGGCTTCAAACAGGGGGTTGTTGGCTGGCCGGACTGGTCGGATTGGGAGTTCATCGTGAGCGTGCTTAAACACGCGATTTTGCCGGCGTTGTCGATCACGTTGGTATCTCTAGGTGGCTGGGCGATGGGGATGCGCGGGATGATGGTGACAACGAAGGGCGAAGATTACATGGTGCAGGCCGAGGCGAAGGGTTTGCCGGATCGTGTGATGTTGACCAAGTATGCGATCAGGAATTCTCTGTTGCCGCAGGTGACTGGCTTGACGTTGGCTTTGGGGTTGATCGTTTCCGGCGTGGTATTGGTGGAGATAGTGTTCGGGTACCCCGGGGTTGGCGGGCAGTTGTTACAGGCGGTGAGGTCGAATGATTATCCGACGACGCAAGGGATCGTGTTTGTTTTGGCGTTTGGCACGGCGGCGGCGACGCTGGTTTTGGATCTGATGTATCCGTTACTTGATCCGCGGATCAAGTCTGATGGGACTTAAAGAGCATTGATAGAGCAGGCCCAGACCAGCGCAAGCGTAGCGAGTATGCAGTGGTGGCGAACGCTACCTGATCGCTCTGATTTTGTGCGCGACCGCGTAGTGCCGATTTTCCGGTATCTGCGCAGGAATCGGTTGATGATTATCGGATTGGGTGCCTTTGCCGCGCTGGGTCTTTTCGTCGGGATCTCATATCTTTTCTATTCACAAGTGGATCTGTTGGGTGAGGAGCAAGGTGTTAACGGATTGGTTCGGGCTGCATCGGTGCAGGCGAATCAAAGACCGTCTTGGAATCCTTGGAGCGGTTTCCCGTTGGGGACTGATGTGCAAGGTCGTGACATCTATGCGGCGGTGGTTGTGGGGATTCCGTTGTCGTTGCGGATAGGGGTGATAGCGGCGGCGATTGGTGTCGGAGTCGGTATGGTGCTTGCGTTCGTGGCCGCCTATGTCGGAGGGGTGGTAGATGCAGTAATTCGGACTATTGTTGATAGCTTGATACCGATTCCTGGGTTATTGGTGCTGGTGTTGGTAGCGACTTCTTTGAATCCGGGACAGGGGTTGACGGTGGACCAACTTGCGTTTGTTATCGCGGTATTGGCTTGGCCTGGTCCTGCGCGCGTAATCAGATCGCAGGTATTGGTGATTCGCGAGCGTGGATATGTCGAGATGGCGAGGATGTCGGGCACGAGTCCATTGGGGATCATCTTCAAGGAGATGATGCCGAATCTGGCGCCTTACGCATTGGCGAGTTTTGTTGCTGCGACATCGGGATCGATACTGGCGTCGATCGGTGTGGAATCGTTGGGTTTGGGTCCGTTGGATTCGCCGACTTTGGGGAGCATGATCTATTGGAATATCTTCACGAGTTCTGTGCTGCTGGGTTTGTGGTACTGGCTGTTGCCGCCGATCATCGTATTGATCGTTTTGTTTGTGGGATTGTTCATGATTTCAGCGGGATTGGATGAGGTTGCGAATCCGAGGTTGCGGCGGCGGGTTTAATCGAAGTTAGAGAAATCCGTGGACGCATGCGAGGGATTACGTTTCGTTACAGCAGTTTTGAGTCCCCTAGTGATAGTTGGTATGGGGTGAGAGATTGAACCGCTTTGCGTCTGAGTCACTAAAGCCGCGCAGTGATTAAAGAGTTTGGTTTGACTCGAACCAGTTGAGATGTTAGATTTTCGTAGTCATTTCCCGCGCGGATGGCGCGGATTCGTGTGTACCCAGATTCAAATGGAGGGAACTAACCGATGAGATATAAATTGGCGGCCTTAGTAGTCGCGCTTTCGGCGATGGTAGCAACCGTTGTCGCTTGTGGCGGAACTGAGACCGTTGTAGAAACAGTCGTTGTGGAACGGGTTGTCACCGCCGCACCAGAGCGAGTGGTTGAAACCGTGGAAGTGGAGAGGGTTGTCGAGGTAGAGAAGGTTGTGGAAGTCGAGAAAGTGGTCGAGGTCGAGGTTGAAGTTACCGCGGCCGCCATGGAAGACGACGGGATGATGATGGACGAAGGCATTCCTCGTAACCGTCAGTTGATCCTTCTCTGGGGTGGATCCGGCGGTGTTGGTGCGGCAGGTCGCTACACTGACCACGACATCTGGAATCCATACAACCCAGGCACGAGCCACCAGAACGGTTCAGCTCTCTTACATGAGCCGCTGGCGTACTACTCTGCGTTCAACGACCAGGAGTTCCCATGGCTAGCCGAGTCTTGGGAGTACAACGACGACTTCACACAGCTGACGATCAATTTGCGTGAGGGCATCACGTGGAGCGACGGGGAGCCTTTCGGCGCGCATGACGTTGCTTACACCCTGAACTACCTGAAAGAGAACTCTGGTCTTCGCCGCAGTTCGCAGGTCCAGCGCGATATTGAGTCGATTGAAGAAGTGGATTCACACACCGTGGTGGTGAACTTCCTTGGCCCGCGCCCGAAGTTCTTCTACTTCATGACTTACAAGTTCGACATCGGCCTGTACATCGTTCCGAAGCACATCTACGAAGGCACTGACTGGCTTGAGTTCACGAACTTTGATCTTGCGCAGGGCTGGCCCGTGACGACCGGTCCGTGGCATGTCACGCAGACATCGCCCGAGCAGAAGATCATCAACCGCCGCGACTCGTGGTGGGCAGTCAAACAAGGTCTTGTTGAGCAGCTTCCTGAGGTTCTCCAGATCGTCTACGTGCCGAACCCAGGCGAGACGCAGATGGCGCAGGCGGTCATCAACAACACCGCGGACGCTACGCTTGACCTCCGCCCGACGACGATTCGTGAGGTTCTGGCTCGAAACCCGAACGTGGTTACCCACTCCGGTTTCAACCCGCCGTACGGTTACGTCGACTGGTGGCCGATCAGTCTGCTGTTCAACGCTAGCCAGCCGCCTTACAACGACAAGAACGTCCGTTGGGCGGTGTCTTACTACATCGACCGTGATCAGTTGATCGACGTCGCTTACGACGGTGCGGGAACCCCTTCGCAGCTTCCGTTGCCGAGTTACGCGCCTTTGCAGCGTTACTATGACGCGATTGAGGACAAACTCAGTGGCGAGTACAACACGACCGAGTACAGTCCTGAAAAGGGCGATGCCCGTATGATGACGGCCGGCTACGCGAAGAACGCCGACGGTTACTGGGAGAAAGATGGCAATGTTGTCGTCTGCGACATTCTCGGTTTCGGCATCTTCAACGACTTCGGTCCGATCCTTGCGCGTCAGCTTGACAACCACGGTATCAAGTCGTCCTATGCGAATCCGCCCGACGCTGGTTCGCGACAGACGGCAGGCGAGGCGTCTTGCGGTCTGCGAGGCCACGGCGGCTCGGTGCGTGACCCGTACTTCACGATGAACCTCTACTACGGCACTGACTCAGCAGAGGCTGGTGAAGGTCACCAGGCGAACATCTACTTCTGGTCCGACCCTCGTTGGAATGAACTTACCGACGAAGTCTCCGCGACCGGCATCGATGATGTCGCCAAGCTCGAGGAGCTTTGGACGGAAGCGATGGACATCTGGCTCGACGAGTTGCCCGACGTCCAGGTTGTCGAGTGGTATCACCGTATCCCGATGAACCAGACCTACTGGGCCAACTGGCCAACCCACGACAACCCGTACACAAACGGTGCGTTCTGGCACTTGACCTTCCAGTTGATCCTGAACAACCTCCGCGCGGTCCAATAACCGCCCGGAACACGGTCAACACCCCAGACGGTTCGATCCTCGCGTACCCGCGGAGATCGAACCGTCGCCGCATTCTGCTGAAGACGTGATCACTTAGCGACTACAGATGCCTTGGAATTACATACTCAGTCGGTTGGCGATGTTTTTCGTCACCATTTACATTGCCAGCACGATCGTATTCTTTTTGCCGCGCATTTCTGGTCAGAACCCGCTTGAGGAGAAGTTGCTTGAGGAAGCGGCTCGTGGCGGATTTTTGGAAGACACTCAGACGATGGTTGATGCGTTCGACGAGAAGTATGGTTTCAATAAACCTTTGTGGGAACAGTATGTGAAGTTCATGGTCGACATCATGCAGTTCGATTTGGGCCGTTCGATATTTAACTGGCCGAAGACGGTCAACCAGCTCTTGGCAGAGACGATTCTCTGGACCCTAGCGTTGGGTTTGTTGACGCTGATATTTGCATTCGTAATAGGTTCTTTGATGGGCGCAGTGCTTGAATGGAAGCGGCATAAATCGTTTCTTATGGTGTTGATGTCACCGATCCTAACGTTGTCGGCGGTGCCGTATTATCTGTTCGGATTGGTTTTGCTGTTGGCGTTTTCTTTTGTGTGGAGTGTTTTCCCCCTGTTTGGCGGTTATTCGCGCGGTGTGGCTGGATGGCCGGACTGGTCGAACTGGAGTTTCATAGGCAATGTGCTTTGGCACGCGACGCTGCCGGCTCTTTCGGTGGTGCTGGTGTCGCTAGGTGGTTGGGCGATGGGTATGCGCGGGATGATGGTTACTACGAAGGGTGAGGATTACATGTTGCAGGCGGAAGCGAAGGGGTTGCCGGACCGAGTGATGTTTTTCCGTTACGGCATTCGCAACGCGATGTTGCCGCAATTGACGGGATTGGCGTTGCAACTGGGCTTGATAGTCTCTGGGTTGGTCCTCGTCGAGGTTGTATTCTCGTATCCCGGTGTGGGTGGATTGCTTGTGCAAGCGATTCCTCGTAGCGACCATGCGGTGATTCAAGGAATAGTGTTTGTTTTGGCGTTGGGAACGGCGTTGGCCACGTTGATACTGGACTTGATCTATCCGTTGGTGGATGCTCGAATCAAATACTCGCAAGGCTGATTTGTAACTGACTATGCAACCTCCGACTGTAGTAACCGAACTTCCGCAATCGACATCAGGGTTCGATTCCGGCAGCATTTATCGCGAACGAATTCGGCCGTTGTTGCGGTATCTGCGACGGAATCCGCTGTTGATCGGTGGAATCGGGTTACTTGTCGGTCTGTTTGGGGTGGTAGTCCTTGGGTATTTGTTTTATGAGCAAGAAGATCTTTTGGGCGAACGTCAAGGCGTCAGTGGCTTGACGCGGGCGTTGTCGGTTGAAGCTCGCGAAAAGCCAAGCTGGAATCCGTTCGGAGAGCACCCTCTAGGGACGGACGAACAGGGTCGGGACATCCTAGCGGTGATGATCGTGGGGACTCCATTGACTCTGCGTATCGGGTTGATCGCTGCGGCGATCGGTGTTGGTGTGGGTATGATATTGGCGTTCGTGGCCGCGTATATGGGAGGTTGGGTGGACGGCATAGTTCGTGTCGTTGTGGACAGTTTGATTCCGATTCCGGGATTGTTGATATTGGTGTTGGTCGCGACGTCGTTGAATCCGGGAAAGGGGTTAAGCGTCGATCAGATGGCGTTTGTCATATCGATTTTGGCGTGGCCGGGTCCGGCCCGCGCGATACGATCTCAGGTGTTGGTGATGCGTGAACGGGGATACGTGGAGATGGCTCGGATGTCAGGAACCAGCACGATCGGGATCGTATTTAAGGAGATGATGCCCAATCTTTCGCCTTACGTATTGGCAAGTTTCGTCGCTTCGGTTGCGGGTGCGATCCTTGCTTCGGTTGGTCTTGAAGCGCTGGGATTGGGCCCGCTTGACTCGCCGACACTCGGAATGACGATCTACTGGAATATCTACACTTCGTCCTTGTTGAAGGGACTTTGGTGGTGGTTGATACCGCCGATCGTGGTTATCGTGCTTCTGTTTGTTGGATTGTTCCTCATGTCGGCCGGTCTTGACGAGGTTGCTAATCCGCGTTTGCGTCGACGCGTGTGAAGGATTCCTGATTGAATGTTTCGATCCTAAAACTCATGGGAAGCTAGATGACAACCGCTGAAGCTACAACCGAGGCCGCTACTAACAGTAAGCAAGACGATGTGTTGCTTGAGGTTGAGAACCTCAAGGTTTATTACGACACGGATGCTGGCCAAGTCAAGGCAGTAGATGATGTGTCGTTCTCATTGCAGCGTGGCGAGAGGATGGGACTGGTAGGGGAGTCCGGATCGGGCAAGACGACGATGGCGATGGCGCTGATGAGGTTGCACAAACCGCCGGCGATGATTGCTGGAGGGACGGTGAAGCTGGATGGTGTGAGCATCCTTGATCTGAATGAGGAGGAGATGCGGCAGACGCGTCTACGTGACATCGCCTTGGTTCCGCAGGGCGCGATGAACTCGTTGAACCCGGTTTATCGAGTGCGGGATCAGATCGTTGACGGCATTAAGCACCATACGCCAAGAGGCGATATGCCAGGCAAGGAAGTCATCAACGAGCGGGTTATCGAGCTTCTTAACAGCGTCGGTTTGGATGCGAGCGTTGCGGATATGTATCCGCACGAGTTGAGTGGTGGCATGAAGCAGCGCGTGGCGCTGGCCGTTGCGACTTCGTTGCGACCGAAGATGATTTTGGCAGATGAGCCGACGAGCGCGTTGGATGTGGTGGTGCAGCGTCAGATAATGCTGACGCTGGAGCAGTTGCAGCAGGAGATGCAGGCGTCGGTGCTGCTGGTGGGTCACGATATGGGGTTGATGGCACAGTTCGCGGATGTGCTGGGGGTGATGTATGCGGGCCATCTCGTTGAGTTTGCACCGATCGGCGAGATTTTCGAGAATCCGAAACATCCCTACACGAAGAAGTTGATCAGCAGTTTGCCTGATATCCAGGTGAAGGGGAAGTTCACGGGCATTGAAGGTTTACCGCCGACGCTCGTGATACCGCCTCCGGGATGCAGATTCCATCCGCGCTGTCCGATTTACAACGACGATGAGGACTTTCGCGGGGAGTTTCTCGAACTCCGTGGAAGTCTCGACACTGAGCAGTGCACGACGGTTGATCCTCCGCTAAACGAAGTGGAGCCTCGACGCTGGGTGGCGTGTCATATGTACGAAGGAGGCGCTTAAGTTGGCGACTCAAACACTCGCAAGACCAGCGTCGGAATCGGCGACTGACCAAGACAGCGTCCTTCAGCTAAAGAACGTCTCTAAAGTGTTCGGTGGCGGGATAATGCGCCGGACGTTTACGATTGCAGTCGACAACGTGAGCATGAGTGTCCCTAAAGAAAACCCAGGGATCACGGCGATTGCGGGGGAGAGCGGGAGCGGTAAGACGACGCTAGCGCGGTTGATGCTAGGGATTATTCCTGCTACTGAGGGTTCTATCCTGTTCAACGGTCGCGACATCTCGACGTTGAAACGCCGCGAACGTCTGGAGTTCCGACGGGAAGTCCAGCCGATCATGCAGGATCCCTTTGAGGTCTACAACCCGTTCTACAAGGTCGATCATGTGCTGATGGCGCCGGTCAACAACTTTGGGTTGGCTCGCAACAAGAGCGAGGCGCGTGATCTAGTGGTCGAGTCTTTAGAGACGGTGGGATTGCGGCATCAGGAGACGCTTGGTCGTTTTCCACATCAGTTGAGTGGTGGGCAGCGTCAACGGATCATGGTGGCTCGGGCGTTGCTTCTGAAGCCGAGGATCATCGTTGCGGATGAGCCGGTCTCGATGGTGGATGCGTCGTTGCGAGCGACGATTTTGGGTAGCATCGACTTGCTCAACAAGGAGTTGGGTATCGCTGTCATCTACATCACGCATGACCTGACGACTGCGTTCCAGATCAGCGACAACATCATGGTGATGTACCGCGGATCGGTTGTCGAAACGGGTCGAGTCGAAGATGTAATCCAGAAGCCGCAACATCCCTACACACAATTGCTCGTGGAGTCGATTCCACGTCCCGACCCTAAGGAGCGCTGGGGTCGAGATATGGCATCACAGGAGACGGGTAGCGATGCGTCTGATGTGGGGTGCCGTTTTGCTCCTAGGTGTCCGTATGTGATGTCGGACTGCACCGTGGACATGCCGCCGTTGTATCGCATGGGCGACACACAGGCGGCGCAGTGTTATCTGCACCGTGACGAGTCGTTGGGTACCGTGGCGAGCGTATCGGACGTCTTTAAGTCCGGCGGTTGATTTGCAGGCGGGACCGTAGCAGTTTTTACGAGGCCAAGTCTCGTAAAAACTCGGTTGGAGCCAATAGCGCGAATAGCAATACAGGTATTCCTGTTGCTACCGTGAATATCCACGGTCCCCAAGTGGCGACGATTTCATTCTTCGACGTGTTTATCCGGTCGATGATGAAACCTAACACTGCGAACAGAATTCCGGATTCCAGTCCGACGATCACGTTCAACGCGCCTTCAACGACGAAGTCGTAAGGGAATACAAGGACGGAATCTAGCATCGCGGAGAAGAAATCACCGATTCCCAAACGCCCTTCAACCAGGCCGGCGAATGCACTGGCGGCGCGGCTGAACCCGCCTGTGAATAGGGGCGTTAATATGCCGAAACCAGCACCCAATCCGATCCATGTGATGGGGTGGCCGGGATTTTGCGCTAGATCCCTCATGTGGTAGACGGCTAGCGGCACCACGATAATCGCAGAAACGATCGCGGCGATGGAGAAGAAGAACGCTCCCCATCCCTGAATCCGTGTAGCTTCTTCGAAGTATTGGAAGCGCGTCAAGACCGATACATGGAACGCAGCGACCGACAGCATGATGCCGAGAAGAGTGATCGATGCGGTAAGGCGCTTGCGGCGTCCAGCATCGGGGCTAACGACGTCTAGCGTCGCCAAACGACTGATGTCGGTGGTTCCTATGGCAGACCGGATCCGGAGGGGTGATCAGTGAAAGTCTTATTCGGTCGTCAGTTCGATCTCGTCGGCGCGGTGGCAACTGACGTAACGACCATCCTCTGATTGTACGAGAGGCGGTACTTCAACCTTGCACTGATCGGTTGCGAATGGGCAACGGGGATGGAAATAGCATCCGGTCGGCGGGTTTGCGGGGTTTGCAACCTCACCTTCCAAGACGTAGCGTTTCGTTCGTTGGCTGGGGTGCGGTTTGGGGACGGAACTCATCAGCGCCGCGGTGTAAGGATGCTTCGGCGAGTCGAAGAGTTCCTCAGGGGTGCCGATCTCTGCGATTCGGCCCACGTACATGACGACCACTCGATTAGAGATCTGTTTGACCACGCTTAGGTCGTGGGAGACGAAGAGGTATGTCAATCCAAGGGTGTCTTGAAGGTCCATCATGAGGTTGATGACCTGGGCTTGAACTGAAACGTCGAGACCGGAGACGGGCTCGTCTGCGAGGATTAGGCGCGGGTTCAATGCCAATGCTCTTGCGATGCCGATGCGTTGGCGTTGGCCACCGCTGAATGCGTGCGGATAACGGCGCATATATTCGGGGCGCAGACGGACTAGACGAAGCAGTTCGGCTATACGATCTTCACGTTCGCTGCTCGTGCCGATGCCGTGGACTAGTAGCGGTTCGCTGATGATCTCGTATATGTTCATGCGCGGGTTTAGCGACGAGAACGGGTCTTGGAAGATCATCTGCATCTGGCGGCGGATGGGGCGCATCTCGGTGAGCGAGAGTTGAGCCAGATCGATGGTGTCGCCCTCTTCGGTGTTGAAGAGGATTTCGCCAGCGGTGGGTTCGTATGCTCGAATGATCGACCTGGCGGTGGTGCTCTTGCCGCAACCGCTTTCGCCAACGAGGCTGAGCGTCTCACCAGCTTGGATGTCGAAGCTGACATCGTCGACGGCCTTTACAGTACCAACAGTCCGGCGGAAGAAGCCACGCTTGATGGGGAAGTATTTGACGAGTCCGCGGACGTCTAAGAGCGTCTGTCGGCCGTTGCCGTTCTGTGTTGTTTCGGTCGTCATCTGAGGTTACTGGTCCTCGTATAGGAAACAGCTGACTTCCTGTTCCTCGTTGACGCTTACGAGTTCAGGTTCGCGGATATTGCATGTGCCTTCGATGTATGACTGGCAACGCGGGTGGAAGGCGCAACCCGACGGCCGGTTTTGCGGGTGAGGTATCGAGCCGGAGATGGACGGAAGACGTTCGCGGGACAGGGTGAACATGCTCGGGATCGATGTCAGCAAGGCCCGGGAGTACGGGTGCAGCGGGTCGTCGAAGAAGTTATGGACGGGTCCGGATTCGACGACCTTGCCGAGGTACATGACGGTGACCTCATCGGCGATCTCGGCGATTACGCCAAGGTCGTGGGTGATGAAGACGATCGCCATGTCGTTCTCTTCCTGCATTCGTTGTAGCAGGTCGAGGATCTGGGCTTGGGTGGTGACGTCGAGGGCGGTAGTTGGTTCGTCTGCAATAAGCACCTTGGGGTTTGTGCACATCGCCATCGCGATCATCGCTCGTTGCAGCTGTCCCCCACTGAAGCGGAATGGATACTCGTGCATTCGCTGACTGGGGTTGGGAATGCCGACGCGCGCGAGCCAATCAACGGCGAGTTCGAATCGTTCGTCCTTTGAGAGGTTGGTGTGGAGCTTCAGAGCTTCGTCGATCTGGTTGCCGAAGGTATGTAGGGAGCTGAATGAGGTCATCGGCTCTTGGAAGATCATTGAGATCTCGCCACCCCTGATCGCGCGCATTCGACCGCTGTTGGCTGGGTAGTCGAGGAGGTTGACTGCTTCACCGGATTGGCGACGATATTTGATCTCGCCATTCACGATTCGACCCGGCGCTTCTACGATTTGGAGGATTGACTTGGCTGTGATGCTCTTGCCACATCCGCTTTCGCCCACGATGCCCATGGTCGTGCCCGGGTGGACGTCGAAGTTTACGCCGTCGACGGCCCGGACGACGCCTTCGTCTGTGAAGAAGTGCGTCTCGAGATCGCGCACGGAGATAACCGGCTCGGCGTCGAGGCCGCGGGGTTTCTCGGTGGTCTGGGCTGTGGCGGTTTCAGTCGTCATCGTTTAGGGAGAGTTGATCAACTTCCATATGGGTCTGCTGCGTCTCGGATGCCATCGCCCATGAAGTTGAGTGAAAGTACCAGCACCACTACAAATAAGCCGGGTATGAGCAACCATGGTGCGAGTGCGACAGTCTGGACGTTCTGCGCGGTGAAGAGAAGCGTGCCGTATGAGATGGCAGGCGGCAACAGGCCGAGGCCCAAGAAGCTGAGCGTCGTCTCACTGATGACCATGAACGCCAGGTTAAGGGTGCTGGCAGCGATGATGTGGCTGTAGAACGACGGGAGCATGTGTCGGAAGATGATTCTCCGTTGGCTAGCTCCGGCGGTGATGGCCGCAGTGACGAAGTCCTCTTGTCGCATGGCCAAGTATCGTCCACGGACGACGCGTGCGAGTTCGGTCCAAGCGAATAGCGAGACAACGATGGTGATGGCGAAGAATCTGCGTTCCACGGACCAGTCAGCGGGGAAGGCGGCGGCCAATCCTAGGTAAAGCGGGACGGTCGGGATGGACCGGATGATTTCGATGCTTCTTTGGATCAGGTTGTCGACGAATCCCCCGTAGAAGCCGGAAACCGCGCCTAGGATGGTCCCGACTACGAGGGAGATGAAGATGCCTGTCAGCCCGATGAGCAGCGACAATCGTGTGCCGCGCATCAAGCGGGAGTACAAGTCACGCCCCTGGACATCGGTGCCCAAAATGAATATCCAGTCTTCGGCCGTTGCTACCGGATCGTTAACACCGAACAGGTGCCTGTCGACTTTCAGCCCGAACAGAGAGTACTCGTAACCCCTGGCAAATATCTGGACATCTACTGTTTGGTCACAGTCTTTTTCGTAGACCTTCCGCAAGAATTGATCGCGTGTGCCTACGAGCTTGCAGACGTGCAGATCGGGCTTCCAACCGTCGAATAGGCGAAGCCCTTGCGGGGGTGTGTATTGCCGTGCGGCTTCGATGTCTTCGGGGTCGTTGGTTGCCAAAAAATCGGAGAAGATGACAATCAGGTAGAACATTGCGACGACGACGGTTGCAGCCATCGCGAGGCGGTGTCGTTTGAAGCGACGCCAGATCAGCTGGCGTTGCGACATTACTTCGATCTCGCCCTCAGCATCCAAGTCTGCGTCGAGGGCAAAGGGCGCGTCAGCTTGCGCTCCAGTTTGTGATCCGGCAACCATCTAGTTAATCGTCCTCGAGTCGGATACGCGGATCAACGATCGCAAGCAGTAAATCGGATACAAATGTGCCCAATATCGTCAACCACCCTGCGCCGAGGATCACAGCACCCGATAGGTAAATGTCTTGCGCTGTCAGGGCCTTGAGGAAGTCTCTCCCTATGGTCGGCAGGTCAAGCACGTAGGATAGTACGACGCTTCCAGAAATGATGAATGGCAATATATATGCAGTAAGCGAGATTACTGGATTCAATGCGTAGCGGACAGGGTATTTCATAATCAACTGCAACTCGGTGACGCCTTTCGCGCGTGCCGTGGTGACGTATGGTTTCTTTAACTCGTCGAGTAGGTTGGCGCGCATGATGCGAATCAGCGTAGCAGTACCGGCCGTACCGAGAATCGCGACGGGCAAAATCATGTGCTTTGCGAGATCCAATACCTTTGCCAGGGACCAAGGGGCGGTTGCCATGCCTGCCGAATACAAACCAGTTGCCAAGAAACCAGTTTGATCGAATATGACCCATGCCAAAACGAGGGCGATCAAAAAGTCTGGGATGCCTAGGCCCAAAAACCCGAAGAATGTAGCGATGTAATCTCCCGGCGAGTATTGCTTGACAGCGGAATAGATGCCTATTGGGATCGCGACGACCCAGATGAATACCACAGCAAATAGCCCTAATAGAAGGGTTTCAAGCAAGTTTTGTTGTAGGACGGTTCTAACGGGTAGATTGAACTCAAAGGAAAATCCTAGTTGTCCTCGAAGTATGCGCGTTATCCACTTTGTGTATTGGACGTATACAGGATCGTTAAGTCCATAGAACTCGCGAAGGCTTTCGGCTTCGTCCTCCAAGATGATGTTTCCGGAGTTGAGCTGCGTAGCGATGTAGGTGGTGACAAAGTCCCCCGCGGGGAGGTTGATGATGACGAACGAGATTACCGACACCGCCGACATGGCGATGATCGCGTAGATGGATCTTCGGATGATGAATGCCAGCATGGCTTAGGGTGTCAGCTTCGACACGCGCAGGGTGTGTTCGAGCCTTAACTAACGTGACGGTACCCGCCCTCGCAAACAAACGGAGGCGGGTACCGTCAAACGACGAACCCTGTGAAGGGTCCGGCAAGCGGTTGGGTATACTACTTGCCTTCCATCGCGTTCTCGTCGTCGATCCACCACTGCTCAGGGAATCCGTTTCCGGAAGTCTGGTTGTGGTATGAGAACGGCAACGGGTTCGGGATGTTCTTCACGTTGTTCTTGATGATCGCGACGTATGTCGGCTTGTTCATGACGGTCGTGATCGGGTTGACGTTCAGGCAGTTGAGCTCGACGACGCGCTGGAGGATTTGCGAGTAGCGTTCCGGCCCAGCAGTCGATTGCGATTCGTCGTAGAGGTCCATCTGCTCTTTGATCAAGTCGTTGATGCCGGCCGGGTCGGTACCGGTCTCGCCGCTGGACTGGTGCCAGTCACCGTACAGACGACCGGTGTTACCACCACCACCCACCGGCAGCAGGTGCTGCGGCGTGATGAGGGTGGTCGAACGCGGCGAGTTCTCCCAGTTGGTGGTCATCAGCTCGTTGAGCAACTGTCGGTCGCCGTGGAGTCCGCGCTCGAGTGTCTGAACCTCGGCATGGACGCCGATGTTGACAGCCCACTGACGGGCGATCATTTCGTTGATGCCTGTGTAGTCCTCGAATGCTGCTGCAACAGAAGGCAACTGAATGGTCAGTCGCTCGCCGCTAGACATCAGCCGGAAACCTTCACCGTCTTTTTGATCAAGACCGATGCTGTCCAAGATGGCGTTGGCCGCGTCCGGATTGAACTGAACGTAGTCTTCACCGATATACTTGCCGGGGTTGTCCGGGTCGTCGTAACCTTGGCACAGACCCGAAGTAGCGCCGATGCCGAGGAAGAAGACCTCGTTGATCTGGTCGCGTTGTATACCCATCGAGAGTGCTTTGCGTAACTCGACGTTCTGGAGGTAGCTCTGGATTTCGGGATTGCCGTCCCAAGTCTCGTTGACGTAGATATTGGCGATACCCGACTGAGGCTGGCGCCAGAACTGTATTCGGTAGCCGACCGACTCTGCGTTTTCAAGGAACAGCGGCAGCTTCGCGATGTTGATGTGGCGACCCATGACGGTGTAGTTACCTGCCAGCGCGCTGAGGTTCAGGACCTCAAGGTTTTGGGCGAGGGTAAGGACGACACGGTCGATGTAAGGCAACTGGTTGCCTTCGGTGTCGACTGCGAAGTAGTACGGGTTGCGCTCGAACGACCACTCGTTGGTGTTGATGCTGCCGGTGACGCGCCAAGCGGTGAGCATGGGAGCATCCGGGTTGGCGTTGGCGTGGTTGCGGTCGACGAAGTATGTGTACCAGTTGTCGAAACCGGCTTCCGACGCTTTGCGCTCAGCTTCTTCCAATCCGACAAAGTCGGGGTGGAACTGCTCTAGGTAGTGCCTCGGTGCGTAGAGACCATCAGCGCCGTCTCCTCGCGTGTGTTGGCCTGCAACGATGACCGATGCCATCAAAGACACGAAGGGAGCGTATGGCTCAGGTGATGTGACCTTGAATGTCTGCTCGTCGATAGCCTCGAACTGGAGCGTCTCGCCGCCTTTTTGCGTCCATGCAGGTTTGGATGGGTTCAGCTCTTCGTTGTTGAGCATGTGGTCGACCCAGAACATGATGTCTGCGGTCGTGAATGGTTGACCGTCGGACCACTTGTGACCTTTGCGGAGCGTAAAGGTGAACTCGGTGGCGTCATCGTTCTGTGTCCACGATTCGGCGATGTTCGGTTGCACAACCGTACCGGATACATCGTAGAAGAGGAGGTGGTCCTTTAGCGGACGCTCCATGTTCTGACCGTCGGCAGCGCTTGTAAATCCTCGGTACCATGTTCCGCCGTACTTGCCGATGCCACGGGTAGGCTGGAGCACGAGCGGGTTCTCAGGCAGTCGCTCTTCGACGGGTGGGAGTTCCCCAGCTGCTACGCGGTCCGCGAGCATGGGTGCTTCCTTATATGAGGACGGCTTGGCGAAGAGGTTGCCGCTCGCATCGTAGATGGTGGGCCACTCATTCGGGGAGACGTCAGCCGTGATGTGAGGGGAGTCGACACGAACTGGTTCGGGCGTCGGGATGACGACCTTTTCTACGATCTTCTCGACCTCTTTTTCTACGACCTTCTCGACTTCTTTTTCGACGACGACGGTCTGGACGACGGTTTCACCGGCTACTTCGACTTCTTTTTCGACGACGACGGTCTGGACGACGGTCTCGCCAGCTACTTCGACGATCTTTTCGACTTCGACGAATTCGACGACGGTCTCGCCGGCTACTTCGACGACTTTTTCGACCTCGACGACCTCGACGACAGTATCGCCGGCTACTTCGACGACCTTTTCGACCTCGACCTCTCTGACGACCTCTTTCTCGACCTCGACGATCTTCTCGACCTCAACGGTCTGGATCACCGTCTCACCGCCTCCACAGGCGATAGCGGTCGTGAGGGCAGCGGCCATGGCCGTGAGCGCCAAGAAAAGGATGGACCGCTTACTCAGCAATCCTCCCGGTTTCAAGCTTCGCATCATGACACCTCTTGTGTTCTTGTCTTGCCTGGACTCCGACCATCGAATGAACGGGGCCAGAATCATTCAGTACGACGCGAAAATAGAAACCGTTTGACTATACAGAGCCAAACGAGTATCACCCGCCATTCGCGCCGATGCTGGCAAAAAACTATATTACGCTCCACGAAATGTCAAACCGTGTAAACTGAACTCACGATTAACGAATCGTGAGTTTCGGTTGACGAATCATTCGAAAACCGAAGAATTGTGACGAGTATGCGACGAATACCGCAAATATATCTTGGCGTACCTGATTGCAAGAGGCAAGAACCCATGAAAAAGAAACACATTACCCGCATACCCATGACGTTGGGATTGGTCATCGCGTGCACCTCCTTGATCGCCTTCGTGATCGGGTGTGGTGAAGAAGAACCGACGGCCACACCAGTTCCGCCGCCTACCCAAGCGCCTGCACCGACAGCAGCACCTGCGCCGACAGAAGCACCCGAGCCCACCGCTGCACCAGAACCGGCGGAAGAAGCGATGACTCCGTCTTCAGACGGCATGCGAGGAGGATCCATCATTCGGGGCGTATCTCGAACACTCCGGCAGTGGGACTACAACACTGAGGCAGTTTGGTTCGCACCTCAAAGCCTCCAACGACATTACAGCAATCTAGTCAGATTCGACCCGTCGGATGGCACCACGATACTTCCTGACCTAGCTACTGAATGGAGCATCGGGGACGACGCCGACAGCTTCACCTTCACGATCCGAGACAGCGTGAAATTCCACGACGGTCAAGACCTGACGCTGGAGGACATCAAGTGGACATTCGAGCGTTCAAAGTCACCACCAGAAGGTGAGAGGTACCCACGCCTTCTCGCTCTGCAGAGCATTACAGACATAACTATCGTCGACGACAACAACATCACCATCGAGATCGAAAACCCCAACGCTGAGTTCATTCAGAACTTCGCCGCAGCGTGGGGCATAGTCTTCGCACAGCACGTTATGGAGCAAGAAGGTGGCATGAACGGCCCCGACCGGGTTGTCGGCACTGGGCCCTTCATCATCGATGAAGCCGAGATGGAGGAGTTCGTCACTTCGCGCAGCAACCCCGATTACTTCCTGATGGCACCAGACGGCGATCCCTTCCCGTATCTAGACGAGATGACGACAGTGGCATTGTCTGACGTGGAGGCGCGCATCGCTGCCATTCAGACTGGACGGGTTGATATTTCCAGCTTTGACCCTGCGGAGTTTGCACCTGCGGTTGGTGCCCTGAATTCCATCGGGGATTCTGTACGCATGGAGATTTCGCCGCTTGCCGGGATCAACTATCTCAGCATGAACGCGAATGGTCCGCCATTCGATGACCTGAAGGCTAGGAGAGCTGCTTATTTGCTGTTCGACCGATTGCGTATGCAGCAACTCGAAAGTTTGCCGACCGGCGAGTTTGCATCGGTTCCGACGGGGTTCTTCGGAACCGTAGATCCATTCATCGACGAAATCCCTGACATCTGGGAAGTCAGCAAAGATACGAGAGAAGAAGCCCTTGCCGAGGGCAAGGCTTTGGCTGAAGAACTCGGAATAACCGGGTTCGAAATGGTCGTCAACTCACGGTCCTTCTTCCAAGAGTTGGCTCAGCTAGCCGCGCAGGTTTATGCGGACGCCGGTTGGGAGGTCACGCTCAACGTGGGCGACTCCGCTGCGAATGCTGAACTGATCCAAAGCGCGAACTTCGAGATGTCGATGAGCACTCCCAACGTCGTCTTGCCGAGCGTGAGCGCGTTCCTGCTTGAGCAATACCTGCCTGGTGGTCGAGAGGCAAACGCTGCTCCCCCGCCGGACAAGATCTACGATCTGTTGGCAGATCTGCAGGGCGCGACAGATCCTGTAGATGCCCAAGCAGCGACACGCGAGATCCAAAAGGTGATGCGCGAAGAATGGATACCGGTCGTGCCGATGGGCAAACAGGTCGGATCTAGCGAGCTGATCGCAAATCACGTGCAGGACCGGCCCGGTGCCCTTGGCCAGTGGTTTAACCTGCACACTTGGATGGACGTTTGGATCGACGAAAATTCGCCTCGCAAATAGAGGGTGATTTCTCGGCATCCAACCGACAACACCAATCTGAGGCAAATAAAGATGAACGGGTCGGGGCTTAACCGTTTGAACGAGGGTTGATACAGTGCGGGACTACATCATCCGAAGAGTCCTGTTACTCGTCCCGAACCTGTTCATCTTGGCAACGCTCACGTTCTTCTTGGCGCGGGTGTTGCCGGGTGATGTTGCTCTTGGACTAGTCGCCGAAGACGGGAGCATTATCGACCAGGAAGCGGTTGAGGTCATACGCGAGCGCCTCGGCCTCAACGACCCCATGCCAGTCCAATATGCGCGTTGGATGTTGCAGCTTTTGCAGGGCGACCTCGGCAAGTCCGATGTGAGCGACATTTCGGTGGTGCAGGTGGTGACGGAAACGGCGGAGGTGACGTTTCTTCTGGCGATACTTTCGGTGATCATCGGGGCAGTGATGGCGATACCTTTCGGCATCCTGTCCGCGATGATGCGCGGAAGGTGGCCGGATCAAGTGATTAGAACCTTCTCGGCGGTATTCCTTGCCTTGCCTAATTTTTGGCTCGGGATCTTGCTTCTCCTCGCGTTGGTGACATGGTTTAGTTGGAGTCCGCCGATCTTTCAAGAGACATTCTTAGACGCCCCGGTCGAGCAGTTCCAGAGATTGATCCTGCCTGCCGTTGCGATCGGCACATCGTTCGCGGCGGTCGCTACTCGTCTCACTCGGTCCACGATGCTTGAGGTGCTTAATCAGGACTACATCCGAACAGCGCGGGCCAAGGGACTTTTTCCGAACCGGGTCATCATCCGGCACGCGTTGCCGAACGCCGTCCTGCCGGTTATCACACTCTCTGCATTGCTTTTCGCCGGACTGTTGAACGGCGCTGTAGTGCTTGAACGGATTTTCGCTTTGCCGGGGATGGGTGTCGAGATCGTAACTGCGACGTCTGAACGGGACTTCCAGTTGCTGCAGGGTCTAGTGCTGGTGCTGGGGGCGTTCGTGATGGTCTGGATGCTCCTCATCGATTTGGTTTACGTGGCTCTGGATAAACGGATTCAGCTCGAATGATCACGGTAAGGGACAGTTCGGGAACCACATCTGAACGAACCAGCCGGTTCGTTACGCCGGCTTGGCGCACATTGCGTAAGCATCCGACAGGAGCAGCGGGTTTGGTGATTCTGATCCTGATCCTGCTCTTCATCCTTAGCGCTGGATTTCTGACGCCTCACAAATACGACCGGACGTTGAGCGGCAAAGCGGCACCCATGATGTCGCGCGGTTTTGACGACGAGTTGTTGGTTCTAGGAGGCGATGAATTGGGGCGTGACGTCCTGACTCGGCTTCAACACGCGGGAAGAACGTCGTTCGTCATTGGACTAGCCGCGCCGTTGCTGGGTGTGACGTTAGGCACTATCATCGGCATCGTGAGCGCCTATCGAGGTGGTGTCGTGGATCTGCTCGTTCAAAGAGTGGTTGACGTCCTGATCTCCCTACCCGGATTGGTACTGGCGATGGCGGTGACTTTGGCCTTAGGGTTCTCGGTGTGGGGGGTGATCATTGCGCTATCCCTCAACGTCGTGGGAGGATCGTCGCGCGTTGTGCGTTCTCATGCTTTAACGCAATCTCAACTCGAGTATGTCCAAGCCGCACGAGCTTTGGGTGCGTCTGACCTGCGAATCATATTCCGGCATCTTTTACCAAACTCAATGGCGGTATCATTGGTGCTCTTTACCGTGGGCGTCGGTGCGGCGATCACTGCTGAAGCAGGTCTGAGCTTCCTTGGTCTTGGCGTCCAACCTCCAACCCCTAGTTGGGGCAATATGCTGACGTTTGCTCAGCAGTACTTCCGCTTTGGCGCTCACATCGCCATCATTCCGGGATTGACCATCGCAATCGTCGTTTTCGCCATCAACTTGGTCGGCGATTCTCTGCGAGACATATTGGACCCGCATCTGCGTGGTAGAGGATAGATCGGATTAACAGAGCTATGGCAAACACCGATAACCCATCATCGTCACTACCAAACGTGATCTTCATCGTCGCCGACCAATTAAAGGCGACGGCGTTGCGGATGTACTCGGAAATTGGCATTGAAACGCCTTCCCTCGAACGACTCGCGAGCGAGGGCGTTACGTACCGACACGCATTTACTCCACATCCGCTGTGCGTCCCTGCACGCGCCTCGATGATGACGGGTCGCTATGCACACTCCACCGGATGTCGACGGAACGAGACGTTGATGCCGTCAGGCCAGCTGCACGCCTTCCGGATCTGGAAGGAACTCGGATACACCACCGGGTTGGTCGGCAAGAATCATTGCTTCATTGAGGAAGAGGACCTTGGTCTGTTGGATGTCCGATGCGAGATGTCGCACGGAGGGTTGTCTAGAAACAACTACAAGGGCGAAGTTCCCGGCATCAAAGGTATGGAGTGGGTCGTGGACGAAGAAATCATCACCGAGGCGCACTCGACACGCGGCGACATGCCCGAGCAAAGCCCCAGTTTCGGGTACGCAGTGACTGATCATCCAATCGAAGGCTATTCCAATGCTGCTCTCACGATCCAAACAAAAGAGTTCATAAATAGATTTGGGAGACCGGCAGGCGACCCCGAACGCCAACCCTTCGCGTTGCTCCTGTCGTATCCGGATCCGCATCACCCGCTTGAGGCACCGCGAAAATACGCCGAGATGGTTCCGCCGGAAAGCGTGGTGATGCCTCCGCAACGAACGGACGAATACACCGACGGCTCGATCCCGATTCGAAATCGGCAGTTGCATGACATGCTTGGTGTGAGCGAGGACGATCCAGAGGATGTGCGCAACGCGATGGCGGTCTATTTGGCGATGACTCGGTTCTTGGACGATGGCATCGGCGGGATCCTCGACGCGTTAGATGAGACCGGTCTTCGAGACGAGACGATCATCGTCTTCACCGCAGATCATGGCGATTTCAACGGCGAACACGACATGTTGGGCAAGGGTGGCGTGTTCTACGACGCGTTGGTCCGAGTTCCGATGCTGGTTTCATGGCCTGCCGGTGGTGTTCCGTGCGGCGTCGTAGACGAATCGATGGCCAACACTATTGATTTGCTGCCCACGATCTTGCAGCTATCGGGTGTCACGGACTTCAATTCAAATCCGCCAGATGAAGAGGGTGATGAGATCGCGCGTCCCGGACCTCGATTGAATTGCGATATCGGATCGGACTGGATCACGTCTGAGACCTTGCGCCGAATTCAGGGACGACCACTCCCGACGGCTACCGATTATCCAGAACGGTCCGCTGCCTTCAGTGAATACGGGACTGGGGGTGCCTTCTTGACGGATAACGCACTCAGAGGTCTCATGGATCAAGGCCGAGTTGGACGCGGTCTTCTCATGGACACGCTTTGGATACGGGAGGCTGAGGGCAGGCGCCGAATGGTGCGCACACGGGATTGGAAGTACGTGACCGATCCTGACGACCCACGCGGTTCTGGGCCGAATGGGTCTGATGAGTTGTATGACCTCGTCTCGGATCCATGGGAGTTGACGAACGTGGCGTCTGATCCCGCCAACATGGAGGTCATTTCCGAAATGCGGGCGCGCCTCCTCAAGTGGTCCACCGACACCGAGGACTACGATCCAGTGCCGTTGCCGACGACGCTCGGAAGACTCCAATACATCGCATCGGAAGGCCGATGGTCGAATGTCCGCGGGTGAAGCGAAGTGCCTCTGCTCGAAATCGAAGATCTGAAGACCTACTTCTACGGCGATGACACCGTAGTAAAGGCGGTCGATGGCATCACGTATGACATCGAAGAAGGCGAAACCGTCGCGCTGGTAGGGGAGAGCGGTTGTGGCAAGTCCGTTAGCTCATTGAGCATCCTCGGGTTGATACCTTCGCCTCCCGGTCGGATAGTTGATGGAGAGGTCAGATTTCGCGGGACCGATCTCCTGCAACTGTCAGCATCTGAGATGCGCCGATACCGAAGCCGACGCATCGCCATGGTCTTCCAAGAGCCGATGTCGTCGCTCAACCCCGTGATCAACATCGAAACGCAACTCACCGAAGGTATGATGACGCAACTGAGTCTCACGAAGAGGCAAGCAGGTGACCGCGCGTTGGAACTCCTAGAAACGGTGGGCATCTCCGATCCTGAGCGGAGACTGAAACAGTTCCCGCATGAATTCAGCGGCGGGATGCGACAGCGCGTGATGATCGCAATAGCGCTGAGTTGCGAACCAGATCTGATAATCGCCGACGAACCGACCACCTCGCTTGACGTCACCATACAGGCTCAGATCCTAGACCTGATGCAGACGTTGACCCGCGAGCGTGGTATGGCATTGCTCTTGATTACACACAACCTAGGTGTCGTCGCACGGTATGTCGAGCGCATCAACATCATGTATGCAGGACGCATCATCGAGCACGGATCGGCAACCGACATCTTCGAGAAACCTTCCCATCCGTACACTGTTGGCCTTCTGAACTCGATCCCCCGAATCGACCGCGACACGCGTTCCAGCCTTGATCCCATCCCCGGACAACCGCCAGACCTATCTCGACTACCGATCGGCTGCCACTTCGCTGAGAGGTGCCGGAACGTCATTGATCGTTGTGAGAATGAATACCCGCGCACGGTGGTAGTAGAACCGAGCCATTCGTCTGCATGCTGGGTAGCGGAATCAGTCTTCAGCGACTACGCGGCGCAACCAAGCCATGCTTGATAGTCGCTCACAGAACACCATCGCTGATGAACACGGCGGCGGAGATCAGACGGTATTGATCGATATCGAAGATCTGAGCGTCGAATTTCCGGTTGGTTCGGGAGCTATATTTTCGCGGAATCGAGCCGTCGTCCACGCCGTCGACGACGTGTCGCTGACGATCTACAAAGGGGAATGTCTAGGTCTAGTAGGGGAGAGCGGCAGCGGTAAGACCACCCTGGGCCGCGCCATTTTGCGTCTTCAAAGAGCGACCCGTGGACGCGTCCGATATGAAGGTGAAGCGATGGATGAGATGGGAGGGCGCGATCTTCGCAATCTACGACGGAAGATGCAGATCATCTTCCAGGACCCATATAGCTCGTTGGACCCGCGCATGTCGGCAGGCGCGATCATCGGCGAGGGGATGTCGATCCACAAACTCGCGCCGGACCGTGCCACCTACTCTCGGCGAGTGGCGGAACTGCTCGAAATGGTGGGCCTCAACGCTGAGATGGCGAGGCGTTTCCCGCACGAGTTTAGCGGTGGGCAACGTCAGCGCATCGGGATTGCACGGGCCTTGGCCGTCGAACCCGACTTCATAGTCTGCGACGAACCGGTGTCGGCGCTCGACGTCTCCATCCAGGCCCAGATACTTTCGCTACTCACGAATTTGCAGTCTGAACTTGGTCTCACCTACCTCTTCGTCGCGCACGACCTTTCGGTAGTCCGTCACATCAGCGACCGTGTTGCCGTCATGTATCTCGGTCGTATCGTCGAAGTTGCGTCCAGCGCCGACCTTTACCGAAATCCGCTTCATCCTTACACCTACGCCCTGATCTCCGGTATCCCTGTACCCGATCCCCGGATCGAGGCGCAGAGGGAGCGGGTTGTTCTAGGCGGCGAACCTGCAAATCCTGCAGATCCTCCGACAGGGTGCCATTTTCATCCAAGGTGTCCGTTCGCAACTGAGCAGTGCACCGTCGAGAAACCGGAGCTAAGAGAGATAGATTCCTCTCGGCTGGTTAGTTGCCATCGTGCGGAAGAGTTGGTGCTTGAGGGAGTGTAGGACTACCCCAACTGCCGCAATCGTGGATCCAACCGATCGCGCAACCAATCACCGAAAAAGTTGAGCGACATCACGGTCAAGAACAGGGCAGTGCCGGGAATCACTGAAGTCCACCAAGCCGTCTGCAAATAGTCTCTACCTTCGGCGACCATGTTGCCCCAAGACGGAGTTGGCGCTGGTATCCCTGCACCCAAGAAGCTCAGTGTCGCCTCGTAAAGGATCAGGTTGCCCACGCTCAGTGAGGCGATCACAGTGATCGTTCCGATGGTTCCGGGAAATATGTGGCGTGCGAGGATCCGTGTAGTTGAAGCCCCTGAAATCTTCGCGAATGCCACGAAATTACTCTCTTTCAGCACCAAAACGTCGGCCCTTACGTTGCGTACGAAGGATACCCAAGCGACCAAGATCATCAAAACCATGATGGTGCTGAAACTCGCCCCAAAGATGATCGCCGCAACCAGTGCGAGCAACAGGAATGGGAAACCCATCCATATGTCGACGATCCGCGTGATGACTTCGTCCACGAGGCCCCCAGCGTAACCTGCGAGCAGTCCGAGACCAGTTCCGATCAACATACCCGCGGAAAGTGCGACTGCCATCACAGACAGGGAGACTCTCGCTCCGTGAATGACTCTACTGAGGACGTCACGACCAACATGGTCGCCGCCCAACAGATAAGGGCTGTCATCTTGGAATAGAGGTCGGGCGTTGCGATCGGGCAATGATTGATCGATCGGATCGTTTGGGGCGATCCAGTCAGCACCCAACCCCAACGTCACCAAGAGTCCCAGCAGCAGCACGGGAAGTATCGGCCACCGGCGCAGGATGTACCACAACGTCAGTCGTTGTTGAGGCGTCGGCGCGGTCTGTGCGGCGGGGCTCGCCGTAGACGTTTGTTGAACATTCATCTAGTCGTACCTGATAACGGGGTTTAATACGCCGTACAGCATGTCGGCCAGAAAGTTTGTGCCGACGAAAACGGCGGTGAAGACCAATACGGTGCTGGTCAATGTCGGGAAATCGTTGTTCCAGACCGCGTCCGTCATCAACTGCCCGACGCCTGGCCACGCAAATATACGCTCTACGACAACGGCACCGGTCACGAAACTTGCCAAAACGATCGCCGAAGTCGTCAACGGTTGAAGGATAGCGTTGCGGAAGGCGTGTTTCCAGATGACAACGTTGTAGTTGGTTCCCTTAGCTCTGGCTAGTGTCACGTACTCTGAGTCCAATACTTCGAGCATCGCCGACCGGGTCAACCTCAGCAACGCCGCCGCAGGCCCCCAACCCAAGGCGAACGCGGGCATTATCAAATACTTGAACTTTGCCCACGTCCAGAACGAAACACCATCGGGTCCGGAAGTGCCGACAGGGAGCCAATCGAGGGTGACCGCGAACAGAAGGATCGCCATGATGCAGACCCAAAATATAGGTGCGGCTTGTCCTACCAATGCGATCGTGCGACTGACGTAGTCCGACATCGATCCCCGTTTGACCGCCGACAGCACACCTAACGGGACACCCATCAATATCGAGAGTATGAACGACGCGACGGCCAACTGCAGAGTCGGTGCTGCCCGTTCCCAAATCAATTTACTGACGGACGTCTCCGAAACGATCGTCTCGCCAAAGTCGCCGGTCAATACCCTGCCCAGCCACACCAGGTACTGGACGATCAGCGGTTTATCCAAGCCAAGCTTTTGGCTGAGTTGATCTATGCGCTCTTGGGACATGCCGTAGCCGCCCGGCTTGGCGAACAAGAGCAATGGGTCACCTGCCATCCGCGACAGCCCAAACACGAAAATCGTAGCAACGATCAACGTGATTATTGCGAAGATCAACTTCCTGACTAGGTAGCGACGCATGCTAAACCCATTATCGTCTCAGCACGAGGTCTGTGCGTGAGATCGGATGAACGCCCTGCGGGTAGGTATGTGACCGCCCCGCAGGGCGAAATTCAACGCACCAGAGCGTTATTTCAGAACGATGTTCTCGGGCGAGTTGTAGGTGTTGCCCAGATGCATGTCCCAAGAAGCGATGTAGTTCGGGTTCGCGTAGTAGGCCTGCGGAACCGTCACGTAGCCGGGGAACAGTGCCCAGTTGTGCATGTACGCGAGGTACTCCTTGTTGATCCGAATGCGCTCTTCACGGTCTGGCTCTGCAGCGGCTGCTTCGTACCATGCCAAGATGTCAGGCGACTCGAAGCCGCAACTGAAACCACCTCGGGTTAGCGTCGTTTGGACCAGACCTTTGGGCCAGTCGAACGGGTACGACTCTTTGCCGTCGTCACACGACGTGAGCATCGGTACCACCGTTGAACGGCTCACTAACCCTGGACGGAAGACACCGTAGGCATACTTGAGCACTTCTACTCGAATGCCGATGTCCTCCCAGAAACCGGCAATGGCATCGCCGATCTCACCGGCAGGGCCCTCACCGCCGCCCAGTTCTGGACCGACGAACAGCGGGATCTGGAATCGCGTGCCGTCATCGTTAGCCGAATATCCAGCTTGATCGAGCATACGACCCGCTTCAGCCGGGTCGTAGGGGTATTCGTACTGTGATTCCCAGTTCGGATTGAACGTGCTGAAGTAGGTGACGTGGACCGGATTGCCCACACCGCCGAGAACGTGCTCAACGATGGCATCCCGATCGACCGATCGAGCAAGTGCGTGCCTCACCAAACGGGCCTGCTCCATGTCGTCAATTCCGGGAGGGTTATCAGCATCTTGAGGACTATGTGGGTTGCCGACCCAAGGAATCTCGCGAACGAACACGCCGTGCGACGGGAAGTCGATCGCCTCGCCAGTAAGCGCGTTAGTGGTCTCCCACAAGTTCCCGGGGAACATTATGCCTTCTTGGATTCCCTGACCAGCGCCGACCTGCCTGAAGCCAGACTTCGCCATTCGGGCCAAGTCCTTAGGGTCGATGAATGCGACGTCCGCTTCACCGTTCTGAAGTAGTGCCACACGAGTGAATTCTTCCGGTACAGCCAACACTCTTAGAGTGTCGATTGATGGGGTGGTCCGCCAGTGATCGTCAACCCGTTCGAGCGTGACGCTCGTCCCCGATTTGAAGTCTGCGACGCGGAATGGCCCGGTGCCTACGAAGTTGTCCTTCAACCAGTCGCGACCATTCTCATCAAATGCGCGCTTTGAGGTGGCCATTGTAGTCAACCCGCCCGAAGCCTCTTGGTTCAGGAAGTTGCTAGCCCAGCGCACGTCGAAGTTGTTGAATTGCGCGCTAATCGTGTAGTCATCGATCGCCTCGACGGGCACATCACCGAACAGCGCGGTCAAGTTCGCTGCACTAGCTGCGATCGACTCTGGGTTGATTGCCGGGTTGGTGCGGTTCAATACCCATGCCATGTCCTCGGCTGTCAACTCGCCCCAACCATTGTGTAGCTGGACGCCTTGGCGGATGTTGATCGTCACGCCGCTGAGATCGTCCGCAAGGTCCCAAGATTCGGCGAGCATCGGGACGTCCCAATCGGCGTCGCCGGGTGTAAACAGACTTTCGCCTGCACCCCAGTGACGCGCGCTGAGCGGAGCGTCGGGAAGACTGCCGCCGTTACCCGTGATGCTCCCAAGCGCTGAGCCGAGGTCGGCCATGATCACACTGCCGGGTGGGCTTTTAGAGTCGGGAAGATCTGCCGGATCTACCATCATCGCGTCGTCTTCTGCTTCCATCATTGCCTCAGGGGTTGCAGTCACGACGACTTGGACTTCCTTCTCGACTTCGACCGCCACTTCCTTCTCGACCTCAACCACTACTTCTTTCTCAACGACGACGGTCTGGACGACGGTCTCACCTGCGACCTGGACCTCCTTCTCGACGACGACGGTCTGGATCACGGTCTCGCCCGGCACCGACTTCTCAACGACGACCGTCTGGATGACAGTCTCAGTTCCTCCGCAGGCGACGGCAAAGACCATTACCGCGGCACTGAGCGCAAGCAACGCGGAAGCAACCGCCTTGCGCATGGGTAAATACGTCAGGGTTTTCATCATCTTCACTCTCATGTCTCGTGTTTCCTAGAATTTCGCCGACCTGATTCCGGGCGACAACATCCCGCGCACAGTTACGGCGCGTCGAATGGACGTGCAGTTACTTTACACGGAATCGACGGTTTTGCGCGGGTCAATTACGAATTCAGTCGCGTCGCGAAAATGCAACGTCGAAATACGAAATATGCGGGAATATCAGAGCTGCCGCAACGTAGGGTCGAACCGGTCGCGCATCCAGTCGCCGAGGAAGTTGCCGGACATCACGACTAAAGCGATGGCGATGCCGGGGAAGAAGGTGGCCCACCATGCTTTGTCTAGATACTGGCGCTCTTCGGAGATCATTTTGCCCCAAGTGGGGTCAGGGGGCGGGATGCCTGCACCGAGGAAGCTCAACGCCGCTTCGGTGAGGATGATATTCCCGGTCCCAAGCGTCGCGGTAACGATGACGATGTTGACGATGCCCGGAAGGATGTGCCGGATCAGTATGCGGAAGTTGGACGCCCCAGCGACTTGGGCGAGAGCCACGTATTCCCGACTCCTTAACGAAAGAGTCTCGGCGCGTACGAGTCTCACAGCGCCAGGCCACGAGAGCATCGCGAAAACTCCGATCAGGACCGGCAAACCCTGACCAAAGGTCAGCACCACGACGAGGATGATGAGCAGCGCCGGAAGGATATTCCAAGCATCAACGGCCCTCATGACGATGTCGTCGACTATGCCGCCGAAATACCCCGTCACCAAACCCAAAGTTGTGCCGATCAAAACGCCTGTAGCCACCGATGCGACCACTACAAAGACCGTGATCGGCGCACCCCCGATGATGCGACTCAATATGTCCCTTCCCAAGAAATCTGTCCCGAGAGGGTTGGTGATCGATCCCTCCTCCAACCAGAACGGCGGGTTGTGGCGATTTACGAGATCGATCTGGTTCGGGTCGTGCGGCGAGATCCAAGGTGCCGTGATCGCAGAGAAAACTAGCAGCACCAAGATGAAGACGGGGATCACCGGGTAGCGACGTACGAAGAACCACGTGGCAGAGAACACGTTCGGACGTGTCTCGATCGGTGACCCTCTCGTCTCAGACGCAGTCGTTGTCGCTGTAGTGGCTATCGTTGATGCCCCTAAACGTATCTGATCCGTGGATCGAGAATCGCGTACACGATGTCAAGCAAAAGGATCATGACGACAAATGCCGCGCCGTAGATGATCGTCAATCCAGCCAAAAGCGGGAAATCGGTCGCCCATAACGCCTCAATCGCTAATCGACCAAGCCCTGGCCATGCGAAGACTGTCTCGATAATGATCGTCCCGTTCAGCAAGCCGAACAGCACAAAGACGGAGAGCGTCAACGGAGGAATGATGGCGTTGCGAAAGGCGTGTTTCCATCTCACAGTCTCAAGAGTTACGCCCTTCGCTCTGGCGAACTTGACGAACTCCGAATCCAATATCTCGAGCATGGAAGTTCGGGTGATGCGTAGATAGGACGCTGCCGGGAACCATGCCAGCGTGACCGCCGGCATTATGTAGTTTCTGAATGCCAGCCCCTCTCCTTTTGTACCTGCAGGAAGCCAGTGCAGCCACACCGCGAAAGTGAATATCAGTACAAGCGCGATCCAGAATATCGGCACCGATTGCCCGAGCAACGCGAAGGACCGAGCGACGTAGTCGAATAACTTCCCTCGATTCGTTGCCGAAAAGACTCCCAACGGGACGCCGACCGCGGTACCGAGCAGCCACGCCACAATTCCGAGTTGAATTGTATGCGGAGCCTTTTCGCGGATCGCCTGCAGGACAGGTCGTTGCAACGTGACGCTATCGCCGAAGTCGCCAGTCAGGATGTCGCCCAGCCAGAGCGCGAACTGGATCGGCACCGGTTTGTCGAGATTCAGCTTCCGTCCCCATTCCTCCCATACCACGGGATCGATCCCGACAGAGTCTTCTCCGATGAAAAGATAACGCGGGTCGCCCACGGCTCGAGACAGCGAAAAAAGGATAAGCATCGCTCCTAGCAGAGCGATGAGCCCGAGAAAAATGCGTCTTGCGATTAGGCGTCCCATCTTTGGTTTGGTATGTTATCCGCGCTGATCTACCGTCGCTGGTTATGCGGTGACCGAGCGGTCCGGCACACTTTTCGGGTGCCGGACCGCCATGAGAAGTTGGTCTGTGAGACCTACTTCAGGACTATGTCTTCCAACGGGTAGACGAAGTTCGATACCTGGGTGTGAATCGATAGGCTGGTGGGGTTCCACTCGACTTCATCACCGTTGTAGATGGTGAAGATCGGGGATTCCCAAACAGCAGGATCCCAGTGCCAGAACGCCTCGTGGTTTCCGAAGCGGATGGCGTCTGCGACACGTTCCTGTTCGTCAGGCTCGCCTAGCATGTTGCCGTAGATGCGCTGGTAGTAGGGAACGCCTGCGCTCCACATGATGCCGCCAGCGAACCATGCCTGGGCTTCACGTCCCTTGGCGTAGTGCGAAGGCATGCCGCCCTGTTCGCCGTCTAGCACGAGGTGCTGGAACGAGCGATCGACGAATGTGGGCTGCCAGACGCTGAACGGGCCGAGATGGAACTCGACCTCGATGTTGAGGTGCGCCTGCCAGTAGCCGGCTATCGCTTGGTGCGCCTCTGAAGGCTCGTTGCCGGCCCACCATCCAATAGTGAAGCCGTCCACGCCTGCTTCTGCCATCAAAGCTTGAGCGCCCTCGGGGTCGTAGTCGATGCACCACTCGTCGTGGTGGGCGATGTCGTTAGTCGAGATTGCCCAGTTGCAGGCTACAGTTCCGAGACCTTCGAGAAGACCGTCGACCATGGCCTGTTTGTCGATTGCCTTGGCCATCGCCAATCGGACCTTACGAGCATTCTCCATCTCGGGGCAGATGCTGCCAGGATCGGATGGAACCTCCTCTAGAAGGACATCCCAGTCACAGCTCGAGCCGGGCAGGTCGTAGAAACTTACCCACGGGAAGTCGTCAGGCCTCGTCTTGGCATCGTCGTAACCCGGGTTGTCGAGCGGCCCGTTCGTCTTCGGGTTTGTCTGCTCCAAGAAGTTGGGGTTCATGCCGATGTGTGTGATCACGTTTTCGAGGAGCCTCTTGACTCCGCCGGCATCTTCCAGTCTGGAAGTGTTGGGTAGCGAGACGTGCGTGATGTGCGCGTCCCCGCTCTCAAACATCGCTATCCGGGAAGCCTCTTCAGGGACCTCAACAATTCGGGCAGTCTCTATCGACGCCGTCTTGCGATAGTGCTCGGGAAGGGCGTCGAGGACCAACCTGTCGTTGTCGATCCACTCCCTGACCTCGAAAGGTCCGGTGCCGACGAGGATGTCGCGCATGCCTTCGGAGCCGTGCTCGTCGTAGATGGCCTTGCTGCTGATGCCGTAGGCGTCACGCAGGTTAGTGAATAGCCAGCCCGGAGCCCGGCTGTCATACGTGATGATGCCGGTCTCGGCGGTGTAGCGGTCAACCGCGATGGTCTCGCTGTAGCAGCACGACATGTCACCCGCGACGTCGTGGACTGAGTTGGGGTTCACGTTCGAGTTGACTTGGTTGGTGCTGAACGCTACGTCTTCCGCGGTGACTTCACCCCAACCTTTGTGGAATTGGATGCCGGGTCGGACATGCCAAGTGAACTTCGAGAGATCGGGAGCGAGGTCCCAGCTTTCAGCCACACCAGGTCCGACCGTCGCTTCGGAGGTCCATTGCAGGAGAGTATCCCACGCGCTGAAGAAATACTTTTCGTTGGCGCATCCAGGGACGCAGAGTTCAGGGGTTCCGATCGGCTCTCCCACAGTGTTCAAGGCGGCGACGAGGGTCCCGGACTGCTCCACAGGCTCCATCATGACCTCGGCAGCCGGAGCGGTAGTCGCCGTTACCACGACTTCAACTTCCTTCTCGACCTCAACCTCTTTCTCAACTAACTTCTCGACCTCAACCTCTTTCTCGACGATGACCGTCTCCTTGACGACGACGGTCTCTTTGACGACAACGGTTTCGACGACGGTCTCACCACATGCGACCGCGAACATCGCAACCGCAGCGCCGACGACAAGCAACACGGTTGCCACCGCCCTCTGCTTGGTTGTTTTAGCGAGATAATTCATTTCCGACACTCCGTGTGCTCAATCTCCATTACGTTGCCGTGACCATTCCTGCCGTTCGAGCTGATGTCGTGTTCGACAACGCCCTTACCGACGGTAGGTCGTGAGATGTAGATTACACGGATTCGGCAGATTTGCGCGTAGCAACGTCAGGATTCGTAAAATTCCCAGAGCTTAATATCGAATTCATCAACCATCTCAAAAATCCACGCAGACCAGTTACGTTGAGAGATGCTGAAGCTATTGACAGATACCATAGGCAAGGTAAAAGACAATCGTCCAAATCGAGACATCCAAAAATGCCTAAGATACGATTCGGTGCCTTCCTAGCACCGCACCACCCGATCGGAGAAAATCCGATCCTCCAATTCCAAAGCAACTTGGAGTTCGCCCAACTTCTCGACCACCTCGGCTACGACGAGTTTTGGTGCGGCGAGCATCATTCCACTGGATGGGAGATGATCGCATCGCCCGAACTCTTTCTTGCTGCCGTCGCAGAGCACACATATCGCATCATGCTCGGAACCGGTGTCGTTTCCCTCCCGTACCACAACCCATTCATGGTCGCCCAGCGAATCGTCCAGCTCGACTATCAGTCGAGAGGCCGCGTCATCTTCGGATCAGGTCCAGGAGCACTACCATCAGACGCCCACACTTTAGGCTTCGACCCGATGGTTCTACGCGACCGCCAAGACGAAGCCATGGGAGTCATTCGCAAGCTCTTCGAGGGAAAAGAACGCGTCACCTATGAATCCGATTGGTTCACACTCCGCGACGCCAAACTTCAACTCCGCCCCCTTCAAGAAGACATGGAGTTCGCCGTCGCTTCCATGGTCAGCCCGTCCGGCATGACTCTGGCTGGCAAACACCGCGCTGGCGTCCTTTCCATCGGGTCCATGACCAAAGCAGGAATGCGCTCATTGCCTAACCAGTGGAGCTTCGCCGAGGAATCCGCGAAGCAACACGGCAACACGGTGGACCGCAAAAACTGGCGTATCGTCCTCAGCTGGCATATCGCAGAGACGAAAGAAGAGGCCAAGGAACAAGCCAAACTCGGACTCTTCAACCACAACAACCTGTACACCGTAGGCACCCTCGCCGGTGGTGAGGGCACCATCTACGAAACGCCAGAAGATGCCGTCGATGACGTCGCCGATTCAGCTACCAGTACCGCGGTTATCGGTACCCCCGACGACCTAGTCGCAAAGATCCGCGAGATACAAGAACTGACAGGCGGTTTCGGATGCGTGATCGGCTTTGTTCACGACTGGGCGAACCGTGAAAACACCCGACGCAGCTGGGACATGGTCGCCCGATACGTCATCCCCGAAGTCAACGGACTCCTCGACGACTACCGCGAATCCTACCGATGGGTAAACGAGGCCCGAGATACATGGACCCGCGCCAAAGAAGCGGTCGACACCAAAATCGCGCAACACGAACGCGCCGCCGAAATCATGCGAACCGAAGGCTATGAAGGTGAGAAATCCCAATCATGAAAATCACCCAAATCGAAACAATCCGCATCGCCGAACAACCCAACAACCTGTGGGTGCAGATCCACACCGACGAAGGCATAGTCGGCCTCGGCGAGACTTTTTACGCCGCTCCCGTCGTCGAAGCCGCGGTCCATGACTGGTTCGGCCCCCTTCTAATCGACCGCGACCCCTTCCCAATCGAGCGCCACTGGGAAGCCATGTTCCGACTCTCCGACCATGCCGGTTACGGCGGTGCAGAGATGCGCGCCATATCCGCACTCGACATCGCACTCTGGGACATCAAAGGCCAAGCCCTCGGAGTTCCCATATACGAACTCCTCGGAGGCGCAGTCAGGACCAAGATCCGCGTCTACGCTACATCCCTGCAGTTCCACGGCGCAGGCGAACAGGCCAAAGCCCTCCTCGACGAAGGCATCACCGCCATGAAGGGCGGACCCACCATCGGCCTCGCCCAAGCCTCCGACGGCCAATTCCTATCGCCCAAAGAACTCGACATGGCGCTCAAACCCATCCGCGATATCCGCGACGCCGTCGGTATGGACATGCAGATAGCCAACGACGGTCACGGCAAATGGACACTCCCCGTCGCCATCCGCATCGCCCAAGCAATGGAACCATACGAGATGATGTGGCAAGAAGACCTCATGCCGCTCCTCAACCCCGATGCTCTCGCACGTCTCCAAGCGGCAACCAAGACACCCGTCTGCATCTCCGAACGCCTCCTCACCCGCTGGCAACTCCGACAATTCATCGAAAACGGATCCGCACGCATCGTCATGCCCGACCTCATCTGGACAGGCGGCGTGTCCGAAACCCACAAAATCGCCATCCTAGCCTCGTCCCACCAAGTCTCCTTCGCACCCCACGACGCTACCGGGCCGGTAAACATCTTCGCCTGCTCGCAGATCTGCATGAGTTCCCCCAACGCCATGCTCCAAGAACACGTCCCCGCATTCTTCAAAGGCTGGTACAACGACATCGTCGACCCCAACCTAGACATCCGAGACGGCTACCTGCACGCCCCCCAACGCCCCGGCATCGGCACCCGCTTGAAAGCCAGCGTCCGAGAACGATCCGACGCCACCATCCGCGTCAGCAACGAACCCGGCAAAAGCCTGATAGACGGATGGGGCCCACATCCCGCACGAACCCCCGAAAGCCAGGCTAGAGTAGACGAACTCGAAATCGAACGCGGGCCAAGTATGTGAAATCTACAGTCTCTAGACAGCTACGCCATACACTCCCCATGCCCATCAACCCACCCCCCAACACCATCCACGCCGACTTCTCCACCTTCACCGCCAAACAACTCCGCGAAGCCCAGGAAGAGATCTGGGCATGGATCTCCGAAGCAGAATCCGCCTCCTACGATGACGCTCCTGACGACGACATCCTAGACGAGGCCCGCGACGCCCTCAACGAAATCATCTCCGAACGCCGAGACCTCCACGGCGACGAACCAGCGCCCCGAGGCGGCTAACGCCAATCTAACGAGTCAGATTTCAACCGCCAGAGGGTAGAAGTTCGGCGTATTGCTCTAGGCACCCGAAGATGGCTTCCGGAGGCGAGGCACTCTTGCCGGAGAAAAAGCCGTCCAACTCTTCCATCGTGGCAGCCTCTTGCAGGCAGTCGATCAGGTCTTGCAGTTCAGGGTCATACTGCAGCCAGAGCAGACTCACCTGATTGAACGCGCCTTCATCACCCGGTGATTTGACAGGGAAAAATGTGAGGCCGCAAGACTCAAGAACGTCCGTGAGCTCGTTCAAGCCTTGAGAAGGATCGCCCATCATGGCATCCACCAACTCATCGATACCGATTTCATCATCGACGCAACGAAGTTGAGACGGCGTGAACAGCTCCATATCCTCACCGGACATCAGTTGCCCCGCCTCTTCGTCGCTGAGACACATCAAGAATCTCAACGCCAACTCCGGATCTTCGCTCTCGCCTGAAGGAACATCAATCAGACCGCTAGTGGCGTAGAAATCCCGCAAGCATGATGCACTGTCGTCCGACAACCCGCCAACCATCTCAGACAATCCGGCAACTGCAAATTCAGCAACCATTTCAACTGGCAGACATTCGATCGGAGACGGCCCAGGCTGGTCAATCTGAGCAACCAACGGCTCATCCAGAAAATCCTGATATGCCGCATCCCCTAGCGTCGAACGAATGCACGACTGCGCGTCCTCCGGCAGGGTGTCGATGAGGTCTTGCCCAGTCGTACTTGCATCTATCTCCAGCTGACCTGTGGACGCTGGAGTAGCAGCAGCCTCAGGCGTCGGTGTATCAGCGGGGACTTCAGTCGGCGCTGGCATCGGCGTCGGAGTCTCAGTCGGCACCGGCATTGGCGTAGATGTCGCCGTCGGAATCGGCTCTGGTGTCGGCGTATAGGTAGGTCTAGGCTCCATGGTCGGAGTCGGCGCGGAAGTAGGAATGGCTGTGGGAGCGACCGTTGCAGCCGGCGCCGAGGTCGATCCATCATCCCCACAAGCGACGATCAGCAAAACGCAGAAGAGCACCGAAAAAAGCGGCAGTAGCAGGCGTTTCCCAGCGAGCGCTTGCAAAATCGAGAGCATATTGACCTTCAACCTTCAGACTTCATCCCAGATCTACCCTGAGTGTACGAACGCCCATAGCGCCCATTCAATGCACACCCACACACCGAACAGCAACTTTGCGTGTGAGACTCACACGCGCAGAAAGATCGTTTCCAGTCAGGAGAAAGAGGCCCAATCTTTACGGCGTGACAAACCTAAAGGCATCAAATGTCAGCAGGCACATCAAACCACCCATCTCCCCGGCGGACCGCATCCACAGCCTCCTGAAACACCCAACCATCCTTGAAAGTTTGATATCCGCAATACCCCTCGCCGCGAATATCGGCCACCAACTCACCCATCAAAACCGTCCAGTTCCGCTGCGTGTCATCCTCGATATCCGGCAACTCATTCGTGATCTCCGATGGCATCGGCACCAACTCCCAATCCGACCCGCGCCGCTTCACATGCACTGGCCCCTGAGCATACGCACCACCGATGTGTATCGACGCCTCATCCCCATAAAACGCCACATAATCCCCCTCAAACTTCGGCTGCATCCCACCATGCCTAAACACCGAAGTCACCGGCTGCCGAACCGGGCTTGACGGCATCACATGCGCCATAACCGAATACGACCACTCCGAATCCACATCCCGCCACTCGATCCCATCCAGCTCATCCGCAGTCGGCGCAAAATCCCCACGTTCTCGAAAATCATGCACTCCCTCAACAACCGGTGCCGTGTGCATGTCGTTGCGCGCCTCACCATTGATATCCACCAAAGTCGCGTCCAAAGCATGAAGCACGATCGACAACTTATGCGTGAAGTTGTTGCTCAACCGACCTCCGCCAAGCTCAATCAAATGCGACCATCCCCAAGGGATCAACGGATTCAACTCATAATGCGAAACACACTCCGTCTCAAACGGCTCCCCGATAACACCCTCAGCAATCAGTTTTTTTGCCAGCAGCGCGTGGGGTTGGTAGCGGAATGACGCGGCATAAGCGGTCTTGACGCCTTTGTCGCGTGCCGCTGTGTAGAGGTGCTTTGAAGTCTCGGCGCTCGTCGTGAGAGGCTTGTCGCAAAAGACGTGACAACCACGCTCGATCGCGGCAATGATCTGCTCATAATGTGCACCGCCCGGAGTCCCGATCGCCACGATATCCGGCTCAAGATCGCTCAACGCCCGGTCCCAATCCATGCCCGAATAGGGGATTCCCATCTCACTCGCCACACGCGTCACGACCTCCTCGGTGCGACTCACCATCCCAACGACTTCGATGCCGTGGTACCGCATCGCCTCGGCATGGCCCTGTCCGGCGAACCCCGAACCGAACGCTAAACCCCTTAATTGCTCACTCATCACCACCCCCTTGCTTGTAGAGAATCAGGCAGCTAGGAAGCCCACCCGTCCATAGTCTTTGTCCATAACCTCCCGCGCGTCAACCTCCAACCAGTCCTCCATGATCTCCGTGTAGACCGTCCGGAAGTCCAAGTTAAACGCCAGATCGCCTTCGACAAGGTCTTTCTCGTCCATGGACGGATAATCCCCGTACTGCCCGCCAGCAACGCCATCACCGATCAAGAATGCCACGCCGCCAGACCCGTGGTCTGTCCCATTCCCGTTGTCCTTCACCCGACGTCCAAACTCCGAGAAGGCCAAGATCAAGATGTCCTCATTACCGTCCGGGTCATGCTGCTTCATATCCGAGTAGAAGTCATAGATCCCACCCGAAACATCGCGCAGCAGCTTCTCCTGAAGCGCGATCCCATTGGTGTGAGCATCAAAACTCCCATGCTGCGTGTAGCAGATACGCGTCCCGATATCCGCCTGCAAGACCTGCGCCGCACTCTTCATCGCGTTTGAGAAGGCGTTCGGGTCGTATTCGATCTCGGAGTCATAGGTCAGCGTGCACTGGCTCAACATGTCCGAGCCCCGTAGCGCGTCCAAACCCGTCTGACTCATCAAGTCCATCGTCGGACCACTGCCCAAGCCCATCGAGTAGATGTACTTGAACAACTCAAGCACCTCAGATCTCTCGGCTTCAGCGCCCAGATGACCCATCAGCCCATAAGTCTCAAGGTCAGTTACCGATGCGACGGGCGCACCCTTGGCAATTAAAGCTCGCGGCAACCCTCCACCGAAATTCACCGCCGCCACAACATTGTCCCCTTCGGGATACATCTGCCTGACCGAATTCCCGAGCCATCCCTCATTCGCAATGTGCCGCGGCTCCGCCGTGTGCCAGATGTCCATCGACCGGAAGTGCGACCTGTTGGGCTCCGGGTATCCCACCCCATGAATCACTGCAACCTTCCCCTGGTCGTACAACTCCTTGATCGGCTGCATCCCAGGGTTCAGTCCATAGGTCCCATCCAACGGCAAAACCCGGTCCTCGGTGATCCGCACGTTCGGGCGGTTGTCCACATACCGCGGATCATCGTACGGCACCACGCAGTTCAGATAGTCATTGCCTCCCGACAACTGCACCACCACTAGCTTGCGCTCTTTCTTGCCGTTCTGAGCACTCATCGTGTCTCTCCTAAAGTCTGGACTCTCCCCCTCGACAGGGCAGGGCGTGTATTCAAGCAACCTTCTCGTAGATCTGGAAGCGGTGCCGGCTCGTCTCCAGCACATAACATCTGTCTTCTTTATCCACCGCGACGGTCACGGGATCCCAAAAATAGGGTTCTATTCGCGCTGCGACCTCATTCTTGTCATCGGTGTCCACCTCGAACACCTCTTGGAACGTCGACCTCGCTCGCAACTCATCCTGTTGCGCGTCGAGATACTCCACTGACCACTTCGAGAGCGTCGCTTCACCAAGCATCTTCACGAGGAAGTTGCCCTCAGCGTCCAGAACCTGAACTCGCTGGTTCCCCCAATCCGACACATAAATGTTCCCATCCGAATCCAACGCCACGCGGCTCGGACGATTAAACTCCCCATCTCCATCTCCACTGCTCCCATACGACGCCAAAAACTCCCCATCCGCAGTAAACCTCTGAATGCGATCATTCCGCCAGTCCGCAACACAAACATTGCCATCAGGGTCTAAGGCGATTCCCCAAGGCAAATTGAGCTCACCCTCTCCATCGCCAAACGATCCCCACTTATCGATAAACTCTCCATCCTTTGTCAGCTTCTGAATGCGATGATTCTTGTGGTCCACCAACAACATATTGTCATCCGCATCAAAGACCATATCCGACGGCCCATCGAACTCTCCGTCACCATCGCCGACCGTCCCCCACATCGACCTCGGATCGCCATCCCGGTTGTAAACCGTGATCCGCTGCAACACCTCATCCGCCAGATACAGATTCCCCTCCGAATCCAACGCTAGAGCAGTGGGGCCAATCATGTCCCCCATATCCCGACCATACCCACCGATCTGCCCCAAAAACTCGTGGTCCAACGTCACCTTCTGAATACCCACGATGTTCAACGCCACCGTATTGCTACGGCTCACCACAAAGATCACACCATCGTCACGTATGACCATATCCGTCGGCAGATGAAAACCGCGCCCACCTTGATCGGCATTAAAGCCGATCGTGTCTCGGTACCGAATCTGAAACTTCGTCGCAGTAACCATCACTCCCCCTAAACCATCTGATATTCCTGCGTCGCAACGATGATCTGAATCACCGCCACTATCGCATTCTCCGCGTTTTCAACAGCACGATCATCGCCAAATCCGATTTCCCCATATTTCGACGCATAGTTGATCAACCCTTGCCGAGTCGCATCCGTAGTCTCGATCGGTCCGAGTATGTCGAGACACAGATCGACAAGCTCCTCCGGTGTCAAACTTCCTCCACCCACCGACGTCCTGACACGATCGATGATCGAACGCACACCAGGCTTCTTCGGATCATCCAACGTCGCACTCGCAAAGTTCACCCTCTGAACATACGCACCCGTGTTGATCCACTCCTCACCGCCTTGCCAACCTTCGACACTCGGCGGATTCAGCAGAGCCTGCCCCATATTCGCACAGGTCGCCGCCGCCGCGTAAGCGTCATACGACGGAACCTCCAAGCCACCTGCCAATCTCAACGTCCCGACGACCATCTCAGCCGGACTCTTGATCCGAGCGTATCGAGCCGCCTCGTCCATAAAGAAATCCGAGTCGAACAGCGTCCGCAACATCGCGGTGATGCTGTAACCAGACTCGTAATACGTGTCGACCATCGCCTGTATCGCTTCGGGATCCCTCGGCTCGACATGCGGCCACTGCGGGACTCCCGGCTCATCCGCTACGAAGAAGTGATAAAGGTGTCGAGCGATGAATCTCGGAGTAGCCTCGTTCCTGCAGATGATGTCCACTGCATCCTCCCCGTTCCAGTCCCCCGTCTCGCCGAGCAACGTCTTCTCGCCGTGATCGTGATCCTCATCGTCATACTCGAACTGCCACGAAATATACCCATACGGCCGCGCCGTGTTGTTCCTCATCTTGATCGACATGTAGTCCGGATTCACAACCCGCCAACCAGTGAACGCCCGCGCACACTCCTTGATGTCATCCTCCGTGTAGTTCCCAACCCCCATCGCGAACAGCTCCAAGATCTCCCGACCATAGTTCTCATTGATCGAGTGAGCATGATTGTCCTGATTGTCCAACCACATCAACATCGCCGGATCCTTCGAAAGCTGCAACAGCAACTCATCGAACCTCCCCATCCCATACTCGCGGAACATGTCGATCTGATTAAGCACCACCCGCCCCTGAATCAACTTCGACGCCCCGGTGGCAAAGACCCGATGCCAAAACAAACACATCTTCTCCCTCAACGGAGCCTTCGTGTGCACCAACTGATACATCCAATGCGCCGCACACGCCTGCTGATTCCGCAGATCAGACTGATCCACAAAATACCGCCGTATCAGATCCAACGGCAACTCAACATCACCCACCGGATTCAACAACCCCTCCAGAGTCGCATCGTATCCAGCCTCAACCGCAGCTTCCAACTCATCCGGCGTCGCACCAAACCCCGCCCGGCGCAGCAGATGCGCTATCAGATCTACATCCTCACGAGTCTTCGCAAGAGTCATGACCACTGTCGCTCCATTCGTTCATGACACCATCCAAACTTAACTTAGCAACATAGTGTAAATTCGCAAAGAGATAGATGCAGGGATTTGCGCATTGTTTGGCTACCCCCAGACCAAGCCGCCACACCGCAACCCGAGCGCAGCAGAGCAGAACGTCAAGAGCCAATCAAACCGATTCGATCGCTAGATCCGCTATCCGTTCAAAATGCCGACGATTATTCGTCAACAACGTCAGACCGTAAACACTCGCTGTGCATCCGATCAGCAAATCAAAGTCCCCAATCAACCTCCCCGATTCTTTGAGCCGACCACGCTCTTTTCCGAACAATTTACAGATCGTCTCCGTCACGCCCAAAACCTCAAATCCCCGTAAAAACTGCTCAAACTCGCGCTCTTCCGACTCAGAATCTCGAGCCTGAAAAACTCCGTGATAAACCTCCGCAAGAGTAATCACACTCACTCCTATCCCGTCGGCACGAAATCCATCTAACCGCTGCCGCACCGCTTCATTTCCGTTGAGGTAATGGATTACCCAATCCGTATCGACGAGGAACCTCATTCAGTGTTCAGGCCGCGCATGGTCTGCGTGCCCGTTAAACGGTCTTCGTAGATCTCGCGGATCATCCGATCAGCGTCGAATTTGCCCTTCCAAACCCCCGCCGTAGACTTGCTCGCTTCGACATCCTCGGCCGTTATGCGACGACCTGTCACAACCAAATCAACCTCCGCACCCTCTTCAACTTCAAGCCGTTCCGAAGGTTTCAAAACCCCATCTTCGTACTTTGCTCTTATTGATTCGATCACTTAGCGTCACCAATTCACAAGGTAGCGATCTGTTGCCCCCAAAGTATACGACGGCACCGATCGCATCTGGCATGAAACAGCCCCTTGATTCCAAGAGCCAATCGCGCCGTCACCAACCCCTCAATCCCCCAACTGCCGCAACCGTGGATCCGTATAGTCCCGTATCCAATCACCCATAAAGTTCAGCGACATCACTACCAAAAATATCGCCAACCCCGGGAAGAACGAAGACCACCAAGCCGTAGTCAGATACTCCCGACCCTCGGAGACCATCAACCCCCAAGACGGCGTTGGAGCCGGTATCCCCGCACCCAAGAAACTCAACGTCGCCTCCGTCAATATCAACCCACCGACCGCCAAAGTCGCGATCACCATGATCGTCGGAATGACCCCCGGCAAGATGTGCCGCACGATCACCCTCGCCGGCGACGCCCCGCAGACCCGCGCCATCAACACATACTCCCGCTCCCGCAACGTCAACACATCAGCCCGTACATTCCTCACGAAACCCGCCCAAGACACCATCGCCAGTACTCCCATCAAAACCGTCAGACTACCCCCAAACAACGTCACAACCACAATCGCCACTAACAAGAAGGGCAGAGCGTGCCAGATATCCACCGCCCGCGCAATCACCTCGTCGATCACTCCCCCATACCAAGCCGCAACCAGCCCTAGAGTCACTCCCACTACCAACCCGCTCACCAACGCAACTCCCGCCACCGCCAAAGAGATCCGTGCGCCATAAATGATCCGACTCAACACATCCCGCCCGACCTGGTCCGCGCCCAGCAGATAGCTCTGGGTCAACTCCCGTTCCTCATCATCCAACCAAATTGGCGGCGCATTGCGGTCCCTAAGCGCCTGAACATTCGGCTCCTGCGGCGCAATCCAAGGGGCGAAGATCGCCGATATCACCATTGCAGCCAACACGATTCCCGGCAATATCGGCCAACGACGCAGAAACGCGTATCCCTTGCCGATCACCGACCTGCCGCGTAGAGGAGTAGCAACCTCCGATGCATCCGAGTAATACTGTGTCGAAATCTCAGACATCCAAAACCCCTACGTATACCGGATCCGAGGATCGATAACGATGTACAGCAGATCCGCAGCCAAACTGAACACTACATAGATGATCACAAACACCAAAACTCCCCCCGTCAACACAGGAAAATCGTTGTTATTCACTGCCTCCAACATCGTCCGACCCAATCCAGGCCAGGCAAACACCGCCTCCGCTACCAAAGTCCCATTCAACAGTCCCGCCAGTAAGAGCGTCGACAACGTGATCGGCTGTATCAAAGAGTTCCTCAACGCATGCTTCCAGATCACCGTCGTCGGACTCGCTCCCTTGCCCCGCGCTAGCCTGATGAACTCCGAATCCAAGATCTCCAACATCGAAGACCGCGTGATCCTCAAATAGCCCGCCATCGAACTCGTCCCGACAACAATCGCGGGCATGATGAAATACCTAACGTCAAACCCCTCGCCGCGCAAACCGCTCGGCAACCACTCCTGCCACACCGAAAACAACAGCACCATCACAATTCCCAACCAGAAATTCGGTATCGCCTGCCCGAACAAAGCGACAAACCGCCCTATGTAGTCCCACAGCGTCCCCCTATAAACCGCCGAAATAATCCCTATCGGCACACCCACAAACGTCGCTAATGCCCAACCCGCAATCGCCAGCTGCGTCGTCGCACCAACCTTCTCCAATATCACCTTCGATACACGACGTTCACCCGCCAACGACTGACCCAAATCACCTTGCAACATGTGCCCGACCCAGACCAGATACTGCACGATGAACGGCTTGTCCAGCCCCAGATGCTTCTCCAACGCCTTTATCTGCTCCGGCGTCCTGCCATACCCCTCCGGGTTCGCGTAAAGCAGCAACGGATCACCCGCAACTCGCGACAGCGCGAACACCACGAACGTGGCGCCGATTATCGTCACCACGGAGGCCAGCAAACGCCGTATCAGATACCGTCTCATCGGGGAGTCATTATCCCTGTGATCCTAAAGTGAACGCGCATCGGCCTGCTTCCCAAATCCGACTAAACTAACCGGATTCGGGAAGCAGACCGAAACGATCTTCTGTCCTCAGAATCTACTGGGCAGGTTTGATCAAGTCCAGCGAGACAATGTGCGTGCCAGCGGCGTTCGCCCTCATCTCCCACGACTCAATCGAATTCGGGTTCCAGACCAACGGCTCTGGGATCGCCGCAATTCCTGAGTTCAATCGCCAGTGACGGTAGTACTCCAGCAACTCGGTGTTGTTCGCGATCCGTTGCGCCTTGTCCAACTCACCCGCTGTCTTCAGGTAGTTCTCAAGCACGAATGGAATCTCCATCGCACAGCTGAAACCACCGCGTGACAACGTCGTGAACACGACACCCTTCGGGAAGTCCCAAGGAACAGAGTCACGAGCGTCCGTTCCGCCGCAAGCACTCAGGAACGGCTGGTTCTGCGAACGGTCCACGACCGTAGGTCGCCAGACCGGATAGCCGTGCCTAACCAAGCTAGTGCGGATACCCAACGAATCCCACATCGCACCGACCGCAGCCTGAATCTCTCCCGCAGTACCTGTCGCACCGCCAACGTGTGGCGTCACGTACATGTCCACCTGGAAGCGGATGCCGCGCGACGCCACCGGATATCCAGCCTCGTCGAGCAACCTCGCCGCCTCCTCAGGGTCATACTCGATGTTCCACCTGTCATCCCACTCCGGCGACCTGATCGAGAACGCATTCACGTGCACCAGCCAACCAAGACCATCAACGATCACATCGTTGATCGTCTCCTTGTCAATCGCGATCGACATCGCCGTTCGAACCAGACGCGCACGTTCCATGCTCTCGTCATTGCCGTACTCGCCGATCCACGGGAACTGCTCCGTAGGCTGGTAGCCCTCGCGGCTGACCTCGACCTGTTGCGGCTCGCCGACGGTTATGTCGGGACATGAAACTGAACTCGCGCCCTGCGAGCAGTTGTAGTCATACTGCTCCCAATAGTTGCCCGCGAAGAAAATGCCTTCTTGTGCGGCCTTGCCGCTGTCCGACATCTTGAACCCTTCCTCGAGCAATCCACGAATCGCCTTCAGCGATACGTCGGCAATATCCGTCTGACCGTTACGCAGCATCGCGATCCGAGTCGACTCTTCCGGGACCTCGTTGATGTTCAAGAACGGCATGTACGCCGGTTGTATGTGGTGTTGCGGGTTCGACTCCAAACGAACGATGTTCTGAGGAATGAACTCCTTCAACATGTAAGGACCCGTGGCGATAACGTTCTCGTTAACCCACTCACGACCGTTCTCGTCAAACGCGCGCTTGCTGAACGTGCCGTTCGTCCCTGCAAACGTGTTGAAGTATGCCTGGTTCCAAACAACCGTGAACTGCTTGATCGGGACCTCAACCGTGTAGTCGTCGATCTTCACCATCGGTTCGAACACCGCAGCGTAATCACCTGCTTGATTGTGTACGCTCTCGGGGGCTATCAAGTCGTTGAAGCTCCAAACCAGATCGTCCGCCGTCATCTCACCCCAACCTCGGTGGAACTGCACACCTTCCTTCACCTTCACCGTGATCTTGCTCAGGTCTTCGGCGACCTCCCATGTCTCGGCCAACACCGGATCAACAATGTTCGATCCGACCGGACCGCCGGGCTGGAAGAAACCCTCCGCGATGCTCCAAGGTCCATCCGGCGCATCGGTGCTGTTCAAACCCGTCAACGTCAGACCAACGCGGTTCTGCACCGCCATCTCCGCCGTGTCCGCAGCGCTTTGAGGTGCCGGTGCCTCCATCATCGCCATCGCTATCGGTGTCGCCGTCGCAACTACGATCTTCTCAACCTCTTTCTCAACCTCCTTCACCACTTCCTTGACCACCTCTACTTCCACTGCCTTCTCAACCACGACGGTCTGCACGACAGTCTCACCCGCGATTTGCACCTCCTTCTCAACAACGACAGTCTGGATCACGGTTTCGCCCGCGACCTGGACTTCCTTCTCGACCACGACGGTCTGGATCACAGTCTCACCCGCGACCTCAACCTCTTTCTCAACCACAACCGTCTGGATCACGGTTTCACCCGGTACCGCCTTTTCGACAACCACCGTCTGGATGACCGCCTCTCCCGGCACCCGGACCTCCCTCTCAACGACGACCGTCTGAATCACAGTCTCGCCCTCGCCACAGGCTAGACCCACCGCAGAGAGCGACAGGCCCAACACAACCATCAGCGTGATGACCGCCTTGTTTCTGATACTCCGAGGAACTCTTTTCATCTCGCTACCTCCTCTGGCAACGTCCGATTAGCATCCGCGTTCGGGACAACAATCAGTCCAATCAAATGGACCTAATGCCCGAACGTAAAAATCCAACCGCGCAAACTAATGAGTGTGAGCGTAACCACTCATACACGCCTAGCACTCTACACCAGATTCGTAAATCCCGCGCAATACAACCACGAATTTCGTCACAAACAATCACCCCACCTACCCACCACTTTGGAGACCGTTGCAAAACTCTAGGGCTTTCCCCCGCGCCAAACAGACCAAAACTCAAGGAAAATATCCGAAGCGTAGCCGGGTTTCCCCCACTCGTGGGGAAAATGTCCGAAGGACAAAGGGGCCCGATCGTAGGGGCCGTTCGAGAACGGCCCAGGGTGGTGTTGCGAACGTAGGGGCAGGTTTCAAACCTGCCCGCGCCCCTTCGCAGAATGACGGACTCACCCAAAAACCACCACTCATCAAACCCCGCATCCCCCAACCACACACTCCCCCCACAACCTCTTCCTCCAACTAAAACCGTCTCCAACTAAGAACACATCCCCTCTCCCGCTCAGCGGGAGAGGGCCAGGGTGAGGGTGACCGGGGCGGACAAAAGGGCGGGGCACCCAAACAACCAACAAAGCAACCCAGCGCAACCCCACATCATCCGCAACAACAAAATCCCATAAATCCCCCATCCAATCCCAAGAATCCCAATTCAGACAAACCCCCATCCTTAACATCCTTCATAATCTTTCACATCC
>CAZMBB010000016.1:0-53958 GCA_964564575.1 uncultured Dehalococcoidales bacterium
GCACCGTCGCGATAGGCGCGCAGTGAGACATCGGGCCTTGCGCCTCGGGGTTCTACACCTCCGGCCTCGGGGCTCTCTGCCTGCTTTCGCGCTTCTCATGTGTTTTCCCATCCGCGGTTTCATGTTCTTCAATCGACGATTACTGCCTCCAAGGGCGCGACCCCAGGCTGCGGCGATCCTCTGGGCGTTTGACGGTTCCGGTTTCCGTCTCACGCCTTGATTCCAAGTTAACTCATACGTATTACAGTTGTCAAGTTGTTTCGGCAGATTTTCAGAGATTCGGATTCTCAACGATGTATCAGTAAGACGTTAAAGAAAAAGACGACTCAAAGAGCCGTCTTTTCCAAAGCGATAGCGCCGGGCGCGGTGCGGACTTTCTACGGAGGGATGTACATGAGGAATGGCGGGCGAGACGGCGGGTCGGTGAATGCGAGTGCGAGCGCGTCGGCCTTGTCCGGACTCGGTCGTCCATTGTTCCTCATGACCTCTTTACCTTCGAGACGCAGCGCGCCTGCGGAGGTGTAGCGGTAGTTGAGGGATGCGACCTGGGAGATGAGTTCGGGGTCGTCGGGAATCGATATGTTGCCATGCTCGAACACTTCCTTTAGGTGGTCGAACATCTGCGCTCTTTTATTGAAGTGTAGTTTGGGATCGTTGGGCTTGTTGCCCCCGTTGACGCCGTAGGCTTGGACTTCGTCGATCTCGCGGATTCTGTCGAGTACTCCAGAACCCATTCCGACTTCGTCGATGAATGCGTGCTTGACTCCGAACTGGCGGATGATTCTGGTGGCGCGTCCGGCCGTCTCCATGAGGTCGCATTTCGGGAAGGCTTCGAGCCATGTCACGGTCTTGCCCTTCCTGACCACGGCGACGGAGTGGTTGTCGCCGTAACGCGCGATGTCCAGCCCCATCACCGGCTTTTCATTGGGTTCGTCGGGAAACTCCTGCTTGGTGGCCCTTTCGATGTCGTAGAGGGAGATGAGTGTGTCGACCGCTTTGATCGGGTAGTCTCCCAGCACTCGATAGAAGTATTCGGCGGACTGTTCCCCGCGCTGGCGCTTGATCCTCTGGACCCATTCGGGCGTGATGAGACCGGTCGGCACGGTTTCGCCAGGGAGTATCTCGCCTGTGAACGCGGGGGTGTCGAAGGCCGATATGCGTATGGTCTTGTAGAGATCGCGGTTCTTGTGGAACGCGTCGTAGAAGGTGCCTGCCAGAGTGGTGGGATTGCCGATCATCAAGAGTTTCGAGTGTTTGGTCGTCAGGCATCCCGAGATCGCGTCGTAGACGGTTTCGAGGACGGCGGCGGCTTCGTCGACGATTACGAGGATGTTGGGGCTGTGGAAACCTTGGAACTTGTCTCCGGTGTTTGTGGAGAAACCGATCGCGTAACGTTTGGGCGAAAACTCCAATCGCGTCTTGAATATGCGACCACCAATGATGTCAATGTTGCGTTGATGAAGGTTGCGAATTTCGCGCCAAAGGAGGTTGGTGACTTGTCGTTTCGTAGGCGCGGTCGTGACGACGATGGCGTCGTCGTGGATCATCAGCCACCAGAGGGTTGCGACGGCGGCGGTGAATGTTTTGCCCGAGCCGTTGCAGGACCTGACGGCGACGTGGTTGTGGCGCGCGATTGCGTTGAGGATCTCGGCCTGTTTCCGCCACGGGGTGACGCCTAGGTACTGGGTGGCGAACTTGACAGGGTTGATTCGCCATACAGTGGGTGTACCTTTATGTGGTACGGTTGACGATTGTTGATGCGGCATTCATCCGCCCCTCCCATCCGAGTTGATTGGAACAATAGTGACTTAGATTAAGGATATAGGATGACGGTGGGGGTTGCAAGTGGGAGGCGGTTTGATGTTTTGAACTAGGATGTGAAGTATTTTTGAAGGATGGGGAGAACCATGATTGCCATGATGCGGAATGATATGAATGATGGGTTCTGGTTGTTTGGGGTTTGTGCTGGGTTGGGTCGCGCCCCCTTTGTCCTTCGGACATTTCCCCCATGAATGGGGGAACCCTGACCGCACGTCCACCCTTGGGTTCCCGCTTTCGCGGGAATGATGGGGATTTTTGAGTCCTGTCTTGGTGGGGAAAGTGCCAAGAGCCGACAAGATCGTTACAATCATTCCCCATCGTTCGCATCAACGCTAACTCGGAGATCGGCATGTCAACAGATTCGACTAATGGCAACGGAACAGTAAACCGGGGCGTCTTTTCGATACCGGTCACGCCGTTCAATGAGGATGGCAGCGTCGACTATGAGTCTCTGCGCCGCTGTGTCGCCTATTGCGTAGAGGCTGGGGCGCATGGTGTTGTGATGCCGGTCAATGCCAGCGAGGGGCCGAGGTTGACTGATGAAGAGCGGGATGAAGTCTTACGCGTGGGCGTTGCCACTGTGGCTGGTGCCGTACCTGTAGTGGCAGGTGCAAGCGGGGTTTCGGTCGAACACTGCATTGAACGGGCACGCGTCGCGGTGGAATGTGGCGCGGACTCGATAATCGCGATGCCCTGCAACGGCATGGGCGGCGGCCAAGAAACCATCGACCTCTTCGGAGCACTCGCCGAGGCTACGGGGCTTCCCGTGTGGCTCCAGAACAACAAGCCGCCTACCGGCCCCACTATTCCCACTCCAACCATCATCCGAATTATTGAAGAGATGCCCGCGGCCCGGTTGCTCAAAGAGGAGAGCCTTCTTCCCGGAAACGTGATGACCGCGGTGCTCGACGCATGTGGAGACAAGGTGGAATCGATCATGGGCGGCATGGGCGGCAGATACCTCCTCGGCGAATATCGACGAGGTGGGGCGGGAACGATGCCTGCCGGTCACATCACCGAGGCGCACGTCGCGCTGTGGGACGCGCTCGAAGATGGCGGCGTGGACGAGAAGGGGCAGCAGGTGGTCAGCGCCGAGGCGAGAGCGATGTTCAACCGTCTCCTCCCGTCTCTGAACTTCGAGTTCTTCTTCGGGGTCACCACCTACAAGCAGGCCTTCTGGCGTCGGGGAATCATCAAGACGCCCGTAACCCGTCAACCCGGTTCAAAGCCCTTCGATCGTTACGACGGAGAAGAGCTGGACACGATCCTCGACGAACTCTCCGATCTGCTGACTTGGCGCGGTTAGTCGGTTACTCGTCCGCGCCAAACGGCACGAGCGGAATGTATCAGACCACTGGCGGCCAAAGCTACTCCGGCCAGCAGCATCACCAAAATCCCGAAAGTGCCGGGACTCGTCCCGCCAGTCGCAGGCAACACGACCTCTGGAGCGGGAGTCGGCGAGGGCAATACGGGACCGGGTGATCCCTCCATTCCAACCGCCAACGTTGTCGGTACTGACCCCAGATAACCGCAGACGCTCAGATTGCCTTCGATTACACGCACACCAGAGTTCAAAACCGTCTGCGATATCCCCTCGGCATCGGTGGCTATCAACCGGACGTCGACGATGTTGGCGGAGAACATCGTCGGCATTGGTACACAAGCATCTACCGGGTTGCGAAACCTGAAACCCGAAGAGGGCGTTGTCCGATACTCGTTAATAGCGTCTATCACGTAGTAGTTCCCGCCTAGGGTGTAGCGGTGATGCACCATTCCTACGTTGGACGCCTCGCCGCCCTCGATCATCCGGACGCCGACGATATATGCGCTAGGAACATCGCCCGGCTCTGCGAACAAGGAATAGTCATCGCCGATAATTGAGCCGCCTTCTTCAGGCGTGAAGACCTCGTAGCTGTTTCCGTCGGCATCAGCAAGAATCAGCGGTATCGGTCCCGGCGGGTTGACGGGCGAAGGATCAGCGGCATGAGCAGGCTCGGCGGCGAGTAGCAACGCGAACACTATCGAGGTCATCGCAAAGACGGAGATGATGATGGCTCGATACAACGAGAGCTTAGGCGCGGGCAGTTCTGTATTGATCATGTTCAGATGGGTGGTTTGCTTGGTTATGAAGCCAATTATCTATCGCGATTGGGGGCCGTTATTCTGCGAAAGTCTCCGTCATTCCCGCAACGCAGGTAATTCCGCAAGCGTAATCCCAAGGTGTAAACTGAAACACACGAGATGATCGCGATATCGACACGCGATCAACGAAGTCCAACATGGCAACTACGCCGACACTCGTTTCTCAAACCTCGAAATCTACGAGGCCGTCAACCAGGAACGGGTATGAACGCTCGCTAACCGAGCTCATGCAAGAGGCGCACTCGTACCTCGCCAGCGAAGAGATCGAGTTCGTCCAGTCCGCTTACGAGTATGCTTATCTCGCTCACGAGGGACAGAAGCGGCATTCCGGCGAACCCTACATAATCCATCCCATCGCCGTCTCGTTACGCCTCGCAAAGCTGCACCTCCCCACCGATTTGATCGCGGCTGGTCTCCTTCACGACACCGTCGAAGACTGCGGCGTCGAAGTGGACGATATTCGCAAAGAGTTCGGCGACACCGTGGCGCTTCTCGTCGATGGTGTGACCAAGTTGAAGCAGATCGAGTTGAAGGCCATCGACGGCGGCTCGAAGAATCGCAGACATGCCGAGGATCGTGAGCAGCGCAGGATCGAAAGTCTCCGCAAGATGTTTGTCACCGCGGGGGATGATCGACGCGTGTTGCTGATCAAACTCGCCGACCGAATGCACAACATCGAAACCTTGCGCTTCACTTCCGAGGAGCAGCAACATCGCATCGCACGCGAGACGATGGACATCTACGCGCCGCTCGCCGACCGACTGGGGATGAACGACTGGAAGTGGCGGCTCGAAGATTCGGCTTTCTACTACTTGGACCGCAAGGAATACCGCAACATATCAGGGCTGGTGAAACGTAAGCGTCGGGAACGCGAGGAATACACTTCTCAGGCCGTCGACACCCTCAGAGAATCCATCATCGAAAATGCCGGCATCCAAGCATCTATCAGCGGCAGAGCTAAACACCTCTACAGCATCGCACGAAAAAAGAGACGGTACGAAGAGCTAGGCAGAACCTTCGACGAGATCCACGACCTTACCGCCCTCCGCGTCATCACCGACTCCACATCCGATTGCTACCACGCGCTCGGCATCGTCCACGGAATGTGGCCGATGATCGAAGGCACCTTCGACGACTACATATCCAAACCCAAATCCAACGGATACCAATCGCTCCACACCACTGTCCGGGGACCCGAGAACACTCCCTTGGAGGTGCAGATCCGCTCTCGTGAGATGCACGAAATCGCCGAACAAGGCTTTGCCGCACACTGGGCATACAAGCAGGGCGGAAACAACGAGGGCGACCAAAACGCGTCTGATCGCACCATGACTTGGCTGAAAGACATGGTCACCATCGACGATGTCTCGAACGATTCGCACGATTTCTACGAGTCTGTAGATCAGGAAATCCTCAGTAACGACCAGATCCAGGTCTTCACACCAGCGGGCGATGTCATCGAACTCCCCTCAGGCGCAACGCCGCTCGACTTCGCCTATCGCATTCACACCGAGTTGGGTCATAGCACTGTCGGTGCCGTGGTCAACGGCAAGTTGGTGCCACTCAACACCGCGTTGCAACCTGGCGATGTGATCGAGATACGCAAGTCGAGAACTCCACGCGGTCCAAGTCTCGATTGGCAAGACGCTGAGAAGCGCTATTTGGCTACTAACAGCGCCAAGGCCAAGGTCAGACAATGGTTCAGCCGACAAGCGCGCGACACCAACATTCAGCAAGGACGCCAGCAACTCAGGCGCGTGGTTGACCAACTCTCGCGCATGGGCCACGACGTTGACGCTGATGAGATCGCGGAGCTGATGGGTTACGCCACAACCGATGAACTCTTCGCCGACCTCGGAAAAACCCATCAGCAACCATCCGTTATTGTCCGAACCGTTATCAACGCGATCGACGAACAACGTCCCGAGACCATTCTCGAAGCGCAACTCGCGGAGGGTGAACGGGAAGCGGCTCGTGTCAAGGCTTCCGACATCTCCAGAGGCGTCATCGTAATGGGTCTGCCGGGCGTGCAGATCAACTTCCCCCAATGCTGCACTCCCGTGTACGGTGACGAAATCGTTGGATACCTCACCCGTGGAAGAGGCGTCTCGGCGCACCGCACAAACTGCCACAACGTAAGAAATCTCGACGACGATGACATGGAACGCTTCGTTGATGCTGCGTGGGGTCACTTCGCAGGATCCTACCCCGCAAGACTAAGGGTCGAAGGTTCCGATCGTATGGGGCTCATCCATGACATCAGCGGGATCATCCGAGATGAGAAGATGAACCTCCACAAAATGGCTTCCGGCGAAGACATCGGACGGGGAAGCACACGCATCGACTTCACCGTATACACCACTGGCCTCGAGCAACTCGCCAGACTATTCAATCGCCTCGAATCTGTTCCGGGCGTCTCTCACGTCAGACGCATCAGCTGACACATCCCCTCCTCTGTTCCCGGCGAAGCGAAAAGAGGCGCAGAGCAAAGCGACACAAGAGTTCCTGCCTAATCACTTCGCCATCAACTCGCCTCTTTATAGAATCGAACGAGTCTGAACCTCGATATCGACGCAACCCAGATCTTCGTAGACCGAAAGGCACCCTAAAAACTATGCCTGCAGCCAAATCAATGCGCGTACAGCGGCGCCGAGCGGCCCGCAACCAAACTGTGCGGTCGTTCGTGCGGAAGCGCGTCACGGCCGCTCGCAAAGCCATCGACGCTGCGCCGTCCGATGACGCAACCGTCCAACAGCTACGTGCTGCCATCAGCGCACTCGATGTCGCCACTCGAAAAGGCGTTATCCACCGCAACCAGTCCTCGCGCAAGAAGAGCCGATTGGCCAAACGGCTAAACAAAGCTCTTGCGAGCTGATGCTCGGACACCACAACGATCCTCATCACGATCACCACGACCATCAAATGGCGATCATGAGGGGCGATCATGAGGAACACCGCCACGGCGGTGATCCCCAAACCGAGCACCTACACACTCACGGTACGCCCTCTACCGAAGATCCCGGCTCCCGATTCTGCTGGCAGGTCCACCACCCCTTTGAAAACATTCCCGGACGTGCCGCCATCGAAGTCGGTCCATGGTCGGGACTCCTCCCTCGCTGGCGATTCGTGATCCCCGCCGACTACGAAGGCGTGGTCCGATGGGGCATAGGCCCACCAAACGGGGCTGCAGCCGATCCCACTCAAATCAGCCTCGAATCTGTACGGCGGCCGCTCCGACACGGTCCTGTACAACTAACTGACGGACCGCTAGTCGAGTGGTTCGGCGGACACAATCCGCTCTCACCGAACCTCAGCGCATACATCATCATCGACGGTGATCCACCCCACTACCTAGCCTTCGGACAAGCCGATGAACCCGAAGGCCCCCCAACAGTGCTAGAAGGCATCTACTTCGCCGCCCATCATCCGCCACATCCTCACTAAAGCACGCTGTTAGACTTTCCCCCACATTCGCATCCTTCAGGGGGAATCGATGCCCGAAACCATCCAATGCGACCTCCTCATCTCCGGCGGCCTGCTACTCAACACCGACACCGCAGAACTCAGTCCCGGTAGCGTCGCTATCAAAGGCGATACCATCATCGCCATTGAAAACGTCCCGTCGAACTACGTCCCCCTCCGACGCGTCGACGCCTCTGGTCTGATCGTCACACCGGGCATCATCGACCTCCACACTCACGTCGCTGGGAGCATCCGACGCCCTTCTACCTACGTCGAGGACATGATGCAAGACGCCGACACCGCAGGTGTCTACTCCGGCGTCACGACCCTCGTCGATGCCGGTTCATGCGGTATCACCAACATCGGCGGACTCGTCAACCACATCATCCCAAACGCTAAAACGCGCGTCCTCGCTCTCCTAAACGTCGGTTCCCCAGGGGTCAACCGAATTCCCGAAGTCACTTCCGCTCTAGATATCGAACACGACGCCGCAGTTGCCGCCATCCAGTCCCGTAAAGACGTCATTATCGGCGTCAAAGCTCGAATGGTCTCACCGGGCATCGCTGAACTCGGCTTCGACCTCCCCAAAGCCGCAAAGTCCATCGCCACCGAAGCCGGTGTCCGCTTGATGGTCCACATGGGAGACACCACCGGCCAATCCGACCAAGCCCTAAACGCCGCGCCCAGAATCCTCGCCGAACTCCTAGAGGAGGGCGACATCGTGACCCACTCTTTCACAGCTGCTAGGGGAGGATTGATAGCCGATGACAAAACCCTCCTCTCAGAAGCTATCGACGCTCAAAAACGTGGCGTCAAATTCGACATCGGCGTAGGTGGACGAAACTTCTCGTTCGATGCAGCCAAACGAGTCCTCGATGGCGGCCTGACGCCCGACACCATCAGTTCCGACGTAACCCTCACCAGTCGATACGCCGGAACTGCCTTCTCGCAGATGGACAGCATCGGCAAAGTCATCTCCCTAGGTTTTAGCCTCGAAGATGCCCTGGTCATGTCTTGCCGCAAACCTGCTGCCGTGCTCGGTCCCGAAATCGAGAGGTCGCTGGGTTGCATGGCACCCGGAACCCATGCCGATCTGACACTCCTCAGAGTCCACGAAGGAGCATTCCAATTCATCGACGGCGACAATAACATCAACCATGGCCCATACGCCCTAGAACCCGTATCATGCATCCGAGCTGGACAAGTAATGCCTATCGACTACGGACCTAGACCAAAAGGATGGCTACCCGAATCTCTCTGATCGCAACCCAAGATTCATCATGAACAACCAACAAATCCTCGACCAAATCGCCGAACTCCCCCGCATCAAACTCGCGCGCCTCTGCACTCCCTTCGAAGAGACCCCAAACCTACGCGCCGCAATCGCAGAATCCATGGATGCCGACATCGACGCCGTTCCTCGTATCTTCTTCAAACGTGACGATGCAACAGGCTTCGCGTTCGGGGGCAACAAAGCCCGACACATGGAGTTCCTCTTCGCACATCTCATCGAACGCAGCTTCGACACCATCGTAAACATCAATCATTACCACTCGAATCAGGCCCGCTTCGTTGCCGCAGCATCCGCCAAAACCGGCCTTAAGTGCCACATGGTCGCCGTCGACATGATCGATGCTCCAGTCGTCGGAAACCTTCTCATCGGACACCTCACCGGAGCAGAAATCCACCGCGTGCCATCTGAATACTCCCGATCAGTAGCCGAGAAACTTGTCGAAGATGAAAACGATGCTGGCCGAAACGCTACCATCCTCTCCGACAACGACTTCTCCGACATCGCCGGAATGATCGGATTCCTAGAAACCGGCATCGAATTGGACGCACAGACTCAAGACGCTTCCCTTAAAGACGTCCCCCTAAGAATGTGGGGGCTCTTCGGACGTTCAGTGGCGGGTGTCCGTCTCTACGCCCGAAACACCGGCAAACCATGGGTCGCTTCCGCCACCGCATATTCGCACACCCAGCCCGACAGCTATGAAGCGATCTATATCGATCGCTCAACGCGCGTCGCCGAACTCCTACACCTAGACACTTCCCTTGCCCCCGGCGATCTCGACACCATCACTGGCTACCAAGGCTCTGACTACGGCGTCCCACACGAAGGCGTCTTCGAAGCGATACACATGGTGGCCAAATCCGAAGGCATCATCCTAGACCCCAACTACACAGGAAAATCGATGTCTGCCCTAATCGGAGAAATCCGAGCCGGGAACCTCGATCCCGAAATCCCGGTCGTCTTCATTCACTCAGGCGGCCTGCCCCAAACCTTCGCCTTCGCCCAGGACCTATGGGACTGGCAACCTGAGTAGACTCGAATCTCGGCACGATGTCCGCTCTTTTATGGCAGGCGATTCTGGCAAATCTCGCGAGAGTAGGGGTTGGATCAGCCTAGCGGGACGTCGCAGGGGTGATAGGTAGGATCGATGGGGCGAATTCTGGAGAATGTGAGTGCGTTGTAAGGCTTGGTGCAGATGTGACCGTTGAGTTGGGCATCAACAGAATTCTCGGTGGAGCCGTGAGCGTGCGCGTGTCGGGTCCTACGCCTGGAAGCAAGGAGGCCGACGTATCTGTCAAGCGAGAAATCGCATAGATGGAGGGGTGCAGCAGGTCCACTCATGAGACGGCGGTTGATGTCGACGACCGCCTGTTCTTCCTCTTTGGCGCCGATGCGTCGCATCATGCCGGTGATGTCGCCAAGACGGTTAGAAACGAAGAGCCAGTCGAGATCGGATTTTGCGAAGTGAAATGCCTGGTTGCGACCGTCGGTGATGCGGTCAAGGAGATTGACAACGGTCGCTTGGTTTCCGTCAATGAGGTTGTCGAAAATCAGGAACCAGTTTTTGGCTACGAGGCGTTTGAAGTCGGCGATATCGATGGCAGAGGTTACGCAACGATCGTTTTTGGCGAGCTGCTGCCAGTATCGGTCTCGATGGAGATTTTCAAGATCGTGGTAGATCTGGTTTTCGACAGGGAGGGTGACGTGATTGGATTTATCGATGGCACCAACAATGAACTCCCGCATCGTGTCGATGTAAATGTCGATGCCCATGCGCAGTGCGTCTCGGTGAGGTCGTTCGATGATCGGCATGGGCCCTCCTCCGTAAAACGACGATTACATTATGGGAGGGAATATACACGAGTCTCTAGCGTTCGGCAAGGTGCCGAACACGACCATCCTATGGACCGCCGACTCATCCGTTGATTCTGCTTTTATGTCGCCTATGCGAATTTCTCGGCTGATGTTGCGAGGTCTCTGACGACTGTTTCTGCTCTTTTTGGTAGGCGTAGCTCGAGTATTTTTGAGATGATGCCAGCGAAGATCCCGCCTTTGGGGTGGACCTCGGCGCTCATCGTCAGGCGAGTCGTTTTGGCATCAACCTCTTTGAGGTGGAAGGTAGTCATGGATTCCTTGATCGGGCCGCCACCGGCACCGGAAACTGATATGACGATACTTTCCCCCTGCTTGATGTCGGTAATGGTCTCGTCGGCGGATCCGGCCGGAGCCAATTCGCAGTGTCTGGTGGCACCGATTTCGAAATCTTCTTCGCTAGTAGAGTGGCTGGACTTTACGGTGTCGGTGTAATTGGCGATGTTCGGGAAGTCGGATAGCACCTTCCAGACGGCTTCCTTTGGAGCGTTAGCTGTGACGGTGGCTTCGACGTTTGCAGGCATGTTGTGTGCTTCCTCTGGCTATGTTGTTTACCAATCGGTAAAATTATGTATTATTCATTACCGATCTGTCAAGAATGGGTTGGTCTGATGGTACGATGCAGTCATGGCGAGACCGAGAGAGTTCGATACGAAAGAGGCGATCGCGAGTATCTGCGATCAGTTCTGGTCGGATGGATACGAGGCAACTGGCATCGCGGACCTCGAGTCTGCAACTGGTCTGGCGCGTGCGAGGTTGTATTCGGCGTTCGGCTCGAAACAGGGAATGCTGTACGAGGCGATCGACTTTTATCTTGAGAGCCGGATCGATGTGATCTTCAGTCGTGTTGACAATGGAGGAATAGCTGGGGTGGCCAACTTCTTCCGAACGTTCGCGCAGATTGTGGCCGAGCATCCAGAACGTGCAGAGATGGGATGCTTGGTAGTGAATTCGATGATCGAATTTGGTCGTTCCGAGCCGGAATTGGTTGAACGTGCAGATAGATACCGGGAGCGGGTGCGAGGTGCGTTTCGCAGCGCGTTGGAGCGTGATGCTGCGGAGGGCAGATTAGCGGGAAACGTGGAGAGTTTGGCAGATTTGGCGTACGTGATGCTGATGGGTCTTTACGTCACGGTTAAGGGAGGAGCGCCTCTGGAGGAGATCAATCGTCTGTGTGGGATTGCGATCGAGGTTGTGGAGTCTTGGCAGGTAGGGGCGAAATAGAGCGCTGCTGTCGCGCGTCATTCCAAGTTATGTGGCAGTTGGCGACATGATGGGTTAATGTTGCAGGTCTTTATGGAATCAAAGGAAGGCGGAGACAAATGAGATCGACTCTGTCGGGGTTCATTCCCCGTATAGCGCTTGCGGCCGCGATTGCCCTGGCCGTGGCGGCCTGCGCTGGCAATGATAATGATGAGGAGCAGAGGGCTGCGGAGACGGCAACGCCTGTCCCCCAACTCGACACACCAGTGCCCACTGCCAACGAAACCGTCCCTGGAGGGATAGAGACTGTGGCACGGCAACTTCTGGCGGACGATCTGGAAGTGGACGAGGGGGATTTCAGGCTCGATAGTTCCGAGGAGAAGGGGTGGTCCGACGCCAGCCTTGGATGTCCGCAAGAGGGTATGGCCTATGCCCAGGTCATCACTCCGGGCTACAAGCTGGTCTTCGACCTCGCGGGTAAGTCATACGCGGTGCATACCAACTCCGACGGCTCCCATATGGTGATCTGCGGAGACGGACAGTAGCGCATAGGAGATGCAACACAGCCGGGCTATCCAGCTAACGAGCGAGACCTGTGGCCTTTGCGCCTGCTTGCGGGCATTGGCTCACAGCCCTCCAAGCCACATCTCAAAGACGGTTTTGTCTACTGTAGATGTTGGTGGGCGGTGGAGGATTCGAACCTCCGACTTCTTGCTTGTAAGGCAAGCGCTCTGGGCCTCTGAGCTAACCGCCCGATGAGTCGGATTTTATCAGGCTGGGTTAAGCAGAGGGTTCGTAGGGCCTGGCGTGTACACTCTGGTACAAGGTGAGGTTGAAGCATTGAGTGACGGATAAGGCTTCGATAATGACTGCTGCTACGCACACTCACGAGGAACTGGCGACCAAGAAGGACGTTGATGAGCGCTTTGACAATCTGGATCAACGGACGAAAAATCTGGAGTTAGTATTCACTTCCAACATGGCCCAGTTGAACAGTGCTATCGCATCGTTGAACGATATCTTGGTGCGGCTCACTAAACTTGAAGAAGGTCAGAGACAAATCATCTGCACATTGAAGCGGATTGAACGTCAGATCAGAAGAGAACCCGGTTGCTGACGCGCCACGATTTCGCTTGATCTAATCACCCTCTTTCTCGTTCAACTCTCGAATACGCCGACGCGTCGCTTCCATCTCACTCCGCGTCAGTCTGTAGGCACGGCTTTTGCGGTCTTCACGAGAGAACCAGCGCAGGAAGAGCGTCGTGAGGGTCGCAAGGTAGACGATGTTGCCGGGGATCCACATCAGGAGACCGCCGATGCGTTGGTCTTCGGTGGGAGTGAGAGTGAAGTGGTGGGGAGTGTCGAGATAGGGAGTGTAGATGACGGAGTTTGAGAGTGTGATGATTGCAGCGAGGACGGCAGTGGGAGTGACGACGAGGACGAGGTAGATAATGCGTTGGGGATCAGACAGCGGGGAACGGACAGGGGGAGGCCCGATGATCGGCCACCAGAAGAGGATGGCAGTAGCAAGCATCGAGAGGTGCATCCCTAGGTGTGCGAGTTCGTTGTTAATTGCCAGCGAGTAGGCTTCAGGTACGTGCCAACCCCATAGCGTCAGAACGAAAGCAGGCAGGGCGAATCTCGGGTTCGTCAGGAAGGCGTTGATGCGTCGTATCCAACCTCGTTCGGCGAGAGATGGTCCGAGTCCGACACGGACGGTTTCAGGCATTGCCCAAAGGTATGCAGCCATGGGTGAGGCAGCTAGGAGAAGCACAGCGGCGACCATGGCGATGAGAATGTGCTGCGTCATATGGGCGAAGAACATCTCGTCGGAGAATGCCTCGGGAGGTCCGGCCACGGCGAAGAAAAGAACAGCATATCCACAAATGCCGTAGAGCATCTTTCGGATAGGAATGGCCTGCCATCCGGAGCGGATCTGGAGGCGAAGCATACCTACGAGGTAGGTGACGCTTAGGAAAACTACGATGATGAACTGGGAGCCCGAGAAGGACCAAGCCGAGATGAAATCGCTGAAAGAGGATGCGACTTCGGTTGGTGGATTCAATGGTTGGGGCCTTTTATGCGTCGCTTCGTCATCACAGTTTGCGACGGCCCCGTTCGCTCAAACCGCTCGGCGCTATGCTATTGGGCGCTATTGCTGGACTTGATGGGCGAATTCAAGCAGGAGAAGCAGGGCAACGAAGATGCCTATGCCGATGACCATGCAGGCGGTAAATATCCAGGCATAGTATTTCCGGTCGAACTTGAGGTGCATAAAGAATCCGACCACAAGAACGAACTTCCCGAGCGATAGCACCAACATCAACGGGATCAAGAGGCCTCCGAGGAACAGCCAGTTGAATGCCCAGACCTCGACGATCGTGATGATGCTGAGGATGACCCCGATTACGACGTAGAAGAGCGGCGTGCCGTGGTGATAACTGGCGGCAGTGATGAAATCCCAAGCTTTTTTGATCGGGGTGATTCCGTCGCCGAATGGGCCTTCCATCTGCGGGTTGGGGTCCTGCCATTGCGTGCGGGGCAGGTCCCACCATCCACGGCCGTCGTGGTAAAGGAGCTTGTTCCAGAAGTTCGCCATTGTTGAGTTGGTGTTTCGGTTTCGACTCTAGTCTTGGTTGGTTTAGGTCAATGTCCGACGAATGGAGGGCTGCCGGGCGGTGCTACGTCTCGGGCAGAGATGAGGTAGATGACAGTGAAGATGACGATCCAGACGATGTCGACGAAGTGCCAGTAGAGGCCGGCTAACTCTAGGTCGATGGCGTTGTCTTTTCGTAGCGTGCCTTTGAGGCTGCCGAAGCCGAGGAACATGAGCCATAGGACGCCGAGGGTGACGTGCGCGCCGTGCAGACCCGTCAGGATGAAGAATGTTGTCCCGAACAAGTTGGTACGGGGCGTCAGGCCTAGATGAGCAAAGTGGTTGAACTCGTAGACCTGGAACATCAGGAAGATCGCACCAAGAACCACTACCGAGAAGATCCAGAAAGTCCCGAGTTTCTGACGGCCCTGTTGGATGTAAGAGAGAGCCAGCACCATCGCTAGCGAACTCATCAGCAGCACGAAGGTGGATACCGACGTGATAGGGATCTCAAGGATGTCGGCAGGATATGGGCCGACGAGGCTGCGGTTTCGATATACGAGGTAGGTGGCGATGAAGGACCCGAAGAACATGACATCGGACCCGAGGAAGGCCCACATGAGCAGCTTTTTGTTGCTCAGCCCAGTCGAAGTGTTGATAACTTCGCCGTGTTCGTTCTTGATTTCGTATGTGGCGGATGCGGATGCCAATTCAGGTCGCTTTCCGTTTGGATATCAGGCCTGGCTTATTCGATCAATGACCGTGCGCTTCGCCTTCAGGTACTGGGTCGTTGACTGGTTCCATGGACCATCCTAGAAGGCCCCATAGGAGAATAACGACGCCGACGATGATTACAGGGATGTATGTCATCAGTCCTGCGCCGATAATGGTGAGGCCTATGGCGAGGATGAAGGGGTAGTAGGACATGTCAGGCAAGTGGATGCCATGTCCATGGTCGTCATCGCCGTGGTGGTCTGATGCGTGTGCTTCGGCGTGCTCGTCCTCTGCGAAGTCATCGTCGTCGAACTGCGCACCTGAAGGAGCTCGGAGTTCGCCTGCATGTTCGTCGTGATAGTACTCAGCGATGAGTTCCGGGTGCTTGGTGAACCACCAGTCGTCGCGGTGTGCTACGTTCGGGATCTTCTCGAAGTTGTAGTGCGGCGGAGGCGAAGAGATGGACCATTCGAGGGTTCGGCCATCCCAAGGGTCATCACCTGCAGGCACTCGCTTACGAGCGCTGTAGATGACGTTGATGATGAAGAACAGCACGCCCAACGCCATGATGAAGCCTCCGGCGGAGGCGTACATGTTGGTGTTTTCCCACCCCATGTTCTCGGCGTAGGTGAAGATGCGACGTGGCATGCCGTCGAGGCCGAGCCAGTGCTGCGGAGCAAACTGTAGATTGAAGCCGATCAGCATCAGGAGCCAGTTGGTGACTCCGAGTTTCTCGCTGAGCATGTATCCAGTCGCTTTGGGCCACCAGAAGTAGATGCCACCGAAGATGGCCATGATTGCGCCGCCGAAGAGGACATAGTGGAAGTGGGCGACGACAAAGTAGGTGTCTTGCTGCTGAGCATCAGTGGGGACAGATGCGTGCATGACACCAGAGAGACCACCGATGGTGAACATGGCGATGAAGGATATGGCGAAGAGCATCGCTGTGGTGAAGCGTATCGAGCCTCCCCACATTGTTCCAATCCAGTTGAAGATCTTGATGCCGGTAGGAATCGCGATAGCCATAGTGGAGATGGCGAACGCGGAGTTTGCCGCAGGACCGAGTCCGACGGTGAACATATGATGGCTCCACACGAACCATCCCATGAAACCGATAGCCACACCCGCGAAGACAAGGAAGGTATAGCCGAAGAGGGGCTTGCGGGAGAAGACGGGCAGGATCTCAGAGACGATACCCATTGCGGGAAGAATGAGGATGTACACCTCGGGGTGTCCGAAGAGCCAGAAGACGTGCTGCCAGAGAACAGGATCGCCTCCGGCTGCGGTGTTGTAGAAGTGAGTGCCGTACAAACGGTCGACCTGAAGTTGGATCAGGGCGACGGTCAGGACTGGCAGGGCGAGAACGATGAGGACGGAGGTGACGAAGGTCATCCACGTGAAGACGGGCATCTTGGTGAGTGTCATGCCCGGCGCGCGCATGTTGAGGATGGTGACGATGAAGTTCAAGCCGGCTGCGATGGACGCGATACCGAGGATGTTGAGTCCGATGACCCAATAAGTCATGCCGTGCGTGGGGTTGAACGCTACGTGTGAGTTTGGCGCATACCCGAACCATCCGCCGTTAGGCGCATCGCCGACGAACCAAGAGAAGTTGAGGAACAGGCTACCGAACAGGAAGATCCAGTAGCTGAGGGCGTTCAGGCGGGGGAATGCGACATCGCGTGCTCCGATTTGGAGCGGTATTAGCCAGTTGAAAAACGCCGCCGATAGTGGCATCACAACTAGGAACACCATCGTGGTCCCGTGCATTGTGAAGAGCTGATTGAAAAGCTCGGGATCGATCAGCGTGCTGTCGGCTTGAGAGAGCTGCACACGCATGATCAGCGCTTCGATTCCGCCGACTAGGAACCAGAGGAAAGATGTGACCGCATACAGCGTGCCGATCCGTTTGTGGTCGACAGTCGAGATCCAGCTCCAGATGCCGTATTCACTCTTCGGCCTGGGGAAGATGCGAGGGAACCGCATCGAGATCGGTTCGCTGCCTACTCCTGGATGTGTCGTCTGCATGATTGGGGAGATTTCGGGGTGATCTGACACCATCGACTGGCGCAGTTTCTAGTCTATCCGAGTTGGTTAATCCTTATCCTCACTCAAGGGTCGAGATGTAAGCGATGAGGTCGTCGACTTGGTCAGGCGGGAGTTTGGGGACGACCATCGAGTTCGTGAAACCTTCAACGATGAAGGCTCCTGGATCGTTGATCGACTGCCGCATGTAGTCTACGGCTGAAAGTGATGTCTGCGTACCTGCGCGGTCCGCGATTCCCACGAGGCTAGGCCCTACGATGGTAGTTCCTGCATCGAGCGAGTGGCAGGCGTTGCAACCGATGGAGATGAAGAGTTGCTCGCCACGTTCTTCGGGGGTACCGCCAGTGATGACGGGTGCGGTTAGCTGTGAGATGTCGCCGGGTTTGAGAGCAAGGAGATAGTCGGCGATGTTTTCGACTTCCTGCTGAGACAGGTTGATTTTATTGTCGGCACGCTCTTGATAGACCGCGGCATGTGCCTGCATCGAGGTACCGATCTTGATGTCGTTGGGGTCGGTGATCCACCTGATGAGGTTCTCGCGGGAGTTCTCTTTGATGCCGGAGCCGAGGAAGTTTCGCTGGCTGTAGTTAGTCATGTTCGGGGCTGAGACGATGCGAGAGTTCTCGATGTCTGCCAGCCAAGTTGCCCACCGCGAATCTTGCTGTTGGAGTTCCAGTGAGTAAGCGTCCTGCCGCCAAGAGTCGTCGGTATGACAGGTCTTGCAATGGGTTGCGAAGAGAGTCTGTCCTTGTTGCTCCGGGCTGCCGGGTTCGAACGCTACGGGCGGAGTACGCATACCGGCCACCCAGTTCTGGAAATCTTCTTCTGGGTGTGCGATCACGCGGAAGCGCATATGGGCGTGTGCGATCCCGCAGAACTCGGCGCACTGTCCGTCGTAGATGCCCGGTTCTTCGGCGATGAACCAGAGGAGGTTGTCGTTGAGCGGCACCATGTCCACCTTGCCGGCGAGCTTAGGCACCCAGAAACTGTGAATGACGTCTTGAGAAGCCAGTTTGACATTGACCGGCCTGCCAACAGGAACGTGCATCTCGTTTGCAGTGACGACCTCTTGATTGGGATATCGGAATTCGAACCACCAGCGGTGACCGATAGCTTCTACCTCGAGAATGTCGCCTTGATCAGTCGGTGCTCCGCGTTGCTGTTCCCAGATGCCGATGATAGTGGGGACAGCGATGATGGCGATGACTATTGACGGGACGACGGTCCAGGTGATTTCGAGCTTGGTATTGCCGTGTACCTGCTTGGGTATCTTGTCGTTGTCGCGGCGACGGTATCGGATGGCCGCGTAGATGATCGCGCCTTCGACGACGATGAAGACAAACACCGCGATCCAGAAGATGAAGAGGAAGAGATCGCCTTGATCGCGAGCTACGGGGCCAGCGTACCCAAAGGTCGATTGCGGGTGTTGAGGGGAGCAGGCCGCGATGATGAAGGTTGCGGCGAGCGCTGGCACCAAGAGTGCAAGCTTAAGAAATTTGGAGGGAATAAGCCTGTGATGCATTTAGATGCTGTCTTGTCCTGCTGGTTTGACGGCCTTGATGCTGCTTTGGCGGTTCCGTGTGCGGCCCTTTGAGTGGCTTCCCTCTGCGGGTTCAGATACCAAGTGTAATCTCGTGATTAGGATAACATTGCGCGCCGCAAGTGGATACGGTAACAAGTCTTGAGCCAATCGTCAATCTATTTTTCCGCGACTTCTGCATGGGTTTCTCCGATTCAAGGGGACGGTGAGGAGTTAACGAATGGACGAACGTGATTCGTGTCGCGTATTGATCGCGACCCAGAACACTGGGAAAGTGCGCGAATTTCGTCGATTGCTATCTGGGATTCCGACGGAGTTCGTCGGATTGGGAGAGTTGGAGAAAGTCGAAGCCCCTGAGGAGGACGGAGCAACTTTCCTCGAGAACGCGGTGATTAAGGCGCGTTACTACTCGCGGCATTTCGGGGAATTCGCGCTCGCGGACGACTCGGGATTGGTTGTCGATGCTCTAGATGGAGCACCGGGGGTTCACTCTGCAAGATATGGTGGCGATGGTCTGACGGATATGGATCGATTGCATCTTTTGCTTGAGAACTTGAGAGATGTGCCAGCCGACGAGAGGACCGCGCGCTTCGAGTGTGCCGTGGTTGTTATCGACCCAGCAGATGACAAGGATTTTCTGCATTCGCTTGGCACCGTGGAGGGCAGGATCATTTTCGAGGCGCGAGGTGTGAATGGTTTTGGATACGACCCGGTCTTTGTGCCTCTCGGTGAGACACGCACTACGGCCGAGATGAGCGCGGATGAGAAAGATGCGCTGAGCCATCGGGGACGTGCGATACGTGCGATTGCTCCGGCTCTGAACAATCTCGTATCGAACCCCTAATGTCGAACCCCAAGGTATCCGCAAGCGTAGATTCTCATTGGGATTACAATCGCAATCACGAAATCCGTCGGATTATTGACGGTATTCAAGGGCGCGAGAGCGTGATGTTATCTGCGACAAGTAAGAAGATCGAAGACACGCTCGGTCGGGGAGTGCGTGACCTCCGCATCTCGGTTACCGATCGATGTAATTTCCGTTGCCCTTACTGCATGCCAGCAGAGATATTCGGGGAGCGATACGAGTTTCTCAAGCGTGAGGAGATTCTTTCGTTTGAGGAGATCGTGCGCTTGACGCGGTTATTCGTGGGATTCGGTGTGCGAAAGATCCGAATAACGGGAGGAGAACCGTTGGTGCGAGCCGAGGTCACTGAGTTGATCGCTCAGCTTGCCGAGATTGATGGGGTAGAGGACCTGGCGATGACGACCAACGGCTTCCTGCTGCCGCGGTATGCGCAAGATTTGAAGAATGCTGGATTGGATCGTTTAACAGTCAGCATGGACGCGTTGGACGAGGATGTGTTTCAAGAGATGAGTGGCCGCCCATACGGTCCGGAGCGGGTGATTGAAGGTATGGATGCGGCTCGGGAAGCCGGGTTTTCTCCGTTGAAGATCAATACGGTGGTTCAGCGGGGTGTTAACGAGCACACGATTTTGGCGACTGCCGAGTATTTCCGGGAAACTGGAGACATCGTTCGATTCATTGAGTTCATGGACGTGGGAACGCTCAACGATTGGGATTTGTCTCAAGTGGTTGCAGGCAAAGAGATCATCGAGATTATCGATGCGAAGTTCCCTGTTGAACCGATTGATGCCAACTATCGCGGAGAGGTGGCGTCGCGATACAGGTACCTTGATGGCAAAGGTGAGATCGGTGTGATTACTTCGGTAACGCAGCCGTTTTGCGGTGATTGCACAAGGGCGCGCCTGACAACTGAGGGACGATTGGTCACCTGCCTATTTGCGGCTCTCGGGACTGATTTGAAAGGACCGATGCGGGATGGTCTGACGGATGACGAGTTGAGCGGCATCATCGAGCGAGTTTGGTCAAATAGAAGAGACCGTTATTCGGAGTTGCGATCGAGCAATACCAACCTCGCAGGGGCCCCCGCGAGCAGAGAAAAGATCGAAATGTTCAGATTGGGTGGGTGAAACAGCCCAACTTGACATGGCATTGTTGATTTACGATGTTTCAATCGGACGCTCAAACATTCTGAGTTTGAAGCAGACCGCATAGCAATGGCACAACAGACACAGACAAGTTCTGAGACAGATACGACCATCCGCATCAACTGCGGAGTCGATTTCCAACCTCACCAAGGCTTTGGCGCGTACAGCGCGATGGTGCGTGTGGGCGATGAGCAGCTGGATCCGATAGCCGGCTTCATTGACGAAGACGCTACCTTTATCCGATGCTGCTTGATGGCGGCGGTTTCGGGCTTTGACGCGGTAGAGTGCGATGGTGGGATGGTCGAAGTGGTTACACCGTCGACATGGGTTACGGAAACAGTGGGAAACGGCGACAGCTTTGCCAAACTTCGCGAGAACGAATGGGCAAACGATGATGGCAGCCAGGTCGTCCATCGCGATCTGCTAGAGCGTTTGGCAAGACATATCGACCGTCACAGCAACGTGACATGGCGATTCGCGAGGGACGTAGGAAGGCGAAAACGACGGCGGGATGAGGAGTCGGATGGTCAATCGAACGGGCAAACCGAGACCGAGGTTACGCCTGATTGCGAAATCACCTACGCCGCCGCAACCGTCGGCAACTCTGGCGTGGGCGCATACTACATCGAATTGGACATCCCAGGCAGATTGGAGAAGGTTTCCAGCAAGTTCCAGACCACCAACTTTGCTCGGATGCACCTGACGGCTTGTAACGACGCCTTACGCGAAGCGCGTCGATTGCTTAGAAAGGACGGTTTGCGAATCGTCCTAAACACGCCGCATGAGTTGACTGCGAACGCAGTCAATCGTGGCTGGTTGGACCAATGGGCCGGAAACAAGTGGAACCGCCGTGAAGGCGATCGTGTCCGAAACGCTGACCTGTGGCAGGAGTTCCGGCGATTAATGCAACGACAGGAGGTTGAAGTCCGCCTAGCGTTGGATTCGGCAAATTCGGACGTCATGTTGAGCCGTGCACAGGATTTGGCGAGGCGCGAAGTCGAACGGGTACGGGAGGACACCGAGTTCAAAGAGCAAGAAGAAGCGGCCGTCAAAGAGGGCACGTTGATCCGTATCTTCACTGATGGTTCAGCGCTTAAGAATCCTGGTCCCGGCGGTTGGGCCGCAATCATGGAGGTCAAGGGAAAGCGCGCGAGTCAATCGAAGGGCTATAAGCACACGACCAACAACCGAATGGAGTTGATGGGCACGGCAGAGACTCTTGACTTTTTGGTGAATCTCCAGTCAGAAGGCAAGATCGAGGAAGTGACTAATGTGATCGTCATTTCCGATTCCGAGTATCTGGTTAGCGCAATGACCCGAGGTTGGGCGAAACGGTGGCGCAAAAACCAGTGGGTCAAGCAGGATGGCGATAGGGCCAAGAACACCGATCTATGGAAGCGCATCCTGCACGCGGGCGATAGATTGAAGAAGGTCGAGTTCCGCTGGGTACGAGGCCACTCGAGGTTCAGAGAGGCATTCAGCACCGAAAACGAGATGTGTGACAAGCTGGCAAAAGAAGCGGCGAGTCAGCCAGAGGAAAGGTTGCTGATCGACGAGGGCTACGAGGAGTAGTTGGGCTTGGCCAGAAACGGTGGTCAGATATGAGCCCCACTGCAGGAACAGACCTCTACATCTACTCCGACGGCGGTGCCATCGGCAACCCCGGACCTGGTGGTTTCGGGGTAGTTGTCGAGGTAGATGGCAGCAGCATGAAGTTGTCGAGAGGATTTCGACGGACCACGAACAATCGGATGGAGTTGTTGGGCGTCATTGCTGGCTTGGAAAGCACCGCTGAGATTGCTGGAGGGCGTCGGACGGAGGTAGTGACCGATTCTCGGTATGTAGTTGACGGGATGTCCAAGGGCTGGGCGAAGAGATGGCGTGCCAACGGTTGGCGACGTAACAGACAGGGGGATATGGCGCTGAATCCCGATCTGTGGGGCCGGCTGCTCGATGCCGTTGAAAGTCGGGATGTCAGCTTTACGTGGGTGAAAGGTCATGCCGGCCATCCGCAGAACGAACTATGTGATGCGATGGTGGGCGAAGCCTCCAAATTGCCAGATAGCGAAAAACTGATTGACGCGGGATATGAACGCAAGGGTAGTGCGATGATGGCTCAATCCGCGCCATTTGCGAGTTTGGTTGAGGAGATCGATTCGATCGAAAAGGACGATACGTCTGAGCCTGAATTGACGCACATCGACTCGTCAGGCGAAGCGCGCATGGTAGATGTCGGGGAAAAGGAGATCACTGACCGGGTCGCTACTGCGGTCTGCGAGGTATTGATGTCTGCGAAGACCTTATCCCTGATACGTTCCGGCAGCATCGGCAAAGGCGACGTGATCGCTACGGCGAAACTGGCAGGAGTGATGGGAGGAAAACGGACCGCTGAGCTTATCCCGATGTGTCACAACATCCCAATCTCCCAAATCGAGGTCGATATCGAGGAGTTGGTTGACAGATCGGGCTTGAGGATCGAGGCGATCGCAAGAGCCACTTGGCGAACCGGCGTTGAGATGGAAGCGATGACGGCAGCCTCCATCGCCGGATTGACGGTCTACGACATGTGCAAATCGGCCGAACGCGGAATCCGAGTGACTAACCTGAGGCTGATCCAAAAGAGCGGCGGCAAAAGCGGCGACTACATAGTCGACTGACCTCTCATAGGTCATTAAATCTGGCGATTATGCCTTTTACACACCCTATCGGCTGATGCTCGGATCGGGTTCAGTTGTCTTCGCACTCCCCTTCGTGCCACTTGTTGCCATCGCCACAGTAGGCATGTTCGATCCAATGATCCCGTTCTTGGAGCATGGAAACGATCTCGTTTGCTTCTGCGATGTGTTTGATAATCAATTCTCGCGTTCGTTCAACATCGCCATCCAGAGCCGCCTTGAATATCACGATTTGATCGTCGTCGCCCAAGGTTCGTTCTGGTTCTGGATTCCAACACAGGCGAAAGAACGGTCTCTCAAATTCATCCCGCGCCCATTGATCCCATGCTTGCCATCCTTCAACACTTGATGCGATTTCGACAATCAGGTCGACTAGATGCCTCCGCCAGAGATATTCGGCGATACCATCGTCTCCATGGGTAAATTGGTTGGGCGAATAAGACTTCTTTCGACGATTGCACTTCGAGCAGGTAGCCTGCAAGTTGTCGATGTCTTGTGACCCACCATCTTTGAGTGGGACGCGGTGATCGATATGAGCGGCCTCTGTTTTCAGTTCTGCCCTGCAATAGACGCAACGATGGTTGTCACGTTCCAAGACCTGATCTCGGAATTTGCGCGCCGTGTATCGTTCTCGCGCTTTCGCGTTTCTGCGTTGACGTTTACTCTCTTTCCAATCGGCATCTCTTTTGATCGCAGTCTCCCGCTGTGTGCCTGCCGGGTAACACTCAGGACGACGATACGATCTGTCGTTGACGATGTTGTCGATTGTGGTGACAGAGCATCCGTATTCCTTCGCCCAATCTTCGTAGATCGAAGTATCAACTGCATCAGAGCCTAATCCGGCAAGTCGTTGTCTGATTTCAATGCAGGTCTGATCGCTCAAGATCGGCATGTGTTGATCCTCCATTTGTAGATCGAGCGGGGCGACTCGCCCTCATGTCGCCATAGCGCCGGGCCGCCCGCGTTGTCCTCGTTGCCGCGCACCATGTGGGCGGGTCGTTATTAGTTCGCCTCAAACCGATTGACAGACGCACCAACTCTAATGACGCAGGGTGTGTCAACTATCTAATCGCCTTAAATCTTGACCACGTGGATTGGGGAGAATACCATATTGGTTACGGTGCAAGAGTGCCCAAGGGTTGTTTGAAGGGTCGTTGAATCAGTGGCGATGTAGCTCAGCAGGTTAGAGCGAGCGCTTCATAAGCGCTAGGTCACAAGTTCGAGTCTTGTCATCGCCACCAGACTTCCTTAAGTGGTGCTCCCCTTTGGCTTCGCCACTTCCCCCGTTAACGAGGGAAACCCAGAGCGTCGCAGCCGGCACCGAAAAATCCGTTTACGGGCGGTTAGCTCAGCTGGTTAGAGCGCATGCTTCACACGCATGAGGTCGGAGGTTCGAGTCCTCCATCGCCCACCAGATGCCAATGCGGGTCAGACTGCACCCGCGTCACAAGCCGGATAGTCTGGTCGGTCGTCGTTACGTCTGCATTATCTGGATAAAGTTGCCACATGTGTCGTCAAAGACGGCAATAGTGACGTTGGGCATTTCTGTTGGCTCCATCGTAAAAGCTACGCCCAGTGACTTCAGTTTCTCATACTCTGCATAGATGTCCGTAACACCAAAGGAGTGCGCTGGGATGCCTTGGTCAAATAACCCTTTCTGATATTCTTGTGCTACCGGATTTTCATTTGGTTCAAGCAGAAGCTCGGTCCCATCCGGGTCATCGGGTGAGACGACGGTAAGCCACTTGAATTCCCCCACGGGCACGTCATGCTTCTTCACAAAGCCGAGGGTCTCTGTATAGAACCTCAGAGCTTCGTCCTGGTCACTTACGAAAACGCCGGTGAGTGTAATGCGCATATCTGGCATCCTTTTCTTTTCATAGTGTCACTTGAGCCATCGATCCGTGACACCCCTGATCGGTTCATCGTTGAAGACAAGCATCCGATACTTGCCCCGCTTCTCTGAGCTAACGAGACCCGCTTTCTCTAAGACTTCAATGTGCTTGGCTAAGGCCTGTCGAGAGATGGCGACTTCATGTCGCCCGATCAAACGCGCCGTGAGCTCGTAAAGCGTCTGCTCCTTGCGCTCACAAAGCTCGTCAAGCATCAACCTCCGTGTTGGATCCGCGAGTGCCTTGAAGACCAGGTCCTTGTGCATGTACACAATATAATACGCAACCCTAGAGTTGCATGTCAAGAAGCGATTTCGACGGAGCCCACTCCCCTAGCGGACTGTCATCAGGAGTAGGTATCGAGCAGATGATGACCGCGAACGAGCGGTGAGGATAAGGAACAAATTAGTACACGAGGGAAGGTTACTATCAAAGAACAAAAGTGATTGGTACGGAGAATACGCTTTCATGATCTGGTTAGATTTGGTGGCTCTGTGCAGACTTTCTGGATACACTGGAGAGTTGCCCCTATCAATTAGGCGTTAATGCTGTAAGTGCGGACAGATGTGTCGGAGACCGGTACTAGGAGGGAGAGACCATGGTGCGCGACATAGACTCTACGGCGTGGCCTCCCGACGCCTCGGTGCTGGATTGGCTTCTTGACTCAGACCCCGCCATCCGCTGGCAAGTCTTTCAAGATCTAGCCGACGTCGATGTCGATAACGTCGCCGCCGAGCGTGCCCGCGTGGCAGACGAGGGATGGGGCCGACAGCTGCTCGGTGAGCAGCGCCCAGACGGGCAGTGGGGCGATGGAGAAACGCACCCGTTCTGGTGGACGAACCTGTACACCCTCCTCTACCTGCGTGATCTCGGCGTGGATCCTGAAAACGATCGCACTCGACACGCGATCGAGCTAGTGCACTCAAGCGTGACCTGGGGCCCGTGGCACGGAGACTCTCCGTTCTTCGAGGGAGAGGAAGAGCCCTGCATCAACGGGCGCGTCGTGGCGCTCGGCGCCTATTTTGGGAAGCCGAGCCTCCGATTGGTGGACCTTCTGCTGAGCGAGCAGCTTGGGGATGGTGGGTGGAACTGTGAGACGATCAACGGCTCCGTACGCTCCTCATTCCATACGACGATTTGCGTCTTGGAGGGCTTGCTCGCACACGAGCAGTCCTTCGGGGAAGACTCGGCCATCACGGAAGCCCGCGAGCGTGGTGCAGAGTATCTGCTGGAACGGCACCTCCTCCGGCGGCTCTCCACGGGTGGTGTCATCGACGAAGGTTGGAGACGCCTCGCATATCCTCCGTTGTGGCACTACGATGTCCTGCGGGGCCTCGAATACGCGGTGACTGCAGGCTTTAAGGACGATCCGCGCCTGGCAGAAGTCATCGAGATAGTTGAAAGCCGTCAGCTTCCCGATGGACGCTGGCCCCTAGACGTGCGGCACAAGGACACCCTCTATGAGGAGATCGCCGGTGCTCCCGGAGAATCGAACCGATGGATCACGCTCCGCGCACTCCGCACGCTGAGGCGCTTGCGCCAATGAAGGGCCCGCAGCGTCCGGATTCTACGGCTTCGACATTTTGGAGATGTGGTCCGCCAACTTGTACCCTAGACAGGAGATCGTTAAGCCGAAATTGAATCGAACACAAAGTGAAAAAATACATTCTCTTTGACCATGATGGGGTTCTATTCGATACAGAACCTTGGTATTACATGGCCGGCAAACGAGCGTTGGCTTCACTCGGAATCGACCTGCCACTCGACGAATACCTGAAAAACATGGCCAACGGTGTCCCTACCTGGCAGGGAGCACGAGATTTTGGAGTAGCCGAAACTGAAATTGATCGTGCCCGAAAATTGAGGAACGGATACTACCGCGAATACTTGCAGACCGAAGACATCGAGATCGACGGCGTCTCCGAAACGTTGGAGGTGCTTTCCGGTGAGTACAGGATGGGCATTGTTACCACATCCTACCTATCTTACTTCGAGTTGGCACACGAAAAGCGGTCCATTTTGGACTATATGGTGTTCCATTTGACTCGAGAGGATTACGAGCGAGCCAAACCTCATCCCGAACCCTATCTGAGAGGACTCGAACGCTTCGGCGCTACCGCCGCTGAAACGGTAGTTGTTGAAGACTCGGAGAGAGGGCTGAAGTCCGCAGTAGCGGCGGGCATCGACTGCATCGTGGTCGCAAACGAGTTCACCGCAACTCACGATCTGTCCAAAGCAACTGCCAAGGTTGCTACGTTCAAGGAATTACCATCCGCTATAAAGGACTTAGCAAATTTAGCCATGCGACGCTGAAGGTGCAAGGTAATGAGCTAGAGATGTTCCGCACAACCGAGGCATGGTGCTCGGGGCGTGTGGGATCATCGCATGGAAAGGAGTAACGAAATGAAAGGCTACATCGTTATGGAGGCCGAAATTCTCGATGCCGAGGCTCACGCCGAGTTCACCAAGAAGGTCCCCGCGGCAGTCGCCGCGCATGGCGGACGAACCCTGGTGCGCACTGACAATGTCGAGGCAACGCAGGGCGATTGGTCGCCCAAGCGCCTCGTGATCCTGGAATTTGACAACCTCAAAGCGGCAAGAGGCTATATAGGCTCCGCCGAATACGAGGCCCTCGACGACATCCGCCAACGGGCGATGAAGGTCAATACCGTGATCGTGGAAGGATACGGTTCCTAGGGTTAAATTCAGACCCATTCGATCTTGCAACCGCGCAGTAGTCGCGGTTTGTTGAAGGCATGGGCAGAACCCATCACCTACCGCGCAACCATGTCAAACTGCTCGTAGTTCCCACCAAGTACCGGGTTGGGATCAATCCCCATCCAGCCGTCGAGCAACGTGGCATAGAGACCGCGGAAGTCGTTGTTGTAGGCCATATCACCTTCGACTTGGTCCCTAGGTTCTAGCGACGGGTAATCGCCGTAGAAGCCGCCCTTGACAGGGTTGCCCATTACGAATGCAACGCCGCCTGAGCCGTGGTCGGTGCCAGAGCCGTTGTCGTCGATACGGCGACCGAATTCGCTGAAGACCATGACGATCGCTTCATCTTCGCGTCCATGCTCTTCGAGGTCAGCGAAGAAGTCGCCTACCGCATTTGAGAGTTCGTCCCAGAGAGTCGCGTGGTTGAGAAGCTCGCCCGAATGAGTGTCGTAAGAACCGTGCTGCGTGTAGAAGATGCGCGTTCCCACATCCGCGCACATCACCTGCGCGATGTCCTTCATCTGCTGCGCGATCATGTTATCGCCGTACTCGACCGAGGATCTGTACTGCTCAGGAGCCGTTCGGAGGATGTCGGCGCCCAGGTAGGCGCTCATACCGGTTTCTCCGATGGCTTCCAGAATCGCGTCTCGTCCTTCCCGTGGACCATACATTCGAGTGAAGATATCCAGCGCGAGATCACGAGTGGCCACATCTTCGATATCAGGCATCAAGCCATAGGTTGCTAGGTTGCCAACTGATGCGACAGGAACGCCTTTGCAGTGCAACGCCCTAGGCAAACCGCGTCCGAAGTTGACCCCGGCCACGACGTTCTGATGCTCAGGATCGATCTCGCGGACTGCGCGCCCAAGCCAGCCGTCGGGAGCGACATCTACGGATTCAGCCGTGTGCCAGATGTCCATCGATCGGAAATGAGAACGGTTCGGCTTGGGATACCCGATACCGTTCACGATGGCTACATTGCCCTGATCCCAAAGGCTCTTGATCGGGCTCATGCTTGGGTGGAGGCCGAGTTTGCCGTTGAGGTCATGCACCTCGTGCTCCTCAAGCCGAATCGCCTTTCGGGAGTCTTGGTAGATCCCGTTCGTGAACGGCACTACCGTGTTCAAGGCGTCGTTTCCCCCCGACAGTTGGATGACCACCAAGGCTGGGTCACGTTGCGATGTCATTTATTTCCTCCCGGGCGATGGACTGGTTGTCTGCCCTCACCCTAGCCCTCTTCCACACAGGGAGAGGCGATAATTTGGCGTTGCGGTTTTGGCAATCCCCTATTTGATTTAAGCGTGGTTTAAGCGATTACGTCGAAAACTTGAATTCTGTGTCGAACCGTGTCGACGACGTATACGTGGTCACCGATCAATCTGATCGACGACGGTCCCCAGAAGTACTTCTCGATGTGAGAAGACTCTTCGTTGGCGTCTCTCTCGAACAGATCCGGGTCTAGGTCGAGATTCGCCTCTGCTCGTGCGGCGGCTTCCTCTTTGTTTGTGTCGAGGAATGCTTGAGACCACTTTGAGATCGTGGCCTGCCCCCGATTCGCTTGGACGAATTCGCCGTCCGGATCGAAGACTTGGATCCGGTGGTTGCCCCAGTCGGCGACGTAAACATACCCGTCTGCGTCTTCGCATGCACTGGACGGACGGTGAAGCTCTCCCTCACCATCACCAGGGCTACCCCAAGCGGCGATGAATTCACCGTCGGGAGACACTTTTTGAATTCGGTCGTTGCCCCAATCCGCTACCAGCACATTCCCGTCATGAGATGATGAAATCCCCCAGGGCATGTTGAATTCGCCTTCATTCGAGCCAGGTGCACCGAAAGCCCCTTTGAAATCACCGTCGGCCGAAAACCGTTGGACCCGGAAGTTGCGATGGTCGGAAATCAACAGCTCGTCGTCGTTCATTGTGAGGCCGGTCGGCCCGTCGAGTTTTCCTTCTTCGGAACCGGGTTCTCCCCACTTTTCGATGAAGTCCCCATCGGTGGACATCACGGTGATGCGGTTGAGGTAATCGTCGCTGATGATGATTCTCTGATCGTTGTCGATGGTGATCGAGTTGGGCCAAGTGAACTGTCCGTTTTCAGCTCCCCAAGCACCAAAGATGCCGAAGTAGTCCTCCTCGAGGTTCATTATGGTGACACGGACCCCTCGTTTGTCCCCATCTGACGAACGATTCAGCACGTAAAGACGGTCTTCCTCATCGGCAACGATGTCGACGGGATAGTAGAAGCCACGGCCGAACATAGCTGTGACTCCGATGGTGCGGTTGTATGCGAGCCGCCCGGTCTTTTCTTGGGTTTTAGCCATGGTCATGTCTCGGTCACTGTGCTGCTAGGAGCGGGTTTTGGAGTTTTGGATTCGATCAGGGCTGTTCTTTCAGATCAGGCCCTCTGAAACTCGGGTGTCGAAGCGACGATCTTGATCGCGTTAGCTGCCCGTTCGTGCGGCGTCTGTCCGCCATTGTTGCCCGTCATCTCATCGTTGCGTTCTACGAATTCGATCAAGGATTCTCGAGTTACGTCTGTGACGTGCGTCAGCGAAAGCTGTTCGAGAGCGCGGTCCACAAGCTCCGCTGGATCGGCGTCGTCTGCGTCTCCGATAACGCTGTCAACCATGCTCTGCACGCCCGGACTTTCGAGATTGCCGAGACGTTCGGATGCGAAGTTGACACGTTCAACCAGTGCGCCAGAATCGATCCACTCCGTGCCCCAGTGCCATCCCTCGACCGAGGGTGGATTCATCAAGTGCTGACCCATGAAGATCGTGTGCAAGTGTGTCGTGATCATCTCCTCACGCGGGCGCGGGAACTCGCCGGTCAACTTGAGCACACCTACCATCAACTCCGCGGGGCTCTTTACTCGCTGGTACCAGACATCTTCCGATTTGAAGAAGTCCGATTTGAAGAGGACCCTCAGCATCTCCTTGATGCTGTATCCGCTGTCGAAATACGCCTTTACGAGCGTTTCGATCGCTTCGGGATCGCGCGGCGGCTTGTATGGCCACTCGGGCACCGGAGGTTCGTCCGCTACGAAAAAGCTGTACATGTGGCGAGCGATGAACCGCGCCGTCGCCTCTTGTTCGCAGATGATATCGATGATGTCATTGCCGTTGAAGTTCCCTTTGCGGCCTAGGAACTCTTTCTCGCCGTTGTCGTGATCTTCAGGTTTGTACTCGAAGTGGAACGACAAACGACCATACGGCCAGATCGAGTCGCGCATCGACTTGAGAGTCATGTAATCGGTGTTGCCGATAGTCCATCCGGTGAACGCTCTCGACGCCTCTTTGATGTCCTCCTCCGAGTAGTGCCCGACACCCATCGAGAACAGTTCTAGAAGTTCGCGACCGTAGTTCTCGTTGATCGCCCCATTGTGGTTTTCGCAGTTGTCGAGCCACACGATCATCGCCGGGTCTTTCGACAACTCAAGCAGTATGTTGTCGAACTTGCCCATGCCGACGCGTGCGAACATCCGAATCTGGTCGTGCAGTACCTTGCCATTTGCAAGCTTGGCATAACCCGTCGCAAAGATGCCGTGCCAGAACAACGCCACCTTCTCGCGCAACGGGGCATCAGTCGAGATCATCCGATACATCCAGTGCGAGCCGATGTTGTTGCCCATCATCCCCATATGGTCAGGGTGATACCGACGGATCAGATCGATGTCCATGGAGTTCGGATTGTCAGTATCCAGGAGTTTTTCAACTGTTTCATCGTAGCCCTGTTCTACGAGCGCTTCTAACTCATCCCGAGAAGTGCCGAAACTGGCCCGCCTCATCAGGTGGGCCATCAATTGCAGATCTTTGTTGCTCATCGCCAACTCCGATCGATTCCAAGCGTATTCAGTTGCGCAGGATTATACCAAGGTTTCGCTTTGGAAGAGGATTTTTGAACGGGGATTTTCAGTCAGAAGAGGTGCGTCATCCCTGACCTTCACGGATCCGCTGATCTCGTTCCTCGTACGCGCTCATTTCGCGGTTGTACGGGTATCTCGCCAACGCCTCTTCGTCGATATCAACACCCCATCCCGGCTTGTCGTTCACGTAAAGATGACCATCACGGATGTTTAGAGATTCAGAAATGATCTCGTCGCGCCACGGCACATCGGGATCCATGAACTCCATGTTCAGGAAGTTAGGCAGTGTCATAGCGATATGCGCGTTGATGACAGATGCCAGTGGACTGTTGCAGTTGTGCAAGGTTACCGGGAGATAACGAGATTCGGCCAGAGCCGCGATCTTCTTGGTCTGACCAACGCCACCGCACCATTGAACGTCAGCCATCAACACGTCAACCGCATCGGTATCGATAACCTCAGCGAACTCGGTCGATGCATGAAGCCGCTCGCTCATCGCGATCGGTATCGAAGTCTGGGATCTCAACTGCTTCAACGCGGATAGATTGAACGGATGCACAGGCTCCTCGTACCAGAGCAAGTCGAAAGGTTCAAGCGCTTTGGCTAGCCTCAGCGCCGATACCGCGTTTAATCCGTGTGCATCAAACGAGATCTCAACGTCATCTCCGACCTGCTCGCGAATAAACTCCACCTTTCTGGCTGTGGCTTGAATATCAGACCGATGCATGTGCATGTTGGGCCAGAAATCGCCCAAGCAGGCGCTGTTGTTTGCGGTGATGTTGTACCGCCCCGCTTGGAACGTCTTGACACCCGTGAAACCGCTAGTCAGCAAGTCCTGCGCACGCTCCCTGATGGCGCCGAGATCATCCGAGACGAGCGCGCCTTCATCGACGCCCATACGGATAATCTGGCTACCCCCACCGATATGCGTGTAAAGCCGCACGCCGTCCCACACCTTCCCACCAAGCAACTCATATACCGGCCTGCCAGTCGCCTTGCCCATGATGTCCCAGAGCGCCGACTCGATAGCAGAGATGGCGCAACTGAAGACAGAACCCCAAGCATAGTGAGTTGCTTTGAACATCGTCGCGTAAAGAGCTTCGACATCGAACGGATTTTTCCCGACAACGTGGGCTTCGAGCCAACGGATAGCCTCGGCGATCACTGGGCCGGCGTGTCGCGTTCCCTCTCCGTAGCCGACAATGCCCTCATCGGTTTCGACCTTGGCAAACACCCAGCTGGCGCAGATATTGCCCTGACCCAGCAACGGTGTGACCTTGGTGATTTTCATCGATACACTTTCGGCAGCAAAGAATGATGACCATCTTAGTGCCAAAAGTGCATAAATATCAGACTCATTCAACTCGACTGCGCTCCCTTTAGGGTCAGGCGAGTTACACTGTGTTTTACAGAAACTGTGAAAATGTAAGACTGTGAAACTGTGGCGACGAAGAACATCACCGTATCAGTGGACGAGGAAACCCACCGCCAAGCGCGTATACGAGCGGCAGAATTAGGCTTGTCGCTTTCCGCTCTTGTCAGGCTGTGCCTACGAGACCTATGTGCACAACCCGCTCCGCCAACAGGACAGCAAACCAGTGAGCACCTCGACAATGTGGCACGAAGAGGGGCGGCCTTGAGCAAACTGCTCGACGATTGGAGAGCCAAGGGCGTCGGCCTCGATCCCAGCGAAAACGTGACACGGGAAGAACTTTACGAACAGGCTATGAAAGAACGTGGCCTCATTCGTTGACACCAACATTCTTCTCTACGCAGTAGGCCTGGACTCAACGGAGACTGAAAAGCATCACCGGGCGATTGATTTGCTCAAGGAACCGAATCTGATAGTGTCGGTCCAAGTTCTGCAAGAGTTTTACTCCCAAGCGACGCGACGTTCTAGAAACTCGAGATTGACACACCAGCAAGCTCTGCAATTCTTGGCAATTTTGGGTGATTTATATGTAGTGCCCGTTACCTTCGACATCTTCCTTTCCGCCACCGCCATCAGCAACCGTTACCAGCTCTCCTATTGGGACGGCGCGATCCTCGCAGCCGCCCAATCCGCGGGTTGCGACGCCGTCTACTCCGAAGACATGAGCCCTGCCCAAGATTACGGCGGCATAAGAATCATCAATCCATTCGTCAATAACTAATGAAATTCCTCGATATACCTAACTAGTATGTCAATACGTCGCACCTCAACCGCGTCTTGTAGCATCCATATGGATATTCCCGATGCATCCTTAGATAGGAGACCCTGACAACGGCGGTAGCAGCACAAACCCCTAGTTTCGAGGCCCAAGACCGTCCTCCGATTCTTCAGACGATCGGACTGGGGTGGCAGTTCAGCCTGATCGCATCCGCGACGCTGCTGGTCACGCCGGTAATCGTTGCCGAGGCATCAGACCTCGGCGAAGGCTACGTTACCTGGATGGTCTTCGCTTCTCTGATCGTCGTCGGCATTTCGACCCTCATCCAGACGCGCCGCGTCGGGCCTGTTGGTGCTGGAATCGTTCTGCCGATGTTCACTGCCGCCTTCGCCATCCCGTTCTGTATCACTGCGGTCGTAGAAGGCGGGCCCGCAACGTTGACTTCGTTGGTTATCGTTGCCGCAATCGTGCAGCTCATCGTGTCAAGATGGCTGTTCTTTTTCCGTCGCATCGTCACACCCATTGTCAGCGGTACCGTGATGATGATCCTGTCGATCACCTTGGCCTCCGTCGTGTTCAAACTGTTGGACGACACGACAGCCGAAGATCCCGTCGGCGGCAGCTTGACCGCATTCGTGACTTTGGCCATAGTCGCCGCTCTGGCATTACGAGGCTCCGCACTCTTGAGACTATGGGGGCCACCCATTGGCATCGTTGGTGGGTGTATCGCCGCGGCAGCCCTCGGCATCTACGACGTCACCCGGGTCGTCGATGCGCCTTGGATCGGACTGCCCCAGGAATGGCCCGGACTCGCTCTCGAATTCGGTGTACCGTTCTGGACCTTGCTCCCGTCCTACGTGTTCCTCGGCATCATCATCGCCATCCAGACCAACGGCGCCGCAATCACCGCGCAAAACGCCTCGTTCCGTGGCGATCGTTCAATCGACTTCCGCGGCGTTCAAGGCGCGATCGCAGGATCGGGCATCTCTAATGCACTCGCAGGCATTGCCGGCACCGTGCCCAACGCGGTCAATCCTGCTGGCGCCGCATTCATGCAGACCACGGGCATGGCCTCTCGCCACATCGGATATGCCATCGGAGTGATCTTCCTCCTTCTCGCATTCGTGCCAAAGGCTTCCGGACTTCTCAGCACAATACCAGGCCCTGTCATGACCGGATATTTAGTGCTCGTTACAGGAACTCTTTTCGCCGACGGTGCTCGAACTGTCATTCAGTCCGAACCCAACCCGCAGAAACTTATCGTCGCGGGAATGTGCTTCTGGATCGGCGCTGCATTTCAATTCAAGCTCTTTGACGTCCCAGATCTCAATCCGATCCTAAACGGCCTGATGCAGAGCGGCATCACCACCGGCGGATTCGCAGCAATCGCGATGATCCTCTACCTCGAGTTGACCAACCCGAGACGCATGCGGTTCCGATCCAAACTCGACATCGACTCCCTTCCTGAACTCAACGAATTCTTAACCAGTTTCGCGAATAGCAGGCGATGGGGCGACGCGATGCGCGACCGGCTGACGGCGGTAGGAGAGGAAACTCTGTTGACACTGTCACCGCTCGACTTGGAGATGAGCCTCGACGCGGACGATGAACCCGACGAAGGTGATCAACGAACCTTAGTTGTAGTTGCTTCCAGCGAGGGCGACGTAGCCGAGTTGGAGTTCATCGGCGGTGAGGGTGGTCAGAACATCGAAGACCGAGTCCGCCAGCTCCAAGATTTCGACGAAGAAGACGTGGTCGAACAAGAGTTGTCCCTACAACTGCTCCACAACTACGCCTCATCAGTCCGCCATCAGCAATACCACGGCACCGACATCATCACCGTGAAGGTGGAGCAGCCAGTCGCGTAGGCGCGAAAATAACAGTGCGACAACGCGACACGTGGCATTCACCATCTGCGCACCGGATCGAACATGCTTGCACCTGATGCTTCAATAGCCGAAGAAATCATTGCACATGCCAACCCCAATCTGTTGGGAGAAGACCTCAAAGGAGGTCTCTGCGTCGGCGCGGATGGCTATCGATACGGTGAGGCTATCCTCGAAGCCACGGACCGCGGGCATTGGGTGGACTACCTGTTTGAGAACCCCGCAACTGGCAACCAAGAGTACAAACACTCCTGGGTCGTCAAACGCGGCGGCTTGCTCTTCGGCTCAGGCTGGTATCAGGTATTGCCGAAGTTTGAGTAGTTGAGTGCTGAACGTTAAACAGGGGATTTGGCGAGAGCGATCTCGACCTCAACTCCATCCACGCTAAGGCGATCACGCGCAACTTCGTCTGCGATTCCGCCATTGATCCCGACCGCCAGCGTCTCGTTCGCGATGTAATCCGCATGGTCGGCAATCGCCGAAGCGATCTCGCTTCCCTCAGGAGCATCGATCGCTAACTGGATTCGATCCGAAATCTCTAACCCAGCGTTCTTTCTCATGTTCTGGACGATGTGGGCGATATCTCGGACATATCCCTCTGCGCGAAGTTCGGGCGTCACCTCCGTAGCGATACCGACGGTATAGGTGCCGTCGGATTCGACCGCGTATCCCTCTGCGGCTATGTTGTCCACAAGGATTTCGTCCGGCGTGAGTTCAAAATCCCCTAGTTCGACGTTTTCACTGACTCTCACCGACGCGGCAACTGCTGAGGCATCGGCTTCGGACAGCAAACCGCGGATCTCGTTGACGCGCCGTCCGTACTTCGGCCCCAACGCCGGCAAGTTCGGACGTAGTCGATACGCCATCAAACTGTCAGACTCCGAAGTGTCCCGCACATCTCGCACATTCAACTCATCCTTGAGCTGATTGGCGATCATCGGTAATGCCTCACGCTCCTGCGGAGAGTTGAGTTCGACGATCAGCGCGTTCAACGGCTGCCTAACCTTGATCCCCGCAGCAGACCGTGCCGATCTGCCCAGCGAAGCCAACCGCATCGCCAAGTTCGTCCGTAACGCCAAAGCATCGTCGATTACGCTTTCCTCTGCCATCGGCCAATCCGCCAAATGCACCGAATCAAGTGCTCCAGTCGCGCGTCGCCCAACCAGATTTGTGTAGATCTCCTCCGAGATAAACGGCATGATCGGAGCCACGAGCTTGCTCAGCGTTACCAAGCACGTATAGAGCGTGTTGTACGCGTCTTGCTTATCACCATCGTCTTCCGACTTCCAGAACCGACGCCTCGAACGTCGAACATACCAGTTCGACAACCGCTCCACATAGACCTCGATAGCCTCCGATGCCCGTTCGATCCTCCAGTTCTCCAAATCGTCGGTAACTGATCGCACCAGAGCGTTCAACTCTGAAATCGCCCACCGATCAAGCTCGCCCAAATGCCCATTGGCCGAATGCCGACTCGCATCGTCGGGCGTCCATCCATCCAACCTCGCGTACGTCGTGAAGAAGTAGTAGATGTTCCACAGCGGCAATACAAACCGCCGCCGTGCTGCATCGCCCACGCCGTAACCAAAGTTGAGGTTCCTTTGCGGGATATGACGCGCGAAAACCCACCGCATCACGTCCGCTCCCATCTTGTCTGCAGCCTCTTCGAACGGGATCGAATTCCCCTTCGATTTGTGCATTTCTTCGCCTTGCTCATCCCGCATCAACCCGTAGGAGAAAACCGCCCGCGTCGGTGCCACGCCTTCCAGCGCCGCCGACATGCAGATTAACGAGTAGAACCAGTTCCTGAACTGCCCGGGGAACGACTCCGAGATCCAGTCTGCAGGAAACCAGTCCCGCCAGTAGTCCCGATCATCGTTGTAACCCAACGTCGAAAAGCTGACGATCCCTGCATCCAGCCACGCATTCCCAACATCCTTGATCCGCGGCGTCACCGCATCGCACTTCGAGCAGCGTATCTTCACCGCGTCGATCCAAGGACGATGCGGCGAATTCCCGTCGAAGTCCGCCCAGCCTTCAACCGCACGTTCCTTCAACTCCTCCTTCGATCCCACCACATCAAAATTCCGGCAACCTTCGCACTCGTAGATCGGCAACGCAAGGCCGTAATACCTCTTCTTCGAGATCATCCAGTCCTGCATATTGCGAAGCCAGTCGAGTTCCAAGGCCTCGCCGAATGAAGGAATCCACTCGATCGTCCGCGTCGCATCCATCATCGTGTGACGCAGCTCATCCATCGAGATGAACCACTCGTCAACCAGTCGGAACACCAGCTCGGAGCTGCACCGCCAACAAACCGGATATCGGTGCGTATAGTCCTCCAACTTGTAGTAGACACCCGATTCTTTCAACAGATCGAAAATGATCGGATTCACCTCATCGACAGACTTGCCCGAAAGCACCCCGAACCCGTCGACGTACACCCCCGCATCGTCCAACGGCGCGATCACCGGCAACCCATTCTCCTGACCAAGCTGGAAGTCCTCCGATCCTGCACCAGGAGCGATATGCACAATCCCCGTGCCCTCTTCATCCCCAACATCGCCCCACTCGATCACGCGATGCGCGTCCCGCGCCTCAGCTTGCGCCTCAAGTTCATCAAACGGCCCACGATAGCGCCATCCAAGTAACTGATACCCCTTGGCACGCTCAACCACTTCATGTTTGCCATCAAGAACATGAAGTCGATTGGCGCTCAACCAGAGATGGAGGTCCTCATCGCCCGCATTGTTGCGGACCTTCACGTAGTCGTTCTCAGGGTTGACCGCAGCAGCAACGTTCGCCGCAAGCGTCCAAGGCGTCGTCGTCCAGACCAACAACGACTCCCCATCCCGGTCAATCAACGGCAACCGGATGAAGAAACCCGGATGCACGATCTCCTCATATCCCTCAGTCGCAATCTCATGCTGCGACATCCCGGTACCGCACCGAGGACACCATGGAATCACGTCCTTGCCCTTGTACAGCCAACCGTTCTCGTTACACCGCTTCAGGAACGCCCAGATCGTGTAGTTGTTCTCATCCGACTTCGTGTGGTACGAGTCTTCCCAATCCATGAAATAACCGAGACGCTTCGACTGCTCGGTGATGATGTCCGAAAAGTGATCAACCCTAGCCTTGCACTCCGTCACGAACTTACCGACCCCGTACGTCTCGATCTCCTGCTTTGAACCAAACCCCTTCTCCTTCTCGACCTCGACCTCCACCCACAGTCCCTGACCGTCATAGCCGTTCTGAAACCGCTGTCGATAGCCCTGCATGTTCTTGAATCGCAAGAACAGATCTTTATACGTCCGCCCCCACGCGTGATGCACACCCATCGGGTTGTTAGCCGTGATCGGCCCATCGATAAACGAGTGATTATTCTCGGCCCCATCATTCCGCGTCAAATACCGATCAATCAACGTCAACCCGTCAGCATTGGGCGTGTTCCACCGCTCGAGCCACTTCTTCTCTGTCTCGACAAAGTCGATCTCGGCTTCAGGCAGTACGGGGTCGAAGGTCTTCGTTGGTTCGGACATTTTCACAGATTGAATCTTGATGTGACGCGCCACCTTCAATCTTAAGTCAGAGGCCGAATTTCCCCACAGATACAATCGAGAGCCATGACCACCGCCGAGGAATACAGAACCGCCTCAACAACCCTCTACGACCAAGCAATGGTCGAACTAGACGCGGGCGACACTCGTCAAGCACCCGAAAAACTCTGGGGTGCCGCCGCACAAGCCTTAAAATCCCTCGCCGAACGCCGAGGTTGGCGACACAACACCCATGCCGAGTTCTACCGGATCATGGCGAGGCTGGAGGACGAAGTATCGGACCGCGAGTTCAGACGCAATTTCGATTCCGCCACTCAACTTCACGTCAACTTCTACGAAAATTGGTTAAGCGAACGTCAAATCCGGACACGCTCAGATGACATCGAACACTTCATTCGACAACTAGCAAGACTCTAAATATCCATGACTCATATCTCCATCTTCGGCGATACATGGCTAATCGACGGCCAACCCACCTACCCAAATCGTCACCACAACGGCCAAAAAGTCGAAGGCCTGCTCATGAACAGCCGCATGACCAACGCGGTCTTCGACGACGAAAATCCCATCACTCGCCCCCTATTCGCCTACCCCGACACCAATGAGTGGGACCCAGACCGCAACACCAACGAATTCATCGCACAACTCCCAACCTACCGCGCACACGGCCTCCTAGCAGTAACCGTGAACCTCCAAGGAGGCAGCCCCACCGGTTACTACCGCGAGCACCTCTTCCGCGAGATCATCAAAACTCGCAACATCAGCGCCACCGACGAAGAAATCTGGGCCGGCCTGCCAAGTCCAGCATCCCAACCCTGGCACAACTCCGCATTCAACCCCGACGGCTCATTGAAACCAGAATTCCTAGATCGCACCGACCGCATCATCAAAGCCTGCGACCGCCTCGGAATGATCGTCATCCTAGGCTACTTCTACTTCGGACAAGACGAACGCCTAGACAACGAATCAGCAATCTGTAACGGTGTCGACCAAGCCACAAAGTGGATCCTCGAAGCAGGCTATGGAAACGTCCTGATCGAAATCAACAACGAGACCAACGTCCCCCGCTACGAGCACGAAATCCTGCAACCACACCGAGTAGTGGAACTCATCGAGCGGGCCAAATCCATCGAACAAAACGGCCGCTGCCTCTTAGTCGGAACATCCTACGGCGGAAACCGCGTCCCTGACGATGACGTCGCTAGCGTATCCGACTACATCATGCTCCACGGCAACGGAGTCACTGAACCCTCACGCATCGCCGAGATGGTCAAACAAACCCGAGCCCTACCCAGTTACTCCCCCAAGCCCATCCTCTTTACCGAAGACGACCACTTCGATTTCGACAAACCCCAAAACAACTTCCTCTCAGCCCTATCTGCCTACGCATCATGGGGATACTTCGATCCCGGAGAAGCCGCAGGCGGATCCGCAACCTTCGGCGACTACCACGACGGATACCAAAACATCCCCACCAACTGGGGTTTGAACACTCAGCGGAAGCAGGACTACTTCGGCCTGTTGGCAGAAGTTACAGGACACACCAAGTCCAAGCCCCGGCGATCGGACATCTGAGTTTTCAGATGATTTTCGAGACGAACTTACTCGTCTCAGTCGTCGTCAGCTTGGCCTCCGATGGCATCTCCAAGTTTCATCACGAGATACAGGACGCCGATCGAGATTATGAGCGCGCCCACCGCCACGGTGAGACCCGAGAATGCGGTTATCAATTGAACAGTATCTGACATAGCCAATCCACCTTGTCTATTGCCAATGCCGGAGAATATCAGTGAGAGGAACCGTGCCCCGACCTACCACGGCCAATCTGGAGTCAGGTTATCACGATATCGCGGGAAATTGCGGATATCGTAATATTTTAATTCTCTATTTACGAATCACTTCAAAATAGATGCCATTTGATGCTGAATACGCCCATTTAACCCTCGCTGAATATCTCATCCCCACGCTGCAACCGCACCGCAATGTTGTAAGTCTGATTGACCGCCCTCGGCGTCGGATAGTGCGCCGCCAAGAACCGCGCCATCGCCACTAAACAGTGCCGCGCCGAATCGTCCCCCCTCCGATGCTCGTACTGCTTGATCGCAGCATCCACTATCTGAAAGTGATGGAACGTCGAATCCTCACGCAGCATCGCATGGGCCAAAGACGCCAAAATCGCACCCGGTTCCGACGAATTAGCCGCATAATCCATCACCAGTCGCGCCGACTCCTCAACCCGCTGCTGAGAATCCATCTCTACTAACAAGCGCTCAGGCAAATCATCAACCGCACCATTTGACGATGGCTCAGGCAATCGCTGAGGCGGCATGTTCAAAAATCTATCCAGATAGATACTCATCGCCGTGTCGTAAACAGCCCTCAACAACTCCACAGACGGCGCCCGCATCAAAGCCTGATGCAACGCATTCGCCGCCGTAAGGGTATTGTGAACCGTGTCCCAATCACCAAACTCATTCGACGTGTGGAAGCGAGCCATCCGCAAAAACGCCGCGTACGCAACCGCACTTCCCAATCCCTCCGCCGTAGCCCCTTCCGAGACCGCAACATTGATCGCCGCAATAGTAGCTGAAGGATCATCCTCCAAAATCACATCCGCCAATCCCGACTCATCATCCCACTCGCCCCTGACTCCCTCCGCGCCGTCCCACAGCTCCGGCAACTCCGTCCGAGCCTCCTGCACCATCGTCACCAAATCGATCGGGTTACGCCACGAATTCAACTCCTCGCTCCGCCTCGCCGACGCTATCCCCGCAACAAGACTCGTTAACACCTGCCCCGCATGCTCCCATCCGATGTGGTCCAGCAGCTCAAACGCCTTGTTGCAGAAATCAACAACATGCCCCCCATCGATATAGATCCGATCCGTAGCCGCCCAAACACCATGTCGTGAATATCCTCACTAGGCAGCCCCAACTCAATCGCCGTCCTCAACGCACGTTCCGCCCCATCGCTGTCCCGCACCTCGATGAAGTCCCGGAACCACTGCTTGAACACCTCCGCCCGCGTCTCTCCTGTCGGCAACGGCTCGACGATGAACCGCGGCGGTTGCCCGGCACACTCGGTCGAGACCTGCCGCAACCCCTGATACAACGCCAACGGTCGATCCTCAGCCCTCAGATGATGCAAGAAGTTAGCCGTGCAAGTAAGCATGCTCATCGCCGGACCCCAGCCATCATCCGAATACGTCGTCCCAAACCTCGCCCCAATCGCCAATGGCACCCGATACTCCGCAGACGACGAGTTCAACCCCAGCACCGACTTGGCAATCACAAGCCGGATATTGTCCTCCATGCCTTCCTCGAGTCGTTTCGACCACCGCTCGACCGGGTCCAGTTCGGGAGGATTCGGATCAACATACACATTCCCATTAACTACCGACACCGGAAACGACCTTACATCATCCGCAAACGGATCAAACGTCCCTCCGCTCGCCAAATCAAACCGCGCATGATGCCAATGACAAGTCAAAATCCCATTCTTCACCGTCCCCCGATCCAACGGAAATCCCATGTGCGGACAACGATTATCCACAGCCGCGAAACCATCTTCCTTCGCAAACACCGCGATCGTATGACCACCGCCCGTAACCACAGCGCAACCGCGCTCCCTCAGTTCATCCGCCGATCCCGCATTAATCAAAGAATCAGTTGTGGCGACCAAAATGACCTCCCTTTGAATCGACAAGCACTCTAGCAATGCCTAAAGCATACGCCCCATAACCGAAACCCGAGGATCGACGCGACCCCCGATCATTCCCAGACACCCCGACCGCACTCAGCGACGGCAAAGCCGCAACCCGAGATCGCCCACGTCGTTATGCGGCAGTAGGTTCAATCCCCGAGGTACGCATCCACTCAATCGGTTCTCTCGCAGCAACAGCCCCCTCAAATTGGGCATCTCCGCGAAAACTGCGGGAATCTCACCATGCAACCGATTTGTTAGCAGGTACAACCGATGCAAACTACCCAACTTACCAATTTCGACAGGTATCGTGCCCGTGAGTTGGTTGGACCCAAGTTCCAAGATACCCAAATTGACCATGTTGCCGATCTCCGGGGGAATCGACCCCGTCAACTGATTGTGCGTCAACACCAACTGCTCCAGCTTCCTTATCCGAGTGATCGCAACAGGGATCGAACCGCTGAAACGATTGTTATCCAACCACAGCTCTGAGAGATTCTGCAGGTTCCCGAGTTCGTCGGGCAATTCGCCGGACAACTGGTTGTTGCTTAGATGGAAGACCCGTAAGCCGGTTAGATCACCTACCTCAGGCGGTAACTGTCCGGAGAGAAGATTGTGCCTCAAGCTAATCCATTTGATCCTCCGAAGATCACCGATAGAACTCGGCAATGGCCCAGCCAACAAGTTGTCGTGTGCCATGAATTCCAACAATTCTTGTAAATCACCGATCTCCGACGGTATTTCACCTGTGAATTGATTGTGCTCTAAGTGCAAAGATTGCAGATTTCTAGCTTGACCAATTTCCGCTGGAATCCGCCCTCCGATGACGTTGCCTGTAAGATCCAATACCCGTAGTTGCCTCAGGTGCCCGATCTCTGGTGGAAGGTTACCGCTCATCCCATTGTCTCGGAGACTGAGTACACTCACGCGCCCAAACTCGTCGGTAGTTATTCCGTGCCAACTCCCCACCGGACGATCGCTCAACCAACCCTCGTCATTCAACCACCGATTCCCATTTGTCGCCAGATATAGCGCAATCAAAGCGTCCCGCTCAACCTGATCACAGAATCCGAGCTGCGTCTTAACCAAGTCGTGCTCAAAACCCGCACGTTCGAACCAATCCTTCAACGCATTCGAAACACAATCCGAGAACCTATTCCCAGAAATCGACAACATCTCCAATCGATCCAGGAAACCCAATGTTGACGGCATTTCACCCGTCAGACGGTTTCGCCCCAGATCGAGGTTCACCAATTTCGATAAATCACCCATTTCGATTGGGATCGAGCCAGAAAGTCGGTTATCCGACAAACCTAACCATCTCAATTCGCGAAGCTCGCCCAACTCCGGCGGAATTTCCCCCGTCAGTTCATTAGAACTCAAATCCAACTGCTCCAAAGACCCTAACTCCCCCAGTTCAGTAGGAACCGGACCCGTTAAGCGATTACCTTCTAGGAAGATCTTTCGCACTCCTTGCAACCCCTCTATATGCCGCGGAATCGGACCCGTCAAATCGTTTTCCTCTAAGAACAACCGCTCTAGCCGAACCAGATCCCCTACATCACTGGGCAACTCCCCGCTCAACTTATTCCTTGATATTTGTAGATCCGACAGATTCGCCAAATCACCCAAACCTGACGGCAACGGCCCTGTTAACTGGTTGTCGGATAACACCAGCGATTCCAACCTGCCCAGATTCACGATCTCTTGGGGTATCTCGCCGCTCAGATAGTTATCACTCAGATCCAGCGATTCAAGATGCGTCAAATTCCCTAGCTCTTGAGGTATCGGACCCGTCAACCCGTTCTCTCCCAGCCAAAGATTCCTCAGACTTTCCAAATCGCCCAACGCTCTCGGAATCTCTCCTTCAAGACGGTTCCCCGCAACTGCCAAAGTCTCAAGACTCCTAAGTCCTCCGATCTCAACCGGAATCGCACCCGAAAGATCATTGAAACTCAGACTCAACGTTGCAAGGTTCGATACTCTCCCGATCGTTGAAGGTATCTCCCCACTGAGTTGGTTGTCGAAAAGGTTCAGTTCTCGCAAACTTCCAAGTTCGCCGATCTCGATAGGCAAAGCACCCGTAACCGCATTTCGGCTCAGGTCCAATCTCTCGAGTTTCACAAGATCAACCAGTTCCGGTGGCAAACGCCCCGAGAGACCGTTCTGCGAAAGCTCGATCTCGGTGACACGACCGAAATCGTCCGTCACTATCCCGTACCAATCGCCCAGAGGAGCGTCGCTAAGCCAATTCGTGTTGATAAACCAATCGGAGCCATTCGTCATTTCAAACAATGAACTCAACACTCCTACCGCCACATCACGACAGAACGGCAATCTAGCTTCCAAAAGGTCATGTGACGTCTCTGACAACGCGTCTTGCACCGCCACCACCGCGCAACCCGTCAAATCGTTCTGCGAAACCCGCAAAACATCTAATCTCAGGTTCGCAATTTGATAAGGCAATTCACCAGTCAGTTCATTGCTGGAAACATCCAAAGACACTAAGCGTCCGAGAAGACCTATCTCGCCAGGGACCTCTCCTATCAATCGGTTATGACCGACATTCAATTCCCTCAAGGTTTCGAGACCGCCAATGTTGAACGAAATCGTGCCTGTCAACTTATTGCGCGAAAGATCGATGCGCTCTATCTCATATAAGTTCCCGAACTCAACAGGTATCCCACCAGTCAGATCATTGCTCGAAAGCGACAACACCCGCAGGTTGTCAAGTGAACCAATCTCCGACGGTATCTGCCCGGTCAAATCGTTGTCCGCCAAGATCAGTTCCGTGAGACCACCAAGATCGCCGATCTCAGCAGGAATCCGCCCCGCTAATCGATTGCCTCCAACATCTAGGACCTCCAGCTTCTCCAAACCCACAATCGCCAGAGGAATCGCTCCTTCCAGTCCGTTCGAACCAAGTTCCAGTCCCGTCACTCGTCCATCCGAGTCCGTCGTCACCCCGAACCAATCTCCCACAAACTCGTCGCTCATCCAATTCGCGCTTTCCAACCACTGCGTACCGCTCGTGGCGTTGTAAATGGCCCCCAACGCGTCGCGATCCATCTTGTTGCAGTACGGCAGATCAATTTCGGAAAGATCGTTCGTCAATCCACGCAAGAAACCCGATTCCAAGAATGTTTCTGGCAGACATCCCGTAAGCTCGTTGCCCGCGATCCTCAACTCTTGAAGCCCCAACTCTCGGATTTCAGAAGGGACCTTTCCCGTGATTCGGTTCTCCGAGACCAACAGACCGTCGAGCGCCGAAAGGTCTTCAAGATCGTCCGGGAACTCTCCGCTCAAAGCGTTGTTAGATAAATCAAGCCAAGCCAGTTGACGCAGATTGGTCAGCACCGACGGAATCTCGCCCGTCAAATCGTTGCTACTCAGGTTCAAATACCGGAGATTGATGAGATTTCCGATCTGCCGCGGAATCGAACCCTCGAAACCGTTCCCCGACAAACTGAGAGTATCCAGCGTTACCAGATTCCCGATGAAACTTGGAATCTCGCCGGAAAGATCATTGCCATCCAGCAGAATCGAACCCAGCTCTGTCAAGTTGCCGATCTGCGCCGGTATCTCCCCCTGCAAATCATTCCACGCAAGATTCAACTCCCTCAACTTCGTAAGATTCCCCACTTCATCCGGGATCGAACCCGTTACCTCATTCCCCTCCAAGTCCAACTCCCGCAGATCCCCCAACTTCCCGATCTCTGACGGCAACTCCCCGCGTAGCCCGTTCATACGGAGCGAGATACCTACCACACGATCCCCCTCCGTCGTAACCCCAAACCACTCGCCCATCGGCGCATCGCTCAACCAGTTGTCATTCCTAACCCATTCCGCACCCCCCAAAGCCTCGTAAAACGCAGACAAAGCGATCTCTTCTGCAGACGGGGGAATCGGCGTAGCAGTAGCAGTCGGCGTTGGCGCAACCGTCGCGGTCGGCTCCGGCGTAACGGTAGGTTCCGGTGTCGCGGTCGGTTCAGGTGTGAACGTCGCGGTCGGAGGGACTGGAGTCGAGGTCGCAGTTGGTTCTGGGGTCGCCGTAGGCTCCGGTGCCTTCGTCGGTAGAACAGTCGGGGCAACCTGCACCTCCACCGGCTCCAACGTCGCCGTAGGTTCAGGTAGAGGTGTCGGCGGATCAGACTCCGTACACGCAACCAATAACAACAGAGCCGCTGCAACACACAACCCGACAACTGAAACAATAACGCCGTTGGACAACCTAACCCGTATCCTTATCCTTTCCAAAGCCACACGATTGGAACATCCACGATATCCCATTATCCCAACCTGCCCCTCAACTATACCCCCAACCGAACATTTTCAAACTCCAATCCTCCAGTACGTCATTCCTGCAAAAGCAGGAACCCAAAAGTGGGCGGGAAAACCGGTAGGGGCGGGTCTCAAACCCGCCCAATACCCCCTGCAAAACAACGCACTCCCTCAAAAACCACCACATCACCAACTATGGACAAAACCCCTTCTCCCGTTCGACGGGAGAAGGCCGGGGTGAGGGCAAAGACAGCCCTGCGCGCCTGAAAAGGCACAGGGGAAGAATACCCATCGACAAACAGCCACATGGGGGTGAACATACAAACACACCCAAACAACAAACCACCCCCCCCCAACAACACAACAACAAAATCCTAGTTCAGACAACATCCACATTCTTCAAATCCTTCCCGTCATCCTTCGCATCCTAGTCCTTCGAAATACCATGTCGTAAGTGACCTGACGAAGAACAAAGAAAGCAGCAAATGAATAATCAAGTCCAGACCGCGTTTACCGAATCTCGGCTACAGCTGGGTGATCGGCACATCAACTACGCCGAGAGCGCTGACAACGGCCCGCCGTTGCTGTTCATACACGGGATCGGCGGAAGGTGGCAGGACTGGTTCAGCGTGGTGGATGCGTTCGCAGACGAGTGGCATATATACGGTGTGGACCTGCGGGGGCACGGGAAATCATCTTGGACCACAGATGGCTATCACTGGCGTTTGTATGCGGAGGACCAGGCCGAGTTGATCGAACGCGTGATAGGCGAACCGGCATTTGTAGTCGGTCATTCTCTCGGCGGAGCGACGGCTCTGGGGCTGAACGCGCTGAGATCAGATCTGGTGCGGGCCGCGGTCTACGAAGACCCGCCGCTTTTCTTGCAGCATCGTCCTCCAGAAAACAACGAGTTCCGAATCCGCTTCTCAGAGACTTTGGAGGTTTTGGATAGCAACCGCAGCTACGACGCGGTCTTTGCTCACGTCAGAGAGTCCTATTTCGATCTGGACGATGCGCGGTGTCATGACCGGACCGAAAAGCTGATGGCTATGGACCCGGAGGTATATCGTTCCACATTGAGCGGCAGAGCGCGTGCGAACTGGCGGACCGAAGATTTTATCGTCCAAGCTGAATCGCCCGGACTATTGCTGCAGGCCGAACCTACGCTCGGGTCTGCGTTGGACGATGAAGAGGCTGCTGAGGCGATGACTATGCTCCCGGATGCGGAGTTTGAGAAGTGGGATGACAGCGGGCATGGGATGCATTCGTCGTTTCCGGAACGGTTCTCGGAGCGGGTGAAGAAGTTCTTCAAACGTTATCGGTAGTTTGTTTGTGATGACGAGTCGTGGATAGCAGGTATCCTTATCTCTGCTAGATAACGGTAGGGCTGTCGATTTCAACCAGCCGAAGGGATGATCAGACTTTGACAGAAACTGAAGTTTTGCCAGAAGAGGAACCCGTAGCACGTGGGAATCCCGTCGTATCTGCTTTGGCATCGCTGATCCCGTATCTGATCGTCTTTACCGCGAGTGCTTGCACCCTCATCTTGGAGATCGTCGCTGGCCGCATCCTCGCGCCCGTGATCGGAGTGTCGCTCTATACGTGGACGAGCATCATCGGGGTTGTGTTGGCAGGCATCAGCGCGGGCAACTACGCCGGAGGGGTGCTGGCAGACAAGTACCCATCGCGAGTGACGCTGGGGATCCTCTTGCTGGTTTCGGGTGTGTTCACGGTCATAATCTTGCCGCTGATCTCAGTGGCAGGAGACCTTGTAAGCGACTTGCCGTTGCTGCCTCGGATCGTGACGTTGACGGCGGTGCTGTTTTTGCCGGTAAGTGTGATTCTGGGGATGGTAACGCCGATAGTGATCAAGTTGGAACTCCAAAACCTGTCGAGGACGGGGAATATCGTCGGTAGGTTCTATGCGATCTCGACAGCGGGTTCGATCTTGGGCGTGTTCCTGACGGGGTTCGTATTGATCCAGTGGATCGGGACGCGGCCGATCGTGTTGGCGGTGGCGATAGTTCTGTTTGCGATGGCGTTGCTGTTCGGTGATCTCTGGAAGATTCGATACAAGGCCTTCGCCGCGCTGCCAGTCGTGATCGCGATTGCCGCTGTGTATCTGAGTTTCAGCTACGAGTGGTTTGATTCGGACTGCGAAGAGGAGAGCAACTATTTCTGCATCAAGGTCAGGGAGCGGGAGATCCAGGGGAAGACGGTTAGAACTCTAACGCTTGACCAACTTTTGCACAGCTACGTCGCTAAGGGAGACCCGACTTTTCTCGTCTATGGATACGAGAAGATCACTGGGGACTTTGTTGCGTTGCAGGAGTATCGGCACGGTACGCCAAAGGTGATGTTCATCGGGGGAGGCGGGTATACGATGCCGCGCCTCATCGAACACCACTACGGGGACTGGGATGTTGAGGTTGTCGAGATCGATCCTGCGGTGACCCTGATAGCGCATGATTATCTTTGGTTGCCGTTGAACACGACGATCATCAGCTACCACGAGGATGCCCGGATGAAGGCGCGGGAGTTACCGAAGGGCCAGTACGACATGGTGGTGGGGGATGCGTTCAACGACTTTTCCGTGCCCTATCAGCTGACGACGCATGAGTTCAATCAGGAAGTGAAGGAGCTTCTCAAGCCTGACGGGATATATATCGTCAACATCGTGGACAACATCGAGATCGGTAATTTCCTGCGGTCATACGTGAACACGATGCAGCACACGTTCGAGCATGTGTATGTTCTGCGAGACGACGATCTTTGGGACAAGGATGAACGGAGCAACGTGACGTACGTGGTTGTGGGTTCGTCAGAGCCGATATCTCATGCTGATCTGGTAGAAGCGAACCAGGCGGTTGGTTGGCATGAACCGATAACCCGCTTCATGCCGGAAGACCTGTTCTACCGATGGTTCCATGAGAAGGAAGCGGTGATGCTAACCGATGGCTTTGTTCCGGTGGACCAAATGCTGGCGCCGGTGTTTCTGCACAGCCGGTAGGTCGGAAGTGTGACTATCGGGCGAAGATTTCGTCTAAGGCGTCGTCGGTCTTACCGAACATGATGCGTTCTTCGTCGGGAGTTGCGTGATCGTAGCCGAGGAGGTGGAGCGTTCCGTGGATGGCTAGCATTGCAAGTTCGCGGTTGAAGGGGATGTTCTTTTCTTGGGCTTGGCGTGTGGTTTGAGGGATTGAGATGGCGATGTCGCCTAGGCGATGAGACGGTTCTTGATCGTTGACGAACGGGAAGTCATCGGATGATTCAGATGCGAAGGAGAGGACATCGGTCACATGGTCTTCGCTGGCGTAGTCTCGGTTCAACTGGCGTAGTTTAGTGTCGCCGGTAAGGAGAACGGTTACCAAGGCAGGACGGTTTTCGTTAAAACCTTCGTGGCGGAGGATGGTCTGGATGGCGAGTTGGATGGTGGAGATGGATTCGCGCGAGGCGTTAGTTGCGCCTTCGTCTATCTCGACCTCGACTTGGATGCCCGTCATGTAAGGGTTTTTAATTGATGTGTCGAGCGGCGGCTTCGCGGAGGCGGCGCAGCATTGAGAGAAGAGGGGAGTATTTGGAGTCGATGTCGGCGAGGTCTGATGCGACGGCGGTTGCCTCGGCGATTCCTGTGCGGATTTCTGGCGCAGAGGTCATTGCGATCTCAGCGTACATCTTGGCCTGCATGAGGTTTGGCGTGAGGCGTTCCGAGATGATTTCGGACTGAGAGTAGTCGCCGCGAGCTACGGAGGTGAGAGCGAGTTCTTCGGCGGTTTGGATGGCCTCGGCGATAGCGAGGGTCAGCTCTTCGGCCGTGTCGGGTTCGTCTCGGGACAATTCGGGGATCGCGTGGATCAGTCTTCGAACCACTTGGAGTCGAAAGCCAGCGTCATCGGTGCCCACCAGTCGTCGGGGCCGGCTTCAGGGACCTTTTGCTGGTAGGTCATCATGAGGTCGTTCCACTCTTCGGCGCGCTTGGTGGATGTGTAGCTTTGGAAGTCTCGGCGTGGGTCGAAGTCGTCGGGAGCGGTGCAGTACATGAAGAGGTGGTTTCCGCTGCGGAAGATCTCCATGCGCTCAATCCCGATGCCTTTGAGGGCTTCAAGGACTTCTGGCCAGACGTTGCGGTGGTATTCCTCGTATTCTGCGATGATTTCGGGGTCGTCTTTGAGGTCGAGGACTTGTGCGAATGATTTCATATGCTGGTTGGTGTTCTTGATTTGGCGGTTGCAGTTGCGGAGTTTATCACTGGGAGTTGTGGATCACGGTTCGATTTCGGGGAGCTGGATGCCGACGATGGTTCCGTCTTGGGTTCCGACGAAGATCATGTTTCCTTCGACGGCGGGGCTAGATTTGCAGAGGACGCAAGGCGACTCTCCTGACCAAAGGTCCAGCTTGTATTCGGCTTTGCCGCGTTCGATATCGATCATGTAGAGAATGCCGAATTGGTCGATCAGAAAGACCCACTGTCCCGCTATTACCGGACCTCCTACAACTCTTGCGTCACGGCCTTCGTATTGATCTGTGAACTCCCGCCATAGACGTTCAGGCGTCTTGTAATCATCGTTTTTGTTCTTTAACTCGGCTTCCCTTTCATCGGGGTTCAAGGCGTATATGGCTCCGCTTAGATCGGCAGCGACAACGATACTCTCGGTAGCGGCGATGGCCCCGCGGACTGGTCTTTCGGTGCTATAGGCCCATCTGATTCGGTTGCCCGTGTACTTGATGATCTCATCGCCATCATTTCCGAAGTAGATGTCCGGTCCGGCTCGAACTACGGCCGATCGCAACGGTTCTGGCGGGTCGTCACTGCCCTTGTCGTAGTAGGGCATATCATCGCCGTCGAATCGTGCGCTACCGTTTGGGAGACCGGTACTGACGGTGATACCGTGCAATGTGCCATCATCGTTTCCGATGTAAAAGGCGTCGTTATAGGCCAGTCCTGCCTCACGGAAACCGTCCAGCTCTCTTCTCGGCGGCTTCGGATACACCCATAGAAGCTCGCCTTCATTTTCACTTTCGGGGTCTGCGTCAAATGCGTAGATGCGGCCGTCGTCGTTAGGTGCGATCAGGATGTTTTCGTATACCGTTGGCTGGACGTCAAAACTACGGAAGTCGTCATTGTTGTATTCCCACTGAATGCTCCCATCTTCCGTATCAAGTGCGAAGAGTCCTTCGCTAGCAGTGCCGAAGTAGACGACGGAGCCGTCTTCGCTCACCACTGCGCCAGCCCTTATTTCGGATCCGACGTTGCGCTCCCATCGGACTTCACCGGTGGCGGCGTACAGGGCGTAGAACTTGCGGTCTTTGGATCCGACGTATACGATGCCTTCGTGGACGGTGATGTCTGGGACGATGGCTCGGATGGGGCCGGTTCCTGTGGATTCTGTCTGGAAGGTCCACTTGATAGTCAGGTCAGAGATGGGCTCCGGAGTGGGTGTTGGGGTTATTGTGGGCGTCGCAGTTGGAAGTGGTGTCGCGGTGGGGAATGGGCTAGGGGTGGCGGTTGGTTCCGGCGATGGTGTGAATGTTGGAATGGCGGTGGGCTCTGGGGAGGGCGTAGGAGAGGGTTCGGGGGCAGGGGTATCGGTTGGGATTGGTTCTGGCGTAGCGGTTGGCTCTGGTGTTGGGGTGTCCGTAGGGACGGGAATCTGAGTGTTGGTTGGTGTCGATGTGGGAGTTGGTTCAGGGGTGAAGGTCGCGGTGGGTTCCGGAGTTGGGGTATCGGTAGGGACTGGTGTTGCGGTAGGTGCCGATGTGGGTGTGGGAGTTGGTTCAGGGGTGAAGGTCGCGGTGGGTTCCGGAGTTGGGGTATTCGTCGGGGTAGAGGTTGCAGTTGCTATGGGAGTGAAGGTGCTGGTGACAGTGAAGGTGCTGGTGACAGTGAAGGTCGGGGTGAACGTTGGTTTTGGTGGTTGGATCCTGGATTCTTCGGATATGGGCGCGTCAGTTGGCGCGACGCTGGTTTCGGGACCGGCGGTTGGGGATGTTGCCGTGGGTTCGGTGTCAGATTCGCATGCGGCAAGGATGGCCAAGGAGCCGCTGAGTGCGATCGCGGTGAGAAAAGGCGCGATGCGGCGGAGCAATGAGTTGTGTTTTGGCACGAAGTGCATCCATATAAGGTTAACGATTTCCCATTGTTTGTGGATGCTTTGGTGGTTTGCCTTGCATTCTCTTCCACTCATCGACCCTTGGGTTCCCGCTTTCCCGGGAACGGTGTTGGGGCGCGGAATGACGTGTATATGGAGGCGTGTTTTTATATCCACTCCCATGTGGCTGTGTTTTTTTTGCTCCTCCCCCTGCGCCTTTTCAGGGGCGCAGGGCTGTCTTTGCCTTTTGGTTTACGTCGCCATCGGGTGTGACCAGGAGGTCGGGTCATCGGGCCCGAATTTACAGGCCCTGGTCCTGAGCTTCGGTCTTTGTACTTCGACCTCGGCTCCTTCCCTCTCCATCGCCTCTTCCGTTTCCGGTTGAGGACGACCCCGGAGAGGGGTCAGATGCTGCGCAGAACGGCGTGTCAGACCGCT
>CAZMBB010000017.1:0-53393 GCA_964564575.1 uncultured Dehalococcoidales bacterium
AAAGGCAAAGACAGCCCTGCGCCCCTGAAAAGGCGCAGGGGGAGGAGCAGAAAAAACCAAGCCACCCCAAGTGGCCATAAAAACACGCCTACCTCTTGTGAACCTCAACCGACTCCATAACATCGCCCTGCTCAATCGACAGCACAATATCCATCCCCTCAGTCACCTTCCCGAAAACCGCATGGCACGACGTCCCTCGAACATGGCAAGGCTTCATCTCACCATCAACATACGGATCAAGATGCGGCGTCGCATCATGCGTGATGAAGAACTGCGATGTGTTCGTATTCAGCCCGGCATTCGCCATCGACAATATCCCCGCCGAATCGTGAATCATGTTCGGATGGAACACATCCTCGAACTGCGCCACCTGCTCCCCATCCGCATTCGTACCGCCCTGAATCACGAAACCCGGAATCACCCGGTGCCACTGCGAATTCGTGTAGAACCCTCGGTTAGCCAAGTTCACAAAATTCTCAACATAAACACTCGCAATATCGTTGTACAGATCAGCCTCGATATTCCCCTTGTTCGTCTTGATCGTCACCGAATACGAAGCGTTCGGATCATAGCTCCCGCCACCTCCGCCGCCATCACCACCATCATCACTGCAAGCCGCCGCGAAAAGCGCCACCGTCGTCGCACTCGCGATCATCGCCGTCGCCTTCAATATATTCGTCATCTCTCTCGATTCCCTCTCGATGTAGACCTGCAATCGCGACTCCGCAATCAGCCGCTAGCGAGGGCTCTAAAAACCCCCGCTAAACGAGTATATCCCCCACACAACAAGCTCCCTGAAACAATCACTGTCAGCTATCCAAACTATAATCCGCGTTATGACTCAATCCACGAGCCAAACAACCGCCGATTCCGACCTGAACCTGCCCGACGGTCTAACCGCCGACCGCCTGCTCAGCGCATACAAAACAATGTGCCTGAGCCGCGCCCTCGACATCCGCATCTGGACCCTCAACCGACAGGGCAAAGCCGCAATCGCAGCCTCCGCACAAGGACACGAAGCCGCACAGGTCGCAACCGTAATGGCCACCGACCCAGCCCGCGACCGCTACCTCATCTACTACCGACAACTCACCGCAACACTCATGCTCGGGACCACCCCGACCGAGATGCTATCGCAGTTCCTAGCCCGTGACGGCGAGATCCTCAGCGCAGCACGACAATTCCCCCTCCACGGATCCCACCCCAGAGTCGACCTATTCTCCTTCTCCAACGTAGTCGGAACCCAACTCCCCCAAGCCGTCGGCGTCGCCCTCGCCGACAAGATGAAAAACCGCGACTCCGTCACAATCTCATTCTTCGGCGACGGAGCCGCCAGCCAAGGCGACTGCCACGAAGCCATGAACTTCGCAGGCATACACAAACTCCCCGTCGTCTTCCTCTGCGAAAACAACCGCTACGCAATCTCCGTCCCCCTACGCCAACAAATGCCAGTCGAATCCATCGCCTCCAGAGCATCCTCTTACGGAATCCCCGGCATCGAAGTCGACGGCACAGACATAATCGCCTCCTACGAAGCAATCAAAGAAGCCGTAGACCGCGCCCGATCAGGCAACGGCGCAACACTAGTCGAACTCCGAGTCGAAAGACTCCTCCCACACACCACCGACGACGATCACACCCGCTACCGCTCCCAAGAAGACATTGACCGAATGCGAGACCTAGACCCGCTACCCATCACCGAAGCATTGCTCAAACGCCACGGCATCCTAGACGAAGCAACCGACCAAGAATTCAAAGAGTGGGCAAGACAAGAAGTCGACAACGCCACGGACGAAGTCGAAGCCTTACCCTTCCCACCGATAGACGAGATGTACAGCGGCGTCTTGGAAGAATCCGAGGGAGGAAACTCCCATGCCTGAGATGACCCTCATCGAAGCGGTCCGCGAAACCCTGCGGTCCGAAATGCGCCGCGACCCCGACATCTTCATGATGGGCGAAGACATCGGCCCCAGAGGCGGCGTCTTCCTAGCATCCGAAGGCTTCGTCGAAGAGTTCGGCGAAGACCGAGTGATCAACACCCCCCTAGCCGAATCCTCCATCATCGGCATCGCACTCGGCGCAGCCGTAAATGGTATGAGACCAGTCGCCGAAATCCAATTCGCAGACTTCGTCTGGCCCGCAATCAACCAGCTAGTAGGCGAAGCCGCAAGAGTCCGCTACGGAACAAACGGCGGCAAGTTCGCACCCATGACCGTCAGAGTCCCATACGGCGGCGGCGTCCGAGGCGGCCTCTACCACTCCCAAAGTATCGAGGTCCTATTCGCCCACACCCCAGGCCTACAGGTAATCGCCCCCGCAACCCCTTGGGACGCACGAGGACTCCTCCGCTCAGCCATCCGCTCAAACGACCCAGTTGTCTTCTTGGAACACAAACGAACCTACCGATTGGTCCGAGGTGAAGCACCAGACGATGACTACACCGAACCAATCGGAAAAGCCGACATCAAAAGAGCCGGAAGCGATGTCTCATTAATCACCTACGGCCTGATGCTCCACCACTCCCTCCAAGCCGCAGAAATGGTTTCACAATCCGACGGCATCGAGACCGAGATCGTCGACCTACGCACCCTCCGACCCATCGACGCCGAAACAATCCTCGACTCAGTCTCCAATACGGGCAGAGCGCTAATCGTCCAAGAAGACACCGGCGCAGTGAGCGTCTCCTCCGAGGTCTCAGCCATCATCGCAGCCGAAGGCTTCTTCGACCTCGACGCCCCAGTCATGCGGGTTAACCCGCCCGAGATTCCACCGATGCCGTTCAGCCCGTTGCAAGAAGCCGAATATATGCCGTCCCCGGAGAAAATTGCGGACGCGATCCGTCGCCTCGCAGAAATCTAACCGATGGCAAGACTCACTATAGAAATGCCCCACGTCGGCGAGTCCGTCACTGAGGCCGTCATCGGTAAATGGTTGGTCTCCCCCGGCGACACCGTCCGTCGCTACGATCCCTTGGTCGAGGTCATAACCGACAAGGTGAACATGGAGGTCCCTTCACCACGAGACGGAACCATCACCGGACTGTTGGTAAGCGAGGACGAGACGGTACAGATGGGTGCTCCGATAGCGGAGATGGAAGTAGAAGGTGCAACACCCGAGCCTGAACCCGTCGAATCACCTGAACAAGAGACCGCCGTTTCGGCGGCACCATCAGTGCAAGCGGCAAGTCGCGTCGGCTCGATGATCATCGGCGCAAACGTCGGCCCCACTGGCGGCGAGTTCACAGACACAAGCCTGCAGACCGAACCCAGCACCGAATCCGCACAGGCAGCGTCCCCATCAGCACCTAGTCGACGTCGTCGACGCGAACGCGATGATCGCGGCGCACGAATATCACCCGTTGTGAGACGATTGGCAGAGAAGCACGGGTTGGACGTCAACGCGATTCCGGGTACCGGCGCAGGTGGCCGCGTGACCCGCAAGGACGTAGAGGCATATCTCGAATCACAAACAACCGAGCAACTCGACGAGCTGATAGAACCCACTCCGATCCGTCGGATCATCGCCGAGAATATGGCTCGCAGTTTCAGTGAGATTCCCCATGCTTGGGGTGCCATAGAAGTCGATGTGACAGAACTGGTGAGATACCGAAAGACAAATATCAACCGAATTCAGGAAGCAACAGGCCAACGACTGACATATCTCCCGATCGTGTTGCAGAGCATCGCTCAAGCATTGCGAGAGCATCGTTTGCTCAACTCGAGCTGGGTGGACGGAAAGGTCGAATTGAAAGGCGAGATAAACATCGGCATCGCAGTAGCTGCCGAGCAAGGACTGATAGTCCCGGTTCTCCACAACGCAGATCGCCTGACTTTAGAGGAAACAGTATCGGAGATGGCGAGGATCGTGGACGGTGCCCGAGCAGGAAAGCTGAATCTCGACGATGTCCAAGGCGGAACCTTCACACTCAACAACACCGGCGCATTGGGATCGATCCTTGGCGGCGCAATCATCAACTATCCACAGGCCGCCATCATGACCACCGAGGCAATAGTTAAACGCCCCGTCGTAATTGACACACCAGACGGCGAGGCGATCGCGATCAGATCCATGATGAATATGTGCCTGTCATTTGACCATCGCATCATCGACGGCGCAGAAGCCATGGCATTCATGAACGACATCAAGACCCGATTGGAATCGATTTCACAGGACATCGATTCCTGATGGTCGTCGAGCGTTCCGTCATGCGCGCCTCGTGGTTGGGCCGCGTCCCATACCACCCGACATACGAGTTGCAGCGGTTACTGGTCCAAAAACGGAAAGTGGACGAGATCCCAGACACCCTGCTGCTGCTTGAACACGACCATGTCTACACCCTCGGCCGTCGAGCAGACGAAACGCACCTGAGAACGAGTGACGGTCTCATCGATGACGACTATGCCGAAGTGGTCGATACAGATCGTGGCGGAGAAGCTACCTACCACGGCCCCGGGCAACTAGTGGCCTATCCCATCATCAGCGTACGCGAGTTGAAGATGGGACCAGTAGCATACGTCCGGATATTGGAGGAGACCATCATTCAAGTTCTGCGCGACTACGGAATTCGTGGACACCGCGTAGTCGGGAAAACAGGCGTTTGGATTGAAGGAGAGCCCGGCGATAAACCGCCCAAAGGAGAACTCCCAACGGGTCGTAAGATCGCGGCGATCGGAGTACGATTGAGCGGTGGCGTAGCGATGCATGGCATGGCACTCAATGTGAGCACTGACCTCAGCTACTACTCGAACATAGTGCCGTGCGGTATGCCCGGTTTGGACATGACTTCGATTGAGCAAGAGACAGGTGACGAGTTTGATGTTGAGTATGTCGCCCGCGATTGGGCTGCCGCCTTTGCCGACATTCTTTTCTTCGAGCTTGATTGGCAACCAGCATCAAAGGTTGCCGACATTCAATCCGCGATGGTGCCGGTTTCCGTATAGCAAACCATGAAATTCGCGATCCCTAATCAGCGCGCAATTTGGATTGTCGGCTTGGCATTGTTGACAGCATTGGTCTCGATAGCATGCGCGACCGAAGAACCAACACCAACTGTTACCCCGACGCCAATGCCACCGATAGTGGTGGACATCGGGATGACAGCGAACACGGTGATGGCGCCCGTGAATATCGAGTTCGAGGCCAAGGATTTTACGGACGGCGCATCCTACTTCTGGGATTTTGGCGACGGCAACTCCGCTGCAGGGACCACCGCACGGCACACGTACCTTGACGCAGGAACCTTCGCGGTAAAGCTGACGGCGTCCCGCGGTGATGAAACTGAAATCGCAGAATCCACGATCACGGTCCAACCCGGGGATGCCGGATGGCTGATCTTGAGCGCCGATGCACTCGAGATAGAGGGTGGTGAAACTTTCCAATTTGATGCCGAGGCATTTGACCACCTCGGAAATCCTGTGCTTGACCCCGACTTGGTATGGCATGCCGATCCCGCTACTGGAAGCATCGATCAGAATGGCCTGTTCACAGCTAGCAACGAAGTCGGATCTGCACCCGAGGGCGTACGGGTCGACTTCATGCGCGGGAACTTCACCGCTAACTACGTTATTCCGGTATCGGTCGTGTACGGCCCTCCGACCGAACTGTTCGTCACACCAGAAGTCATCGACACAAGGGTGACTTGGGCGGTCGACATGAACGCAGAGGTGTTGGACCAAGCCGGACACGTGCTAGAGGACGCCGAGATCGTATGGGAGGTATTACGTCCCGGCGATGAGATCGATCAAACCGGGCATTACACGCCAAACGAGACGATCTCCAGCGAAGATGCATCGCTGGTATTAGTAACTGGAACAGTCGGCGACGTGTCAATTGAACAGATCATAAAGGGCATCGTCAGACCGGGGATATTGGATCATGTTCAAGTAGAAGGAAACCTTTGGGATCTGAAGTCCGGCGATCAAGTGCAGTTGACCGCCGTCGGGTACGACCGGTTCGGACACGAGTTGGAGTTGGATGAGTTGCGATGGGAAGTTGAAGACCCCGAAATAGGAACCTTCAGCGCCGATGGGCTGTTCACCGCTGGCCGCAAGTCCGGTCTGTTCCCGGAAAACACCGTTCGCGTTCGTGGCGTATTGGATGGGGTCGAAGTATTCACCAGCGTGCCGATTCGGATCCTGCCTTCGACCGCAGTCGCGATCGAATTCTGGAACGAGTTCGATTCAGTTCCCGCGGGTTCAAGCTCACCAATCCCGGTTAGGGTGTTGGACGAGAACGGTAATTCGATCAACGACGTTGATGTTCTCCTCGAGGTAACCCAAGGCGGGAGGTTGAACGCGAATTTCGCTTTCGCAGCAGGGTTTGAACCCGGGATGTACGAGGACGCGATCATCGCAAGAGTCGAAGCCGGCAATGCTGGTAACGAAGCATTGCTTCAGCAGTCAATGGACATCGAGGTCCGTCAACGGAGTTCGGATTTCCTAGCCGTAGACATCGTGGGACCGCGAGGCGGCGTTGTATACATGATCAACCTTGCGACCGGTGATTTGGTTCCGGTTTCGAGCGAGATTGAATCCAACGAGTCCACTGAGGACTCGCCAGCTTGGTGGCCAGACGGTTCTAGGCTGGCGTATTCAAGCGATGCGAACGGTAATCGTGAGATATGGGATATCGATCCCTTCACCAACGACGTCAGGCTGTTGGTTTCTGCCGACAATGACTTGACGATGCCCGCGATATCCCCTGATGGGAACCGAATCGCATTCGTGGAAAGAAGCGAGAGCGCTACGAACGTCTACGTGGCTGATTTCGAGTTTGACGAAGATGGGGAAATCTCGGGAGTGCTGACACTTGATGATGCACAACCGCTGTCTCAGGGCGAGCAGTTGCAGCACCTGTTCCCGCGCTGGTCTCCCGACAGCGACCTCGTAATGTTCACAACTACATTCGGTAACGGCCGACTTCGGACGACGGTTGTTGATGCCGTCCAGAATTATGGTGCCGTCCTCGTTGAAGCCGATAACGCGAACGGCTTGGATTGGCATCCCGACGGGCAGCGAATTCTGATCTCAGGCCAGCAGAACGTAGAAGACGGGCAAGAGAACCTGTTGCTACTCGCGAATCTGTCAACAGGTGAAGTTGATGAGGTTGATGTGGGCGGATTGAATGTGGGCATCGCCTCCATCTCGCCAGACGGTTCGGAAATCTCATTCGTGGATGAGGAAGAGGGTGTGATGTGGTTGATGGATATGGATGGGACGGGCAGAAGGCGCGCGCTTGGACCTCAGTTCCAGACAACGGTCACCGCATGGCGGCCGCAGCCTCTACAGTTGCCTACCCCTGTCGAAAGGCAGTTGGGAAGCGAGGGACTAACCATCCCCACGGGAAAAATTGATTCGGCAAGGCATGAAGACGAGACGTTTGGAACCTTGGGCCCGTATCAGGTCTTGATTGAGACTACTCGGGGAGATGTGCGGATCGATCTCTACAACCATCTGGCGCCAGTCACGGTAGAAAACTTCCTCAATCTCGCTAAGGCGGGATATTACGATGGACTGGCTTTTCACACCGTGGACGTCGAATCGGCAGTCTTTGGTGGATCGGCCTTGAATGCCTTCGGCGGAACCGCCGGGTATTACATACCATCAGAGTTCCACCCTGAGGCGTTGCACGATGCACCAGGCACAATTTCGATGGTTTCCAAGATCGTGAACGGTGGTTCATCGGAATTTGTATTCGCTTTGGAGCCGAAATCAGATTGGGACGCATATGTGGATGGTGAGATGAAGGATTGCGCTGATCCCGAGGAAATCTGTTACGCGGTGTTTGGAAAGGTGATCGAGGGATTGGACGTCTTGATGACCTTTGAACAGGTCGACGCGTTGTCCACCGGGTTCAGCCCTCACCGCATTCTGTCGGTAACCGTTGAGGACGGGACTTAAGAATGAAGCACGAATCGACATTGACTCACCTCGAATGCACCTTGACAGGTGTGAGTTTCGATGCATCGCAACCGCATCGCACAAATCCAGCCAATGGCAAACCTCTTTTCGCCCGATACGACCTTGAAAAGGCAAAGGCCACGCTTACGAAAAATTCGCTGGCTGACCGTCGCAGAGATATGTGGCGCTATCAGGAAGTCATGCCTGTTATCGATGACGCCAACATCATCGCGTTAGGGGAGGGCGGCACACCGCTTCTAAGCGCCAACCGCCTTGCGAAAGCGACAGGGCTAAACACCGTCTACATCAAGGATGAGGGCGTCAACCCAACCGGTTCATTCAAGGCACGTGGTCTCGGTGCAGCGGTGTCGAAGGCCAAGGAGCTAGGCCAGACACGATTGACGATGCCCTCCGCCGGTAATGCTGCAGGAGCGATGTCCGCCTATGCCGCAGCCGGAGGAATGGAGGCGCACGTCTTCATGCCCAAAGACGCACCTATCGCAAACAAGATTGAGTGCGAAGCGTACGGAGCGAAACTCACATTGGTAGATGGGTTCATTACTGACGCCGGGCAGATGTCCCAACAAGCTGCGGCCGAATTGGGCCTGTTCGATGTATCAACGCTTAGAGAACCATATCGCGCCGAAGGCAAGAAGACGATGGGTTACGAGATCGTCGAGCAAATGGGTTTCCAAGTCCCTGACGTGATCGTCTATCCGACTGGAGGCGGCACAGGGATAGTGGGCATATGGAAGGCGATGGCAGAAATGGAAGAGCTCGGGTGGATCGGGTCCGAACGTCCGCGAATGGTCTGCGTTCAAGCCGAGGGCTGCGCACCTTTAGTGGCGGCATATGAAAAAGGCGAGGAATTCGCTGACCCGTTCCCTGATCCTCATACATTAGCCGCTGGAATGCGTGTCCCGGCAGCGATAGGAGATTTCTTGGTGATCCGTGCGGTCAAGGAAAGCGGCGGGGCCGCCATCACGGTTACAGACGATGAGATGATCGACGGAATGGTCGAAATGGCTCGAACGGAGGGGGTCTTCGCGGCGCCAGAAGGCGGCGCCACTTTGGCGGCGCTGCGGAAATTGATCGAACGTGGATTGGTCTTAAGAGACGAGAGTGTGGTGCTCCTCGTAACCGGGAACGGGCACAAGTATCTGGATATGTTGCCCGAGGGGATGGGCGCTCGTAGCGACGCGAACTAGCCTCGCCTAAACATTCCCCTCCCAACCAATCACGTGGCTGCTTACCCCATTGGGGAAGCGCTGGTGATATTCATCCACTAGCATCCCCATAATCACAGAGTCGTGACGTGCTCCTTCATGGGGACGACTCTTTCGGAGAGTTCCTTCATGGACAAATCCAATGTGCTCGAACATGGCCCGCGCGGCCGCGTTGTACGCAGGCACATCGACCCAGCCGCGGTAAAGGCCGAGATGGTCGAAGATGTGCTCAAGCATGGCTAAAGCAGCAGCAGTCCCGTAGCCCATGTGCCACTTGGTCTTGTCGCCGATGAGTACGGAGATCTGCGCATCGCCCAACGGTTCGTCGATCGACAGCTGTCCTTCACCGATGTGCTCACCTTCTTCGGAGTAGATGGAGAAGATGTCGCGGTGGGGTTCGTGGTGCGGGTCGTGGAACACCTCGTCCCATTGCTCTTGAGTGGCGTCGAGCATCTCCTCGGGTTCATATCCGAGATGTGCCGCGTCGCCGTAGGTGTAACGACCAAACCAGCTTTCCGAAACCTCGGGATCTTTCAGCCAATCCGCGATCCGTTGCACATCGTCTCTGATCACTGGACGGAGTTCACATCTTGATGGCATATTAGGCGTACCCCCTGACTGAAGATAGATTGATTAGGTGAAGGCGATATGAATTTCTCGCCGCGAACGCTTGAATTCATTATCGCACGATGGCAGTTTTGCGGATTTAACGTGCCATTGATAGAGTTTGAGATTGCGACCTGCCAATAGCAGGCGCTAAAGCAAAAAGGAGACATAGAGAATGTCCGACCACTGGAAGATGGAAGCTGACATCGAATACTGCGTGCCTTGCGGATACGCCAACCTAGCAGCCTACATGGCCGCCGAGTTGTTCCAAGCTGCCGGCCCGGCGCTCGCGATCAGCTTGACCCCAGGTCACTCCGGCGCGTTCAAAGTGACCGTAGATGGTGAAGTCTTGTGGGACAAGCAAGTCCAAGGCAAGTCACCTCACATCATGGAAGTCAAAGAGCTCAAAGCCAAAGTCGCCAACATGATTCAGTCTGGCGCGATGATCCAGATGAACTGAGGTTTTAGGTCTTCCTCGGACCGTTCGTTGAGATCTCCGAAACACGGCAAGGTTTCACTGGTTCGAGAAAGACCATCCGAACACATTGCCTCAATAACGCCGGCATCGATCGCGCCAGATAGGCGCGATCTTTTTGAATCCGGATAAAAGCCTTGGATCAAGTCCACGACAAGATCAGTTAAGGAAAGACATGGTTAGAGCAGCGGTGCTTTACGCGGCCAATGAGCCGATGCCGATCAAAGATCTGGAACAGCTGCCACCTCGTAACGGCGAAGTACGAGTGAACATCGGCGCGGCTGGTATTTGTGCGTCTGATCATCATGTGATGAAAGGACAAACGAACTTTCCGATGCCTATCATTTTGGGCCACGAGGGAGCAGGCGTCGTCGATGAAGTAGGGGAGGGCGTCTCCGGAATCGAGCCCGGAGATCGTTGCATCCTCTCATTTGTGCCGAGTTGCGGTTATTGCAGATCCTGCCGCACAGGCCTCCAAAATGTATGCGATACCAATCGCTTGACTGGTACCCGGCAATACGACGGAACGTTCCGATTTTTCGATGACGAAGGCGTCGAGATCCACCAGTTCGCCAAGTTGGGAGTGTTTGCGGAGAGCATAGTGTGTCCACAACAGGCCGTCTATCCAATCCCGGATGATGTGCCGATGGATGTTGCTGCACTGATCGGTTGCTCAGTGACCACGGGTGTTGGCGGTGTGATTAATCAGCCAAACGCCACAGCGGGTATGACGGTAGCCGTCTTCGGTGTTGGTGGTGTCGGCCTTAACGTGTTGCAGGGAGCGCGGCTTCTGAACGCATCCAAAGTAATTGCGGTCGATATCCTCGACAACAAACTGGAGTTCGCCTACCGGTTTGGCGCTACCGATGTCATCAACTCACGCGCTGAAAACGCCGTCGAAAAGATCATCGAGATGACCGACGGCGGCGTCGACATGGCCTTCGACGCATTCGGTCACAGCATGACGACAAGGAGCGCATACGACGCGACGCGTAAGGGCGGGACCTGCGTCGTTATCGGCCTCGCACCGGAGGGATCGGATGCCGATATTCCCATGGTCGATATCGTCCGAAATCAAAAGACCGTCGTCGGCAGTTACTACGGCTCAGCCTCGCCTCACGAGACTTTTAGGAAGTTGATCGAGTTCTACCAATCTGGGAAACTCGACATTGGCGGTTTGGCATTGCGATCGTACTCCCTCGACCAGATTAACGAAGCCTACGAAGACCTTGAACAGGGCGCAGACGGGCGCGGTGTCATTGTCTTTGAGGGCGTGAATTAGCTCCTGCGTAGATTCTCGTGTGTGTTGCCGTGTGCAACGCCAATCTGCGAATTGACAGGGTAAAATCAACTATCGACACGTGACGCGCGGGTCCCACGTGGGCTAAGTGCGCGTCTCGACCGGCAACATCAAGAGACCGACGAAAATCCCAGATGCTTGAAGACTATTTTCGCCAGTACGGGATACTCGTGATGTTCCTATTAGTTGCGGTCGGTGTCCCGATCGGGATGCTGTTGATGTCATGGGCCGCGGAATTCATCCGCGTCAGACCCAAACAGACCTCAATCGTCAAACGAACCTCATACGAGAGCGGACTGCGTCCCTTCAGCCCAAAACCTCGCCTCTTCAACATCCGGTACTACTACTACGCGATCCTATTTGTCGTGTTCGACGTTGAAACCGTCCTGCTGTTCCCATGGGCGATCAAATACGGCGTCCTATCGAAAGAGTTCGGCTTGATCGCATTTTTCGCGGTATTGGTCTTTCTAGTTGTAGTCACGCTGGGCTATCTATACGCATGGCGAAAAGGTGCCCTTGAATGGACGCGGAGCATGGAAAATTGACCTCTGAGATCGAAACCGCCTACGGAGTCCCGATAGGGCACGACCCTCGCAACCCGCTCTTCAACGTGACGTGGGACTTAGACCGTGACGAAGGCGACGAAGTCAACCTCATGAAGGCGACTCGCCTTAGCCCGCTGCCTGAACCGATCATCGGCATGGAGGATGACCACTCTCGCAATGTCATCGTCACGTCAGTCGATTACCTTTTGAACTGGGCACGTAAATCTTCCCTCTTCCCGCTTCAGTTCGGATTGGCGTGCTGCGCCTTCGAGATGATCGCCACCGCAATGAGCAGGTTTGATATCTCCCGATTCGGAATGGAAGCGTTCCGAGCAACTCCTCGTCAAGCTGACCTCATGATCGTGGCGGGCACAGTTACATGGAAAATGGCCGTGCCTTTGCGTCGTCTATACGAGCAGATGGCGGAGCCCAAGTGGGTGATCTCTATGGGTGTCTGCGCCACGAGTGGCGGCCCCTACTACCAGTCATACTCCGTGGTCCCCGGCGTCAACCACATCGTGCCAGTCGACGTCTACGTCCCTGGCTGTCCACCTAGACCCGACGCGTTGCTATATGGGATCATGCAGCTCCACGACAAGATCCGACGCTACTCGCTCACTGATAACCCGGCAGGTGGCGTATGAGCAAGGCGTGGGACGGCGCCAAGCTAGCCGAGGCGATCCACAAGTCGATCCCCGACGTCGTTGTCGGTACCAGCGGAACAGATATCTGGATCGAGCCCGACTCCGTTCCCGAAGTCATGCGACTGTTGCGAGACGACTCCGAGTTCCAATTCCAACTGCTCAGCAGTGTCACCGCGGTCGACTACATCTCATATTTCGAGGTCGTCTACCACCTGACATCATTGACACGAAACGCAACCGCAGTAATCAAATCCAAGACTGGTTTTGGCCGCGACGAGGCCCGTATACCTAGTGTGGTTGACATCTGGCGAGGTGCTGACCTTCAAGAACGAGAAGTCTGGGATCTGATGGGGATCATCTTCGAGGGTCACCCGAACCACAAGCGAATAATGCTGTGGGAAGGTTTCCCCGGTCATCCTCTGCGGAAGGATTTCGCGACCTACGAACAGTCCATCGTCCCCGAGGCTGAACGACGCGTTCCGTCAGGGGTGGCCAATGAGGTTGAGGAAGGGCAGGGGTAGTGACGACGCAAGTTCGCACAGAGCCGATCACTGTCAACCTCGGTCCCCAGCACCCGTCTACCCACGGCGTCTTCAGGATGCGCGTCACCTTCGACGGAGAGGAAATCATCGACGTCGAACCCATCTTCGGTTATCTCCACCGCGGATCAGAAAAGTTGGCCGAAGAGCGAACCTACGTGCAAGTAGTTACTCTCACCGACCGCATGGACTACGTCGGCTCGATGCTCAACAACCAGGCCTACATGCTTGCAGTCGAGAAGCTGGCCGGAGTAGAACCCGCTCCAAGGGGCGTCTGGCTACGCATGATCGCTTCGGAATTGCAGCGAATCGCTAGCCACCTAGTCGCGGTCGGATTCCTGATCCAAGACCTAGGCGCTTGGGGAACCCCGCTCATTTACACGATGCGCGAGCGTGAGAAAATCCTTGATCTGTTCGAGATGCTCTGCGGGGCAAGGATCACCAACTCCTACTTGCGGCCCGGCGGCGTTTTCATGGACGCCCCCGAGGAATTCTGGCCTGCGATGAACGAGGTCCTGGACGAATTGCCGCCCCGAATCGACGACTTGGACGACCTGCTGACCGACAACGACATCATCTTTTCACGCACCAAAGGCGTTTCGATTTTGACACCGGAAGAGATGATTGATGCATCGATCACCGGTCCCATGTTGCGTGCGGCAGGGGTGGACTGGGACTTGAGGCACCGCGACCCTTACGACTACTACGACCAAGTCAAATTTGATCGGCCCCTACACACCGCAGGCGATAACTTCGCGCGCTACTGGGTGCGGGTCCAAGAGATGCGAGAGAGCATCAAGATCATTCGCCAGTGCGAACAACTGATCGAACCCGGTCCGATCCGACCCGAACACGACGATGTCCCATGGCTATTACGTCCGCCAGTCGGAGACGCATACGCGGCCATTGAACATTCGAAAGGCGAGCTGGGCTTCTATCTGGTAAGCGACGGCTCGATCTCGCCGTACCGATGCCATGTCAGGGCACCATCCCTTATCAACTTGACATTGCTACGCGACATGCTCGTCGGTGAGTTGCTGGCCGATATGTTCGTCAGCTTTGGCAGCGTCGATATCAACATGGGCGAGGTGGACCGTTGAATTCGACGTTCCTCGACAACTCCCTGTTCCGCAACATCTACTGCTACCTCGCAAGCGGAAGTGATGGTTGTGCGTCGCGTGGATACGACACCGCGATATTGCCTGCCGGTTTCGAGTGGCTCGCGTTCGCCATCACCGCCTTCATCATCATCAACATCGTCATCAACGCCGGTTTGGGCGCAGTCATCGTCTACATCTGGGGAGAAAGACGGATATTGGGACGCATCCAGAACCGCACAGGTCCAAACCGCTGGGGACCATTCGGGATGTTCACTTCGGTCGCAGACGCCATCAAGACGCTCTTCAAAGAAGACATCGTCCCCGATGAAGCGGACCGATGGCTATTCAACTTGGCACCTATCCTGATGGTTTTCCCTGTCCTGATGGTCCTAGCCGTTATCCCATTTGGAGTCGGTACCTTCGTAGTCGATATCAACGTCGGCATCCTCTTCGTCATCGCCGTGACTTCAGTGTCCGGCATCTCCGTGGTCCTCGCATCTTGGGCATCAGGAAACCGCATCTCCATATTCGCTGGCATGCGTTCTGTAGCGATGCTCATCAGTTACGAGATACCTATGGCATTGTCCTTGATCGGCGTACTTATGCTGGCAGGCTCGATGTCACTAGGGGCAATCGTCGAAGCCCAAGATCTCCCGTTCATACTGGTGCAGCCGCTCGGATTGTTCGTCTTCTTAATAGCCGCTCAAGCAGAAACAAGCAGGACTCCGTTCGACCTGATTGAAGCAGAATCGGAACTCGCCGCTGGCTACCTCAACGACTACAGCAGCATGAAATTCGGCATCTTCTTCCTCGCCGAGTTCTTGGCCACCATCGTGGCATCGATGCTGATCGTCACCCTTTTCCTCGGCGGATGGCGAGGATGGGACCCAATCCCGTCGCAGATCTGGTTCGCTGGCAAAACAGTGCTGGTCCTGGTCTTCATCATGTGGATGCGCTTCTCGTGGCCACGTCTGCGAGTAGACCAAATACTCGCCTTGGCGTGGAAAGGTCTGTTCGAACTCACGCTGATCAACATCTTCGTCACCGCGATCTTGATCGCGATATGGCCCGATCCCGGGATGACCGAACTGCTGATCATGTCCGCCATCAACTGGATCGTGTTCTTCATCTCAGTATGGCTCGTCAGCAAGTTGCTGCGACCGTCCGACTACAGCGCACCGACACCACAACCAAACCGCCCGTCATACCCGGTGGCAACCGATGAACTTCCCGACGAAGTTGCTTACACAGGAGGTGCGACACGATGATCGGCCTTGGTTTACTCAAAGCGATGCGCGTGACGCTCAGGAACGCGCTCAAAACGCCATTCACGATCCAATACCCTGACCGAAAAGTGGGTATCGCTGGCGCTGCTAAGAATGAGGGCAAGTCGCCTATCGGTTTGGTGGCCACTCAACCGGTCACTGCGGCTAAAGCGGCGATGAGCCTTTACTCCGTGCCAGTCAACATCCCTCAGAACCCACGCTTCCGAGGAAACGAATTCACTTGGTACGAAGACCGTTGCACCGGCTGTGCCTCATGCGCTAAGTACTGTCCACTTGGAATCATCGAGATCGTGACTAGCCCTGGCGGTTTCGACGTGCAAGAAGGTGAGAGCTACGCGATCGATGTGTTCGACATTGATATCGGACGTTGCATGTTTTGCGGTTTGTGTGTCGAGGCATGCCCTTACGACGCCCTTCACATGGGAAGCAGATTTGAGCGTAGCAAATACGAGCGCGACGCTCTCGTGATACCGGTTGATGAGTTGCGCGAGGCATTGAAGCAACCCAGTTCGTGGTTCAGACCGCAGTTCGAGGAACGAGAATACGATCCGTTCCAAGACGGCGAACGTACCGATCACTACAGTGTGGGGCGTCACGAGAAACCGGATCAAGAGACGTTAGACGAGCGTTGGGTCGAAGAGAGATGAACGGGGCATTCGACTCAGGACCGATTGCGACGCTGGCGTTTTATCTAGCGTCGGCATTGACCATCGCCTCGGCGCTCATCGTCGTTACCCAACGAGACTTGGTGCGCGCCGTCGTGGCGTTAGCGATGTCGTTCGTCGGAGTGGCTGCAATCTATTTCATCCTGAACGCCGAATTCATCGGCGTCGTTCAACTGCTTGTCTACGTAGGCGCGATCTCGATCCTGATCGCCTTTGCCGTGATGTTCATAGGCGATCTGGCAAATGCGGGCACGCTGTCGCAAAGCCGATTGGTTTCGGCAGTAGCGGCGGTTTTGCTTCTAGCAGCGGTCATCTTTGTGGCGTACAACACCGATTGGACTGATATCAAGGACGTGACGGATGCCGACGCGGTGGCTGGACTCACGGGACGTTACGAGGTGACGGGAACTTCAGACGGTCAGAACCTGATATCGGAAGCCGACGCGAGTGTCGAAGATTCGCGGGGTGGGGCACTAGTTGACGGTTCCTCCCACATCGGACCGGCGCTGATCAGCGACTTCGTTCTGCCATTCGAGACCTTAGGATTGCTCCTAATAGCTGCATTGATCGGCGCATTGCTCGTGATCCGCGGAAGACAGGAGGACGACGCAGCATGACGCTCGAGATCGTCCTCGTTGTTGCAGGTGCACTCTTCTCGATCGGACTCTTCGGAGTTTTGGCCAGACGCAACATCATCGCAGTCATCATGTCTCTTGAGTTGATGTTCAATGGAGTCCTAGTCGCTGCGATCGGTTTCTCAAGATTCACCGCCCCTGCCGCTCTGATGGATGCGAGTGGTGGCATCACCGAGGCGGCAGTTCGCTCAGCTTTGACCGGCCACATGTTCGCAGTATTCGTCATCTCGATCGCCGCAGCAGAGACAGCACTTGCGCTCGCCCTCGTCTTCGCCTTCTACCGGGCAAAGCAATCCGTTGAAATCACCGACGCTGCGGAAATGAAGAACTAAACGATGTGGGTCGAATACAAGAGAACTAAGACCTTGAAGATCGCCGAGAGCTGGAAGAACCTGCTCGACGGTGAAGGGTTGCCGGCGAAGATTTTACCTGTGGGTGACGTTTTGGATTGGGCAGAGGACGTTCCGTTCATGGTGATGGTTCCCAAAGGTAGGGAACACGTAGCAGACGAGATCATCAGAAAGCTCTAGGCGACACTCGATTTGGCATCAGAACTGACAATCTGGCTGATTATCCTGCTGCCCGCGTTCGCGTTCGTCTTCAACGGATTGCTGTTGCGATGGTTGCCCGAGATCGCTGCTGGTCCCTTCAGGTTGACGGGTAAGAAGTCCGACTTGGCCGGCTGGTTGACTGTCGTCGCGGTGGGTGTGTCGTTTGTCCTGTCCTTCTTGGCCCTCCTCGAAGTCGTGTCCGACGGAACACAGTATTTCGACATGCGAAGCTGGATCGCCATCGGTGGTGTCGACATCCAGTTCGGCATCATGCTCGACCAACTGACAGCGATCATGCTCGTCGTCGTTAGCGGTGTGAGTTTCCTTGTGCAGCTTTACGGCGTCGGCTACATGCACGGTGACGATGGCTATACCCGCTACTTCTCCTACATGGCGCTCTTCACCGCGTCAATGCTCGGACTCGTGACCGCACGAAGCGTCATCCAACTCTTCGTCTTCTGGGAACTCGTCGGCATCTCCTCATACCTCCTCATCGGTTTCTGGCTCAACCGACCTTCCGCAGCGGCAGCAGCCAAAAAAGCGTTCCTAATGACACGCTTCGCCGACTTCGGGTTCCTCCTCGCAATCCTCTACCTTTATTCAGTCGACCCGTCTTGGCTAGACATCCAGGAGATGTATCACGCGATCACTGCCGGAGCCATGGCCGTCTCGGTAGCCTCGTGGATAGCCCTAGGATTCCTGTTGGGTGCAATGGGTAAATCTGCCCAATTCCCGCTCCACTCATGGTTGCCAGATGCTATGGAGGGCCCCACATCAGTCTCCGCACTTATCCACTCCGCGACGATGGTCACCGCAGGTGTATTCTTAGTCGCTCGTTTCTTCCCGCTATTCGAACACAGCGACATCATGTTCCTCGTCACAGTGGTCGGCGCAGTAACGGCTGTGTTCGCCGCGTCGATGGCGCTGGTGGCGGACGATATCAAACGAGTCCTCGCATACTCAACCGTTAGCCAACTCGGCTACATGATGTTTGCGCTAGGAGTCGGAGCCTATGGCGCAGCCGTCTTCCACCTCTTCACGCATGCATTCTTCAAGGCTTGCCTCTTCCTCGCAGCAGGTTCAGTCCACCACGCTGGTGGTACGTTCAACATGAACTACCTCGGTGGCCTGAAAAACCACATGAAGATCACTTACTGGGCAATGGTGATCGCGAGCCTGTCTCTCGCCGGCATCATTCCACTCTCCGGTTTCTGGTCCAAGGACGAGATACTGGCCCACGCAGCACATGGAGACTCTGGAATCGCGATGTTCGCGTTGCTTATGGGATTGCTAGGCGCATTAATGACCGCGTTCTACATGTTCCGTGCTGTTATCAAGACGTTCCACGGCGAGTTCCGCGGCGGTGGCGACAAGGAGCGTGAAGACATCGAAGCATCGGGCGAAGTACCTCCTGAAGGCTTAGAGCACGTTCACCTTGGCGAATCGCCATGGACGATGACTGTGCCGATAGCGACCCTGGCCTTCCTAGCGATTGTCATCGGCTTCTTTACCAACCCAATTTTCGACCTCGGTTTCGCAAACAAGCACGCATTCGCAACCTTCGTCGTCGAACGCAACACCGACGTCTTCCACGACCATGAAGCACAAGTTCACGCCGGCTCGGAACCCAAGTTCGATCCACTGATAGCCGGTATTTCCACTGTGTTGGCGGTTGGAGGGATCGCCATCGCGTGGTTGTTAGCCACACGGACAGGCGTCATCCCCGCTTCGGTCGAGAAGATGACGTTGCCTCTCCAAAACCTATTCAGGCGGAAGTACTACTTCGACGAGTTGTATGAAGACTTGATCGTCTCCCGAGGGTTCTACAGTTACTTCGCACGACTTGTAGATAGGCTGGACATCTCCGGTTTCGACAACGTAAACGTCCAGCTTTATCGCTGGACCGACCGTGCGGGACGCGCCTTGGCGAAGGTTCAAGACGGCCAAGTCCAAACCTACGGCATCGTCTCAGTAGTCGGCCTCATAGTGGCGATAGTGATCTTTGTAGTGGTGGCACAGTAATCGCGTGATGACACCTAGAGCATGAGCGAATTCAACGGCATATTGACGGTAACGGTATTCCTGCCCGCGTTGACGGCGCTGGTCATACTGCTTGCCAAACCATTCAATCTGGAGGATCGAATCATCCGCTGGTTCGCCATCCTCAGCACCGTCGCGACATTTGTCCTCTCCCTGATCGTCTTTTTGGCTTATGACCGCGATGCTGGCGGTGTCCAGTTCATCGACCACATCAGCTGGTTGTCGGCGGAGACAATCAAATCGTCGTATTTGCTAGGCGTCGATGGCTTGAGCGCTCCGTTGGTGCTGCTCACGGGATTGTTGGGCATGGCTGCCGCGTTCGCCTCTCGAAACATCGAGCTGCGAGTCTCTGAATACTTCATCTGGCTATTGCTGCTGGAAGCGGCAGTCATGGGTGTGTTCGTCAGCCTCGACCTGCTCCTCTTCTTCGTGTTCTTCGAGTTTGAAGTCATCCCGATGTACATGCTCATCTCCATCTGGGGCACGGGACGCCCGCGCTACTCGGCGATGAAGTTCGTGCTCTTCACCCTAGGTGGCGGCGCATTTATGTTCGTCGGAATCTTCGCCGTATATCTAACAGGCGCGGTTGACACGTTGACGATGGTTGATGTGCCGAAACTTGGGATAACCGGCATTCCCGAACAGATCTCAGGCGCCAGCCTCATCGCACCAGCATCGCTGATATTCGCATTCTTCCTTGTCGCATTCGCGGTGAAACTACCTGTCTGGCCCTTGCATAACTGGCTGCCCGACGCTCACACTGACGCCCCGACCGCGGTCAGCGTCATGCTTGCCGGAGTCCTGCTGAAGATGGCCGGATACGGCATGATCCGCATCAACATAGGTTTCTTCCAAGAAACGAACGGCTTCACCGTTCACGATGCGGCCGGCATTCTCTCGGTGATCGCCGCGGTCAGCGTCGTCTACGGTGCCATAGTCACGATTCGTCAGACCGATATGAAGCGCTTGATCGCCTACTCCTCCGTAAGCCACATGGGGTTCGTTCTTCTGGGCTTGACCGCCATCGGTGGTAGCACGGCAGCGACCCAGTTGGGAGGCATCAACGGTGCCGCCTTGCAGATGTTCACCCACGGCACCATAACCGGCCTCGCCTTCCTGATGGTCGGATTAGCCTATGACCGAACTCACACAAGACACATTCCTCACTTGGGCGGCCTGTGGCGACGGATGCCCATCATCGGCATCTTCTTCTTCATTGCAGGCTTCGCTTCGCTAGGACTACCCGCGCTGTCAGGCTTCGTATCCGAGATCATGGTGTTCCTGAACTCGTTCCCGGTGTGGCCATGGGCAGCGAGCATATCTGCGTTCGGTGTCGTGTTGGCAGCCGGATACGTCTTGTGGATGATTCAACGCACCTTCTTCGGATCTAGACCCGCCGAAGGAGGCATACCCAACGACAAGTACGAAGAATTGACAGATGCCGAACCATTGGATCTCATACCGATATTGGTTCTGACGATCCCGATCTTCGTGATCGGCATCTGGCCGAAAGTGGTTGTGGATGTGTTCAAGATCGGCATTGAGGGGATACTGCGCTAGTGAATGCTCAGGACTACTGGGCGTTATCGCCCGTCATCGCGATGGCAGCACTGGCAATCGTGCTGCTTTCGGCAGACGCACTGCTCGCCGAGAGGATGTTCGGTGGGCGGCGCTTCGGCAGCAAGCGGGCTCTGTCGTGGATCGCTTTCATTGGCCTCCTAGGACCGGCCATACTGGCACTCAACCTATGGTTCGGTTGGTTAGGCAATTCGACCTCGGACCCCGTCATATACGGCACCTTCACAGCCGACCGATTCACGCTCTTCTTCCAGTTCCTCATAATCGGCACTACTGCCGCGGTCATCTTGGCGTCGGTTCCGTATCTCGAACAGTTCCGCGATTCCCTTGGCGAGTTCTTCACGTTGCTGCTGACTGCCGCCGCTGGAATGATGCTCCTCGTCGGAGCAAGCGAGTTGATAACGATCTACGTCGCACTCGAAACTACGGCGCTTCCCACAATTGCCCTAGCCGCACTCCGACGTGACGGATTCTCCATCGAAGCAGGAGCAAAATTCCTCATACTCTCCGCTTTGTCGACCGCATTGCTGCTATTCGGTCTCGTATTTCTCTACGGATACACCGGAGCCACGCGTATAGACGAGATAGTCGCACGATTGGCAACACTCCCGTTTGAGGCAGGAGTGCCATTCGGTTCATTAGCTGTGATGCTCGCCGTCCTGCTCATCGTCGCCGGATTCGGTTTCAAGATGGCGATCGCTCCTTGGCACATGTGGGTGCCTGACGTCTACCAAGGTGCCCCCACCCCCGTAGCCGCATTCCTGTCCGTCGCATCCAAAGCCTCTGCATTCGCTGTACTGATGCGACTCCTCTACTCCATGGCAGGTTTCGAAGCAGTCGCCCAAGACTGGCAGATCCTCTTCGCTCTTATCGCTACTGTCAGCATGACAGTAGGTAACTTGTTGGCGCTGTCGCAAACCAACATGAAGCGTCTGCTGGCTTACTCGACCATTGCTCAAGCCGGATACATTATGGTCGGCTTCGCAGCGGTGTCGATAGCATCCTCCAGCGGTAGCGCCACATCCGGTCCGCAGAGCATCATGTACTACCTGGCTGGGTATGCCTTCACCAACCTCGCAGTATTCCTAGGCTTCACCGCGATCATTCACCGTACAGGCGACGACTCGATCGCCGGTTTGAGCGGACTCGTGAAACGGTCCCCGGTGCTCGCGGTGCTCATGTCGATCGGCCTCTTATCGCTGCTAGGGATGCCGCCAACCGTCGGCTTTATGGCCAAGGCGGTTATCTTCAGCACCGCCGTGGATCAAGGCTTGATTTGGCTCGCTGTTGTCGCCGTCGTGAACACAGTAGTTGCCGCATACTACTACCTCCGGATCGTGGGATTAATCTTGTTTGGAGAGACGGAAGATGCCGATCCGATCAAACCGGCACCTGGTGAGATGGCGGCGGTGATTGTCGGTATCGCGGGAGCCATTGTCCTTGGCGTCGTGCCATGGTTGGTCTTGCAGTTGATCGACGACTCCATCACCATCGTCTGACGGGCGTTGAGATGGGATCTTGCCGGAAAACTTGCTGGCTGGGCGGCAAAATTTGAGCAATTTCGACGTAGTCTGTATCGCCCATCACAGCTTGTTGCCGCATGCTGCTGATCTAGCCGCCAGAATCTCTCACCGGTACAAGAACCGCTGCCGATGGTGGACCGCCAATGAGTCGACGTTGGCACACGAAGAAGCGGACGACCGACTCCGTGACACCGACCTGATAGTGACAGTTGGCGGCGACGGTACCATCCTTCGAGGAATGCACGCCGCATCCCTCTACGGAATACCCGTTCTAGGTGTCAACATGGGACGAGTCGGATTCATGAGTGAAATCGATTCCGGCGACGCCCTCGATGGCATCGAGTGGTACCTCGATGGAAATGGTCGCATCGACGAACGCGTCATGCTCAAGGCCACGCTTGTAGATGACACGGAAGATTCCCTCCACGCCCTGAACGACGTGACCGTGCACCGAGGGGCGGAACTTCGGATGATCGAAGTCAAAGCGGTCGTCGATGGGGTAGAGTTGTCCACCTACCGCGGCGATGGTCTGATAGTCGCAACATCAACCGGGTCTACGAGCTACACGCTCCAACTAGGAGGTCCGGTAATCGACCCCAACTCGTCTGTGTTCCTGCTGAAACCCATCGCCGGTCACATGAGCCAATTCGGTGGAGTCATCCTCGATTCGAACAGCAGCCTAGAGCTGACACTGGGTTCATCGACGGATGCCACCTTAACCGTTGATGGGTATATCAGTCGTACTATGCGGGATGGTGATTCCGTTCTCTTATCGCGTAGCGAGCGTTCCGCGAAGTTCCTGCGTAGAGAACCAGAAAATGCATTCTGGGAAGGACTGTCCCATCGATTGGGCATGAGAATCGGCGCGGTACGCCGAGGTGAGGAGTCGGGCAGTTGAGCGTCTCTGATAGTGAAAAGTTACCGCTCAAAACCGAGAGACTAGCTTCGAAAACGATATACCGTGGCGAGAAGTTCGATTTGCGCGTTGACACGCTGAAGATGGGTGATCGTTCGCCTGCCGACAAGGAAATCGTCGTTCACCCAGGCTCGGCTGCGATGATTCCTATTACCGAACGTGGAACAGTACTACTCGTCAAGCAGTGGCGTGTGGCGCAGGATTGCTACACATTAGAGTTGCCGTCTGGAACACGAGATGTAGATGAAGCGCCAGAACTAACCGCGGCTCGCGAGTTGCGGGAAGAGACTGGCTATAGGGCGTCTAAATTCACTCCGATCGGCGGGTTCTATCCAGCATCAGGATTCAGCGAGGAATATTGCCACGGCTTCGTCGCTACCGGTCTCGAATTCGACCCTTTGCCGCAAGATAAACTTGAAGACATCATGGTTGTTGAAACGACTGTCGACGACTTGCGGCAAATGTGCATGAATGGCGAAATTGATGATGCGCTGACAATTGCGGCGGTCACTCGTGCTTCCGCATTTCTCGACAAAGCTAGGAGTGCGGATGTATAAGCATGATGTCCTGATAATCGGCGCTGGATTGGCGGGATTGAGGGCAGCGGTCGAGGCGACGAGGTTGGGTTTGGATGTGGCGGTTATCAGCAAGGTCCACCCGGTTCGCAGCCACTCCAACGCTGCTCAAGGCGGTATCAACGCCCCCCTCACCGATCGCGGCGACGACTGGGAAGGTCACGCCCTCGATACCATCAAAGGTAGCGACTACCTTGCCGACCAAGACGCCGTCGAGATCATGTCGAGCGAAGCTGGCGACGCGGTTATCGAACTCGAACGTATGGGGGTCATCTTCAGTCGGGGAGACGATGGTCGTCTAGGCACACGACGTTTCGGTGGTCAGTTGGTTGCCCGAACCTTCTTCGTCGGTGCTATCACCGGCTCCGCGATCCTACACGTTCTCTACGAACAAGCCCTCAAGCACGGCCTGAACACATACGAAGAGTGGTTCGTCACCGACCTCATCGTCGAAGATGGGCGTTGCGTCGGTGTAGTTGCCCTCGACATCAAGACTGGCGAACTTCACTCGATCTGGGCCAAAGCGGTCATCATGGCCGCAGGCGGTGCCGGAAGAGTCTTCGAACCCTCGACCAACGCCATCATCTGCACAGGTGACGGACTGGCCCTCGCATGGCGCGCCGGTGTCCCGATGATGGATATGGAGATGGTCCAATACCATCCCACCACGCTTGCACGAACCGGCATTCTCCTCTCAGAAGCGGCACGCGGGGAAGGCGCACATCTTCTCAACTCTGAGGGCGAGCGCTTCATGCTCAGATATGCTCCGCAATACGAAGAACTCGCCTCCCGCGACGTAGTATCCCGCGCCGAACAGACCGAAATCAATGAAGGGCGAGGCATTGAAGGCAACGTCCTATTAGACCTCCGACATCTAGGCCGAGAGTTCATCGAGGATCGACTCGGCTATCTCCAAGAGGTCGCAGTCGAGTTCCTAGGTATAGACCTCGCTGAACAACCAGTCCCGGTCCGTCCTGGGGTCCACTACATCATGGGCGGAATCAAGACCGATGTCGATGGCGCAACAATCGTCCCCGGCCTCTACGCCGCGGGTGAGTGCGCCAACGTCAGCGTCCATGGAGCCAACCGATTAGGCGCAAACTCGCTCCTCGATACCGTCGTCTTCGGACGACGCTCAGCCGTTCACGCGGCCGACTACATCAAATCCGTCGATGCAGGTTCAGGATCAGACGAACACCTCAACGCGACCAAATCCCGCATCCAATCGCTCCTCGACCGGGCACCAAACGAGAATTGGGCCGCGGTCCGCAACTACATGGCGAACGAGATGACCAAAGGTATCGGTGTATTCCGAGACCAAAAGTCGATGGAAGGCGCAAAAGCGGCCATCGACAACGTAGATGAGCGGATGAATAAGATCTCGGTCCAGAACAAGGGCAAAGTCTTCAACACCGACCTCATCTTCACTTTGGAGATGGAGTTCATGGCCGATGTCGGAAAAGCAGTCGTTCATTCTGCGCTTGCCCGTAAAGAGAGCAGGGGAGCGCATTTCCGCACCGACATCACTGAACGCGATGATGAAAACTGGCTGAAACACACGCTCGCGTACCAAGACGCCGACAACGAAGACGGTGTGCGTATTGAAACGTCGCCAGTCACGATCACCAAGTGGGAACCGGTCAAGAGGGTCTACTGATGCAGGCAAAACTGAAGGTAAGCAGATTCGACCCAGAGACCATGGGCCAAGGCCAGCGACGCTGGGACGAGTTCGAACTAGATGTCCATCCGAGCGCGACAGTTCTCGATGCCCTGATCCAGATCCGAGAAGAGGTCGATGGCACTCTGTCTCTCCGTTGCGCCTGCCGTGCCTCGATCTGCGGATCGTGCGGGATGCGCGTCAACGGCGACGCCAAACTCGTCTGCAAAACTCGTATCGTCGACACCGTCAAAGATGGCGAGACCATTGTCGTCGAACCGATGGGAAACCAAGCGATCATCAAAGACTTGGTCGTCTCACTCGATCCCTTCTTTGACAAAGTCCGCCAAGTCGACCCGTATCTCCAGCCAGACGCAGAGCCAGACCAGGGCGAGTTTGTTGCCAGCAACGACTCCATGGTCAATCTCCTCACCGCCATGAACTGCATCATGTGCGGCGCATGCGTATCCGACTGCACCGTTTTGGAAGTTGACGAAGCCTTCATCGGTCCAGCCGCGTTGGCTAAAGCATGGCGCTTCGTTGAAGACCCCCGCGACGATCAGCGAGACGAACGCTTAAAAGAGCTTAACGATGTCGAAGGCGGCATCTGGGACTGCACTAGATGCTTCAAGTGCGTCGAAGTTTGCCCGAAAGACGTTGCACCCATGGACCGCATCATGGAGATGCGAGACATGGCGATCGAAGCTGGAAACACCAACACCCCCGGTTACCGACACACAGAGTCATTCAACAAATCCGTCAAGAAGCACGGTCGCCTTGACGAAGCGAGACTGGCAGTCGAATCCGCCGGGTACACCAATGTCCCGCGCCTGATCGACCTCGCAGAGATAGGTATCAGATCCACCCTCAAAGGCAAGATGCCACCTATCGTGCCGCATAAGGCGGATGACAAAGAGAAAATCACCCGCATCTTCGAACGAGTAGAGAGCGAGCGCAAGTAATGAAATTCGCCTTTTACCCAGGTTGCGTAGCACGCGGGGCAGGACCCGAGCTCTTTGATTCCGCCGTTGCCGTCATGGATCGTCTCGCCATTGAGTGGGTCGAACTCACAGGCGCGGCCTGCACAGGCGCAGGCGTCCTACAGGAAAAAGATCAGAAACTCGGCGACATCCTCAACATCCGCACTTTGGCAATGGCTGAGCAACTTGGTCTTCCCGTCCTCACCATCTGCTCCACCTGCCAAGGAGTTATGTCCCAAGCAGATCGCCGCGTACGCCGAGACGCTCACTACTTGGAAGAGATCAACGGCTACCTCGCAGAAGAAGGTCTCTCCTACAGTGGCAACACCACCGTCAAGCACCTCCTCTGGGTCCTAGTCGAAGACATCGGCGTCGAAACTCTACAAAAGACCTTCGTCAAAGAACTCTCAGGAGTCAACCTTGCACCCTTCTATGGCTGCTACATCGTCCGTCCGTCCGACGCCCTAGGCTTCGACGAACACCCCGAGCGCCAAACATCCTTAGAAACCGTCATCGAAGCCGTCGGCGGCACAGTGGTCGACTTCCCCGGTAAAACTGCCTGCTGTGGTTTCCCGATCCTCCTCATCAACCAGCGCAACTCCCTCCGCATGGTCGCCAACCACACCGGCACCGCAAGCGAACTAGGCGCCGACGCAATGGTCACTCCATGTCCTCTGTGTCACCTCAACCTCGACGGATACCAACCCAAAGCCCGACGCCAAAACAACCGCGGAAAAGCAGACCTCCCCATCATCCATCTACCGCAACTCCTCGGCCTAGTCATGGGTATCGACACCAAGACCCTCGGCCTCGGAAAACACCTGGTCAACACCCGCGACATCGTCCGCAAAGTCGACTCCATCCCGGTAGCGTAGCAAGTTGATGACCCCCGTAAAGTCGGCTGTCATCCTACCGCTCTTCCTGTCGCTAGCCATCGCATTAACCGCGCTCGCCTGCACCACTGACCCCGAAGACATCCCCCCAACCCTCGACCCTGAGCCTCCAATCACCGAGTCGCAAGCCATCGATATCGCCAAAGCATCCTTAGACGAAGTTCTCCAAGACATCGAGTTCGCAGGCTATGAGCAGATCCGCGTTCGCACAGGCATCATGCGCCTCCGACGCCTCCAAGAACTCACTCAATCTGACCTCTACACCCCCGACTCCCCCCGAATGCAACGCCAAATCTGGGCCATCCAAATAGGCGGCAAATTCGATACCGATCCATTGCCATACACAGTCCCCCACGGCTACGGCATAGTAGGCATAGATGCCGTCAACGGAGATATCCACCTAAGAGCACGCTACGACAAAGAGATTCTCGTAGAACCGTAGACAAGATCGGAGTAGCTGGTCTTACCCCTCAGATGCTTCAGTATCGGCGGGTACGCGCCTAAACATCGCCGCAACGGCTGAACCAATCAGGAGAACCAGCGCAGGGGCTGACCACATGAGGGGAGCGTAGTTAGGCGATGACACTCCTGCCGGCACCTCTGATGGCCACGGGAACGACACTGCATATGTGACGCACACCGCCACGCAGCATCCTAGAAGTGCGGCGACCCGAAGAGACCTCTGCACCTGTATTCTGTCGGCGTACAGGATCATGAGCACGAGAATGATTGCCTCAAGAAACAGGATGTACGTGCCGTCAACGCGGATCCACCAGTAAAGTCCGCCAAGTGCCTCGAAGAATCCAAGGTTGGACGCATGGAAAAACACTACGTACCTATCGACGATAGGTGAATACGACTCTCCGGCCCACAGGAGGCCGCCGAGTACAGCTAACCATTTCACGGGTTCGCGCCTAACCGCCACAACGCCATCTCGAAGCCGACCGTGCACCTCTGACAATCTGCTCGGGCGCAGAACGCTGACAGCCGTCGAAACGATCATCGCAACCATACCGGTCAGGGCGACAATGTCTCGGAGGTCGTGGCGGTACAGCCCCCCATAGGTGAACGTATCTATCTTGACGGGCATATTGGCGCTTGCTATATCGAACATATTGTTCGAAATCGTTAGAAGGGCGAGTGCGATGATCAGGATGAAGCCCAATGCACGGTGCCTCATTGTGTCCAAGAACCGCACCGTGCCCATCAGCAGCCACGGCCAGCCTGCTGTTACTACCAGCACAAGAATCAGATCTCTCAGATCGGGTTCTCTCCACTGAGGAAAATAGGCTATAGCCGAAATAGATGCAACCGATGCGTAGACGATGCCGCTGACGATTGTTGACCAGCGCGGTATGTCCGCTCGAACCGCCGTCGTCAGTCTGGTGAATGACGTATCGGATCGATTTTCTATTCGGTTCGACATGGGCTTGTCTAGCTCTCCAAACGATCAGGCACGTCCTACCGACCTTCAGTTACTTGGATGTGCCTGATCGTGTGTGCGGGTGCAACGTAAGGCGCGCGGAGGTGGCACCAGACTACATCATGGGCTTTATCGGTATTCGATCAAACGGAGTTCGATTAACCCGTCCCGAAGCGATGATGTCGCAAGGCTCAATCTCGCCCGATCCGCCGATCAATCAGCGGATAAACCGCTTCCATGATCACCAGCAGCGCCGAACCCTAAATACTCGCCCATACACAGTCCCCTACGGCTACGGAATCGTAGACATAGACGCCGTCAATGGCGACATCCGCCTAAGAGCACGCTACGACAAAGAGATACTGGTTGAGCCCTAACCCCGTCACTCACCTAATGCGCCAACCCCCATCCCCACTCAACCTCTCCAACTCCACCGCTACACCTTCGCTACCTGGGCCTAGCAGATGATCGTCTGCTGTGTCGATAACCATCGGATGGGCATCTCCCACGGAGTATCCGCGTCCCGCCCATCGAAGCATCTCTAGGTCCCCTAGGCCATCCCCGAACGCGATGTAGTCAGACGGTTCAAGCTCATGCCGCTCAGCCAACCAACGCAACGCCCGAATTTTCCCCGCTCGTGGGGAACCCACTTCGCAGAAGTGAGGCAACGAGTGCGTTACTTCTGCAGCTGACCCAAGCAACCGAGCGATATCGTCGACATGCTCCCCCATCTCACTCGGAGGACACATGCCGAGAACCACCGTAGGCTCGCGCTCTGCAAGCGGAAACAGATCGTCAACCTTCACCAACGTTGCACTGTTCCGTTGCGCGTAATCGAAATCCTCCTCGTTCTGGTGCGAAACAAACACATCATCATCTACGTACACCCGGATATCCAATCCTCGTCCCTTGAAAAACTCAATCGCTGCAAACGCCGTCGACTCATCCAAGCGCTCGTGGCGAAGCAGCGTATTCGTCTCCGCATCCACTGCCATCGCACCCTGATAGCAAATCATCGTCGCATTCGCACCTATCTCACGATGCACATTCCAAGCCGACCGTCGCATCCGACCCGTAGACAATGAAAACGGTATCCCCCGACTCGTAACCTCCGCCACCGCCGCCTTCAACCGCTCCGAAATCTGGTCATTCACCCGCGTCAAAAGCGTCCCGTCAATGTCAGATACGATTGCTGAAAAGGGCCCGTCACTCATATCGAATAGCCTTTCCAAACCTCAGTGTTCAACAAAATCAACCCTCGAATCTTTATCTGGGCAATCTTCATCGCCATCGCCGCGTACATCTTCATACAGGCTCTCAGGCAAGATTCCTAAGCATCGGTTCCGCGGGCAAACCCTCGATCTGACCGATCCGGCGCACTCCCTGATCCGGCAATGCTAGGGCAATTTCAGAAGCCGTTCTGCCTATGGCCGGAATCATCAATCTTGGCGCAATCTCCGCCAACGGGATCATTACAAATGCCCGTTCATACATTCGAGGGTGCGGCACCCTCAAGTCGTGATGCTGGATGAGTTCATCCCCGTATAGCAAGACGTCAAGATCCAAAGTGCGAGACTCGTTGCGTCGATTTCGGACACGGCTATTTTCAATTTCAATCCTTAGCAGTTCTTTGAGCAATCTTCTCGGTTCCAATCTGGTCCGCACCTGCACGACCATATTTAGATACATTGGCTGTTCTTCATCCTCAACGCCAAACGGTTCTGTCTCGTAAACCGAAGACTCCGAGATTAAATCACCGAGTTGTTTAACCGCCCTGATCGCATCTCGAAGATGGGATATTCGATCTCCGAGGTTACTCCCGATCCCGATGTATACAACCGTTCGTCTGCCGTTATTTCCCAATCAAATCTTCCTTTCAACCGCCAAACGCACACGCTCACTCTCGACCTCAGCAACTTCAACATTCCAACCTCGAACAATCGCGTCCGCAACTTTCGCCACCCGAGACATCTCTCTAACCTCGTGCACCCGGACAATATCCGCTCCTGCAGCAATCGCCAAAGCCGTAGACGCCGCATTTCCCTCAACCCGATCCTCAGGACCTGCATCCAAAATCGCGCCGATAAATGACTTCCTCGACGCCCCAACCAACAGAGGTAACCCTCCAAGCCTAGCTTTGATCACATCTAAACACCTCAAAACCTCCAAACTATGCGAAGCATTCTTGGCGAAACCAATCCCAGGATCAACGATGATCCTCCCCCGATCAACTCCCTCACTCTCGGCTGGTGCAACAGCCCCCGCCAATTCGTCGCCGACTTCCTCAACAACATCCTCATACCGTGCCCGCGCCCTAATATGACTAATCACAATCGGCGCCTTATGCCTAGCCACAACTGAAGCCATCTCTGGATCCGACAACATCGAAACATCGTTCGCCATATCAGCACCCTCCGTCAACGCAATGTCAGCAACCTCCGCCTTCCGAGTATCAATACTGATAGGCAGGTCGCACCGCTTTTTGATCCCCGCGATCACCGGCAATACCCGCTCAATCTCCTCATCCTCCGACACTGGCCGCGCATCTGGATAGACCGAAGCTGGTCGCGTCGACTCACCGCCAACGTCAATGATGTCCGCACCCTCATCCTCCATCCGCATCGCAGCATCCACCGACGCGCCAACCCAATCCAGCCCATTCCGCATCGTACCGTCCCCCGAAAACGAATCCGGCGTCACATTCAAGATCCCCATAATGTAAGTGCGAGAACCCCACTGAAAAACAGAGTTCCCGATCTTCAAAACGGCTGGTTGGTGTGTTTTTTCAAGCATTTGAGACGTTTCGGTCTCCCTGTAGACCTTCATAAAGGTCAACAACGATTTGCGCCTGTAAATTAGGATTCTAAGTTGGCACGAACACGAAATCGAAGGTAAAAACCCAAACCTTCCTCACCATCTGGATCAAGGCGAAGCACTATCACCCAGCAATCCGAAATAACCGCCAAAACCAACGGCTTCGAATCCCGCATATCTGCATTGGAAGACCGTAGAGCAACTGCCAAGCAGGGCGGTGGCGAACGGCGCATCGAATCTCAGAAATCACGCGGCAAACTCACCGCCCGCGAGCGTCTGGCAAAGCTGTTCGATAACGGTAACTTCACCGAGATCGACACTTTCAACATCCATCGCTCGACCGACCTCGGACTCGACCGCCAACGCTTTGAAGGCGACTCAGTAGTCACCGCATGGGGCAAAGTCGAAGGCCGCACCGTCTTCGCATACGCCCAAGATTTCACCGTCCTCGGCGGCTCCCTATCCCAAATCGCCGCCCAGAAAATCTCCAAGGTCATGGACCACGCCATCAAGGTAGGCGCGCCCGTCGTAGGTATCAACGACTCTGGTGGCGCTCGCATCCAAGAAGGCATCGACTCCCTAGCTGGCTACGGCGAAATCTTCCGACGCAACACCCTAGCCTCCGGCGTTATCCCTCAAATCACCGTCATCGCTGGACCCTCTGCAGGCGGCGCGGTCTACTCTCCAGCCATGACCGACTTCATCTTCATGGTCGAGTCGATAGGGCAGATGTACATCACGGGACCCGATGTAGTCCGCTCAGTAACCGGCGAAGACGTTAGCCACGAAGACCTTGGCGGAGCAGGCATGCACGCCACAACCTCCGGTGTCGCACACTACGCCGCTCAAGACGAAGACGCCTGCTACACCGAAGTTCGACGCCTGCTCGGTCTCCTGCCATCTAACAACGCCTCATCACCCCCAACCGTCCCCTGCGAAGACCCGACTGACCGACGACCTGAAAAACTCGCAGCCGTCATCCCCGACGACCCCAACATGCCCTATGACGTCCTCGACATCATTGAGGAGCTAGTCGACGACGCGGATTTTATGCAAGTCCACGCCGAGTACGCACGCAACATCGTCGTCGGTTTCGGACGAATGGCAGGCTCAACCGTCGGTATAGTCGCAAACCAGCCCAACGAACTCGCAGGCGTCCTAGACATCGACGCATCCGACAAAGGCGCACGCTTCGTCCGCTTCTGCGACGCATTCAACATCCCCATCCTCACGCTCGTCGACGTCCCCGGATTCATGCCCGGAACCGCACAAGAGCAGGGCGGTATCATCCGCCACGGTGCCAAGATGCTCTACGCCTACTCCGAGGCAACCGTCCCCAAAATCACCGTCATCCTTCGCAAAGCCTACGGCGGGGCATACATCGTCATGGGCAGCAAAGAACTCCGTTGCGATGTAAACCTCGCATGGCCCACCGCCGAGATCGCTGTCATGGGTCCCGACGGTGCCGTCAACGTTATCGGTCGACGCGACATCGCCGCCGCTGACGATCCTGACGCCAAACGACAAGAGTTGGTCGCCGACTACCGCGAACGCTTCGCAAACCCATACGTCGCCGCAAACCGCGGATACATCGACGACGTCATTGACCCCCGCGACACTCGCACCCGAGTCATCGACGCCCTGGACATGCTCGCAAACAAAGTCGACGACCTCCCGCCTAAGAAACACGGAAACATCCCTCTGTGACCACAACCGACCAACCGCGCTACGCTCCAAACACCGTGAGCGAAGAAGAATTCGTCAAAACAGTTTCCGATATGGCGCGGGAGGTCTGGGACTTCCACAACCGATGGGGCTTCGGTTCAGGTCACTTCCAAGACGCAACGCCTGCCAACATCATCGCCCGCCGCAAAGAAATCCTCGCAGAAGAAGTCCGTGAACTATCCGAAGCGGTCGATGAAAACGACACTACCGGCGTCCTCAACGAAGCCGCCGATGTCTTATTCGTAGCCATCGGACACATTGAAGCCTTGGGTAACGCAGGTTTAGATGGCGTCCGATACGTCACAACCAAAAACGCCAACAAGACCGAGCAAACTCACGCAATCCGCCAAGACACCGGCAAACTCCTGCCCAAAGAAGGCAAACCACACAAGTGGGAATAACCCACGGCCCTAGATGGAATATCCGTCTACGGGTTAACAACCAGAGGAAAATCTGAATGCAAAACGTAGCCATTGAGCGTGCCAAGGAACACTTCGGCACCCTCCTCGAACGCCAGATCGAACGCGTAACCGCAATGAAGGAGTCCGCCGACTTCGTCGACTACAACGCCCTCGACACCATCAAGATTGGCCTCCTAGGGGGCGATGGCATCGGACCCGCAATCACCGACACCGCTCGCGGCGTCCTCGAACGCCTCCTGTCCGACGCAGTAGCCAGCGGCAAGATCGAATTCCGAGACATCGAAGGCCTGACCATCGAGAACCGCGCCGCCCATCTCCAATCGATCCCCGACGATGTCCTTGCAGAAATCAAAGAGTGCGATGTCACCCTCAAGGGCCCAACGACAACTCCCGAAAAAGGCGACGGTTGGCCCAACCTCGAGTCGGCAAACGTCGGCATGAGGAAAGAACTCGACCTCTTTGCAAACGTCCGACCCGTCCGGGTTCCTTCAGAAGGCATCGACTGGGTATTCTTCCGGGAAAATACCGAAGACCTCTACGCCCTCGGTTCCGACGGCATCGACGTCACAGACGACTTCACCATCGACTTCCGCCTCATCTCCGAACCTGGCTCCGAGCGCATCATCCGTGCCGCATTCGAACATGCCAAACAGAACGGCCGCGACCGCGTAACCGTTGTCACCAAAGCCAACATCGTCAAACTCAGCGACGGACGCTTCCTACAAGTTGCAGAACGCGTCTCCGAGGAATACCCCGGCATCGAGTGGGACGGCTGGTACATCGACATCATGACCGCCAAGCTCCTCGACACCGCCCGACGATCCGATTTCCAAGTCTTCGTCATGCCGAACCTCTACGGAGACATCCTCACCGATGAAGCCGCCGAAATCCAAGGCGGAGTCGGCACCGCAGGAGCCGCAAACATCGGTACCCGATACGCTATGTTCGAAGCCATCCACGGCTCAGCTCCCCGCATGGTCACCGAAGGACGCGCCCAATACGCCGACCCATCATCCATGCTCAAAGCCTCCGCCATGCTTCTCCAGCACATCGGATATGCCGACCTCGGACGACGCCTTGACATGGCCCTGGAAGTCTGCGGCCAATACGAACGCAAAATCGTCACCACAGGCCGAGACACCGGCGCAACCGGAGACGAATACGGAGCATACGTAGCCGACACCGTAAACGACCCCAACCTCGAAGCGAAGTGGCAGTCCTACGTCAACTGATAGACTCCCCTCTCCCGCTCCGCGGGAGAGGGTCAGGGTGAGGGTGATCGGGGCGGACAAATGGGCGGGGTACGGTAAATCGCCACCACTCCAAATCAACACCGCAATTCTCAATCAACAAAAAGGAAACAGCTAACCAATCATGCGATCCAAAGTAACCGTCGTAGGCGCCGGAAACGTCGGCGCAACCACCGCACAACGCATCTACGAACGCGGATACGCCGACGTAGTCCTCGTCGATGTCGTCGAAGACATGCCCCAAGGCAAGGCCCTTGACATTCTCGAATCCGGACCCGTCCTAGGCACCGATGCCCAAATCACCGGCGCAAACGACTACGCACCAACCGCCGACTCCGACGTCGTAGTCATCACCGCCGGCATCGCCCGACGCCCTGGAATGTCCCGCGACGACCTCCTCCTCACCAACATGCGCATCATGCAGAGCGTCACCGAGCAGGTCGTTAAATACTCGCCAAATAGCATCCTCGTCATCGTCTCCAACCCCCTCGACGCCATGGTTCAACTCGCCCAGAAGGTCAGCGGCTTCCCCAAAGAGCGAGTCGTTGGAATGGCCGGCATCCTCGACACCGCACGATTCCGCACCTTCCTCGCCCAAGAACTCAACGTCTCCGTCACCAACGTCTCCGCATACGTCCTCGGCGGACACGGCGACACCATGGTCCCCCTCATCAAAGCTACAACCGTAGGCGGCGTCCCCGTCTCCGAACTCATCGAAGCCGACCGCCTCGAAGAGATCGTCCAGCGCACCCGCGACGGCGGTGCCGAAATAGTAGCCCTCCTAAAGACCGGCTCCGCATACTACGCCCCCTCAGCCGCCAGCGCCCAAATGGTCGAAGCAATCCTCCTAGACCGCAAAGAGATTCTGCCCTGTGCAGCGATGCTAGAAGGCGAATACGGCATAAACGGCCTCTACGTAGGCGTCCCCATAAAACTAGGAGCCAACGGCGTAGAAAAAATCATCGAGGTTGAGTTGAGCAAAGCCGAACAGACGGCTTTGCAAGCATCGGCAGACGCGGTTCAAGAACTGGTAGACGTGATGGCCGGGGCGTAACCTCGCATCGAGGCGCGCCTCAAACCAACCCCACCCGCCCCCGCCTAGACTCCCGCAACCCCCTAACCCGATTAACCATCTCAACCGCCGAATCCGCATATCCCGACGCGTGCCCAACTCTCTCAACCGCCTGCTCCACCATATCCGTAGTCAAGACCCCAAATATCACCGGCTTCAAACTATCCTCCGAAGCCCGCAACAACCCTTGAGAAGCCGCATTCGCAACATGCTCGAAATGCGCCGTCTCTCCCCGGATCACCGCCCCGATCGCAATCACCGCATCCGCTGACACCGGAGGGTCCAACAACACCCGCGCAGCCAAAGGCAACTCAAACGACCCCGGCACCTCGAAAACCTGCGACTCCTCCACCTTCACACCCAACTCCTCTAACCGCGCCAGACACAGATCACGCATCTTGTAAGTGATATTCGAATTGAACCGCGCAACCGCAATCCCGATCTTCAACCCTGAACCATCCAAAAACTCCGACGGCGACTCACCAGCACCCTTCTCAACATCGGCCATAATCAACCACCCAACTGCGTCCGACGCCTACTAACAACCGGCCCACTCGGCTCTTCCTCATCATTCCCTAACTCTATCTGATGCATCATCCGGTCACGCTTCGTCTCAAGATACTTCCGGTTGTGATCATTGGCAGGAGGGGACAGCGGTATCTGCTCCACCATCTCCAGACCGAACCCCTCTAATCCCGCAACCTTCTTCGGGTTGTTCGTCAAAAACTTGAACTTCCGAATCCCCAGGTCCAAGAGAATCTGCGCTCCGACCCCGTAATGCCGCAAATCAGTCTGGAAACCTAGCTGATTATTCGCCTCAACCGTATCCATCCCATTGTCCTGCAACCGATACGCCTTCAACTTGTTGATCAGCCCGATCCCGCGCCCCTCTTGCCGCATATAAACCAACACCCCCACACCCTCACTCGCAATCTGCGACATCGCCGCATCCAACTGCTCCCCACAATCGCACCGCCGACTCCCAAAGATGTCACCCGTCAAACACTCCGAATGCACTCGCACAAGCGCCGGAGTCTCAGGATCGATCCTACCCATCACCAATGCCACATGCTCCGCCGGGTCCACATTGCTCCGATACGCAACACACTTGAACTCGCCCCAACGCGTCGGCAAGCGCGTAGATGTCACCCGCTGCACAAACGACTCCCGACTCAGACGATACGCAATGATGTCCGCAATCGACACAATCGGAATGTCATGCTCCTCCGCCATCACTTCCAATTGCGGACGACGCGCCATCGTCCCGTCATCATTCATGATCTCGCAAACAACCGCCGCCGGCAGTTTCCCAGCCGTACGCACAAGGTCTATCGACCCCTCGGTATGCCCGGCACGCACCAAAACACCGCCTTCCTGATACCTCAGAGGAAAAACATGCCCGGGCTGAACAAAGTTCTCAGCCGACGCCTCAGGTTCCGACAACAACCTGATCGTGTGCGCACGGTCCGCTGACGAAATCCCAGTCGTGATCCCATACGCCGCATCAACCGCTACCGTCATCGCCGTCGAGTGCGGTGATGTGTTGTGCCGCACCATCATCGGCATCCCCAGCCTATCCAGATCATCCCCCTCCATCGGCACGCAGATCAATCCCCGACCATTCACCGCCATGAAGTTGATACTGTCTGCCGTCGCATCCTCCGCCGCCATCACAAAATCACCCTCATTCTCGCGGTCCTCATCATCCACCATAATCACCATCCCACCAGACCGCACCCGCTCGATGGCGCGCTCAACCGATGCCGCAACTTCAGGACGTAGTGCTTGCGCTTCAGTAGACATCGGTGTAAACCAACGTCATTCCCGCGAAAGCGGGAATCCAGAGGGGACGGGCAGCGGGGTTCACGGCACAGCTGATCTTTCAGACAACAACCAATCGGAATCCTCCGATTGTCTCATTCTATTCCGACACGAACCGCTCTACATACTTCCCAGTAAGATCCGTCTCGATATTCACCAAATCACCCTCACGTAGACCACCTAGCGTCGTGTGGACCGCCGTGTATGGGATCAGCGTGAACGTGAAACTCGTCGGCGAGCAATCGAAGCTCGTCAGACTCACCCCATCCACCGCAACAAATCCCTTCTCAACCACGTACCGTCCCATCTCTTCCTCACATTCAACCGTGATCAGCTTCGTATCCCGCTCAGCCGATGCCTTTGCAACCCGACCCACTCCATCTACATGCCCCTGCACCATATGCCCTCCGACACGGTCGCCGTACCTGAGCGCACGTTCAAGATTGACATGAGACCCCACATGCAGATCAGAGAACCACGTCCGTCGCATCGTCTCTGGCGCAACATCCACCGAAAACCAGCTGCCTTGGATATCCGTGACCGTCAAGCACGCACCGCTGATCGACACCGAATCCGAAACTTCCAGCTTGCCATCTCCCGAAACCACGCGCGCAGCCGCTATCACCAGCTTGCCACCATACATCCCGTGCTCCGCAACCATTCCGATCTCTTCCACAATGCCGCTGAACATGCTTACCCTTCTTGACGATGATCGACATAGCCGACAACCGCCACGTCTGCGCCTAACTGTTCGGTTCTACCGTTTCTCAGTCGAGTTATCTTTCCCATGTGTCGAGGCCCGCGTCCACCTATCGGCGAAAGCGCGTCCACTCCTCCAATCAGTTTAGTTGGTGAGATATACGAAACCACCTTGTCCACCAACTTGAGATCGAACAACGCACCATTCAACCGCTCCCCAGCCTCCACTAAAACGTTGTGACATCCCCGTTCTCCTAGATGGCGCATCAACGCCAAGAGGTCCACGGCTTCCCTGTGATCGTCTCCCAAACGCACCACCTCGCAACGGTCGCTAAGCCCTGCTTCTCCAGATGTCACCACTTGGACAACATCTCCTTCTTCCTTCAATAGCGCCGCATCAGCAGGCATCCGCCCCCCGCTGTCCACCACCACTCTCAGACCAGGACGACCTCCCAGTCTTTCCCCAGTCACAGAATCCCGGGCCGTCAAACGCGGATCATCCGTAAGCACCGTCCCGATCCCCGTCATCACCACATCCGACCGGTACCGCAACCCATGCGCATGAGCCCGCGCCTCACCCCCGCTAATCCACTGCGAATCCCTGCTCCGAGTCGCAATCTTCCCATCCAAAGACATCGCCCACTTCACCGTCACAAAAGGCAACCCCGTCCGCACATGCTTCGCAAACCCCTCAATCAACTCCTCAGCACGACGTAGCGATTCATCATCAACATCCCGAACAACCTCAACTCCCGCCGCTCTCAACTCCGCAAAACCCCGACCAGCAACAACCGGATTCGGGTCCTCAACAGGACAAACCACCCTATTCACTCCCGCCTCAACAATCGCCCGACTGCAAGGCGGAGTAGTTCCCTCATGTTGATGAGGCTCCAACGTGCAAAACATCGTCCCACCCCTCGCACTCTCCCCAGCCACGCCCAAAGCAACCGCCTCAGCATGAGGACCAGGATGTGGCCTAGTAGCCCCCTCACCAACAACCGTCACCCCATCCTCACCAACAACAACCGCACCAACCGCCGGCCGAGGCGCCAAACCCCCAACAACCCCCTCCGCCAACTCAAGCGCTCGCCCCAAGTAATCCATAACCAAAGTATGCAACACCAACCAAATCATCCCAGCGTCGCCCCGTCATTCCTGCGAAAGCAGGAACCCAAGGGTGGAGTGGAGCCGGGTTTCCCCCACTCGTGGGGGAAATGTCCGAAGGACAAAGGGGGCCCTCCCCTTCGCAAAGCGCAAGGGGACGCGCACAAGCCCAAAACGTACGACAACAGAGTGCGCAGGGGATGCCCACCTAGGCGGGAACCACCAACCCAAAACGAAAACCACACCCCCAAACCACTCCCTCATCCCACCTGATGCCTCCCGATTTGTGCCAAAACCACATTAGTCGCTTTCGCACTTTAACTAGCATGAATGGTTATTGAATGAACGATTACCCGTTCCCGAAGATGCTTGCCCTGCTGACTGCCAAGACCGCAAACACACCACCGTGGTACCTCCTCATCACTCTCGTAGCACTGCTGGTAGCCGCAGCATGTACCCAAACACCATCTACACCGACTCCCAACATCGAAGCCACCGTTCAAGCCGCAGTCGAAAAAGCACTACCAACCGCAACCGACACTCCTCAGCCCGACTTCCAAGCCACAGTCCACGCCGGAATCGCCGGAACAATGGAGGTACTGGCATCCACACCAAGCCCGACTCCCGTTCCGCCACCTACACCAACTCCAATACCGCCACCTACACCAACTCAGACACCAATACCAACCGATACGCCCACGCCGATCCCAACTGACACGCCGACACCGATACCCACAAACACGCCTACTCCCACATTCACCGCCATTCCGACTCACACGCCAACAGCAACGAATACACCCCCTCCAACCGCCACTCACACGCCGATCCCAACCGATACCCCTACACCAATACCGACAGAAACTCCAGCGCCAATCCCAACAGCCACACATACACCTGAACCCACAACAACCCCAACGCCTTTACCCACACCCATACCAACCCCAGTAATCAGTCTCACGCCAATCACACTACCGACGCCCACACCGACACCATCCCCAACCGACGTCCCTTCACTCAGCACCGCCGACATCGTCGAACACGCAAGATCGGCCGTGGTGCGAATCGACGGACCCGAAGGCGGCGGGACCGGCTTTATCGTCGATCCGGAAGGCTACATCCTCACCAACGAACACGTCATTAGTGGTCAGTCCCGTCTAACCGTCGTTTTCGACAACGGAACGCGCGTTACACCCAGAGTCATCGCATCCGACGCGACCCGCGACATCGCTCTACTGAAAGTCACGACGTCAAGAACCTTGACCGCGCTTCCGTTCACAAAATCGGTGCGCGTGGGAGACGAAGTAATCGCCTTGGGTCACCCGCTCAATCTAGGCGAAGACCCGACAATCACCAAAGGCATCGTCTCGGCTTTCCGCAACTACGACGGCGTAGAGCACATCCAGACCGACGCCGCAATAAACCCCGGCAACAGTGGCGGTCCATTGCTGAACCTCAAAGGTGAAGTGGTAGGCATGAACACCTCCGTTCAACGAGAGATACAGGGCGAAGAATACTCCGCCCAAGGCATCGGCTTCGCAATCAAGTTCGATGTTCTCTCAACTCGCCTAACCGCCATGAAATCCGGCCAATCATCACCGCCAACACCTATTTCAACGCCGGCCGCAATAGCAACGCAGACACCGAGTTATGTCTTCGGCCCCCAGAGTGGAACGTTCAGTTATTCAGATGGCCCTGCCGATTGGATCGACTCCAGCACGAATATCTCGGATTTTGTGGCGGATGTGACGTTGTACGTGCCACGGTCAATCACCGGCGATGTATGGGCCGGTAGCCTGATTTTTAGAGCCGACGTCAACACCCTTGAATCCTACCGCGTGGGTATCGGCGTCCGACCCGGCTCAGCTGGCGCTTGGTGGTGGTTAGAACGTGTGAACAGCGATGAACAGGAAACGCTAGTTCACGGTGAATCATCAGGGTTCCGAAATGCACCGAATGCTAGAAATCGTGTCACTCTCATTGCTGAAGGCGACACAGGGTACCTCCTCATCAATGGGATCTACGAAACTACGTTGGATTTAAGCGGTCGGAAAGGCGGAGGGACGATTACTACACATGTTTGGGCTCAATCAGGCACCAGCAATTCGCGTTACGAGAACTTTACAGTCCGCAGGCTTGCGCGGGTGTACGGACCTCGTTCCGCTTCGATCCAACACGAACGAAGTCGTGGTTTCATCAATGAGCATCGAAGTCTGACTTCAATCAAGGACGGAATCATCGAAGCAGATTTCGACAACCCATACGCGTCGTGGCAAGGAGGTTGGAGCAACGGTTTCTTGATCCGAGGCGGTTCCAACTTGTTCCATGCCGTGGCGATGCGAAGCGACTCGCGATGGTTTCACTATTTGCGGCTAGGCGATGTCGCCGGGGAAATGTTGAAAGAACAACAGTATTCGTCCCTGATTTCTACCGCGATCTCGAGTAGCAACCACATCCGCATCATCGCGCTGGGCAATGAAGGTTGGCTATTCATCAACGGTCAATTCATCGACAAATTGGATTTAAGTGGCTTGGACCGCGCAGGAAGCGTGACTGCCATCACTAACTATTTCACTGACGACGGCATCACCGGCTACTCCACCCGCTTCGAAGACTTCACCATCTGGTCGGCGGATTAAGGATCGACATGACGAAATACACGACAGCAGGGCTGCACGCGAAGGTAGGAAACGCGTTGAGTGAATTCTTCCGTGAAGACATTGACTTGCTCTGCCTCAACGCGCACGAGATATCCATCACGCATAAACTCGCCGAGCATTTACAGCGCGAGTTTGAAGGTCTCAAGGTGGATTGCGAGTACAACCGGCTTGGCGATGATCCCAAGAAGGTGTCCGACGACCAGAAAGTCCGACCGGACGTTGTGGTTCACAAACGAGGACGCAAAGGCAGCAACGAACTAGTGGTCGAGGTGAAAAAATCGAACAGCGAAGACCAAAGTGACGATGAATACAAGTTGAAAGAGTTTACCCGCGACCCAGGCTGTTATGAATACCAATTGGGTTTGTTTTTGAAGTTTGGTGTCCGCAAGCAAAGTGGGTTAAAACATGCCGAATGCTACCAATGCGGAAAGAAAACCCCATCGTCATGTCCTTATTGCAAAAGTCTTTTGAATAGCTTCAATCCTTCCACCATCAACACAACTATCGCAAGTCAATCCCTAGCCCCGCACTCCCAATCCTTCACATCCTAGTTCAAAGACCCAACACCCGCCGCACAAAATCATGCACCAGCGGACGATCAGCATCCCGCTCCCAATCCTCCATCGAGTCATGATAGAAGTGCCGATGGAACTTCTCTGCCGCCAAGAAACCCGCTAGAAACCCTTGCTGAGAGAGCGTGTCATCGTAATCCTCCGACAACCGAATAACCGCATTCTTCATCGATCGATGGCTATCATGCGCCCAACCCCGCTCCTGCGCCACCGACATCACCGCATGAGCCGCGGCGCCCCAAAGCTTCTCCGCGCCCTGCAGAATATCCCCACGCTCGAACTCCTCATCCGATGCCGCGAGGAAATCTAGAGCCACTTGTCGGTGCTCTCGAGGCGACATTGTCGTAGTTGCCATAACTCCAAAACCCTCCAACCCCGATTCTACCCACCCCAACCGCCACAACCCAAAACCCCCAACAACCAACACCAAATCCCCAGAATCCCTCACCAAAATCCCAAGAATCCCAATTCAGACAACCACCATTAAAATCATTCCCCATCATTCGCATCACAGTTCTCAGGAACACCATCCATGAAAATCACCGACATCCGAGCCTATCCCATCCGCATCTCAAACCGAGACGACGAAAAATCCGAAGGCTCTACACGCCCCCCAACCATAGAGTTCGGTGACTACTATGTAGACCGCTCCGCTTTCACATCCATCTACTCACACCACCACGAAACAACCGTCATCCGCATCGAGACCGACACCGGCATCGTCGGTTGGGGCGAAGCCCAATCACCAGTCTCCCCAAACACCACCAAGACAATCGTCAACGAACTCGTCCGACCCCTCATCATGGGCCGCGACCCCTTCGACATCGAAGCCATCTGGACCCGCAACTACGGCGCAATGCGAGAACGCGGACACCCCACCGGCTTCTACATCGACGCCATCGGCGGAACCGACATCGCCCTCTACGACATCGTCGGCAAAGCCATCGGCAAACCAGCCCACAAAATCGCCGGTGGCCGTTACCGCGACAAAATCCTCCTCTACGCCGGAATGGGCGGCACCGACCCAGAAAAAGTATCCGACACCGCCGAAGAACACCTCCAATACGGATACAAAGCCTTCAAACTCCACCTCCTGCTAGACGTCGAAGGCGTCGCCGAGATCGCCCGAGCAGTCCGAAAACGCGTCGGCCCCGACATCATGCTCATGGTCGACACCCACATGCGACAGACCGTCGCCAACTCCATCCTCCTCGGACGCGAACTCGAAAAACTCAACTTCACCTGGCTCGAATCCCCGACCGTCCCCGACGACATCCCCGGCCAAGCCGAAATCACCCGAGCCCTAGACATGGCCGTCGCAATAGGGGAGTGGACACGCACCCGATACGAAATGCGCGAACAATTCGAGCGCCGAGCATACGACATCCTCATGCACGACATCGGACGCACCGGCATCACCGAAGGGCACCGCATCGCAACCCTCGCCGACACCTACAACATCCCCGTCGCTCCCCACGTCGGCGGTGGCGGAATCCTCTCCGTCGCATCAACCGTCGAGTTCTCCGCATCATGCCCCAACTTCATGATCATGGAACACTCCCATCACGCAAACGCCGTAAAGAGCCGCATCCTCAAACAGCCCTACGAACCCGTCAACGGCTACTACGAAGTCACCGACAAGCCAGGCCTAGGCGTCGAAGTCGACGAGGACGCACTCGAAACCTACGCCTTCCCATCCAACTGACGCACCGACGTCGTGCCGCCCAAACCCTACATCTTGGCCGTAGACATCGGCAGCTCCGCCGTCAAGGCAGGTCTTTACGACGCCGAAGCACGAGCCCTCCAACACACTCAAGCGTCCATCCCCCATCAACAGCGCACCGCCGCCGACGGCACCCACGAGGAAGACGCCGAAACAATCCAACACGCCACCGAAGCCGCCATCGACCAAGCCCTCGAACTCGCAGGCGACGACGCCAACCACATCGCCGCCGTCGCCTTCGACGCAATGGCAAGCACCATCCTAGGCGTAGACGACCGACACAATCCAGTCACTCCCGTCTACACCTACGCCGACACCCGATCAGCCCAAGACGTCGACAACCTCCAAACCACCATCAACATAGACGCCGCCTACCAACGAACCGGCGTCATGCAGCACACCTCCTACGTCCCCGGACGTGTCCTATGGCTCCGACGCACCGACCCCGAAACCACAGACCGCATCGCCAAATGGACCGACATCTCTACCTTCCTCTTCACCCGGTGGTTCGGCTCCACCAACATCCCTGCCTCATACAGCGTCTCCGCATGGAGCGGACTCCTAAACCGCCACACCCTGACCTGGGACCCCGACCTCCTCGAAGCCATCAACCTCCAACCATCCAACCTCCCACGCCTCGCCCCCTACAGCGAAGCACAAACAGGACTTTGCCCCGTCTACACCCTCCGCTGGCCCCAACTCGCCGAAGTCCCATTCTTCCTCGCAGTCGGCGATGGTGCAGCAGTAAACATCGGCTCCGGATGCACCGACCGCCGAAACGTTGCCCTTACCGTAGGCACCACCGCCGCAATGCGCCTAGTAGTAGACCACCCCGACGACGAAGCCCCTCCTACCGTTCCCAAAGGCCTATGGGGATACATCCTCCGACGCGACCGCACCCTCCTAGGCGGAGCATTCAGCGAAGGCGGCAACGTAGTCGAATGGGCTCTCAACACCCTCAATCTCCTACCTCTAGACCAACTCAACGAAGCCCTATCCGACACAAGCCCAGACGCCCACAACCTCACCATCCTCCCATTCATAGCCGGAGAACGCGCCACAGGCTGGTCCACCAACGCCACCGGCGTAGTCCAAGGTATCCACGTCTCAACCTCCGGCCTAGACATCCTCCAGGCCCTAATGGAATCCGTAGCCTACCGATTCTCCCTAGTCGCCGACCTCCTCAAACCCGAAATGGACACCGACCACATCTTTATCGCCGGCGGCGGAGCAATAACAAACTCCCCATGGTGGCTCCAAACAATGGCCGACGTCCTACAAGCCGAAATCCACGTCCCCACCGAAGAACAAGCAACAAGCCGAGGCGCCGCAATCCTAGCCCTAAACGCCCTAGGAACATGGACAAACCTAAACGACGTAATGCCTCAAATCGCCAAAATCTACCATCCGCGAGACCATCACCAAACCACCTACCAAACCGCAATCCAACGGCAATCCGAGCTCTACGAAGCAGTCATCAACGACAGTGGATGACGGTTCGGGTCAACCGACTAGATCGAAACCCTCGGTTTCGAAGTCAGAGTCGTAAGCGAATGCGGTATCGCATCCGAACATCTCCATGACGACGAAACTCATGCAATCGACGAGATTTAGGCGTCGAGTATCGCACTCTAACCATCGCGCAACGGCGCGATGATGATCGGCTTCATTGACCCAATGGATCCGCAAATTGCTCTGAGCATCGAGTTGGAATGCCATAGCAGCGGTTAATCCAATCCGCCTTTGAAGCAGGGCGACCGTCTCCAAAATCACGTAATTGTGGGTGAAAAGCTCTTCGCCATCGTCGAGCAGCGCCCCAATTGCCCTTCTCGACGCGTCGTGGTAATCGTCTTTTGGATTTGCGAGCGCTATATTTGCAGAAGTGTCAACGAAAATCAATCTCGCCAGTCCTCTTCCCATGCTTCGTCGTGATAGACGGAAAGTGGCCTGCCTGGGGGATGCTCAGCACTGCCTGATCCGATAAAGGTGAAATCGTCTATCGTCAGCTTCCGATTCGCTTTGTCGGGCGCATTCATGTATTCGGATACAGCTTCACGGATCAATGCCGACATTGACCTGTTCTCCGAGTGGGCTCGGTTTTTGACCCGCTGGTAAATCGCTTCATCCAATTGAATCTGAGTGCGAACCATAGCTTCTTCCTTTTCGATGCCACAATGATGTAATGCTGTAATGATATCAATCCGCATCCCACTTCGGCTGCCGAGACAACCACAACGTCACCATCCCCAACACAAATATCCCCACAATCACTGCGAACGCCAAATCAAATTCACCCGTCTCATCATGCACTCGCCCCGCCAACACCGGCCCGCCTGCAATCGACACAATCTGCGCGAACTGATACAACCCCATCAAACTCGCATACTCCCGTAACCCGAACGTCTGCTGAACAACCAACACGATCAAAGCCCCAAGCCCACCGAATCCCAAGCTATACACAAAGATCCCAGCTACGATCAACGGCACACCACCAAACGGCAAGATCATCATCGCCACGCCAACCGCCTGAAAACCGATACTCAAAACCGTCATCCGCCTCGCACTGAACCGCTCGCTAGCCCGGCCAAACGCAATCTTCGACGCGATCCCCATCGTCGCGATAAACGTCACCGCCGATGTCGCAGCAGCAGGCGCAAACCCATTCTCCCCAAAATGCTGCCGCAACTGAGTCAAAACCCCCTGATACGTAAACGTCGCCGCCACCAGCCCAAGCAGCGTCAGCCAAAAAGCCCAAGTACGAATAGCAGCCTTAATCGACATCCCAGCACGAGCAGCACTCCCACCGTCTAACGGCCTCGGCCTACGCGTCCGCCTCATCTCTACCTCAACTTCCCGCGGCCTCTCCTTCAGAAAAAACATCACCGCAGCCGCCAATCCCACCATCACGATCGCAAAAGTCATATATGCCCATTCCCAACTCACCAGAGCAATGATCGTCGCTGCCAAAGGAGGCATCGTCATCCCCCCAAAGTTATTCCCCGAAACCACAATCCCCGTCATCCGACCCATCGAGTCCGGAAACCACAACCCCACGATCTTCCCAGCCGGCAACACCGTAGCACCAGGAAAACCCGCATACACCAACGCCGACAACGTATACCAATGCCACAACTCAGTAATCAAGGGCCGCAACGCAAACCCAACCGCAATCAACACCAACGAAACGAACATCACCGGACGAACCCCGAACCGATCCGTCCAATACCCAATCACCGGAGCCAATATCCCCGAGATAAACGCAAACGTCAACGAAAGATTCAACTCCGTCTGATTCCACCCGTACCGTTCCTGCAAAGGCCCCGCAAACTCGCCAAACGAATACTGCGTCATCCCAATCGCCAACCCTGTCGAAAGAAAAACCAACAGCGCCGCAACATAGCCGCGATAAAGGCGAACAACAGAGCGGAACGGATTCATCTACCTAGCCGACTACCCGGTCCCTGCAATCCTCGCCAAACTCCACCCATTCAACAGATAAACTTCACGACGACAACCATCGATAACACTATCGGGAGACATGATGCGAACCAGCAAGATCAGAGCGGCCATTGAGAACAAATCCAAAGTTTACGGCATTACCTTCACCTTCCCATCACCATCCCTAGCCGAAATGGCCGGTTACGCCGGCTTCGACGTCCTACACCTAGACATGGAACACGGCGTATTCGACTGGAACGATGTCGAGGACATGTGCCGCGCCGGCGAAATCCACGGTATGACCTGCACCGCACGCATCCCCAACACCGAGACCGACACCATCCTCCGAGCCTTCGACCGTGGACTGATGGGCATCCTATGCCCCCACGTCGACAACGCCGAACAAGCCGCCCGCATCGCAAAAGCCTCACGCTTCGGACCCGAAGGCGAGCGCAGCTTCGGAACCTCCAGAGGCCGAGAATACGGAATGGCAGGCCACGAATCCCCTGACTACATGGCAAGCTTCAACGAACAAGTCACCGTAGCCGCCCAGATCGAAACCGCCAACGCCGTAAACACCATCGACGAAATCCTCCAAGTCGACGGCATCGACCTCATCGCATTCGGATCCAACGACCTCGCACAATCCATGGGCTACCCCGGCTACCCCAACCATCCAGAAGTCCAAGCCGCCGAAGACAGCGTCCGAGAAGCAACCCACGCCGCCGGCAAACTCCTGACCGAAGACGTCGAATCCGGCATCAACATGGTCCAATGGCTGCCAGAACAATGGTCCGCATGGCTCGAGTCCGCTCGCTCCTGACAACCGAGTCAACGCACGAAAAGTCCCAAGCATGATGTTGTGTAATAATCTTACACATACAAAACAACCATGAGGGCAAATCATGGCAAGAGTTCAACTAGTAATCCCTGACGCAGACAAGGATCGCTATGTCAATCAGGCGAGACGCGAAGGTATGTCTTTAAGCGCGTGGATTCGGGCAGCGGCGCATGACCGTCTCGAGAAGCGAAATAACTCTGTCAGACGGATGTCGGTTGATCAATTGCACGAATTCTGGGAGTTATGCGATTCGCGCCCGGGCCCTGAGCATGAACCAGATTGGGAAGAACACTTGAAGGTGATTAATGAGTCGCGTGCCAAAGGGTTTTCTAACACGTGATCTTCGTCGATACGAACGTTTTCATGTACGCGGTCGGCAGCGAGCACAGGCTCAAAGTTGAATCAAGAGGATTTTTCGACAATGCCGCTGCATTCGACATACCGTTGGTCACGTCAGTTGAGGTTATCCAAGAGTTGTTCCACGCGTATTGGCCGGTCCAAAGGATCGATTCATTTGGGGACGCGCTATCCCTCGTCGCCGAGTTGGAGATCGAAGTATGGTCGCTAGAGATGAGTGACGTGATGTTGGCCTGGGAACTTCGTGACAAACACCCGACTCTGAGCGCACGCGACCTATGTCACTTGGCTTCATGCAGACGGCGACATGTGAGCGACGTCATGACGTTCGATCAATCCTTACGTACCGCTTTCCGCAGCAATGCGTGAACCTCGAAACTTTGGTTGAATCGATTCGCTGACGTATCCTAACCATCATTCCGCAAACCAACGCGCCCAAGGAGCCCCAGACACCACATGCCATCCTCAACATCAATCTCCAACCCCGACGGTCTCAAATGGGAACCCGTCCCTCGCTGGCCGAACCTTCCCATGGGCGTCTCTTTCTACGGCGATGCAACCTCGGTCGCTGTCGATTCCCAAGACAACGTTTACGTCTTCAACCGCGGAACCGACCCCGTCTGCGTCTTCAGCCCGGAAGGCGACCTCCTACGAACGATGCTCCACGGCACCGTCACCCGTCCACACGGCATCGAAATCGACGGCGACGACAACATCTACGTGGTCGACGACGACGGGCACTACGTCCGAAAGTTCGACCAAGAAGGCGTCGAACAGTTCACCATCGGCGTCCAAGGAGAGCCATGCGAGTGGCAGGGCGGAGGTTACTTCAACCGCCCAACAGACATAGCCATCCACCCCGAAACCGGCGAACTCTTCGTCTCCGACGGATACGGAAACTCCCGCGTCCACCGCTTCGACCCCGACGGCAATCACATGCTTTCATGGGGCGAACCCGGCACATACGATGGCCAATTCAGCCTCCCTCACAACATCTCCATGCTCGGTGAAGACAAAGTCATCGTCGCCGACCGCGAGAACTTCCGCGTACAGATCTTCACCCTCGACGGCGAGTACGTCGACCAGTGGCACATCCACCACCCGATGTCCGTCACCCAAGGCAAAAACGGCGACGACAAGATCTACATCGGCGACATGATCCAACCCGCCGTCCAACGCGGCGTCCCCGACCTCGGGGCACGTGTCTCCATCCTCACCGAAGACGGGCAACTCATCGAACGCCTCGGCAACCCGCAACCCGGCATGGGCGTAGACCAATTCACCGCACCCCACGGCATCTCAACCGACTCTCAAGGCAACGTCTACGTAGCAGAAGTCGCGTACACCAACTACTACTCCAGCCCCGAAAACTCTGGAATGGACACTCCGCCACTAGGCGAAATCGTAAGCCTCCGCAAGTGGCAACCCGTCAACGGACAATAACTGTCTGCCATTCATCCTGGAGCTACGCAACAAGCGTAGTATCATGCTTCGCAAGACTGCGTCTGTACACCCGCAGTTGATAGAAAATTTGCAGGATGAATGGCTTAATGAACACATCAGATTGGTTAGCGGCAACCGGAATCGGAGTATCAGCCACGACGCTGGTTGCGGTCGGCTTCGGTGCTGTGTGGTTGCAGCACAAATTAGAAAATCTCCGCGTGAAGCGTGAAGTTTTCCGGCGTGTGGTCGGAAGCGTGCACGGCATTCTGTACGATTGCCGCATCTTTTCCGATGCCCATTCATTCAGTGAAAGAGGCATCGTAGCTATCAATGAGGTCCGAGCCGTTTTTACGGAACGTTCCGTGATGCGCGCATGGGAGGAGTGGTACGACACCACACTGGCGAACGAAGACAACGTCGAGGCCTTTTATCTATTGGTTCGAGAAATGAGTGCCGAGTGTAGACTCTTTCAGTACCAGACGATGCCTCTAGAGCAAATCGCCCAATCTATAGGCTGCAGTTGTGTTCCAGAACGCGATCGTGAGAATCCTAATGGCTAAAGCACTCAAACCCGAAAAACCGATACGGATACGCAACGCAAGGGCGATCAATCTCCTGACCGGGGAGACTAGCGATTTAAACGCTTCTTCCAAGCCAGAGTCGACTGCCCGTGCAAAACCAACGAAACGAGACCATCGACCGGGACTGCTCAAAAAAGTTGCCGATATGTTGGCGCGCCGAAACTGAGTCAATGACCATCGACCAGATCCAAATTAACTAAGGTCCACCCCATGCCATACACCCCCGTCCCATACTGGGCCAAACTCCCACATCCGATGTCCTTCAAAGAGGCAACATCGGTAGCCGTCGACTCCCAAGACCGGGTCTACATCTTCAACCGCGGCAACTGGCCCCTCATCATCTTCGATGCCGACGGCAACTTCATCGAAACCTGGGGCGAAGGCGAATTCGACCGGCCCCACGGCATCTTCATCGACAAAGACGACAACCTTTTCATGGCCGACGACGAAGGCCACTTCGTCGACAAGCGCACCCCATCCGGCGAACTGATCTTCCGACTCGGCGAGCGCGGAAAACCCGCACCTTGGCAGGAGGGCGCCCCCTTCAACCGACCAACCGACATCGTCGTCCACGAACCCACCGGCAACATCTTCATCTCCGACGGATACGGCAACTCACGCGTCCACAAGTTCGACGCCGACGGAAACCACATCACCTCATGGGGCCAACCCGGCGCCCTCGACGGCCAATTCAGCCTCCCCCACAACATTTGCCTCCTCGGTGGAGACAAAATCGTCGTCGCAGACCGCGAAAACTTCCGCATCCAGATCTTCTCCCTCGACGGCGAATACCTCGGCCAGAAACACATGCACCGCCCGATCGCATCGTCCACCGGCCGAGGCGACGACGACCGCATCTACATCGCCGAAGCCGGAGCACCAGCCGTCCAAGCGGGCGTCCCCAACCTCGGGCAACGCGTCGTAATCCTCGACACCGACCTAAACGAAGTCGACTCCTTCGGCGCAGGCATCGCCGGCGAAGGCCACGACCAATTCATAGCCTCCCACGGCATCGCAACCGACTCCACCGGAGCCGTCTACATCGCCGAAGTCTCATACACAAACACCGGCTCCAACCTAAACCCACCCCGCGAAATAACCAGCCTCAGAAAGTGGGCACCTGTCTAGGCGGTTTCTTTGAGCGAAGCCCTCCACCCCCCAATCTGCCCCCCATGCTCCTCGTAGTGCAGCATCGACCACTCATCAATAAGATGCCGTCTCGGATGCTCCTGCAGAAAATGACTCGCCGGAGTAGCCGCAAGCACATCCCGCAACCGACGATGCGTCGCCTCTAACCGCTCGATGACCTCCCGCGGCGAAGCATCCCCCATCTCCGCCACGACCTCATTGTTGAACGCATCCACATCCGGCTCCGGATAGTCATACCCGTCATCCAGCGTCTCCAGCGCATCCATCAACAGCTCCTCCCAAGCGCTCACATGCCATAGCACCTGATAAACCGACCACTCCCCGCAGGCCCCGGGAACAACCGCATCCTCACTCCGTAACTCGTTGAACGAAGCCCGAAACCCGCGCCAAGCATCATCGATCGCCAAAATGATCAATCGCTTAACAGTCTCTTGGTCCGGTTCCTGCATCAGCCTGCCTTGTCAAATCGTCATCTGATGGTAACCCAACTGACACCCAACGCGACTTATGACTGTTGCATCTGGGATTTCTGATCTTGTACAGACCTGAGAAAAACGATTCTGAAAATTTCGCTAATCCGCGCTTGACATCGCGAACATCCGTATTAATATAGTAATCAGATCGACGGATCGAACACAGTGCTGCGCAGACGTGTGCAGACCCCCGGACC